>NZ_JAFFQE010000002.1:0-600000 GCF_016919005.1 Desulfopila inferna
GATTAATTTCCCCGGGGTCACTCAGCCCAATATTCTGGTGTGCCTGACCCAGGAGGCCTACAACTCCTTTTCGCCGATCATCAGGCCGGGCGGCACCCTGCTCACCGACTCCCGCTACGTGCAGCAGGCCAAAAAGGTCGACGCCAAGCAGCTCGAGCTGCCGATGTACGAGCAGGTCATGGAGCAGATCGGCAAGCCGATTGTCTTCAATATCTGCGTACTCGGGGCTCTGATCGGCCTGACCGGTCTGATCAGGCCGGCATCCCTGCTGGCCACCATCAAGGATCGGGTACCTCCGGGCTTTATCGACATGAATACCAAGGCCTTTGAACTGGGCATGGATATGGGTGCCGAATATTCGATGCGCTGATCAGTGTCTGTCCAGGATTACATTCCTGGACAGACACAATCACTTTAATAAGAATATAGTCTAAAACTACCCAATTAAGGGAAAAACAATGGAAATCCAGCTTGGTTCTTCCTCTTCAACGGGGAGCTACATTATTGAAAAGGCGCAGAGCGTCGGTCTTGACCCCAAGGTGCTGTATGAAGCCGTCATCGATCTCTCTGCAGAGGGACTGATTACAGCAGGCTGTATTAATTTAGCTGCGGGAATTCTGCTGGAAGACCTCGGCCTGCCCAATTATTTCTTCGAAAACATCAGAAAAGAGTCTCTGGGACATCTTCTCTTTTCCATTGCCACAAGCATCAAGATTGTTGACGGCAGGGTCGCCCTGTATGGGCGGGTGGCGCATGTTGACTTTGATCTGGAAGAAACCAATACCATGCAGCGCGTGCGCATCGCCACGGCTGAGACACGCGACAGCATGGAAAGCGTACTCGAGGACCAGATCTCCGGGCACCGACGTGAGTATTACTACAGTCCGGAAAGCAATTATTATACATATATTATCCGCCCCGAAACCATTAAGGATTTTCCCACTGAAGATTATAGCGAATCCCGTTTTCTCTTTAATCTTGCAGGTGATTATGCGGTGACTCCGAAACCAACGCGGAGGCGCTATGAAAAATTTCTGGCGGCCCTGGATAAGTCGGTCATCCCTCTGGTCCAGTTTTTTAATCTGCCGGAAACCGGAGAGAGCAGACTGATGTTCAATTCGGATTTCGAAACGCCTCAGCTTCCCATACTCAGGAAATTGATGGCCGATCACGGGCTCATTCTGCTGCGCGGTTACTGGGAACCATACCTGGCAAAGGGCGAGGTTCAGTCATCAATCTGCACTCTCTATGTTCAGGGTGAGCTCTCCCGCAAGCAGGAGGCCGCCATCACCGAAGACCTGATAGCCTTCCTTTCATTTTCTATAAACTCCATCAATTCATATTATGTTGAGGGAAAGCTCAATTTCCATGAAATGCTCTTTGCCGGTAATGCTATTGATTTCACCCATCTTTTTATTTTCAAGGAAAGCGAAAATATCACTGACCGCGACATCCTCAACAGCCTCACCGGCAAGGATCAGCAGGATGCTTTCGCCAAACGGCTCCAGAGTTCCAATAAGTCTATTTACGGCTCGGTTCTGATTGAAGATACCGCCAGAAAGAATATCGATTTGATCCAATATCTCTATGTCCTCTTTGAAAAACGCTTCAAACCTGGTCTCGCTACCAGGATAACGGACGAAGAACTGCAGAGCAAATGGCTTGAATTTGATAAAATTATAGCCAATCGTTTTATGGACTTCAGCCTCGGCTATGATATTTTCAAGTTCATGTTCAAGATTGTCAGCTGTACGCTGAAAACAAACTTCTATAAACCGGAAAAACGCTCATACGCCTTCCGGTTCAACAATGACATTCTTGATCCTCTGGTTTTCAACCAGTTCGTCTACGGAATCTTCTATGTCAATGGTCATTATTCCAATGGTACTCATCTGAGGGCAGCCGATATTTCCCGAGGTGGGCTGCGCCTCATTCGTGTTTCCAGGGCCAATTATGAGACCGAGCTGGATAATGCAGTTCTGCTCAACTATGCTCTGGGACCCAAGGCTCAGCGCCTTAAACACAAGGATATTTGCGAGAGTGGCTCCAAAGGAGTGGTTGTCCCATATCCTCTCTACTCCAAATATTCCGTCGAGGCCCTCTATGACTACACCGAAGGCATCATGGACCTGATGTTGCTCGATGACTCCATTGTCGACTATTACGGCGAACAGGAGATGGTGTTTTTTGGCCCCGACGAAGGTACCGCACCATTGATGGACGGGGTTGCCATTCGTGCCCGTGAACGCGGCTACAGCTACTGGCGCACCATCACCACCGGCAAAAGTACAGGGATACCGCACGATACCTACGGCATGCTGGAATCCGGCGAGCTTTTCGGTCTTTTTGATCGGGACAAGAAGGGTGTCGACCTGCAGATTGACGGACACTCGGTTCTGCTCACCGACAATATGGAAGAAATTCATAAAGTAATCGGTGGAAAGATCAAAACCAGCGGCATGACCACCAGTGGCGTAATGGGTTCCTTCAGGACCTTGATCCAGCACTACAAGGCCAAGGAAGGAAAGCTCAACCTGATGATCACGGGTGGTCCCGATGGGGATCTGGGCGCCAACGAAATCCAGTGCTACAAGGGAAATATCTGCCTGATCATAGATGGCGGTTCGGTTCTTTACGATCCTGACGGTCTTGACAAAAAAGAGCTGATGAAAATTGCTTTTCAGCGCAATTCCAGTCCACGGCCCAATTCGCTGGTCTTTGACAATGCCCGGCTGGGACCCAACGGCTTCAAGGTCGCTCTCTCCGACAAAAACATAACTTTGCCGGACGGCAGCTTCATCGAGGATGGCGGCATGTTCCATCGCCATTTTCTCTCAAACAGAGAAAACCGCAGATTTATCGAACAGGCAAATATCCAGGCCTTCATTCCCTGCGGTGGTTTTAAAGACACCATAAACAGCAGCAACATCAAGGATTTCCTTCATATTTTTCAGGAGCTTAAATTTATCGTCGAAGGGGCCAACGTCTTTTTTGACGATGCGTCAAGGAGATATATCGCCAACCATACGGCAATAAAGCAGATCAAAGATTCCACCGCCAACAAGGGTGGTGTTTATTCAAGCTCCATCGCCGAAGTCCTTACCGCGTTTCTGTTGCAGGACGACTACGAAGAAGTTCTTCTCAAGGATACAGCGACCCGCTGGGCTCTCATCCGTGATATTATGGAGGGTGTAGCCAGATACTCGCGATTGGAAACGAATATGCTCCTGCAGCTTCACGATCTCCATCCGGAAATTCCGCTTTTCGATTTATCCGAGAAGAGCAGTGAACAGATATTTACCCTGCAGGACCGACTCAATGAACGTATCGAGGAGATCGTCTCCGACGAAGCCCTGGTCTGGTCGGTAATGCTGAGCTATATTCCTCCTACCCTTGTAGAAAAGCAGGGAAAAAATACCATAATGGATATCCTCAACTCTCCTGAGCTGCAGAATTACCGTAATGCCATACTCGGTAAGAAAATTGCCTCCATGGCCTTTTACCGCTTTGGCCTGCAATGGGAAAATTTTCTGGAAAAGGTTTCAACCGATTTTTCCGCCTCCCTGCACGAAGTATTTCAGGAGAAATAGCGCTCCGGATGGCGGCCTCGCTGAAGGTCGCCATCCATATCTTCACTACTCTTCACTTTCCACAGATCGCCCTCAGCCTTTTCCGGCACCATACTGGATCACCGAGGATTTCAGGTGTGCTGAGCACTCCCGTAAAATCTCTTTTTCCGGCAACGCTGTAGTTCACCGATAACGGATTAAAAAAACCATGAAGATAGGGGGCCTTCAGACAGCAGATATTCCCTCTTACGGCAATTTCTTTTATCAGCTCATCGACATTGACAACTTCTTCAAAATACGGAAAAACCAGGGTTGTCGGGGTCTGCGGAAAACAATCAAGATACTTTCGTATCCTGGTGGGATAGAATCCGAGAAAATGGTGAAGCGATTTTAATGAAGAGTCCGCAAGCGCCCGCCACATTGCCGAAGCTCCGGCACTGAAGCCGATGGCGACATTACAGCCCTCCTGGTGCAGGACTTCAAAAATTTTCTTGCTGTAATGAGCATGGCCGCACTGCTCGACAAAGGCGGCATATACCTCCTGCTCGTCTCCAGATCCTGGAGAAGCCGAATTTTCGTAGGGAGAGATAAGGGATACCTCTGCTCCCTGCGAGCGCAGACTGAAGGCAAGCCGATCGAGGCCTTCCTGCTTACCGTAAATGTCCGTTGCAATGCCGATATGCATGTGCTGCCATCCTTTTAATGCCGTTTATCAATGAAGCCAGCTGGTCATGCTGCCTGACTTGAAATAAATCTTTCATTCCCAACGGCAGCAGGCTGCATGGAAGAAGGGGTCTTTCTATAATTTTTTCGATTCGATGGTTTGCTTTCGTGTACTGATTTGATATCATAAAGAAGCAATATCGGCAGCATCCTTTGCTACTGCGCTTTTCCTTTACTGGCAAATTTATCTTCCTGAATATCCTCAATTATAAAAAGAAAACGGTAAAAGAAACAGATCACTTATCCGGCTCCGCTGGTTTAGTATCTTACAATCTGGTTTTTTGGGCGGGGGTTGAGTGCTCATTCTATTTGCTTATTATTGATAACTAAGGAGAAAGATATTGAAAGCAAAACTACTTTCTGTTTTGTCTCTGCTTACACTTACCTGTGCGACAACGCCTGCCGTGGCTTTAGATAAGGGAGTAAGCATCAGTGGCGGCTATGATTTCAAAGATGAAATCACCTTCATCCGTGGTGCGATAAAGGCATCTCCGCAATGGAGGTGGCTGACGGAAGGGAACTGGTATGTTGGCATGCATGTTGATCTTGGCTTCATATATCTCGAAAGCGATGCCGATTACTCGACCGCCAATTTCCCTGATTCACTCGAGGCCATTTCCCTGACTCCGTTATTCCGCCTGCAGCGCATACCATATGACAATGGTATTTCACCCTTTTTTGAAGCTGGAGTGGGAGCATCTTATTTTTCCGAAGACACGCTGCAGAACGGGGATCCGGATGGGACTGAGCTTGGCGGCCATTTTCAGTTTGAGGACATCCTTTCAGCCGGTCTGAGATTTGGGGGATCACAGCAGTACGAACTAGCCCTCAATTATTTTCATTATTCCAATGCGGGCATCTACGACAATAATGACGGCCTAAATGTTTTCGCCGCCACCTTCGGAGTTTGGTTTTAGGGCCTTACTCCCAAGAGTAAGGCCCTAAATAACAGCAACATGGAAACTAAGTTGATTCCATGAATTGGCCCTACGGCCAAGGCACTTACACTCCTCAAGGGAGTACTGTAAAGAGTCCAGCTCCGCTGGGCAGTGCTGAATCCACAGCGGCGGCTATAGATAGATTGTACCATCCATATATTTGACGGCCGCTCCTGTTATGAAAACCCTATCTCCTTCTATTTTGCAGGTGAGCCTGCCACCTCTCCGGGAGACCTGCTCTGCCTCGAACATCTCTTTGCCGAGTTTCCTGGACCAGAATGGCGCCAAAGTGGTATGGGCCGAACCGGTTACAGGATCTTCATCTACTCCAACCTGCGGGCCGAACCAGCGGGAAACAAAATCGGCTTTTTCTCCTGCTGCCGTAACAATCAAACCACGTAAAGGCACCTTTTTCAATAAATTGAAATCCGGCTGTAGCTCACGCACGGTTTTTTCATCTTTGACCAGGACCAGATAGTCATCTGCGGCAGCTACTTCGAGAGGATCGACTCCGAGAGATTCGATGAGACCGCTGGGGGGGGAACAGGGTTCGGGCGGCTGCAGTGGGAAGTCAAGAACAAGGAGATCCTCCTGCCTGCTTACCCGCAGCAGGCCGCTCCTTGTTTCAAATTGGATCGGCGAGGCAGTTTCACCAAGTTCATTGAAGAGAACCCAAGCGCTGGCCAGGGTTGCATGTCCACAGAGATCGACTTCTGCTACAGGGGTGAACCATCTGAGATGGTATACCCCGTTGCCGCCTGTGAAAAATGCCGTCTCCGACAGATTGTTTTCCATGGCAATATCCTGCAGGGTCTGGTCATCAAGCCAGCTTTGCAGCGGGCACACTGCTGCTGGATTTCCCCGGAAAACTTCTTCAGCAAAGGCATCAACCTGATATATTTTCAGCTCCATGGATACCTCCATTTATAAATATTTAGTAAAAAAAATATTACAATTAACCAACATTACACAATCAACAAGTATTTATTCAGCTCCGCTGGGCTAGATCAGACACGATGTTTTCCAGACAAAGATGTTCTTGACGATTTCAGGATCAAGGGCAAGTTCGGTATTTTCATATTTGATGCAGAAGGCAGGCGAGGTCCGGTGCACCGTTACCGTCACTCCAGGATTGAGACCAAAGGAGAGAAGCTGGTGAAGATTGGAGTGACTGCCCGGCTTGATATAGGTGATCCGCCCCTGCTCCCCGGGAACCAGTTCGATCAGGCTGGTTACCGTATTGACAACTTTCGTGGCCTGATTGCGGCAACATTTTCCCGGAGGGATCGGCTTGCCGTCCGGACATACCTCCGGATGGCCCAGCAGCGTACAAATGGATTCTTCCACCTCTTCCTGCAGAGAATGCTCCACCTCGCAGGCAATCTCATCCATCTTGCTTTTTTTGACTTTGAGAATGGAGGTCACCAGTACCTCGGCCAGACGATGCCTGCGTATGATGGCTTCAGCCAGCCCCTCTCCTTCGCTGGTAAAGCGGATTTCCCCGTTATTCCGTAAAATAAGCTTATTCTGCACCAGGTCGTCCAACTCCTTCTCGGTAAACTGGATGGCACAGTTATCTTTAATAGCCTGAATCGATGCCTTGTTTTTCTCTCGGGCAACCCAGATTGCTTCCAGAATTTCCTCGTACCGTTCATGCAACATTTACTGCACCCACCCTATGTAAAGGTTATACCGATTGCCAGACAGACATAATTGACCACACTGCCCAGCAGGATCGCATAAAGAAACACCACGACATTTATGGTTAGACCTGCCTTCATACCTCGTTCCTTGAAAAGAACGATAAACGAATTGATACAGGGCGCCACTAGGGTCATCACCAGCAGGTTCACCACGAGCTGAAGATTTGTATAAATGGGGCGCAGATGCTCCAGCTCTGTGGCTCCACTTTCCCGACGGATCATGGTCTTGATGAAAACCTGGACACTTTTCTCCGGCAATCCCATAACGTGATTAATAATCGGGCCCAGTGTCTTTTCCAGCACAGCCAGCCCTCCCGCCCGCTCGAACAGAAAGACCCCCAGAGACGCCAGGATAAAAACAGGCAGTGCCTCAAGCATGAAAAAGTAGGTCTTGGCCACCGCCATCTTCAAAACCGCCAGCGGTTTAGGCAGCCGCATCGGCGGAATCTCCAGAAACAAAGCCGTTCTGCTTCCAGGCAATATCTTATTGGCTAGGTATCCTGCGATAAAGACCTGGGCAGCTATTATGGAAAAAACAGTGATGGTCGCGGACACCGGCATTTGATTGAGGATAATCAGCATAACGGCAATCAGCGGCGCACAGGGCAGACAGAGATAGAGCAAAAAAGAGGCGATATTCTTTTCTTTTTCAGTATTCAGAACCCGTGTGGTCAGCAATGCCATGGTAACGCAGGAAAAGCCCATCACCAGGGGGATGACGCCCTTGCCGTTCAAGCCCATCTTCTGAAAAACGGTATCGAGCAGAATCGAGATTCTGGGCAGATATCCGGAATCTTCGAGGATACCAAAAGAAATATAAAAACAGAAAATTACCGGCAGCACCAGTCCCAGCGCCAGGAACACCCCGGTAGGGAGGATGCCGAACTCCGGATCCATGATCATATCACGCAGAAACGGACTTTCAAGTCTATCGGTGAATTGTGCAACCAGTGGAAAAAGCATACCTTCGAAGACCCTGGAGTTGAGAGTATCAACCAGGTAGGTGGCCCCAAATTCTCCAATAAAAAAATACATCGCCGCCAACACCAGAACGGCGATGGGAATACCGGTGGAAAAAGAGGTGCACATATCGCCGAACCGCATCAACAGTGAGCTTCTCGAAGGAGGCTCCGTTAGCTGCACCTCGTCGGTGATTCTTCCAGCAAGGATATTGTAGAATTCGGCCAGCAGGTGCCTGGCGTGATTCGGTTCCTCCTGATAGTAGAGATCGACGAGGCACCTGCATTTCCAGACAGCGTCGGCACCATGATTTTCCTCAATATATTTGGCGGCGCCGAAATCTCTGTGGAGCAGCAGAAGGGCAAGTCCTCGTGATGCTATTCTGCTGCTGCCCAGAATCTCTTCCACCTTCCTGATATAGCGTTCAATCGATTCAGGATAGGAAAAAGTGAAACTCAGCGGACGAAGTTCACCGAGACGCGAAACAAGCTCCCGTATTCCCATACCCTCGGGAGCAATCGTGCCAACCACCTCAACTCCCAGAATATTAGAGAGTCTTTCGGTGTTTATTTCAATACCCCGGGAGACGGCTTCATCCATCATATTGATGTTCAGCAGCATCGGCAGACCGAGTTCACCATACTGCAGGGCAATCGCTATCGATCTTTTAAGATTCTTGGCATCCGCAACCAGAATGATACCGTTGATACCGCCGCCGATTTTCTCTGAAAGAATCACCTCGCGGGCAGCCCGTTCATCCTCATTATCAGAAAAAATAGAAACAAGACCGGGGGTGTCGTATACTCGTCCCTTTTCCCCCGGAAGCCGACAGCTCTGAATGGTAACAGTAGATCCTGGTATATTTACCGACCTGATTTTATTCCCGGTAATTCTGGAAAAGATGGAAGTCTTGCCGACATTCATGTTGCCGATCAGGGCGTAGTTATAACCCGGCGGCACATCTTCATCTGAAAACGCTTCTTTCATTCTAACCTGGCTGGTTCCTCTCTTCTCTATAATCGCATTGACTGTCGAGAGCTTCCTGTGCTTTAAATACCGCGAGATTATTTTCGCAGGGTCTCCAATGCGGAATCAATATTTGCCTTTGCAAATCTTTTCCGAATGGCCGTCTCAAGCATCTCAGAAGTTATCACCCTGTTCAGGCGGGCAAGAACACCCAGCGCGGCAAGCGCCCAGTTATGCGAAGCAAGCCCTTTTTCCCTGAAGTCGATACACAGCTTCTCCGCACGACAGGCTGGTAACGTCACCCCCGCGGCATAGATGACCAGGCCGCCTTCATCCATCCGTGAAAAGGCCTGGCGGCGCCGTTTCACTCCGTCATCGGAGATAACGAGTATAATGTCGGGCTTTTCAATGCCGGTATAGCCGATCTCTTTCGGCCAAAGGATTATCTCACTGACGGAAGGTCCCTTGAGCACGGTTATATCATAGTCGTTCTTCTGGGTCGCCTGCAATCCTCCCGAGAGTGAGGCCAGACATAGTAATTCTCCGGCAGTGACTATCCTCTGCCCGGCACTTCCCAGGACGAGAATTTCGCTCTTTTGCAGAGACGGCGGAGTATGCTGCTTTTTTATGGAGAGCAGAGGCTGGGGTTGGGGAAGAGCCTCGGCTGCCTCCCGATAGCTCTTTACATATTCACCACGTTCATTCTCCGCCACGACTCCAGTATACGAACGCATGGCGGCAATTTTTTCCTGTATATTCTTTGGGCTAATGCTGTTTTTTCTGGTATACCTTCCGGGGCAGATCCCCCAGATGTCCATCACCGAAAAACCCTTATATTCAAGAGCCTTGACCATATTGCCGACCAGCTCCTTCTCCAGACCGGAGCACCGCATAACAAAAGGCGCACCGGCAGCCTCGGCCACCCAGCAGATATCCAGCGGTTGTTCGAGCTGGTTGAGAAAACGGGATGAGGTCGTCGCCTCGACCGGGGTGGTTGACGAGTACTGGCCCCCGGTCATGCCGAAGTTAAAATTGTTGAGGACCAGCAGGGTGAGGTCGGCATTTCTGCGGCAGGCGCTGAGAATATGGGCGCCGCCTATACCCATGCCGCCGTCTCCCATGGTCACGATAACATGCAGCTCAGGCCGTGCCATTTTCAATCCCAGGGCGTAGGTCAGGGCTCGGCCGTGAAGGCCATGAAAGGCATGGGTATGAAAAAAGACGTCGAAAAGACCGGAGCAGCCGATATCACTCACCAGAACAACCTGGTTTCCGGCTATTCCCATCACTTCCAGCGCCTGGTCAAGAGCTCGTACAATTCTATCATGAGAGCAGCCCGGACAAAAAACAGGAGGCCTGGCGGTATTGAGTAAACTAGACATCTGCAATGACCTCCCGAATCTGAGCCGGAGTAATAAGAGTACCGTCCATGTGTCCGTAAAATAGCACTTCTTTGTCCTTAAGAACCCTTTCTATCTCATGGACATATTGACCAAGATTCATCTCCAGCACAACAATGCTGCTATATCCTTCGGCCTTCCGGGCAATCAGTTCCTCAGGTACAGGCCAGAGAGTCTTCAGTATCAGCAGGGAAGCATTCTTTCCTTTCGCTTCGGCGATGGCCTGTCTGGCGGCACGGGCAGTGACACCATAGGCGATAACAAGGGTATCGGAGCCCTCCGTCCTGAAAAAATCAAAGAAAGAATATTCACCAACATGTTTTTCCAGCTTGTCTTTCATGCGCTGTCGCTGCGCCCCTATCTCTGTGGCGTCCGTGGTAATGTATCCTTCCTTGCCGTGGGTCGAGGAGGTCTGCCTCACCAGAGTGCTCTCTCCAATGGGGAGAAAATCAGGGACACCGTCTCCTTGCTCCACTTGAAACGGCAGATAGTTTTCAGCATCACCGCTGAACATTTTTCTCTCGATAAGTTCAGGAACCTCAAGGCGATCAAGATCTATACTCTCCCTGGTCAGGCCGATTTCCTTATTGGAGGCCAGAAAAACCGGACAGCGATATTTTTCCGCCAGATTGAAGGCCTGGATAGTGAGAGTGTAGCAATCGGCAACATCGACAGGTGCCAGCACAATTACCGGCAGACCGCCGCTGTTGCCCCAGCGCATGAAGTGTATATCTCCATCAGCACCCTTGGTCGCCGAACCGGTGGAGGGCCCGAGACGCTGGACATTGACAATCACCAGGGGAATTTCGCTGCCCACCGCAAAGGAAATCTGCTCACTGTACAAACTGATTCCGGGTCCGGAGGTTGCAGTCATGGTTTTTCTTCCGGCCATGGAAGCACCAAGACAAAAACCGATTGAACCTATTTCGTCTTCACCCTGCAGACAGACTCCTCCCCGCGGGGGCAGGAGTTCCAGCATTTTGGCAAGAATCGATGTCGCCGGAGTTATCGGATATCCCGCAAAGAAGGTGCAGCCCGAATGCAGCGCAGCATGCGCAACAGCTTCATTTCCCTCTATCAGAGTAAGGGCCATAACTTACCTGTTTCTATTTTCGTTTATTTTATATTTTTGACAGAAATTCTTCCGCCTCTTCCATACTCTGCATATATACCGGATTGTATCCGCTTTTGGTCGGAGTCAGGCGCTGTATCTGCTGCAGGAAAGTCTTTGATTGTCCGGTAATGCGAACAATGCGCCCCACCTCTTTTTCCTGCAGAAAATTCTGTATCTTCAAAAATGTAGCGATCCCGGTGAGGTAGCCGATCCTGCTGTTTCTCATATCGGTAATGACATCGAATTCTCGCTGAAGATCCCCGACACAAAAACGGATATCAGTGTAAATGCTTTCCAGATCGGCTTTCCGAATTGTTCCGACAAGCATCACAATCAGTCTGTTTTTCTTGAGATCAACAGTAACTCGTGATCTTTGTCTCTTTGCCGCCATTTTTTCGCTAATCCCGTAGGTGGTCGGTTTTTCTACCATGGTTGACCGGAGCGCGTCAACCTACCCGGGTAATCCTGCGCGGCAATGTGCTCAGGGAAACTGCGCCTTCAGCAGTTATGAGCACGTCATCCTCTATACGCACCCCGTTCTTCCCGGAGAGATAAATGCCGGGTTCGACGGTATAGGTCATTCCCCCGCGCAGAATCCGGTCATTGCCCGCACGCATGTAGGGCTCCTCATGACACTGCATGCCGATGCCGTGACCGGTGCGATGGGTAAAAAACTGCCCATATCCGGCCTCCTCGATTACCTCTCTGGCGGCCCTGTCCACCTCACTGCAGGCAACGCCGATTCTTCCCGCCGCCCTGCCGGCGCTATTGGCCTGCTGCACGATATCATGAATTCGCGCACTTTCCTCATCAATTTCTCCCACAGCAAAGGTTCGTGTCAGATCGGAAACGTAACCGCGATAACCCGCCCCCCAGTCGATGACCAGAAGATCACCCTCGCATAATTTTCTCTGCGAAGGCCGGGCATGGGGATTGGCCCCATTGGGTCCACTTGAGACAATAGGGGAAAAGGGAAGCACAGCGTCCGAGCCATGCCGAAAAAGCTGCACTATCAGTTCGCCGGCCACTTCCTCTTCCTTCATGCCCAGTCGTATCTGGGGAAGAACGGCCCTCAGGGCGTCCTGGGCAATATCGACAGCTCGCTGCATCAGCACGATCTCTGCGTTATCCTTTGTGCTCCGCAGCGATGCAGTTACCTGCGAACCATCGACCAGCCGGATATTCTCCACGGCCTGTTTAAGCAGGGTATATTCCAGCACCCGCAACTGCAGAGGCTCCACGCCTAGAGTTCCCCCGGCCGCACCACTGCCGGCCAGAGCCTCCGCAAAGATTTTCGGCCACTGTTTCGGATCCTCGTCATAAAAATAGATTTTTATCTTGCCCATTTCCGCGACTTTAGCGGCTTCCAACCGAGGCAGAATAAAAACAGGCATCTTGCCGATAACATAGATGAAGACCACAGGCCGCTCCATCAGATGGAAATCAAGTCCGGTAAAGTAGGTAAGGCTGGGGCCGGCGTTCAGGGCAATCCCGCCCAAATCCGCCGCGGCAAGTTCCCGTTCCAGACCATCAAATCGTGACGGCATCATTGTCAATTGATCCTCCTCAGAAATAATAACGGCTGGTTCCAGATTTCTGAAAGTATGTTACCAGATTGACCGAAGGGCGCTCATTATTTTTTCACCGTGGTGGAAATTTTCATAAAGACCCTGTACGGCAAGGTTCCCGCCGCTATACAAATTTTCCCAGAATCTCTTGTCGATGATGCATCCCCGGTCATTTCATGCAGATTCCTCAGATATTTCTCAGCTCCACGTCGGAGATCATCCTCAATTTCCGCGCTGCTCTCCTCTGGATCAAAGCGTAGCCGGAGGTGCAGACTGTAGAGATATTCGAACTCGTGCAGGTCAACCGCCGCCCATAATCGGGAGCGGACCGCCCAGCAGATAAAGGATTCATTCTTCAGCCTTTCAACTCCGGATGCGGCCAGATTGTCGATTATGGGGGTAAACGGCGTGATAATTCGGGTAAATCTTCGCGACTGCCCGGTAATATACTTTTCTGCGCGATTAAGCTTTATCCGCCGGTAGATTCGAAGGATCAGAAAACCGGTAAGGAGTACAACTATAGTGGAGAGAGGCAGCGTTAAATCCCTGCCGCTGCCGGTTTGAAATACCCTGTATTTGTGAAGAATAAAACTCAAGATATCTTTGAAGCCTTCAAAAACCGAAGCCCGCTCCGCATCCATGGCAAACCACTGTGCCGGAGTGGTATCCACCGCAATCCAACGATCATCGACATAGGCTTCCGCCCAGGCATGGGCATGCCTGCTCCGGACGATATATTTGCCCTCCAGTAAGGATTTTTCAGAAACGGCATAACCGGTGGCGTAACGGCTGGGAATCCCCAGGGAACGGAGCAGCAAGGTCGTGGCGGTGGCATAGTATTCACAGAAACCGCGTTTTTGCAGGAGCAGGAAATTGCCGAGCGGCGTTGCCTGCTGCCCCTTGCCCAACAGGTTGAGAGAATAGCTGAAACCCTCGGCAAAAAATCCCCTGACCGCATCAATTTGAGCCTGAGGTGATGGCTCTGTCAAAGCAAGTTGCTCTCTGACCTGCTCCAGGGCATACTGCTCTTCTTGCGGTACCACCAGGTTTTTCTGCTGCGGAATATCCGTCGGCGCCACTGCAGGATGATGGTCGATCCGATAAATGGCAACCTTGGCGCCGTCGATTATTCTCAGTGAGCCGTTTTTATGCCGTTCCAGTTCAAAAATTGTAGTACTGGCCAGCCGATAGGCCCCGGCGGGAGCGGAGAGCAGCCCCTTTTCCCTGGGCAGGCTCAGCTCAACCGTCAGTGATTCTCCTTCGGTTTCAGGATTCTCGAGAAGTGGCCACTGCTCATTATCCTCCGGCATCAAAAATTCATATCCACCCTGATTACCAAACCAGTCGCCATTTTGATAAACGGCATAGACCGCTTCCCGAAACAGGTACGGCGGCGTCGACTCTGAATCGACACGCATGAGAATCTTGCCGGAGAGCTTCTGCCGTCCAGTATCGCCAAAATTGACATGTGTCCTGTATGGATCGGCGTGCTGTTCACGATAATATCTATAGAGAAAACGGAAAGAGTTGTGCACTACATAGCCATGGCCTTTCTCCATGGCCACGCCGGCAAAAAGACCGAGCCCGAGCGAGAGACCGAGCAATGTCACAAAAAATGGGATTGAATAGGATTTGCTGCGATTGGCAAAAAGCAGCACTGCGATAATGCCGGCCAGGATAACATAAAACCAGAGGGAACGGCTGTTGCCGGTGGCGGCGGCAAAGAGGCATACTGCGGTATAATAGAAACGAAAATCTATTGGCTTATGAGCATACCCTTTTTTCTTCCTGCCCAGGCGGGTGCCTATGGTGATCGTATCACTGGTTGAATAGAGTTGCGCCGCCATCAACGGAGAAAGGATGAGAGGCAGCCAGCCTCCGGTAATCCTGAGAAAGCTCAAGGTTTCGGAGTTCAGGATCACCAGTATTACCGCACCGAGAAAAAGCAGTGATGTCAGATCTGAAATTTTGACAAAGTCTTCTTCTTCTAAACGGTATCGTCTCTTTTCCAGGTTGCTGCCTTCCATAACCAGGAAGAGTAAAATTCCGATTACAGCTTTTTCGCTTTGAAAACCCCAGAAAAGCAGGGCGCTACCTATAAGAAGCGGCGGAATAGTCATATCAGGGCAATCTGCTCCTCGACATATGCGGCCTCGATTATCTTCAAGGGGACATCCAGCGGGATATTTCCCTGGTTCTCTTCAAATGTCTTCAGGTGGTTGACCAGCAGCACTGCCTTTGTCGGAATGGCATGGGAGTGCAGATAACGGATAAGCTCCCGCCGTTCATCATCAAAATCGATGAGAATGACTATCACACCGGAGAGCTGGGTTGCCCTGCTCCGTACCAGAAACGCCAGATCGGCAAAAGACTTGTCCTTACAGGGAGCCGCGGTAGCAAGAATTTCCAGAATGCGCTGGTGATTTCCGGGGTCTCTGCCGCTGCTGCAGGTGATACATTCATTCTCGACGAACAGATAATCAAGCGCCTGATCAGCACCATCCTGCGGCAGCACAATGGATGCGGCAAGAGAAACGGCCTCTTCAAATATGCCGCTGTAGCCTTCCCTGGTGAAGTTATCGAGGACCAGTCCATATCCCGGAAAATATTCATCAAGGTATTGTTTGACGATGGTCTTGCCGATACGTGCAGTCGACTTCCAGTCTATATACTTAACAGGATCTCCGGGAGTATATTCACGCAGGGATACAAATTCATTGGAATCCCCCCGATCATGGGCTGCGGTCATGCCGCCGCGATGATATTTTCGTGAACCTGCAGGAAAGAGCCTGGGAACCTTGTATATTTTCGGCAGGACCAGCAGGCTGAAGGCTTCTCCCAAATGAACATCCCGCCGGCACAGACCGAAAGGATCAAGCCGTCTCAGAATGACGCCATCCAGATGGAGATAGCCTCTTCTCCGGGGTAGCAGGGAGGCCGTGATTCTCTTTTTTTGGTCCGGTGCGACTTCCGGCAACAGATGATCGGCAAGATCAACGGATTTCCCCTTGTTCACCAGCCAGAGCCAGCGATAATACCCCATTTTTCTGTCGAAGATATTGCGTTTTTCTTCACCATCCTCCCTGGAGGTGGCGAACTCATGCCAGTCCGGTAAATGCAGTCGCACCGATTCTCGAAAGAATAGGCCTTTCTCCTTTCTGCCGCCCCGGTTTTCAACTTCAACTGTATATCTGAACTCTCTTCCGGCAATACAGGTAAGGGGCAGTGATCGCCTGAGGCGCAGTCCGCTGGAATAGCGCAGGGTCAGCAGATAGGACAAGAGCAGAACACTTACACTCAGCGTGAATATCTGATAAATCATGGTCCGCTGTACATTTATCCCGAAAAAAAGCCCGATACCGAGAAGAAAAAAAAAGCTTTTTCCCAGCGTGGTAAACCTGGATGAGAACCATCTCTTTAACCGCTCAGTCTTGCTATAGAGCCTATGCAGCCTCCGGTTCATCTTGGTATCTCCACACTTTTCATAACTTCCTGGACCACATCCTGAATCGAAACGCCGGAGAATTTCGCCTGGGTCTGGATCTGCAGGCGGTGGCTGAGGACCGGTTCAGTCGCTTCCAGGATGTCTTCAGGAACAACAAACTCCCTCCCGTCAAAAAGGGCCAGCGCCTGGGCAATTTTCATCAGGGCCAGAGAGGCCCGTACGCTTGCCCCCATAACAACGTTCTCATTTTTTCTTGTGGCCCCTACGAGATCAACAATGTAATAGCGCAGTTCCTCCGAAATCCTCACCGCCGGCAACGCCTCCATAACCTCGAAAATTTCCTCCTCGCCGGTAATCCTTTCGAGCAAATCCAGAGGATGTTCGGTAAGCTGGTCGGATATCACCGTCACCTCTTCGTCCCGGCCGAGATAACCTGGCGAGAGCTTAATCATAAACCTGTCCAGCTGGGATTCAGGCAGTGGATATGTGCCGTGGGATTCTATGGGGTTCTCGGTAGCGATAACGAAGAATGGATTGCTGAGATCAAGTCGTCGCCCCTCAACGGAAACCTGCTTTTCTCCCATGGCCTCTAAAAGCGCGGATTGGGTCCTCGGGCTGGCCCTGTTTATTTCATCGGCAAGGAGAATATTGGTGAATACGGGACCGCGGTGAAAGGTAAAGGAGTTCTGATGATGATTATAAATCGAGACGCCGATGATATCTGCAGGCAGCAGGTCCGGGGTAAACTGGACCCTCTTGAAATCAGTACCGATCGAGCCGGCAAGGGCCTTAGCCAGTACTGTCTTCCCGGTACCAGGTACATCCTCCAGCAGAACATGTCCACCGGAGAAAAAAGCGGCCAGCATCATTTTTATCATGCTGTCCTTACCCCTGATTACCTGTTGAATATTCTCAGAGAGAAGTCTGTAGGTGGAAACCGCCCTGTTCAATCCTGTTTTTTTCATATCCATCCTGAAAAGATTTGTATTCATTATCACCCGCTCATACTACATTTGAGACACCTAGAACCTCCGGGATGGTTAAATAATGTCCGTCCGGGAGGAATGTAAAAAAGACATTATCCATTATACCCTCATTTTCTCCGGGAACAAAATCATGATGACTACATCGCACATCTTCTTCCTTTTCCTCCTCTGTATTCAGGGTCTGTCAGGAGATAATCATTACATTTATTTCTTGACGGGCACTTAGCTGAACGAGAAATGCACCCCGCTTATTACTCCCGTGCCACCATCAATGCTTGACCTTTTTACAGAGCTTTGCTAGGAATCGCCAAGGAATCCTACACAAGCGCAAGCATTTCCGCCAACCTCCGGTAAAGAGGAACAACACCATGAAACGACATCTTTTATTTCTGGTTTTACTGTCCTGTACCCTATTTTCCGCCGGTACTTCTCACACCATGACCATAAAACTCGGAGTGGTGACCAAACCCGGTTCGGCCCAGAACATTGTCGCTGAAAAATTCAAGGAGACGGTTGAAGCGCAGTCACGGGGAGAGATAGAGGTAAAGATCTATCATTCAAGTTCAATCGGCACCGAGACCGAAATCCTTCAGCAGATTCAGATGGGTACTATCCAGATGGGTATTGTAACCGCTGGTCCATTTGATACCTTCGATCCCATTGTCAGAGTGATCAACTATCCTTTTCTGTTTAAAGACCATGACCAGGCAGACGCCGTCCTTGATGGACCTCTGGGCCGGCAGATTCTCGACAGCCTTGAATCCTCCGGTTTCAAGGGCCTCTGTTTTTCTGAAAACGGGTTCCGGAATCTGACTAACGACAAACGACCGGTAAGGGGCCCGGCGGACATTAAAGGTCTGAAGATACGCGTCATGGATTCGGCCTTGCACCGCGCCATCTGGCAGGCTCTCGGAGCCAACCCGACGCCGATGCCGTGGCCCATATACACGGAACTGGAACAGGGAGTAATAGACGGTCAGGAAAATCCCCTGTGGGTAATGGAGGTCTATAAATTCTATGAGGTGCAGCGGTATATGACCCTGACCCGTCATGTCTACTCACCTCATATTGACGTGGCCTCATTGACATGGTGGCAGACTCTCTCAGCCGAGAAGCAAAATTTTTTACAGAAGGCCATGTATGACGCCGCCCTCTTTCAGCGCCGGGAGAACAGAAGCAACAATGCCAGGCGCTTGCAGCTTCTCAAGAAGAATGGCTTCATTGTCGAGGAAAATCCCGATACCGTTTCATTACGGGAGGCGATTGCCGATCTCAAGGAAATAGAATTGTATCAGCAGCCGCAGGTTAAGGAGATGCTGCTCAAGGTTCTTGAAGCCACCCGCTGACCATCTGCCGATGATACGATTTCTGGAGCGCCTCAGCACTCTCTGCAACACCTGGGTCGAGCGGACGCTTGCTGCAATGGGGATCACCATGACCTGTATCGTTGTGGCCCAGGTGTTCAGCCGTTATGTGCTCAACGCTTCACTTTTCTGGTCTGAAGAGATGGCCCGTTATCTCTTGGTCTGGCTGACATTCCTGGGGGCGAGCTGCGCCTATTACCGCAGGGTTCATCCGGGGATCGATATTATCACCATGCGTCTCAAGGGTACGCTCAAAAAGACCTGCAAAATAGCCGTCCACTTGGTTTCACTGGGCTTTTTTGTCGTGATGATCTATCAGGGCAGCGCCTTTGCCCACTTTATCCGCAGCCAGATAAGCCCCGCCCTGGCCATTCCCAAATGGATCATCTTCAGTGTCATACCTCTGAGCGGCATTTTCTTCCTGCTGCATTGTCTGGTTTTCCTTGTCGCGGAGATTGCGGAGAATGACCATGACCACTGAGATACTGCTCATCGGCATGCTGTTTCTCTTCCTGATCAATACGCCCATTGCCATAGCCATCGGTATGGCCTCCGTAACAGCCCTCCTTATTCAGGGTGATTTTTCTTTAATGATAGTTATCCAGAAGCTCTTCGGCGGTACGGATTCCTTTCATTTGCTGGCGGTACCTCTTTTTATGTTTGCCGGAGTGATCATGGCCGCCGGCGGAGTCAGTCAGCGGCTTATCGACCTGGCCAGCTCCCTGGTGGGCTGGCTGCCGGGAGGGATGGCGGCCGTTGCCATAGTTTCGGCCATGTTCTTTGCCGGTATTTCCGGATCTGCCGCAGCGGATGCCGCAGCCGTAGGCGCCATTCTCATTCCGGCCATGAAAAAATCAGGTTACCGCTCGGAGTTTGCCGCCGCGGTTCAGGCATCGGGCGGGTCAATCGGTGTTGTCATCCCGCCTTCGATTCCCATGATCATCTTCGGCTATCTTACCGGCGCCTCTATCGGCAGGCTATTTGCGGCGGGAATTCTTCCCGGCATTCTCATCGGCTGCAGCCTTATCCTGGTTTCCACGCTGATCTCGGTTCGAAACGGCTATGGCCTGCAGTCAGCCTTCTCCATGTCCGGACTCCTGCACTCCCTGAAAAGGGGCCTGCTGCCTCTGGGCGCTCCGCTGATCATCCTCGGCGGCATTCTCAGCGGTATTTTTACCGCCACCGAATCCGCCGCCATCGCTGTTTTCTATGGTCTTATTCTCAGCCTGTTCATCTATCGGGAAATAGGCTGGGGTGAGCTGCCCCGTCTCTTTACGGAAGGAGCCATCACCGCTTCTGTTGTCATGTTTATTATCGCCGCAGCCTCTGTTTTCGGCTGGATTGCCGCCATTGAAGAGATTCCGGCACAACTGGCCGAGCGGCTTTTTCACATCACCGACAACAGGATTTTGCTGCTGCTGATCATCAACCTGATACTTCTGCTGGCCGGAACATTTATGGAAACAACCGCAGCACTTATCCTTCTGGTTCCGATGATAGCAGCGATGCAGCCGATGCTGGGCATCGATATGATCCAGCTTGGCGTCATTGTGGTAACTAATCTCGCCATCGGCATGCTGACTCCGCCCATGGGCATCTGTCTGATCGTCTCATCATCTATCTCCGGTGATCGACTGACATCGATCAGCAGAGCAGTCCTGCCCTTTCTCATTATTCTGCTAATTGATCTGCTGATAATCTCCTTCTATTCACCGTTGACCATGATAATGGCGGACTTTGTCCAATAATTTTGCAGGAAAGCGGATTTTATGGTGACCTCAGTTATGAATGTATTATGCTGATACTAAAATCAACCTTGTTAAATGTGATGGCGTTGCGATAAGCACCCCGTACGGGCCATAAACTCCGACTTCGAGAAATTCCGATCTCCCGCGCTTGCCGCGTTTTCGGCAGACCCTCGACATATTACCTGTATTTCGCGTCTCGTATATCGAACTTTTTATCCTGCCATCTGACATCGCGGCATCTTTTTAGGAGATTATCATTGTGATATTCTCCTAAAAAGGTGTATGTATGCCGCATGCCTATGTTTTCAGGAAGGAATAAAAAGAAAATTTTCCGCATAGAAACTATCTAGCCCAACTGAGCTGGAAGAACCTTTAGACAGATTGTTTTCTGGTAAAAAAACAAGAAAACAACCTGTAAGATTTTTTTATCATGAGTCCCAGACAAAATCCCTTCAGTCGCTTTCTCGACAAAACCGCGCCTCCCCAGGGAATTACCCTTATAATTCTCGCTATTGCCATCGGTGCAACAACTGGCCTGGCCGCAGTTTTTTTCATTAAACTCATTCATGCCATTCAATACTTCTGTTATGCCTTTCTTCCCCACTTATTCCCGGCCTTGGGGTTCTGGACATATCTGATCATTCCAGTCATCGGCGGACTTCTGGTGGGTCCTCTTATCCTGATGGCCCAAGAGGCAAAAGGACACGGGGTTCCCGAGGTCATGCAGGCCCTCATCCTTCATGGCGGCCGAATACGCGCCCGGGTAGCCGCGGCCAAAATCGTGGCCTCCGCCCTCTGCATCGGCACCGGCGGTTCAGCAGGCCGGGAGGGCCCGATTGTTCAGGTAGGCTCCGCTCTGGGCTCCAGTCTGGGACAGATCCTCAACTTATCCGATGAACGCATCCGCAATATGGTGGCCTGCGGAGCAGCTGCCGGTATAGCCGCAACTTTTAATGCCCCTATTGCCGGAGTAATCTTTGCGATCGAGGTGCTCCTCTCGGGTTTGCAGGTCCGGGCATTCGGCAACGTGGTCATCGCCGCTGTTTCCTCGTCCATCGTCAGCAGGGTTTTTCTCGGTACACGGCCGGCCTTCGAAGTTCCCATATATACCATGATCTCGCCGCTGTCCATCCTGCTTTACCTTGCTTTGGGGCTTCTTGCGGCCCTGGTGGGTATCATGTTCATTCGCATGCTCGACTTCTCCGAGAGAGTTTTTGACGGCTGGGATTTCCCCCAGGTTTTCAAACCTGCCGTAGGCGCCTTTGGCCTCGGCTTAATCGGCTTGAGCTACATGTTTATTCCCGGCATCGCCGTACCTGAATCGGTTTCTCAATCGGATAATCCCGTTCTGCAGGCTTTGCCGCATATGTATGGGTCAGGTTTTGAGTTTATCGGAACGGCTTTGCAGGGAGGAGGCGGATTGTGGATTCTGCTGCTCCTCGTTTTTCTCAAACCGCTGGCCACTTCCTTCACTCTGGGCTCGGGCAACTCCGGCGGTGTTTTCGCACCATCGCTGTTTATAGGCGCCATGTTCGGCGGCGCCATGGGACAGCTTTTTGCACTCTGGTTTCCCGGCATTTCAGGTCCTCCGGGCGCCTATGCCCTGGTGGGTATGGCCGCTGTTTTCTCGGCAACCGCCCGGGCACCCCTGACGGCAATGCTCATTGTTTTCGAGATGAGCAACGATTATCTGATAATCCTGCCTCTGATGGTGGCGGGAGTGACTGCCTGCTATTTTGCCCAGTGGCTCCATCCCGAATCAATATACACCCTCAAGCTTTCCAAAAGAGGCATCAGATTCTCCGAAGGCCGCGACATGGATATCATGCAGGGGGTCAGTGTCAGTGAGGTAATGAAAGTCAAGCCGGTCACCATTCATATGGACAAGCCGCTCCCGGAACTGATGGCCCTCTTTCAGAGCAGCAATATTCTCGGCTTTCCGGTAATGAAGGACTATTATAAACTTCATGGAATCGTCACCCTCCAGGATATCCACAAACTCCAGTCCCAGGAGGGCTTTTCACCGAGAGGGATGACTGTCAAAGATGTCTCCATCGAAAATCCGATCACGGTATTCCCCGATGAACCTATCTGGGTTGCCATCCAGAAAATGGCACCGCGGGATCTGGCACGCCTGCCCGTTATCGACAGGGACGGCTCGGGCACTCTGCTGGGTGTTATCAGCAGGAGTGACATTCTGCGGGCCTATGATGTCGGCATTGTCAGAAAACAGCGCGGCCAGATTGTGGAAGGGCAACTTTCCCTGCGCAGCCTCAAAGAAAACGGTTTTGTGGAATTTGTCCTCAAGGAAGAAGATAATTGCAACCGCGCTCTGGTAATGGATCTTCCCCTGCCGCAGACCGTCAATCTGGTATCGGTCAGGCGCGGTGGAAAAATTATTATCCCTCGAGGCCATACCAGACTGCAGTCCGGCGACGTCATTACCGTCTTCGGCAAGCTCGATGACGTCAACAAACTTCAGGACCTGCTCAATTCCTGTGAAATCAGGCGCAGCCCGGAATAACACGCGCTGCATGGAGGTGCCGCTTTCTACCGCCGGCGCCGTCAATAAAAAAACCCGCCTTCAATGAAGAGCGGGCTTTTTTATTGCTTGCAATGTGATGTATTTTAGAAGCGGAATCGCAGTCCGGCACCAACCCGGCCATAGAGGTCGAATTCATCGAGTTCATCAATACCGGAACGGGCTTCAAAAAATATGGATGTGTTAAAGCCGTCGGGTTCACCGAAAATCCGGGAGCCGATATTGACGATAAGATCGAGATCGTCATCCTCTGAGTCGAGATCGCTGTCTCCTCCACTTATCCAGCCCCCAAGCCCCAGACTGAAATATAAACGATTTAGAGAATAATTGGCAAAAACATCGACCAGGAAGGCATCGTCTCCATCTTCACCGGAATACTGCAGCGCGCCGCCAATCATGGGAATAACTGAAAATTGCTCGGTTATCGGAAATTCCATACCAATCCGCGCCAGGAAGTAGTGCCCGGGATCCAGTTGATAAAGATAGCCTGCATCCACCAGGAAAGGAAAACGGCTCGCCGCTACCTGCGGTTCTTCCTCGGGAACGACGGTAACCGGTTCTTCACTCGGCACAACGGGGGCAGGAGCTGGTTGTGCAGCGGCAGGAACAGGACCGATGCCGACTAAAGTCAGATTTCCGCAAACCGGCGGAACTGTAAAGGCATGACGTTGACCATTGTGATCGACGGAAAAATCCCAGCTGCGAAAAGGCTCATCACCTTCCCAGACGACGTCCTTATCTATTCGTACACTTCCCTGCCCGTCCTTGCGGTAAAACATCCATGGGAAAGTTTGCCCGGGCTGGTACTGTACCGTTTCTACTTCCGCATCCGCCAGTTGTGCCATCATCGGCTCATACAACTCCGGATAGCCTGCCTTTGTTAATCCCTCCTGCACATCATCCCTGTTATCAAACAACATATTCTTCATTTCCTCCACCGACTCAATAGGGGAGGAAAAGGGATTCTGACCCAGTTGGCTCAGGGCAAATGCTGAATGCGCAGAGAAAACTGCGACCAAACAAACGAGTGTGAATTGCAGCAGTATTTTCGATTTCATGGAAATTGCTCTCCTCTCTTAGATGGTTTCTAATGTTCTCCTACCCTTTATCCATAATAATGAATAGCTTTAAAAAACACTGATAAGATACATCGGAAATGCAGAATGCTGAATGCGGTAGTCAAGCACTTTTGGATACTTCGTAAATCACGATTGCTGTCAATCAAAAACCTCATTTCCAGTAAAACATACAGCTTATCCCAGAAGATTAAGGTGTTTGATTTACCAACACTATATCATATATTTTGTTAAAAATGTATGAAGGTGAAAAATATATATTACAAAAAATATATTCCGCAGTCTGGACAAAATGATGGAAAAAATACATAAATCGGGAACGGCAACCGGGAACTACTGCTGAGAGAGAGATGGAGATTATTTACCAGCCAGACAACTACCTGGGCCGTCTGGCCGGTAGCAGAATATTTACGGAACTTCATTAATTTTAAAACCTGCCCCCTTCCAGGCGTAGATGCCGCCCGGGTGCCTATAAACATTGGTGTAGCCGAGTTTTCTTGCCCACAGGGCGCCATTGTGGCTGCGAGTACATTTCACAAAACCGCAATAAATTATAATTTTTTTATCCCGATCCGGGCCCAGAAGTCGTTCGAAGTCTTCAGAAGTCTTGTTATCGGTCTCCTCAGTACTCCACTGCTCCATCTCGGCAATGGGGAAGAGAAACTGCTCTGCCGAAGGGATATGGCCTTTTTTGTAACTGGCCTCATAGGGCATTGTATCGATAAGAAGAACATCCTCTTTACTGTTGAGGATCTGCTGCAGCTCCTCTGTCGTTACGATTTGATAGTCTCCTCGCTCGACCTCTCGCAGCAGCTTGACCGCTGCCTCCTCTTTCTTCAGCTCTTCCTTGAATTTATTGGTCCCAAAAGAAAATCCGCTTAAAACAAATGCCGCCAAACATATACACATGGCGGTCGCACTTGATACTCTTTTTACTCTTCTCACTCTGTTCTCCTTTCTTTAAATTTTGTACCTGTTCTGCAAAGAGTTAAAAACCGCAGTTTACCTTGAACCGCAACTGTTCAGCAGCGGCGCTGAATATATATTTTTTATTGAACGGCCCGCCGATAAAGAAACACAAGAGGCGGCAATAAAAACAGATCTCTGAGAAGCGCCATTTTCAATCCTGAAAAGGCCCTGTACTCGGGGTCATTTTTCCCAAAACAACCGCAGTCGATATCCAGCCCCAACCAGATGGCATAGGACAATACACCGATAAAGAGTCCCATCAATACCGTGGTCAACACCAAAGCCGAGTTTTTGCGCAGAAGAAGACCTGCAGCAGCAACAATTTCGAGGAAGGCTATAGTGAATGCAGCCGGCACCAGCATGACTTCGGGCAGTAGACCGTAAGCTCCAATAATTCCGGCAAATTCATCAATGCTTAAAAGTTTGGGTATTCCGGCGTAGAGAAAGACGAGGGCCAGCAGCCACCTGCTGGGCCACTCCATTAGCTGGTATATTTTTGACATGGAGAATACCTCGGTGCTCAACTGACGTCATTATCATTTCATTGCCATTTCAGCAGGTATAATAACGACGGCAACAGAAGTCGTCCAATTGGTTTTTTATATACATAATCAGATATTTATATAAAGAATCTATGAGAACCGGACGATAAGGAACCAGAGAGGGATGATTTCTCATTCCGACAGCTGCAACAGAGGAACGAGGGAGAGTTTACTTTTTGTCGGAGAGAAGATAGACTATTTTCAATCCCGGCATTCAAAAATATAGTGAATGTGTCACATATGTTGGAGTCGCGATAAGCACCGGAACGGGCATAAACTCCGACTTCGAGAAGGCTGGATTTACATCGCTGCTAGTATATCCAGCTTTTTCCAGCCATCTGGCATGGTGGCAACTTCGTACAAAATCATCACATATGGCTGCTAAAAAATCCCATATTTCCATGAGTCATTATTTTTTCATCTTCCTGCTTACCGCAGGATTAGCATTGCTTTTCTATACATTCTTCAACGCTCAGGATGAGAAAATTTTCAGTGGATTACGGCAGATAGCCTTGGGCATTACATTGATCGGGATCGGAGAGTGGATTAATCATCCATTACAGAAATCAGTGACCTACAAAGAGAGAAAGGATTTTATCTTCCAGAAGATCCGTCATAGAAAACGCAATCCCAGCGTTTTGGGCAATCTTTTTGAGATAGGCGGCCTGCTCCTTATCTTTACCGGACTGGCGGACTACGTCTAACCCAGCTATCCTGAGCTCTTTGCAGCACCCCTCTTAAGTCCCTAAGTGAGTTGGATTTGATTCGGTAGCTTGAAAAGCAGAAGAAAGGCACCGACCTAGCTTGAGCCGAATTTACCAGTATGGTAAAAAGCCTTCTGACCGGCTGCTCATCCATTACCATGATTACTTTAGCGATATAATTCTCTCTATATCAGATCAGGGAGATTCTTCCGCTTCATCGCGAAGTTTGGCGAAATCCTGCGATTCGGTAAATTTTTCACTATTGAGCTGATCGATTTCGGCCCGGGTCAAGTGAAACATGCCACAGCTCGGGCAGGTGGCGTCGAATTCTTCGCCTACCGCACGCTCCCGCAATTCATCGATGGTCATATGATCTATATAGCCGCAGGCTCCGGTTGGATTTTCAGCCCGCACCTTTCGTCTCTGCAATTTAGCTGATTTGGTTGTCATAAAAAGCCTCTTTTAAAGTGATTGACCCATCCTTCTACTCAAAGAAGAAAGCAGAGAATACTTAGGTTCAATTGGTCAGGGTATCCAGTTTTTTTCCCTGGGCGTCTATAATAGTCAAGGATACAGGAACACCGCCATCCAGGCGGTGGGTAGCACAAGACATTCACGGGTCGTAGGCCCTGACCGCCATCTCCACCTTGTTAAGCAGCCCCTGTGAATAGTTGCCGTTTTTAATTAAAGCCGCAGCAGCCTGCTTCACGCTCATGTTCATCGGGCCGATATTGTGGGTGGTGCCGACAATGAGATTGGCGCTTTTTATGCACCCGGCATCATCGGTTGTGTAATCATGAATGAGTGTGCCCCGCGGCGCCTCGACGATTCCCACGCCCCGGCCGGCACGCGGCTCGGCCTTTGCCCTGATATCAGTATCTGTCACCCCGGGCTGTTCAAGCAGTTCTATGGTCCGTTCACAGGCGTAGACCATCTCGATGAGACGGGCATAATGATAGAGCAGGGTCTGCTGCGCCATTCTGCCGAATTTTTCGCGAAATTGCTCGAGCTCCGCTTGAGCCAGGGGAGTCGAGATTCTCTCGCAGACATTAATGCGCGCCAGGGTGTTGGCGCGATAAATCCCTTTGGGATTGGCAAGATCCAGGGAAAAGCCTTCGTTCCATGATTTTGCATAGGGCATTTTCGAATATCCCCAGGGCTCCACATGCTCACCGATATAGGCGGTGTAGTCTTCGGCTTCAAAATCGGTCCAGGTACCATCCGCCCTCATCAATCTCTGCTGTCCGTCATACAACCGCAGAGCGCCGTCATTCCGGTCCACAGTGGCCAGAAAGCCTGTAGTGATATTTCCGAGTTGGCCGATGACATCCTCATACTTTGAAAAGACATTTTTTTTGGCATAACCAATGCCGTAGCAGGCAAAATCCAACAGGGTGCGGGTATCTGCTAGCATTTCCAGCCGTTCCGATTCCAGCATCGGCTTGGAAAATCCTCCCACAACCCCGGCAACGGGATGAATGGCCTTACCGGCAAAACGCTCAAGCATCATCTGGGCAAGCTGCCTCATTTTGACCACCCGGCGGGCAAGCTCGGGATTGGCCTTGACGATGCCCATGACATTTCTCACCGAATAATCCGAATCGGGTCCAAGAACAAAATCAGGCGCGGCAAGGAAAAAGAAATGAAGAATTTTATCGTGAATATGAGCGAGCACCTGGCAGATTTCACGCAGCCGATGTCCTGCAGGCGCAGGAGTTATCCCGAAAGCAGCGTCGACGGCCTTTACCGAGGCCAGGTGATGCATCCAGGGACATATGCCGCAGACCCGGTTGACTATTCGTGGGATCTCTTCCGCCGGTCTTCCTTCGATAAACTTTTCGAATCCACGCAATGACTGAATGTGCAGATAGGCATTCTCGACATTGCCTGAATCATCGAGATGAATTGCTATTCTGGCATGCCCTTCGATACGGGTAACCGGTGAAATATTAACGACAGTTCCCATTCTACTCCCTTTTTTTCAGTGGCCGAAGCCTGCCATGCGCTCCTGAAAATCTCAGAATGGAGCGGCGATCGACTACTGTTTTATACTGTATTCCGTTGCTTGCCATGGCGTTCATCATATCGAGCATCTGATTGCCGCCCCTGCGCACCGGGCCATAGCAGCCCCGGCAGGGAACCCGGGCATGTATGCATCTTGGGGCTCCCGTGCCGGCGCATCCGGCAAGAGTCACCGGACCGAGGCACATAAATCCCTGCTCCAGCAGGCAACGCATGGTCTCCAGCTCTTCATCACTTTTATACCGGGCATTGACCAGAAAACGCCTGACCTTGGCCACTTCACCTTTTCCCTCTCTTTTCGCCGGGCAGGTTTCGCAGACGCTCCTTTGCGGAAGAACCATCTCCCGCTCCTCCACCTGCGCCATAATGACCTCCCGGATCAGAGAAGGATTTGGAGGGCAGCCGGGCAGCAGCAAATCTATGGTTGTTTTTTCATCACAGCCGTATACCCTGTCCAGCGGTCCCGGAACTTCGATATCGGGTACCGCACTGCCGGGATCGGTGGTTACCGTCTGGAAAATCTCCTGCCAGCTTCGGCGGCGGTCCTGGCCGTTCATCAACGCCGGAATGCCGCCGTGAGTGGCGCAGGTTCCTATGGCGACCAGCACCTTGCATTTCCTGCGCATTTCCTCGAGGATGTCCAGGTGTTCGGTGTTACCTGCTCCTCCGGAGACGAAACCGACATCGGCTTCGGGAAGTGAGAGTTTTTCAGCGTCGCCCGTCTGTCCGAGATATTTATGGTCCATCAGCAGAGGAGCATGGACAATATCGATATGTTCGGTCAATAGGGATATCAGCTCTTCGCCCATATTCAAAAAGGAAATTTCACACCCCGAACAGGATCCCAGCCACTCCAGGGAAACTCGTAAAGCCATGTCTACACTTCCTTAGTCAATCTGTTTCCTGAACACCCGCTGAATCCAGCTGCTTCACCCTTTCCGTCATCTCGGTAACGACTTCAACAAATTTCTCGGGCTCGGCGGAGGATATCCAGGATATGGAAAAACGCTCCTGCTCAAAACCAAAATCTTCGAGCAGGTCGGCAATCATATCGGAGCGGGCCAGGGCCTTGTAATTTCCGTCTATATAGTGGCATTCTCCCAGATGACAGCCAAGTATGACAACACCGCCGGCCCCCTTGGAGAGAGCTTCAAGAACCAGCTCCGGATGAACCATACCAGAACACATGACCCTGATGATCCTGATATTGTGCGGATATTTCAGCCTGGACGACCCAGCTAGATCAGCTGCCGCATAGGAGCACCAGTTGCAGCAGAAGGCTATGATTTTCGGTTCCTGATTCATCTCTTGCACTCCTCTCCCTTTTTCTTGCTCGCTATTATCATAGCAGGGCCGCTTTAATTTGACTGCCGAGCTGCTCCATGGTGAAACCGGCTACATCGATTCCCCTCATCGGACAGGTGCCCTGGCATAGGCCGCAGCCTTTGCACTTGGCATTGTTTATACGCACCAGTTTCCTGGGCTGGGCACCTTCACCCTGATCGATCTCGATCAATTCTATGGCATGATAGGGGCAAACGTCGATGCATAGAGCACAGCCGTCGCAGGTATGCTCATTGACGACAGCCTTGAGGGCATCGAGATAAATCTCCTTCCTGGAGAGCAGAGTAGTCGCCCGTGCCGAGGCCGCGAGTGCCTGGGAAATCGACTCATCGACAGGCTTCGGGTACTGGGCCAGACCCGCTGTAAAAATACCTTCCGTGGTGAAATCCACCGGACGCAGCTTGGCATGAGCTTCCTGGAAAAACCCGTTGCTGTCCAGAGGTATCCTGTAGTGCTGTGCCAGCCTGTTGATCTCCATATCAGCGACGATGGCAGTGGCCAGGATGACCATATCCGCTTTTATCCGCACCGGACGGTGGAGGACGTGATCCCAGACATTCACCAGTATCTGCCGGCCAGTCTCCTCCACCTGGGGTTTGCCATGCAATTCGTAATTGATGAAGACAACCCCCATTTCGCGGGCCTTCTTGAAAAGATACTCGCGCTCGCCGTAGGTGCGCATATCCCGGTAGAGGATGTAGACGTTCCTGGTAGGATCTTCGCGCTTCAACTCGATGGCGGACTGCACCGAGTGGGTGCAGCATACCTTGGAGCAGTACATGCGTCCTTTTTCCCGGGAACCGACACACTGTATGAAGACAAAAGACTTGCCCCGCTTGACATGCTTTTCCTTGAGTTCGTGCAGTTTTTCAAACTCGATTGCGGTAACCACGCAGCGGATTTGTTTATATCCATATTCAGTCGGTCGGAAGATATGGGCGCCGGTAGCCATTATGCCAATGCCGTGTTCAACTGTTTTGGCCTTCCGCCCTGGTGATTTCAAAGTGGTTTTGAAGTTGCCGACGAATCCTTCGGCCTTGCTCACTTCCGTTTCGGTGTGCAGATTGATCTTTTCATGCATATTGACCCTGTCAATCAGCTTTGCCACCTGCATGGGAATATGTACACCGGAAAAAGTGTGTTTGAGATTGAGGGCATTGCCGCCCAGGCGATCTGATTTTTCCACCAGGTCTACCTCAAAGCCCTGATTGGCCAGATTGAGTGCGGCGGTCATGCCGGCTATGCCGCCGCCCACCACCAGTCCCTTCTGGATTATCGGCACGGCAACTGGCTGCAGTGCCGCAGCATGGATCACCTTGGCTACCGCCATGCGCACCAGATCCTTAGCCTTCAGGGTAGCGAACCGGCTGTCGTGAACCCATGAATTCTGGTTCCTGATGTTTGCCATTTCCAACAGATATTCATTAAGACCGGCGCTTTTCAGGGTCTCCCGGAAAAGCGGCTCATGGGTCCGCGGCGTACATGCGGCAATAACCACCCTGTTCAAACCCTTCTCCCTGATGGAACTGGTCAGAATCTCCTGGGTTTCCTGGGAACAGGAAAAAAGATTTCTCTCCACATGGACCACGCCGGGCAGGCCGGAGGCATATTGCTCCAGTTCGGCCACATCGACAATATCGGATATATTGGAGCCGCAATGACAGACAAAAACCCCAATCCGGGCCTCTTCGCCGGCGACGCTACGCTCTTCGGAGTAGCTTCTTATCGTTCTCATCTCGCCACGCACCGGGGCAAGATTGCCGGCCACAGCGGCGGCGGCAGCGGAGCCTTCGACGACGCATTGCGGAATCTCCTTGGGTCCTGAAAAGGCGCCGCAGGTAAAAATTCCCTCTTTCGAGGTGGTTACCGGGGCAAAATCCGAGGTGGAGGCAAAGTTGCTGGCGGAAAGCTGAATACCTGCTATTTCAGCAAGCTTCCTTACATGCCGGGGAGTTCTGAGGCCGACGGAGAGCACTACCATATCAAAGAGTTCTTCCATCTGTCGGCCCTCTTCATTTATGTAGTGCAGGCGCAGGTCTCCGTTTTTGGAAGAAGGCTCGACTCCATGCACCCGGCAGCGCACAAAGCGGACGTTATCTTCGGTTTTGGCCTTTTCCATATAGGTGTCGAAATCCTTGCCATGGGTCCGCATATCCATATAATAGATAGCCGCCGACATCCCGGGGAAATGCTGTTTGGCGATAACCGCCTCCTTTATGGCATACATGCAGCAGACCGAGGAGCAGTAACCGTTACCGCATCTGTTCTCATCCCGTGAACCGACGCATTGAAGAAAGGCGATTTTGCGGACCGGCTTGCCGTCGGAGGGTCTGAGTAGATGTCCTTGCGTCGGACCGGTCGCGGAAAGATAGCGCTCGAGCTGCAATGAGGTGATGACATTAGGGAATTTGCCATATCCCCATACCCCTGCCGGAGCCGGATCAAAGGCTTCGAATCCCGGAGCCAGGATCAGGGCTCCCACCGACAGCTCATGTACCTTACCGGAATCATCGAAGTTGATGGCCCCGGCGACGCAGACCTGCTCACAGATCCCGCAGGAACCTGGTTTTTGCAGGCGCAGGCAGGCATCGGGGTCGATCTGGTATTTCAGCGGCACAGCCTGCGCGTATTTTACATAAACGGCCTTACGTTTACCGGTCGAGGCATCGTATTCATTATCCACGGTTTTCGGGCATTGCGCGGCACATATACCGCAGGCGATGCACTTTCCGGGATCAACGAAACGGGGGCGCTCATTGACTGTTACCCGGAAGTTACCGGCGGTCCCGGTTATCCTGGTAACCTCGCTGAGCGTCAATATTTTAATATTGAGATGTCTGCCGCATTCCACCATTTTGGGGGCAAGGATGCACATCGAGCAGTCATTGGTGGGAAATGTTTTGTCCAGTTGTGACATGGCGCCGCCGATGGCACCTGTTCTTTCGATCAGGTAGACATAATAGCCGGAATCGGCAAGATCCAGTGCAGCCTGCATTCCCGTGACCCCGCCACCGACTATCAGGACCGATCCGACCTTCATCGGTTCACTCAACATGAGCTCTCTCCTCTTTCCATATTTCCTGCATTGATCAGAACCGCTTCCTTTTCGTCGACATACACGTTTGTCCATCTCATGGCGCATCCGGCAAAATCAGCGAATCGGCTACAAGCTCCCAGAGATACTTGACTTCAACATTGAGATTATATTCCTGAACCAGGGATTTCTTGAGTTGATCTCTGCAGCCGTGACAGGAGGCGACGACAAGTTCCGCTTCCGATTCGGTTATCTGCCGAGCCTTCATGCGGCCGTAATAGATTCTTTCCGCGGAAAAGGGCATGGCCCAGGCCCCGCCACCGGCTCCGCAGCAGTAGTTGGTCTGCCGATTTGGTTCCATTTCAACCATATCGGGGCAGCAGGCGCGGACTATCTCCCGGCCCTCTTCGAAATATTCCTGGCCGAAGGCCTTGAGGGATTTACGGCCATAATTACAGGGATCGTGGTAAACGGTTTTCTGTGGATGCCTGCTCTGATCGATCTGGATCCGGCCTTCATGGATATACTTGAGGAGCAGGTCGAAGAGCGTACAGATCTTGAATTCTTTCAAGGCGTCGGGATACCATCTGTTAAGCCCGTAGCGGGTAGCATAATAGGAATGACCTGATTCCGGAAGCAACAGAACCTCACAGTTGAGCCTTCGCATATTATCGACGATCCTGCCGACCACAGTTTTCATCGACTCATCGTCACCTGAAAAATATCCCCAGTTGAGTCCTTCCCAGTTCTCCGAGGATATCGTCCATGATTCACCGGCGGCATGATAGATTTTCCACCACCATTTCAGGTCATCCGGTTCGGCAAAGGGCTCCTTCGAATTCACCTGGACCAGGATTCTGGCACCGTGGGCATCGATGGGTGTGGCAAAACCGGGGCAGGATTCCTCGGCAAGCTCCTCCCCCAGTCCTTCCAGCAGCGAGATAAAGTCTTCCTTGGGAATTCCCAGATTATTGCCGCGTTCAAGACAGGTAATAACCCCTTTATGAATCGGACCGGGGACCAGATCCCTGGGACGAAGGGAGCGGATCTTGCGGATAAGCTGCATAATTTCAATATTGGCCGGGCAGACGTTCTCGCATTTGGCACACATGGTGCATTTCCATGGCCAGTCCGTGGCTAGAAGATCTTCTTCCATGCCGAGAAAGGTCATGCGTACGATCTTGCGCGGATCCAGGCCATCGACTCCTGCAATAGGACAGGCGCTGGCACAGGTTCCGCAAGTCAGACAGCCATCTGCCCACTTGGGATCGTCATAGAATTTTTTCATGGGACCGCCGAGTTCGATTACCGGAAGTTCCGAGTTTTTCTCCTCCAGTGATTTGACGGTTTCGAGATCTACATGACTATTAGGTCGAACAAGGGGCTTGCGGCCGAATTTCTCACATAATTCCTGGTAATCATCAAACTTCATAAGATACTTTCTGCCGGGTCCTTCTTTGGCTTCCAGGGTACCGGCGTTTATCCAGTTTCTTATGGTATTTCGATGCACACCAAATTCTTCGGCCATTTCACTGACTTTAAATTCGTACATCATGCAGGATCACCTCATTTCACTGTTAACAGACAGAATCTGCAATATTTTATCACAGGCGGCAAAAACGGCTTTCTTCATACTCGGTGACAGTCCCGGTTGAATTTCATCTGGAATGTATTCAACCTGGGCCGCCAGAATGATAATCCGCATGCCGGTATGTTCTTCGAGTTCAGAGAGTAGATTAACGGTGGGGAACTGATGGAGTGAGAAATCGTGGATCTTCTGCGCAGGAATTGACGAAGATTCAATGAGAAAGACATCACCAGGTTTCCTGTCCCGGAAATCAACGGCATCCAGAATAATCAGGGTATCCGGACGCCCCTCGGAACTCAGAAGATAATCAAAAAGATATTCCCTGACATTGGTACCCGCATCGATTGCCGCAACCGAATCCGGTAATGCATATCTCGAATTGAGTTCGTCGATTACAGCCGGTCCAAAGCCATCATCCCCCATTATCAGGTTGCCGCACCCGAATATAACCTTCGAGCAACTCTCTTGTGCCATTGTGCAAACTATGCCTCTCAATCTTTTTGAGATTGATTGGTATCACAACAGAACCTTTTATTCAAGCACAATTCGCACACAGAGCCGATATTTTCAACACAAAAACAATATTTAACAAAGAAATCAGATCTCAAAAGAAGGCCCTGCGAACAGTAGCTTACCTTCATATTTGATATCGCCACGGGCTTCCGCTGCTACCGCACTTCGGGATAATCGAAACCCGGTGTCTTTTTTTCAATAGCCTTCGGGGTTATTTTTCTGCCAGTTCCAGGTGGACTCGCACATTTCCTCAAGACCTCTTTCAGCCCGCCAGCCCAGTTCTTTCAGAGCCTTGGCCGGATCGGCATAACAGGTGGCGATATCCCCGGGTCGTCTCTTGGCTATCCTATAAGGAATGGCCTTGCCGCAAACCTTCTCGAAGGCGTGAGCAATCTCGAGAACACTGTACCCCTTCCCCGTTCCGAGATTGTAGATAGAAACACCGCTGCCGCTATTCATCTTCTGCAGCGCCTTGACATGCCCAAGAGCCAGATCGACCACGTGAATGTAATCACGCACGCCGGTGCCGTCCCTGGTGGGGTAATCGTTCCCGAAAACCGAGAGCTCCCTAAGTTTGCCTACGGCAACCTGCGAGACATACGGCATCAGATTATTGGGAATGCCGTCCGGATCTTCACCGATGCGGCCACTATGGTGCGCCCCGACCGGATTGAAATAGCGCAAAAGAATGACATCCCAGCCATCGAGGGCCATGCTGAGATCAGTCAATATCTCCTCACTCATTAATTTGGTCCTGCCGTAGGGGTTGGTGCAGGATAGCGGAAAATCTTCAGTTATCGGCACGGTGGCGGGATCGCCATACACCGTCGCCGACGAACTGAAAATAATGCTCTTAACGTCATGACGAACCATAACATCACAGAGATTGAGCGTAGCTTTGATGTTATTGTTGTAATAAAGCAGAGGCTTTGCCACGGATTCCCCCACAGCTTTCAACCCGGCAAAGTGGATGACTCCATCTATCGGTGAAGCGGAGTTGAACACCTTTTCCAGCCCTTCCATGTCGAGCAGATCAACCTCATGAAACTCAACTGGCCTGCCGGTCAATTCCTCGACCCTTCTCAACGATTCCCTGCTGGAGTTGACCAGGTTGTCGATCACAACCACCTGATGGCCGGCCTCAAGGAGTTCGAGACAGGTATGACTGCCGATATAACCTGCACCGCCGGTTACTACTATTTTCATAATTTCTCCGATCGAGCTAACTATAGGTAATAGAGAGATTGATATATTTAGACTCGACAAACTAGTCATTCTGTTTTTATTATTCAAGGATGAAAGAAAGATCCGCAGGCGGATCATCATCTTTTACACTCAACCACGAGGAGAACATCATGCCCTATGTCAACATCAGAGTCGCCGGAGAGCTCAGCCGTGAACAGAAAGCCGAAATCTGCCGGGGCGTCACCGATGTCATAGCCAAGGCGGCCAACAAGCCTCCCGAAAGCATCCTCATCTTCATTGATGAAGTTGTCCGCGAAAACATTGCCAAATCAGGAAAACTCCTTGATGAGCTCTAACTACCCTGCCGATGCCGAGATGCTCCTCAATGAGCTGAAAAAACAGCTCGGGGAGCACGCCTATAATTATCATGTCCTTGACAATCCAACGATCTCGGACAGTGAGTATGACCAGCTTTTCCATAATCTTCTGCAGATAGAAAAAGAATACCCGGAACTGGTCACACCCGACTCTCCCAGTCGGCGTATCGGCGGCATGCCGCTTGACAAGTTTAATCAGGTCGCCCATCGTATCCCCATGCTGAGCCTGGAGAATGCCTTTTCCGATGAGGACCTGATTGACTTTGAGAGCAGGCTGATGCGCTACCTTAACAGCTCATCAACTCCACATTACGTTGCTGAGCCGAAACTCGACGGCCTCGCCATAGAGCTTATTTACAGAGAAGGCACTCTCATACGGGCCCTTACCCGCGGAGACGGCAGAACAGGAGAAGATGTCAGCGCACAGGTGCGCACCATTTCCGCCATTCCGTTGAGATTGAGAGCACCCTACCCCAGACTGCTTGAAGTCCGCGGCGAGGTTTTTATGGACAAAGAGGGATTTCGCCGGCTCAATCAACTCCGGGAAAAAAACGGTGAACAGCTCTTTGCCAATCCTCGCAATGCCGCAGCCGGTTCACTGAGGCAGCTGGATCCCCGCATTACAGCCGGTCGTCCGCTTCGCTTTTTTGCCTTCGGCATTTCAACGGCCGAGGGACTTGAAATAGAGGGACAATACGCCATGCTCTTTGATTTTCTCAAAGAACGCGGTCTGCCCGTCAACGATATGACCAGGTTGTGCAAAAACATAGAAGATGTTGTTGCCGCCTATGATGATCTTCTCGCCGTTCGTCATAATCTTCCTTATGAGATAGACGGGGTTGTGGTCAAGGTCGACAGTTTTTCCCTTCAGGAGCGCCTCGGCTTCAAGGCCAGAGCACCACGCTGGGCCATCGCCTGCAAGTTTCCGGCAACCCAGGCAACGACAAAACTGCTCGATGTCGTCTTCCAGGTCGGCCGAACGGGAGCCCTGACTCCTGTTGCCATACTTGAGCCCGTTAATGTCGGCGGCGCCCTTGTCGGCAGAGCCACGCTCCATAACCAGGAAGAGCTCGAACGCAAGGATCTGCGCCTCGGCGACACGGTACTGATCCAGCGGGCAGGCGACGTCATCCCTGAAGTTGTCAAACCGATCACCGAGAAAAGAACGGGCACGGAAAAACCCGTCACAGCGCCATCCATCTGCCCTGTTTGCTCTCATTCCCTTGTAAAACATGAGAATGAAGTGGTGACCAGGTGTCCGAATACCATGTGTGCCGCACAAAAACTCAGGGCACTTATTCACTTCAGTTCCAAAGCCGGGCTTGATATCGAAGGCCTGGGAAAAAAATATATCGAACAGCTCGTCAACGAGAAGATTATCGAGGATATTCCCGACATTTTCCTTCTTGATCAAGACAAATTGGCTGCCTTGCCGGGCTGGGGGGAAAAATCGGCCGCAAAAGTTCTTGAGGCGATTTCCGCCAAAAAAACTCCGCCGTTCAGCAAGCTGCTGGCCGCCCTCGGTATTCGATTTATCGGGGAAACAACCGCCACTCTGCTGGAGCAGCGCTTTCGAACCTTGGGTGCGCTGACAGAGGCGAGTACTGAAGAGCTCCTCCAGATCGAGGGCATCGGCCTGCGCACGGCACAAAGCCTGTCCGCATATTTCGCCGACTCCAGGACCCGGGACATTCTCAAGCGCCTGGAGGCGGTTGGTGTCTCCCCCACCGCTCCTCAAAGACCGGTAGCTGGACTCCTTTCCGGCAAAAGCTTTCTCTTTACCGGAAGTCTGGAAATGCTTTCACGAAGCGAAGCCAAAAAACGAGTCAAAGAAAACGGCGGCGAGGTCTCCACTTCGGTGAGCAAAAAATTAACCCATGTGGTAGCCGGCAGCAGTCCCGGCTCGAAGTTGCAACAGGCTGAACAGGCAGGCAAAGCAATTATCAGCGAAGAGGATTTCCTCAAGCTCATCGGCAAAAATTAGTACCTTACAGATTGTTTTCTTGTTTTTTTTGCAAGAAAATTATCTTTCTAAAGGTTCTTATCCAGCTCAGCTGGGTTAGTCTTACTCCGTTTTTTGATTTTTACTATCAGGTGAAGAAAAGTGTGCAAAGTTCTTGTCGTTGAGAATAATCCGACCATCCTCAAGCTCATCTGCTATCATCTTGAAACGATGGACTGCTCGGTGACCACAGCGTCCAACGGCCTCGAGGCCCTGGTCAAGATCGATAAAGAAACTCCGGACATCATCTTCACCGATATCATCATGCCCAAGATAAGCGGGGATCAGCTGTGCACCATTATCCGCAAGGATAGAAAACTCAAGGAAATTTTTATTGCTGTTCATTCCTCGACCTCACTGGAGGACAACCGGCAGATTCTTGAGCTCGATGCCGATGTCTACATAGCCAAAGGTCCCGAGGCCAATCTCAAGGATCATATTTTTCATGTTATAGATCAGTACCGCAAGGGCATCAGGCGCAGCCAAACAACCATCGGCGGCGACAGCCTCTATCCACGCGAAATAACTAAAGAACTACTACTCGCCCGAAAACACTACCATGCCATTTTCAACAGCGTCGCCGAAGCGGTCGTTGAGATGGACTGCAACGGCATGATTGTGCAGGCCAATACGGCGACACAAAAACTTCTCCGCAGAGGGTTACTCAGAATACTCTCGACAAAGTTCACCGACCACATTGAAGGACCTGAAAAACAGAAAGTGATCGACTGGATTGCAAAAGTAAAAAATGCCGATTTCAAAAAAAATGAGATCTTCAGTTCAAGCTATGAAACTCCGATGACGGTCTGCAAACGCAGGGTTCTCCTGAATCTGGTGGCTATCGAGGGAGTGGAAGGTCTTTTTATTATCGGTATTCTCCAGGATATCACCGAGCAGAAGGCAACAGAGGAAACCCTGGCAAAAACACTCAACGAATTCAATGCCGTCATCAATACTATTGATTACGGCATCCTTCTTCTCGATGCCGATTTGAGAATCCGTATCGTCAACCAGGCTTACCGTGAACTATGGGGAATGCCGAAGGAGTTTACCGACAGGCGACCTACATTCAGAGAGCTGATGGAATACAATAATCTCTCAGGCATATATGATATCCCTCCCGAAAACGCAGATGAGTATATCCACAAGCGCATCAAGGCCATACGCCGCGGCAATATCGCTCCGATAGAGCTCAAATTACGCAATGGAAAAGTTCTGCAATACCAGTGCGCCGTCCTTCCAGACAATGGCAGGCTCCTCACTTTCTACGACATTACCAGCTTGAAAAATACCGGACGGCAGCTTGAAGAGGCACTTGAAAAGGTGAGCAATCTGGCCAACCACGATCCCTTGACCGGACTGCCCAACCTGCGCCTTGCCAGAGAGAGACTGCACAGCGCCGTCACCCTCTCCAGGCGAAAGGGATGGATGACTGCCGTCATGTTCATCGACCTCGACGGCTTTAAAGATGTCAATGATTCCCATGGTCACGACATCGGCGACCAGGTACTGCAGGAGGTTGCGGACAGACTGGAGGAAAGCCTGCGTCAGGCTGATACAGTCGCCCGTATCGGCGGAGATGAATTTCTGGTAATACAGACCGAGGTGCCGCACCGTCTGGCCGCGGCCAAGGTGGCCGGGAAAATAGTACAGAAGGTATCCGAGCCCATTATAATTGGTGGAAATGAGATTACCATCGGAGCCAGTATCGGCATAGCAGTTTATCCGCAGGATGGTGAAGAAAGCAGGGTTCTTATGAAAAAGGCGGATGATGCCATGTACTACACCAAGCGAATCGGCAAAAACAACTATACCTTTACACCGAGCTGAAATTGACGAACCGGTACCATGCTGTCTTGATATGTTTACGAAGACAACTTCTTCTCTTCCAGTTCACTCCAGCGGGTGTACATCTTCTCTATTTCTTCCTCGACCTTCTCCAACTCCTGCCAGTATCCCTGCAATTTTTGCGGATCAGCGGCAACCTTAGGTGAATTTATTTTCTCCTGCAGTTGCTTCTGCCGCCCTTCTTTCTCCTCTATTTTTCCCTCCATCCGCTCAAATTCCCTCTGGTCGAGATAGGATAGTTTTCCAGCCTTGCGCCGCTCCTGCCGAGGTTTCTCTTTCTCCGGTTTTAGCGCAGACTCCTGCTGTTTTCCCACTTGCTGCTCCTGCAGATAGGTGAGCCACTGCTGATAATCGGCAAAATAGGCGGTACCACCCTCTCCGTCAAAGCCGATTACACTGCCGCAGACGCGATCAAGCAGATAACGATCATGGGTTACCAGAACAAGAGCGCCGGGGAAATCCATCAGACTCTCCTCAAGCACATCGAGTGAGCCGATATCGAGATCATTGGTCGGCTCATCAAGAAGGAGAATATCAGCGGGCTGCAGCATCAGCGAGGCTATGAGAATACGGGCCTGTTCGCCGCCGGAGAGTTCTCCCACCGGGGTTTCCAGTTGATCGGGTCTGAAGAGGAAACGCTTGGCCCAGGAGACCACATGCACCGATCTTTCCCGAAAAACCACGGAATCCCCTTGAGGCGCCAGGGCTCGACGCAACGAAATCCCGGGATCAAGTGATTCTCTATTCTGCTCAAACGTCACAATTTTCACTTTCTCGGCAACTTTTATTTCTCCGCTGTCAAGTTTGACATCCTTTTGGTTGCCGGCCGCGGCGAGCGCCTCCATAAGCGTGGATTTTCCACAACCGTTACGCCCCAGCAAACCCAACCGGCTACCGGGAGACAGGAGAATATCGAGATTTTCAAAAAGAACCCGGTTGCCAAAAGATTTGCTCAGGCGCGTTGCCTCCAGCAACTTTTTGGTTTTTCGGCCTGTTCCTCCGAAATCTATACGCACATTGGAAGTCGAACGATTTCTGTCTCTAACCAGGGCAAGCTCGTCCTGCAGGCGGCCTGCCTCCTCTATCCGATAACGGGCTTTGGTGGCTCTAGCCTTAGGCCCCCGGCTCAACCATTCCGTCTCTCTCCGCATCTTATTGCTGAGACGTTCCTCCGCATCGAGCTGCTGCTCGAGAAAGAGTTCCCTCTTTTCAAGAAAAGAGCTGTAATTGCCATCCACCTGAAAGGAGCCTTGAGGATACACTGCAGAAAGCTCGACCATGCGCGTAGCACAGTTTTCGAGAAATTGCCGGTCATGACTGACGATCACAAAGGCCTCAGGGCCATTGACCAGCCCTCCGCCGATTATTTTTTCCAGCCAGAGAATTCCCTCAATATCGAGATGGTTGGTCGGCTCGTCAAGGACTACGACCTGAGGAGACGCCAGGAGAACGCGGCAAATGGCCAGTCTCTTCCTCCATCCTCCGGAAAGCAGCTTTACCGCCTGAGTATCATCGATAAATTCCGTTCTACTCAATATCGCCTGGACCCTGTTCTGTATTTCCGTCTCATCCATCCCGCTAGCCGAAAGAGACTGACAGAGATTATCGAAAACACTCTGCTCCTCATCAAAGATATCAGCCTGGGCCAGGTAGCCGACCAGAAGGTGTTTACTTTTGAGAATGACACCCTCATCGGGCTCTTCAAGACCGCTGAGTATTTTCAACAATGTGGATTTTCCGGAACCATTGGGTCCGATGAGCCCGATTCTCTCTCCACTGTTGACAACAAGATCAATTCCCTGAAAGAGTGTTTGGGCCCCAAAGGATTTGGACAGCGAGCGGCAGGTAAGAAGATTTGACATATGTTTAAATAGCGTTGCAGCTTTTTGGAATATTTATGAGTGCAGGTATACAACATAAGGATGTGCCGGGAATAAGCAGCACACATGCTGGTATTTTTTCCAGTCGAGACAGACTTCGTCGACACATAACAAGCCCGCTTCCTGAAAGTGCAGCAGCCCTTTTTGAGTTGATTTTTGAAATGCTTACGATTATAAATCGAACTGTTGCGTGAAGAGATCCCCGAGTTCGTTTCTTCTGCCCATGCTTCTGCCTATGTCCCAGGCAGACAACTGCAGACAGGTTTTTATACAATCTATTCAGACAAACTGCAATGAATGAACAATTCCACTTTATTATTGCCGGCGATCAACGCAGTCCCTTCTCCTTTCAAATTTCGAAGAAAAAGCTGATAATTTCCGCCATTGTCACTTTTTGTACTGCATGCGCCTTGCTTTTTACCGGTTTTTTTACCACAGGTGTTTTCGCCTATAACAAGATTCTGGTAAAAAGGATGGCCCTTTTCAAGGAAAAAATACACAATACAAAGGGAGCCAATTCCCGGTTGGAGAATAAGCTCGCCGAAGTGATTGCCCAAAATAAAGTAATGATTGAAGACCTTAAAACCAAGAACAATCTGTTAATTTCCAAGCTGGAGCTGGAAAACAACAGGAAAATCGCGGAACTGGAGAGGAAAAACCTGCAACAGGCGATGTCCTTCAAAGAAGAAAAAGATCGGCTTCTCTCCACCGCCGTCACTGAGCTGAACAACCGCAGTGAGTTTATAGAGACTATCATCAGCGACATCGGCATAAAGGTGACACCGAAAGATCAGGAAAAACAGGATAACAGCGGCGGTCCCTTCATTGCCGCGGAAAATGCGGTTTACGATGAACTGATTTACCGCACCGATCACTACCTCAAGACCATTCAAGCCCTGCCTTTAGGAACGCCGGTCATCGGCTCCGTTTCTTCCTGGTTCGGCAAGAGAAAGGACCCCCTGAACAGCAAAAATGCCTTTCATGAGGGCATAGACTTTCGCGGAAAAACTGGTGATCCGGTCATCGCCACGGCAGACGGTAAGGTTGTTTATGCAGGGGTTAACGGTGGCTACGGGAAATATGTCAGGATCGATCATGGTAACGGCTATACCACGTGTTTTGGCCATCTCGACAATTACCATGTCAAAAAAGGGGATTATGTCACTCGCGGTCAGACTATCGGACTTGTAGGAAATTCCGGCCGCTCAACCGGATCGCATCTGCATTATGAGATCAACCTCAAAGGCAGACCTGTCAATCCAGCGAAATTCATGAAGGTTGCAGACCTGAAATGCAAATTCAATAGCCCCATGGAGAAGTAAATATGTTTGGCAGCAAGAAAGAAGACATGGAAAAAGAGATGGAAAAAGTTGAAGGTGAAGCCATTTCATCCATTATTGACAGCAGTATGACCATCACCGGAGAGATTTCCTTCAAGGGAAAGACCAGAATCGACGGCGAAATCAACGGCAACATCAACGGAGAACATCTGGTTCTCAGCAAAGACGGTAAAGTACACGGCGATATCAAGGTTTCCTCGTTTATCTGCCAGGGTACCTTTACAGGCAACATTGAAACAAAACTGCTCACAGCCAAGAAAGGATCTTCAATCCATGGCAAAATCACAGCCGGCAGTTTGACCGTAGAACCCGGAGCCAGTATCGATGGTGAAATTAAAGCCGCAATCAAGGACCTGCATACCACTGGAAAACCCGCCAAAACCGAGCAGACCGAGATGACACAGAAGCTCCCGCAGGACAAAGCTGCGAGTATAAAGTAACATTCACCCTTGAGATCATTCTTTTTTCGTCATGGCATCCAAAGAAACCCAAATAGTTAATCTTCTCACCTGCCCGTTTTGCCACAATGATAAAGATTTTTTTGAAGTGGCCGAAGATGCCCTGATCACTACTTACTATGGCCAAAACGAGGACGGCAGCTTCACCGCCAATGACCAGAATTCGGAAATTTTAGGCAACGTCAAGCTATTCTGCGGCAGCTGCGGTGAAAATCTTGACGCCTTTCATGAACGATTCCGTGAAATGGTATTTTAAGCTGTATGTCCCGTGTAGTCTCAGGAAAAGCAGAACTCCTCGCCTGCTACCAAAGTTTGGGCAAGGGAGATGTGATCAAAGGCAGAATTCCTTTGAAACCCGGAGAAGAGCACCTGCTTCTTGACCTGACAGCGCGACAGGTCCACATGATTCCTTCCGCCACTTCACAGCTGGCTGGAAGATCAAAGGCTTTTCAGGCCAAAATCCTGGCGCAGTGGATGATTCCTCATACTACTGTCATCTATGATACACACCAGCTGCTGGAAACCTCCAACGACTACCATAGAAACAATATCGGCAAGGTCATCCTCAAACAGGAAAGAAAAAATGCCGGTATCGGCATCCTGCTGTACAATTCGATTGAGGATATTTACAACCAGGCAGCTCATAATATTCTCAGCTATCCCTTCGTTTTACAGCCATACCTTCCCGAATGCAGCGACATGAGAGTTGTAATCCTCGATGAGTATATTGAGGCTTACACCAGGTGTAATCCTTACAGCTTCCGCAACAACATGCACTGCGGGGGGGAGTCGCAATCCTGTATCCTGTCCCCGGTGGTCCGACGCTTCTGCAGTGAAATCATGAATCGTGCCGGCTTTCCCTATGGCCATCTGGATATCATGGTTCAACCGGATGGACAGCTTTACCTGGCGGAGATTAATCTTCGCGGAGGGATACGTGGAGCACGGATAGGTAAAAAAGATTATAGACGAAGAGTTGCAGAAATTGAGGAGAAGCTGGTACGGCAGTTCCTTGAAAAGCACCAGAACGCTTCTGAGTGAAAACCAGGAGATCTGGGTAAGGACCCGATAGACAGATTGTTTTCCAGCAAAACAATAAGAAAGCGATCTGTAAGACACAAAAAAAAGGGAGCCGCCTTTAAACAACAAAGGTGCTCCCTGTTAAACTATACAGCAGAAACGAATCCCAGCTGATTATACACAACCGGTAGGCTTAGGAAGACCAGCCATTTTACAGGCTCCCTTTCCTGGTCCCGAGGGGAACAGCTCATAGATTCTCTTCAGCGGGAAGCCGGTGGTTTTGGAAAGAATACGAACCATAGGAGCGATGCCGTTCTTCTTGTAGTATTCCTGCAGAGCGTCGATCACCTTCTGATGCTCTTCGGTGAGCTCGGAGATACCTTCCACGCCTTTGACGTAATCAACCCAATCTTCATTGAATTCATCCATTCCTTTGAGCAGGAAACCATCTTCATCTACTGTGAAACTTGATCCTTTGTGTTCTAATGTTGGCATTTTACAACCTCCTTTAAAATTTATTCTATATGGCTTTCACCGTTTTTAAAATTATATTAAAATAAAAACTAACTAGGCTTATTACTATAGGGTGAATCGTTTGTCAAGTGAATGACGAATCATTTCCTACTTACAAGCTACTCACCTATTTTAACAGCAATAATTTACAAATAAAATTATTCCGCAAGTAGTATATTTTATTCGGATGTGACAAAATTACAAACATCTTTTTTAAAAGAAGTGTTAAATAAAGCACTCGTCCAAAAAATCTTCCTATTATGTAATATACATACCGACTCCACCAAAACCCACCAAACATTGCGCAATACGCTCTCCAGGTTTTAATGTTTTTCGATTTTTCCTTGCACATGGCAATCATAAAGAGTAAATCCAAACTCTGTAACTGCAATATTGCTGGGTATGATTCACAAAACTTGCATATGCACATATGAAACACATTTACTTCAGTTTCGCAATCCATAAAATTCATTCAGAGTATTTTTATGCTGCAAATTCTTCGAAATAAAGCGCAATCCATTTTCATTCAAGCCATTGTAGTTGTCATCGCCCTGGTCTTTATCTTCTGGGGAGTCGGCACCAACATGATGAACAGCAGGGAAGCGGCGATTGTTGTCAATGGCGAGGAAATTTCTTTCCAGGACTACCAGAATACCTACGACCGCACCTATGAGAATATTAAGAATCAGTTTGGCGGCAACATACCTCAAGAGCTGCTGGAGAGCTTTGATATCAAAAGCCAGGTAGTCAATCAGCTCATTCAGGAAGCTCTGCTTAGACAGGGGGCCGCGGAAATGGGTATATATGTCAGTCGGCAGGAAGTTCAGGAGACCATAAAAAACATGGTCCAGTTCCAGGAAAATGGCAGGTTCAGCCTGGAAAGGTATACAGCGTTACTGGCAGCCAATGGGTTCACTCCCACAACCTTCGAGGAGACAGTTCAACTCGATATGCTGGCCCAGAAGACTCGCCTTGATATTGCTGATTTTGCCACAACCGCCACTGAGAATGAGATCAAGGATCTTTACAGGCTTGATAATACTGAAGTGGCAATACAGTATGTTGCCTTGCAACCACAGGAGTATAGCGGCACGGTCAAAGTAGATGAGAAGGAACTCGAAGCGTGGTATGCAAATGTTCAGGACAACTACAGAACGGAGCCGCAGGTCAAGCTCAGATATCTTGATTTTAGTTATAATGAGGTGGCCGAAAAAATCACCATCGATGACGATGCCGTTGAGCAGTATTACCAGGACAATATCTCAACCTTTTCCGAGGAGGAGCAGCGCCGGGCCAGGCATATCCTGTTAAAGGCTGACGAGAACAGCCCCGCAGAAGTCCATGAGCGCCAGAAAAAGAAGGCTGAGGAAATAGTGGCTATGGCAAGGCAGGGTCATGATTTTGCTGAGCTTGCCGAAAAGCATTCTGAAGGGCCCTCCAGCGGTCAGGGAGGTGATCTTGGACTCTTTTCGCGCGGCCAGATGGTAAAGCCTTTCGAGGAAGCGGCGTTCGCTCTCGAAGAAGGCGGCATAAGTGATGTAGTCAAAACCACATTCGGATATCACATAATCAAAGTCGAGGAGATCATACCGCCGACCACCAAACCGTTGGCTGAGGTAAAAGATGCTATTTACAGTGAACTGCGAACCCAACAGGCAAAACCACTTGCCTTCAGAGTTGCCAATGAAGCGTATGAGAACATCATAGCCGCTGGAAGCCTTGGGGCCTACCTTGAGACGAATCCGCAAGTGAGTCTCAAGGAGACGGAATTTTTCACCAGAAGCAATCCGCCGCACGACATTATTAATGATCCCAATTTCCTCAGCACTGCCTTCTCTCTCAATGAGCAGGAGTTAAGCTCCTTGATCGAGACATCACAAGGGTATGCCATCCTCTTCGCAGAAGGGGTCAAGCCTCCGCAGGTACCTGAACTAGATACCGTCAGGGAGCAGGTGGTAGCGGATTTTAAAGATCATAAAGCACAGATAACAGCGCAAGAGAAGGCGCAGGCTCTCCTGCAAAAGGCAAGGGAGGCAGGGACAATTGAAGAGGCTGCGCAGGCTGAAGATTTGACTGTGAAAGAATCTGACTATCTGAAAAAAGGCAACTCACGGGGGACATTGCCGCGAAACATAATTGACAGCGCATTCGAACTTTCAGCCGGCAGCCCCTTCCCTGAAGAACCAGTGCGGGGGGAGGGGGACGGCGCATTCTATGTCTACTCACTTGCTGACAGAAAAATTCCTGCAGGCGAACTCAGTGAAGAAGAAGAGAGGCAATACCGGGATGCCATCATTCAGCGGAAGCAACAGCAGGTGTTTTCGGGATGGCTGGCGAACCAGCAGGAAGACGCAGATATCAGGACACACACCAGCCTGTAATTTTCTATTTCAATTTCTTGTGATACCGTAACTATTCAGAGGTAAGCACCCTGACGGGCATAAACTCCGCCTGCAAGAAAGCTCGATCTACAGCCACGTAGGTCGAGCTTTTTTTTTAATCCGTCATTTGTTGTTGTCGTTATAGAGCAGGATCTTGCGAATACCTTCGTGGGACAGCTGCAGACCGAAAAGATGGGTGAGCTTTTGTGCTATATCCCGGTAAGACCACCTGTCGGCCCGTAATTTACGGATTTCACGTATGACTTTCTGCTGCTCACGATCCTGCACCAGAAATCCTGCTTTAACATGCCAACCAAAGGGAACAGGCCCCCCGAGGTACTTTCCTTCCTTTTTCATCTGTCGCTTCGCTGCCCTTATGGAATCACCATGCGAACTGCTTTCACAGGCCGCTAGTGAGATAAGCAGTCGTTTGACAAGATCGGCTCCTCCCTCGTAAACCACAAGTTTTCGTTCCACGGGCAGAGTTATATTTTCTTCCAGATCTGCGCAATACAAGGCCACTTTCCTCTCCTGTAGCATATTTATCAGGTGCAGACCTTCCCTGGCCGAACTTAGAACCCATTCGGCCTTACCGGCGACAATACTATCTCCCTTTTCAATCTCCGCCAGGATCTTCCGCCCCTGAGTTCGTTCAGCAAAAGGACGCCTTATAGATGTTCCCTGTTCGATTCGAAGATGGTCAAGGCGCACGCCAATGGTTGCGGCATAACGCTCGATAGTGCGACGTTCGATATCAACAGCGGTGATGTCTGCCGCGCTTTCCTCGAGGAGGAGGTATCCTGTTACGGTCATAATATTTCTGGCTCTATCTGAAAAACTGCATACCTTGTATTTCTCTGATGGTACTCATTGCTGTCAACTATGATTATTATGCTGTTGCCATCCTGTAAAGTATTTTTTTTCAAACAGTTTCCCAGTTCAAGCCAAAATTCTATTCTAACAATGTCCTCAAGCATCAATCGGGGAAAGGAACTAAAAAATTCTGAACTTTTTTATTCAATTCCCTTCAAGACATGATATAGTACAATGTTCGCGCCCATGCTTTTCTGAAGAAAGCACACGGAACATATAACCATTTATCCTCTATTTATTTTATGACCACTGACGCCGACCTGCTCCGAAAATATGCCAAACTCAGCTCCTTTGAGCAGACGTTTCTTCAATTTCTCTCCGTACTCTATGAACCGGCCCACACCACACTCATTGTTAACTGCATGAAGAAACTGGAGTTGCGTGGCCCCCGTGGAAACAGCCCTACGGTAGCCAATCTCAACCATTATTTCTCCAAATTTCAGAAGTTAGGACTGGTAAACAAAAATCAGCAATGCGCAACCGAGATAGTCGAAATTTTATGCAAGATTGCCGTAAAAGAGGGGACATTTTCTCTTTTTGCCGAAGTAATACGTGAAGAAGCGCCTGTTTCCTATTATTACGGTAAATGGTCTACCCGTTGCTGGCGCGCCATACGGGAGATGCGCATAGGTATCTATACGCAGCAGTTCGAGCTGATTGAGGAAGCGAACGAATTTCTTGAGCAGCAGTGCACCGAAATGGCCCCCAGCATGCCACCTGCGGTACAGGTCACAACTCAGCCTTTTTCATCTGAATGGTTTCGTTCACTACCCGTTTCTTTTCAGTTTTATCTGCTCGACAGCGTCCTGCGCCATGCCCAGGCAAACCTGATCTCCTATCCCGAACTCCTCGCCTTTCTGCAAAACGAAGAAGGTTTTTCAGGCTTCAGCAGCGATGAACGTCTTCCTTTTAAAAGACTGTTGTTCAATCAGCTACTCTTCCGGGGTGATCTCAATGCTGCAACACAGCTGGTCAGCTCAGATGAAGATGCCTTTTCCGGTACCGGGGCAAAAGGCACTATACTCTTTCTTCAGGGGGAACTGGAATCCTCCATCCACGCCTATGAAGCCGATATTGATTTCCTGAAATCCTTCAGCAGTGACGACAATGTCGCCTTCTTTGGCCCGGCAGGAATTTTTCATATCCTTGCCCTTCTTCAGTACGGCGCCGGCAATGAGCAGGGCAAGGTTGCCGACCAGATAAGCATCGCCATGACCAACTTTTCCCACGGCGCCGAAATCGCAGCTTACCATTATCTGGCTACTGTTATAAGCGCCCAGCAGAACATCAGCGTGCCGCAGGAACTGCTCAACCTGAAAAAAGAAGGAAAACATCACAGCCTCACCCTGCTTTTTGCCGGCCTTTCCCAATATTGGCTGAACAGATCACTCCAGTCACATCTGGAGAAAAAAATAAAGATGATGCTCGCCAGAGCGAGAGAAAACGGCTACGATTTCATGGCCCTGGCCTTCGCCGAGATTCTAGAGAAGATCAGCCACGAGAAATCCGATTTTAGGGAAATCATAGAAGAACTCCGGGCAAAAAACTCGATTATATCTCTGATTTCGATCCTGGAACCGGAAGAGCCCTGGAAACGCAGCCTTCAGGCACTCATTCATGCCACCGTCGAAAACCAGGACACTGAGCTGCCTCAAGATATTCGTCTGGTCTGGATGGTCAACTACAAGAACGGCAAGATCAGCATCAGCCCCAGGGAACAGAAACTCAGTCCAACCGGAGAATGGAGCAAAGGCAAGCCACTTTCCCTGGCCAGACTCCACGAATCCGATAAACTTCCCTATCTTTCAATCCAGGACAGAAAGGTATGCAGAGCCATTACTAAAACATATAATCAGGAAACCCACAGCACCTCCTTTGCCTTCGATATGGACAAGGTGCTGACGAATCTGGTCGGTCATCCCCTGCTCTTTCTCAGTAAATCGCCGACCACCCCTGTTGAATTTGCCGCCGGTGAACCGGAGCTGTTGGTAGAAGAGATCGGGGACCAGCTCCATATCCGTTTCGCCCAATCGATAACGGATGGCGACATTACCGTCTTTCAGGAAACCCCGACCCGTTTCAAAATTATTGCCATTAAGGAAAATCACCGGAGAATAGCGCAGATTACCGGCAAGGACGGTCTGGTTGTTCCCAAGGAAGCCAGCGACCATGTCCTCACCGCCATCGGCAACATCAGCTCGTTCATGACTGTCCATTCGGCAATCGCCGTGGATCAGTCATCGCGCAGCAAAGCCAATATAACTCTGGTGGAAGCCGACCCCACCATCTATATGCATCTACTGCCCTACGGCAGGGGTTTTCGGCTCGACATGTTCGTCAAGCCCTTCTCCGAGGGAGGGCATTACCTCAAACCTGGTCAGGGTGTTGAAAATCTTATGGCCGAGGTAAAGGGAAAACGGTTGCAAACCAGAAGAAATCTGGCACTCGAAGAAGAAAAAGCCCGGGATGTCGAAGAGCTCTGCCCCATTCTTGATCTGGCAACCGATATGGAACAGGAAAACGACCGCGAGTGGCATCTGCATGACCCGGACGACTGCCTCCAGGCGCTCATCGAGCTGCAGGCCATCAGCGATAGAGTTGTGATTGAATGGCCTGAAGGAGAAAAGCTGAGCGTCACTCACCAGGCGTCCTTTAAGAACATGAATCTCAAGATCAGAACGAACCGGCAAAACTGGTTCAGCATGAGCGGCCACCTTACCCTGGACCGGGACAAGGTGATTGATCTCAAAGAGCTGCTCCTGAAAGTGAAGCAGTCCTCCGGGAGATTCATTCAACTGGGGGATGGCCAGTTTCTCGCCCTGACCCAGGAGTTCAAAAAGCGGCTTGAGGATCTCAATACCTATGGAGAAGATTCCGACGATCAGTCCGGCAATGAGATTCTGGTGCATCCGCTTGCCGCCCTGCCCCTTGAAGATCTGGCTAAACAGGCCTCGACAACAGCCGATGCGGGATGGCACCTGCAGCTCGACCGCATCAGCGATGCCCAGTCCTTTGTGCCGAAGCTGCCATCGACACTTCAGGCCGAGCTTCGCGACTATCAGGTGGAAGGCTTCAACTGGCTTGCCAGATTGGCTTTTTTAGGCGTCGGCGGCTGTCTTGCCGATGACATGGGCCTTGGCAAGACCCTGCAGTCGCTGGCCATCATCCTCAAAAATGCCGCCAAAGGACCCACGCTGGTGGTAGCGCCGACCTCCGTTTCAACCAACTGGCAAAGCGAAGTAAATCGCTTCACCCCCACCTTGAACATGGTAACGCTGCCCGCCAAGAACCGGTCAAAGGCCATTAAAAAGCTAGGGGGCTTCGATATGCTCATCACCACCTATACCCTGCTGCAGCAGGAATCCGAGCTTCTCTCCCGGGTGGAATGGCAGACAGTTATTCTCGATGAGGCGCAGGCCATCAAAAATGCCGCCACCAAAAGATCAAAGGCGGCGATGTCACTGCGCGCTAAATTCAAGCTTATCACCACGGGGACGCCCATTGAAAATCATCTGGGCGAACTCTGGAATCTCTTTAATTTTATCAATCCAGGCCTCCTTGGCTCCATCGGCAACTTCAATGAAAAATACGCCATTCCGATCGAACGGTTCCAGGATCGGGATGCCAAAATCAAACTGAAGAAGCTTATCCGGCCTTTTATTCTGCGGCGTATCAAATCGCAGGTGCTTGAAGAACTGCCGCCCAGAACGGATGTGACCCTCCAGGTAGAGATGAGCGACGAAGAGGCACATTTTTACGAGGCCCTGCGCCAGAATGCCCTTGATATTCTGGAGAGCAACAAGGACAAGAAAGGCCGCCACCTCCAGATCCTCACGGAGATCATGAAACTGCGGCAGGCCTGCTGCAATCCGCGGCTTATAAGTCCCGATACCTCTATACAAAGCTCGAAACTGCAAATCTTTTCCTCGGTTGTGGAAGAGCTGATCGGCGGTCGACACAAGGCGCTGGTCTTCAGTCAGTTCATCGGGCATCTGAAAATCATCCGCGAGTATCTCGACAGTCAGGGCATCTCCTATCAATACCTGGATGGTTCCACTCCTTCCAAAGACAGAAAAACGCGGGTCGATGATTTCCAGTCCGGCCAGGGAGATCTCTTCCTCATCAGTCTGAAAGCGGGAGGTTTGGGGCTCAACCTGACGGCAGCAGATTATGTCATTCATATGGATCCCTGGTGGAACCCGGCCATCGAAGACCAGGCTTCGGACAGGGCTCACCGCATCGGGCAGACCCGCCCGGTCACCATCTATAGACTGGTGTGCAAAAATTCCATCGAGGAAAAAATAGTCAAGCTCCACCAGGAAAAGCGCGATCTGGCCGGAAGCCTGCTGGAAGGCAGCGATATCAGCGCCAAGATGAGTTCGGACGATCTGATCGATCTGATCCGGGAGGGATAGCACCGGCCGGCTTAAGAGACCAGATGTTTTTCGATCAAGCCGTAAAAACCGAGATCGCCGGAGCTGAAATACCAGCCCATATGATTCGCACACATGGAGCAAAAAGCCAATGTCCAGATATACCCGGCAAACCAGGTAAATTCGGAGAATGATTCTCCCTGGACAGTGCAGCCTGCAGCGCTGCTAAAGCAGCGAATCTCGAAAATTACGCCGGCCGGGTTGAAAAACGCGTGTCGGTGGCTGTCATTCATCTCGACGGCATGGTCCGCATGGGTGATAAGATGACCGCAGAACTTGCAGAACAGCGCCTTCTCCGGCTCATCTTCCTGCTCGTCCTGTCCGACGGTGTCAATATCAGCAGTTGTTTCGTCTTCTTCCTTAAATAAATAGGCGTCGACCATATTCATTCTCCGGATATATTTTGACGGTATTTTTCTTACTTCTGCTGTGCCCTTAATTCAGTATAGTATGAAACGATGGTCTTTACCATCTCTTCAATGGTATGTTCCTCCGGCTGCAGGTTAACGGTCAAACCATTATCCGTGATCGTCTTTGCGGTGATGGGGCCGATGGCGGTGATCTTTACGTCTTTGAGCAACTCCTTGAGCTCGCCCTCACTGCCGGCACCCAGCATGGTCAGAAAATTCCTGACGGTGGAAGAGCTGGTAAAAGTCACCATATCGACCTTCCCCGTCTCAAGTTCGGCGCGCAGCTCTTTTTTACGATCTTCGGGCAGCACGTTCTTGTACACCGGGGCAATGGTAACCTGTGCTCCAGCGCCGCGCAGGGTCTCAGGCAGAACCTCCCTGCCCTTCTCTGCCCGGGGGATGAGAATGTTTCTGCCTTCAACTCCCTGGTCCAGCAGACTATCGGCCAGCCCTTCGCTGGTAAAAACCGGAGGAATGAGATCGGCATTGACGCCATAGCTGTGCAGCAGATCGGCGGTGCTCCTGCCGACGGCCGCAATACCCGGTCCCTTCAGGTCCCTGGCATCCATCCCCCTTTTAAATAAACGATCAAAGAAATAGGTCACACCGTTGAGAGAGGAGAACAGAATCCAGTGATATTCCTCAATCCGCTCCAGTTCGGTATCGAGGATATCGTACGAATCAACCGGCTGAATATCAATGGTTGCACACTCAAAGCAGTCGGCACCGTTTTCTTCAAGGTCGGCGATCAGCCTGCTGGCCTGATCCCGCGTTCTGGTGACCACTATCTTTTTACCGAAGAGCGGCCGTTTCTCAAACCAGTCTATGGTTTCCCGCAGAGTAACGACTTCACCGACAATTATGAGGGAAGGTGGTTTAATGCCGGCTTCCGCCACCACATCCTTTATAGTGCCCAGTGTACCGACCACGGTTCTCTGTTCGGGGGTTGAAGCCCAGCGAACCACGGCCACAGGCGTCTTGGGGTCGCGGCCATGCTTGACCAGGTTTTCCACGATTATGGGCAGATTTTTAATTCCCATATAGACGACAATTGTTCCGGCTCCGGTGGCCAGTTTGCTCCAGTCGACATTGGAATCCTTTTTGGTGGGATCTTCATGACCGGTGAGAAAGGCAACGGAGGCCGTGTAGTTTCGATGTGTGATGGGGATACCGGCATAGGTAGCCGCAGCGGTCGCCGAAGTTACTCCCGGAACCACCTCGAAAGGGACATTGGCGGCAAAGAGCCTTTCCAGCTCCTCTCCACCTCTTCCGAAAATAAAAGGATCACCACCCTTGAGCCGAACCACGATTTTTCCCGCCAGCGCATGATCCACCAGCATCTGATTTATCTCGTCCTGGGTATGGGTATGCTTGGCTCCACCTTTTTTACCGGCATAAATAAGAATGGCATCTTTAGAGACATGCTTAAGCAGTTTGCGGCTGGCCAGATAATCATAGACGACGACCTCGGCCTTTTCCAGCAGATATTTGCCCCTCACCGTAATTAGGCCGGGATCACCCGGTCCGGCTCCTACCAGGTAAACCTTGCCGATCCTGCCGTTTCCTTTTTTCTCGTCCATAACCATCTCATGACAACCACTGTGCCTGATTTCTTTAAATTCATCTCATGGCGAATATATATTCCTGCATGACACAGGATCTCCGTTTCGCCCTCTTTAACAGAAGAGGCCAGAACAGATGATTTCTCCAACCTGTTCTGGCCCGCTCTCATTTTTGCACTATTGTGCGACATATTAAGATATCCTGGCATAAAAGGCAAAAAAAAAGGGTACTCCCCTTTCAGTGCAAGAGAAATACCCTTTTTTCGGATACTTAACAGGACAACAACAGTTAGTTCAATTACAGCTCGCTCATGATGGAGTCGGTCACTTCCTTGATGGAAGCAGAGCCGTCGACAGAGATGACCTTTGGCCCGTCGGCATTCTTAAAGTAATTGACTGCTGCCATGGTGCCGGTTTCTTCGTCATAATAAATATTATGTCGCTTGTTGATGGCTTCCTCATCCTGATCGTCGGGACGGGTCTTCAGTTCGCCGCCGCAGACGCGACAGACAAGTTTGCCGTCTTTTTCCACGGGCTTGATGGCATCAAAGGCGATATGGTTGGGGTGGTTGTTGTCATTGACACAGAGCCGGCGTCCCATGATGCGTTCTTTAGCCACCTCACGTTCGAGCCTGATCTCAATAACATAATCAAGAGCCAAATCTTCTTTTTTAAGAGTCTCGGCAAGGGTAACCGCCTGATCCTTGGAACGGGGAAATCCGTCGAGAATCCAGCCGTTTTTACAGTCATCTTTCTGCAGTCTGGCTACCATCATGGGAATGGTAATATCATCGGGCACCAGATCACCACGGTCAATATATTCTTTAGCCTTTTTGCCAAGTTCTGTGCCGCCGCTGATATGCTCTCTGAAAATCGCACCGGACTCAATATGAGGGATATCGTATTTTTTTGATATAATCGCTCCCTGCGTCCCTTTACCGCTTCCATTTGGTCCAAAAACCAGGATATTTTTACCCATTACTTTCTCCTTTGAAGTTAAAATACGAAAAACAGCTATAAGATAGCTAACCCAGCTGAGCTGGATAAGCGCCTTGGTGGTATATTTAAGCTATTGGTCTTTAATGCACTTTCCGCTTCCTTGTTTTTTATGATAGACTCTCAGGTGTAAGGTACTAATACCACCGGCAATGAAAAATCATCTGACGGCGGAGAAACCTTATATTCTTCTCCAGCGGAGGGAGATACACAAAAAAACATAATCAAGCACTCCGACACCCGATTGCGGCTCAAGAGGACTCTCTTTCTCTCTTCTCAGGCTATCCTCTCAACCGGAATCATCGGCTCTTTTTCACAGTGGCTTTAGCGATTACTTTCTGCGCTTTCCTGCCAGGCAGGAGGAAACTATATACTACTTTATCCTTACAGGCCAGTAAATTATCTTTTGTATTTTTTTGACATTAAGCCGTAAAGCGGGTAGGCTGGCGCATCTGCATCAGGTTGTTTACCCAGGACCGCTGGTCCGGTTCGGGAGCCTGAGCTGCTACAATTTTCACAATGTTCCCACACAATGGGTAGAATGGATAGAAAGGTTATGAGAGAGATACAGGTAGGCCTCATAGGTTTCGGCACCGTAGGACAGGGACTCGCCCGAACGCTGCTGCAGCAGAAAGATCTGATTGAACAGCGTAGCGGAGCTACGGTTCTCCTCTCCAGGGTGGCTGATATTAATCATGATACATTGCCGCAGGAATTTCAGGAAACCGTTTTCTCAAAGGATGCCAATGATATCTTTGAAGATCCACAGATAGATATCGTCGTCGAGCTGATCGGCGGCATCGAACCCGCCAAATCGTTTCTCCTCAAGGCTATCGCCAAGGGCAAGCATGTAGTTTCCGCCAACAAGGCGCTGCTTTCCACCCACGGCCGCGAAATTTTTTCAGCAGCAGCCGCCAACGATGTCGAGGTCGGCTTCGAGGCCAGTGTCGGTGGGGGAATGCCGGTGATCAAATCACTCAAGGAAGGACTGATCGCCAACACCATTCTCTCAATCAGGGGAATAATGAACGGTACCGCCAACTATATTCTTACTCAAATGACGGAGCACGGCTACGCCTTCGCAGACGTTCTCAGGGACGCCCAGCAGAAAGGCTTCGCCGAGGCCGATCCAACTTATGATATCGAAGGCATCGATACCGCCCATAAGCTTGCTATCCTGATGACCATAGCCTACGGCAAACACGTTCACCTCGACCATGTCACCACGGAAGGCATCAGTAATATCCATCCCATCGATATCGAGTTTGCCAGGGAATTCGGCTACCGCATCAAGCTGCTGGCCATCAGCCACAACCACGGCAGTCATATGGAGGCACGGGTGCATCCCACCATGGTGCCGGAGTCTCATATGCTGGCTAATATCCACGGTGCCTTCAATGCCATCCAATTCACCGGTGATATAGTCGGAGATGTCCTCCTCTACGGACAAGGAGCCGGAATGATGCCCACCGGCAGTGCCGTTGCCGCCGACGTCATCGATATCGGCAGAAACATCATTGCAGGATCCGTCAACCGGGTGCCCTCGCTCTCCTATCTTCCGGAAAATATCTCCACTCCCGATATCACCCCCATGGGCGAGTTGGAGTGCCCTTATTACTTCCGCATCACAGCGGTCGACCAGCCTGGAGTTCTTTCCAAGATCACCGGTGTATTCGGCCGACATGGCATTTCGATCAAATCGATGATCCAGAAAAGCCGCGGCAAGGGCAATCCGGTCTTTATCGTATTCAGGTCGCACATGGCCAGGGAAAGCGAAGTGCAAAAGGCCATCGCCGAAATCAATGCTCTCGATGTTATTACAGACCCGACAGTGACGATCAGGGGTCTGATAGAAGACAAAAACGGCCATTGATAGCGCGGAGAGGCAAATGAAATATCTGATTCTGGTTGGCGACGGCATGGGGGACTTCCCCCTTGCTGAACTGGGCAATGCAACTCCCCTGGAAGCCGCCGCAACACCGGCGATGGATGAAATCTGCCGGAAAGGTGAACTGTTCCGCACTAAGACTATCCCCGAGGGTTATGCTCCGGGCAGCGATGTTGCCAATCTCTCTCTGATGGGCTACGATCCCGCAAAATATTACACCGGCAGAGCGCCCCTGGAAGCCGCCAGCATGGGAATTGCGCTGGCCCCGGACGAAACTGCCTTTCGCTGCAACCTGGTTACTCTGGCATTCGAGTCGGAGAAAGTGATCGACATGGTCGATTTTACCGGCGGCCATATCAGCACCGCGGAGGCCGGCGAGCTGATAGCCGCCCTGGAGGAAGAATGCGGCGGCGATCTCTTTCATTTTTTTGCCGGAGTCAGCTATCGTCACCTGCTCACCTTCAGGGGAGATCTGCCCGGACTGGCGACGGTTCCGCCACATGATTATATCGAACAGAATATTTTCCGGTTCCGTAACAATTACCTCAGACACCATAGCTGGGCAGATCTTCTGTCAAAAGCTGAAAAAGTGCTGGCGCAGCACCCGGTCAACAGGAAACGACTCGCCAACTCACAGCTGCCCGCCAACTCCATTTGGCTTTGGGGTGAGGGAAAAATGCCGCAGATGCCCACCTTCAGAGAGCGCTTCAATATCCAGGGCAGCATGATCTCCGCCGTTGATCTGCTCAAAGGCATCGGGGTCAACGCGGGACTGCGGATCATCGATGTTCCCGGAGCGACCGGCTTTCTCGACACCAACTATCGGGGTAAAGCCGAAGCGGCTCTTGAGGCCCTACAAAGCCAGGATTTTGTTTTCGTTCATCTGGAGGCGCCCGATGAATCGGGTCATCAGGGTTCGATCAAGAACAAGCTCCAGGCCATTGAGGATTTTGACAGCAAAATTGTGGGCTATATCATCGAGGCGCTGCACCACAAAGGAGTGGACTTTCGTGTGAGTGTCACCACCGATCACTACACCCCGATCGCCCTGCGCACCCACACCATTGATCCGGTACCTACTCTGCTCTACGATTCCCGCCATACCGAAAACGGCTGCGGGTTGTCGTTCTCGGAAAGATCGGCACAATCTAAAAATATCCGGCTGCTTGAAAACGGCCACGAACTGATCAATACACTTCTCCAGCAGCCATGCAACTCAAAATGAAGGAGCCGGTCCATAGAAGCCGGTGCCGAGTACTTTATGGCGACACCGATGCCGCCGGAGTCGTCTACAATGCCAATTATCTCAGATACTTTGAAATCGGCCGTACTGAGATGATGCGCGACTGGGTCTGCAGCTATCGGGACATCGAGAAGCTGGGAATTCTTCTTCCGGTCACCGAATGCTTCTCACGCTTCAAGGCCCCCGCCTTTTACGATGATCTTCTCACCATCGAAACAGCGATCGATACGCTGAAAAAGGTATCCTGCCGCTTTCACTACCGCATCACCCGCGATGACCCCGAACTAGGACAACCCAAGCTCTTGGTAAAAGGCTATACCATTCATGCCGCCGTCAACCGGGAAGGCAGGCTTGTCCAGCTTCCGGAGGAAATCTCCGCAAAACTGCACGGTCTTATAAAAATGAATCTACCTCAACAATAGCCATTGACATTCAAAGGACATCGTTGTATATTTTTCCTCGCAACGCGGGGTGGAGCAGTTCGGTAGCTCGTCGGGCTCATAACCCGAAGGTCGGAGGTTCAAATCCTTCCCCCGCTACCAAGACATTTCAAGGACTTATGGCTTAATTGCCATAAGTCCTTTTTTTTTAGATAATGTGAGTTGGTGACCTAAGATTCCCCTCTTTGCCACGGAAGAGGTACACTTCTTTTCTTTTCAATTTTTCTGAAGCATTTATCTTCAAAAACGGGTTGCAATATCTAAATACCCCATTTTAACTTTAAAGCTGGTTCGTCCTTCTTCGAGTTTCCCTTCCCGGTAAAAAAAAGCTACCTCAAAAAATTGCGGTGATGCTTGGAACCGTTCGCAAAAACATTCACCTCTCAAGAGTTAACGGTGCACCACTTTGAGGTTGTAGACAAGAACTCGACCTGGAAATGGAGATTATCAGTTATCAAATTTTATTACATCCGGCGTGAGCTTCAATAATGATCTAAATAGTACTGTTAGCAAATAGCACTTTCGCCCTACTCTGCAAAGCAGTTACTGTTTCCAGGTGATAGGAATTTCTTGCTAAAAAATCCACCTTCAGATATCCTTAACTGATTTTTGCAGCTTGTATGTAGTTCAACTATTAACAATATTGTGCAGTTAATGCACAATTGGCACGCAAAGGTTCTATCTAATTTTATCAGAGAGAGGGGAAAGCATGAGAAAGCATTTGGTTTTTACTGCAGTAGTGTTGGTAATTTTCTTTTCAGCTTCAGCTTACGCACAAAATCCCGAAAGATTCTATATTGGGGCGGGTGGTTCTTATGCTGTAGAGAATTTTGATGGTGGAGATTATGATAATTCGTGGGGGGCAAACCTCAAGTTTGGCTACAAGTTGCACCCGTTGTTTGATCTTGAACTCAACCTCGACTACTTGGATGAATTTGAAGACAGTTTGAACGATTTTCAGGTTGCAGGCATGAATGTTAGCGGAGATGCCAGTTTAGAAGTGACCACGTTCATGTTTGTGATGAAGGGATATTTTCCGCTCAACCATGAGAATGTAAAGCTGTCAGTGGTAGTTGGAGGAGGGATAATGAACGCTGATCTTGATTCCGAGGTACGCATCGATCAGTATGCTTATGCCGAATCTTTCGATGACTCTGATTTCGCATGGAAAGTGGGATTAGGGGCAGATGTATTTGTGAGCCGGGAGGTATCGCTGGGTATTGAAGGTAACTATACGATGGGAACCGGCGATCTTGATGGAATTGAATATTTCAATTTCACCCTGGGCGTCGCCTATCATTTTTGATCTTCAATAATCAAACGACGAGAGGTAGGGGGATTTCCAGAGGAGTTTGGGGAAAAATAGCCACTTTCAGGCAGTATTTTTCCCCAAATCTCAGTTTAATTTGGCCGTGTTACTGTATAGGCGTGAATTCCACCCTTCTGTTTTTAGCCTGACCCTCTTTTGTTTCATTCGAATAGGCTGGTCGGCTCTCTCCATAACCAACAGCTTGCAGCCGCTCCCGTTCAACACCTGCATTCTCGGAAAGATAATCAACAACTGCTTGAGCACGCTCTTGCGACAGATTCTGATTGTATTCCGCCGATCCGACACTATCGGTATGACCTTCAACCTGTACTCTCATTTCGGGATTATTATCAAACACCATTTTGGTGCTCTCGAGAAGAGAATAATATTCCGGTTTAATGACCGCTTTGTCAAAATCGAACAGCAGGCCGGCAGAAGCAAGGACCCAGCAGCCTCGCTCATCTACAGCTGCATATTCCGGAGTGCCGGGACAGGCATCCTGATGATTAGGAACGCCATCACCATCATCATCCCCTGGAACTGCCGGTTGCTGCGTAACTACAGGTTCAGGTTCAGGTTCAGGCTGTGCAGCGAGGCTATATGCGCCGATGATATTTTCCCACTCACTACCATACGCAGTTGGTGTATCGCCAAAAACTATCCTGTCGCCGGCAACTGCAGCATAGGAACTGCCCTGCAGTCTCTGTTGTACACTTTCAGGGGTAAGCTCAAGGCCATAAGCCGTAAGAATTGAATGATACTGAACTGGTGTATATGCCGTAGAGGTTGCATTAAATGCTGCTTTACCGTCCACTACTGTGGCATAAGTGGCAGGAATCCCAGCATGGCTTTCCAATTGGAGGCCATAAGCCTGTAAAATTTTATCAAAATACTGGGATGAATAGGCGGTGGATGATTTGGAGAAATTGAGACCTCCACCGGGGAAGTCTATGGCAAGTGCCGGTGAGCAGATGCATAAGACAATGGCCGTTAAAAATATAATCTTTTTTTTCATGTTACCCTCATCTTTTTCAATGTGTTTAATGTTGTCTGGTGAGAAATTCGCGTTTTTTAAGCCGATGAGAACCGAATTCTAATTCGTACCGGAATCTTTTGCTCTACTGTTTCTTTTCCGAGCCTGTTGATATTGAAATCCCCCCTTAGCCCTCAACGAGACCCTCCTCTCCTTAATGGTCAACCTTCGATAAAAACAAAAAACCACGACCGTTAAAAACCAACACTTGAGCATTCAATGCTTATCAATGCACATGATCTTAACTACCAAAATACATCTGACACGTTGCCAACAAACCCACGAAACAATAATTTCAATGCTTGGCACCAATATCCTGGTTTACAGTTTTTTTGTCTTAACGTCTTTTTGATTGGGAAAAAGCAGGAACTCCGGAACAGATGTTCGTCCTTTTTCATAGATGAGAATTCCACTGGTCCCCAAAACTGGCTAGACCTTTTTCGATCTAGCGGTAATAGACCCCACAAGAATATATAGCGATGCTGAGTGATGTGAAAATTACGGAAACATCAAAAAACTAAATTTTTAACGTCTCGATAATTATATGATATTGTAAGCAGGACAGCCAACTTGTCAATGCCCAGGCATGGGTATACTTTTTTAAGGTTGACCTGACATTTTGGGACAATCTCCTTCCCGTTTAAGCAGATTGCAGACTCGACTCGGTCTCTCTTTTTTTGTTGGGTTTATGCGCAACTCATCTTATGTTGTTGCTAACTTCAACCTTTTCTCAGCCGACTCTTCCAATGTCAACACGCAGGTTCACAGCTCTCGGGACGGCAAGCCAGGTACCCACCACAAATCGTAATCAGCACGCTTCGTTTCTGAAATGGGATAAGGATGGATTTCTTTTCGATCCGGGTGAAGGGACGCAGAGGCAGATGATTTTTTCAGGCATCTCCGCTACCGAAATTACGAAAATTTTCATCACCCATTTTCATGGCGACCATTGCCTGGGGCTTTCGAGCGTGCTTCAGCGGCTTTCTCTGGACCGGGTTCCCCATCCTGTGCAGATTTACTTCCCCGCTTCCGGCAAAAGGTATTTTCAACATATTCAAGAAGTGGCAAGTTATTACAAAGCGGCTTTCGTTGAACCACATCCAATTTATCAGGAAGGCATCATATTTTCCGACGATACCCTGATCATAACGGCACAACGGTTAAAGCACGGTATGGAAACTTTCGGCTATAAGATTGAAGAAAGAAACAGTGTCAATATGATCAGGGAAAGATTGGAAGAACTGGAGATCTCCGGGCCAACGGCAGGTGAACTCAAAGAAAAGGGCTCAATCATCCATAATGGCAAGGTGATACACCTTGAGGACGTCAGTGTGGTTCGCAGAGGTCAATCCTTTGCTTTTATCATGGATACCGCCATGTGCGATGCCGCCCTCGACTTAGCCAAAGATGTAGATATGCTGGTAACCGAGTCGACATTTCTCCGGGAAGATGAAGACAAGGCCGCAGCATATAACCATCTAACCGCATCACAAGCTGCGGAACTGGCCCGCAAAGCCAAAGCCGGAGTGCTGTTGTTAACCCATTTCTCACAGCGATACGGACCTGACGCCGATTTTGCCGCTGAAGCCCGTGCCATTCATCACAATGTTCTCCAGCTTCATGATGGAGCCACGTATGAGTTAATTCGACATAAACACCTGTGAGCTGTACCATGCTCATATTCCCTTGCTTATCAAAGCGGATACTCCCTGAGCCTGAAACAAGTCAGGCAGTCCGTCCGCTCTCCCAGTTGGTCTGAAGGGAACTTTCCGCCACCTTGGAGTTGGCGCAGATTAGAACATATCAGTCTATCATGTGGCTATTCAGACCATCATATCAGCCGAGCATTTAAGTCCGAAAAGAGAACTGCTCTTTTGCACGGCTGCAATGACGGCTCTTTCCATGATCCTTGCCGAGAGCAGGCCGAGGACGCTCAGATCGGCCTCGACATGTCCGGTCGCCATGGTAAAAATTGTGTCCCCATCGAACATTGAATGGGCCGGCCGCATGGTTCTGGCATAGCCGTTCTGGGCCATGGCCGCCAGTTTGGTGGCCTGAGATTTGTTGAGTATGGCATTGGTGGCAATAACGCCGATGGTGGTATTACCGGCAAAGAGGTTTTTCCCCTGGCGAGGACTGCACCATAACCTCTTCCGTGTCGGCGAGCACTGTCTGATCCTCGTTTAACAGACCGGCCAGCCATTTACCGGTTTGCGGATCAATAACATCGCCGAGACAGTTGACTGCAACCAGGGCGCCGATCTTTAAATCGCCCACCTGGATGGCGTGGCAACCCAGGCCGCTCTTCATGGCGCGGTCCATGCCCAGAATCTTACCCACCGTCGCTCCTGTCCCCGCACCGACGTTAGCCTCTGCCCAAATTCCCCCAGCAGCGGCATTTTGACAGGCATTATAACCCATTTTCTTATCGGGTCGTATCTTATGATCGCCGATGGCCAGATCGAACAAAACAGCACCGCAGACAATGGGAACCGTGGTTACCTGGACGTCAAAGCCGACATTTCTCTCTTCCAGGTACTGCATCACTCCGGCAGCCGCATCAAGGCCAAAGGCGCTGCCTCCCGCCAAAACAACGGCGTGTATTCTGTCCACCAGGTTGACGGGGTCGAGCAGGTCGCTTTCCCGGGTACCGGGAGCGCCGCCGCGTACATCGATTCCAGCCGCCCCTTTTTCGCAGATGATTACACTGCAGCCGGTGCCGGCTTCCAGATTCTGCTCATGTCCAACAGCAATGTCCTCTATGTCTGTGAAGGCTATCTGTTGCATTGATTAATCCTTTATGGTGCCTGGGTAAACCAGGCAACGCCGTTATGCCTTAGCAGTAGATTCAGGTATTACCAATTTTTTCCTTCATTTTCACTGACAAATGATTTCTTTGGCTGTAGTTATTTAACTTTTCCTGAGGTTTTTTCCATTTTTTACTTGTACATCCGGACGGCAACGGATTATCTGTGGATGGTATCATATCCTTTCCAATCTACGTTCGAGGGGAATTCCAATGACACGTTTGAGCAGCTATTCTGAAGAAGAGCGATCCCATCTATTGGGTCTGCCCTGTCCGAAATTTGATTCAACTCCATTTGCAGCACCACCTCCGCTAGAGCAAATGAAAATCGCACTGGTCTCTACCGCCGGGCTCCACCGGCGTGACGACCGGCCTTTTGGCCTTGGAGAAGCTGATTACCGCTTGATTTCCTCTGATACACCGGCGAAAGACCTGGTCATGAGCCATGTTTCGACCAATTTTGACCGTACCGGTTTCCAGATGGACATAAACATGGTCTTCCCCCTGGACAGACTGAGGGAACTGGTTGATGAGGGATTCATTGGCGCAGTCGCCGGGTATCATTATTCCTTCATGGGAGCGACAGAACCCGAAAAAATGGAAAACGCCGTCAGGAATCTGGCAAAGATCATGAAAAAAGATGGCGTCAATGCTGTTCTCCTGGTTCCCGTCTGACCGAACTGCACGCGCGCCGTGGGCGGGCTTGCACATTATATCGAAGATGAAGGCATTGCCACCACCCAGATAAGCCTGATTCGGGAACACACCGAAATCATCAGGCCTCAGAGGGCGTTATGGGTTTCTTTCGATCTGGGCCGTCCACTGGGAGCTCCCAACGATCCACCGTTCCAGCGCACCGTGATACAGCACGCCCTGAGATTGTTCAATGCGCCCTCCGGCCCGGTGCTCGAGGATTTTGCCATGGATGCACCGGACACCCAGGCGGATCATATGCAGGTTGCCTGCCCTGTGAGTTTTCAGTCCGGGCCAAAAGCCGCCTCAACCAGTGAACTGCCAGCACGTTTTCTTGCCGAGATAGAACAGTTGCGTCCCTGGTACGATATCGCCTGCAAAAAACAGGACCGCACTACCTTCGGAGCTTCCGGGCTCCTTTTGGAAGCTGCAGCTGAGCTGCTCTCCGGGTTTATCGAGGAAACGCCACGGACACCTGAAGATCCCTCCTTACCAGACAGCCTGCGCATGGCCTGCGAAGACATCAAAGCTTATTATTTCGAGGCTGTCTCGGCCCAGCCGGGCCAGCCTACCGACAGCCGCAGCCTCGCCGACTGGTTTTGGGGAGAAACGGTTGCGGCTCTTGTTATCAATGCTGTGAGGGAGAAATGCCTAGAACATCAATCGACTAAGTTCAGGCTTCTCGGCAAACTCCTGCTGGTTCCGCGAAGCCAGATATATCGCTTCAGATTTTGATTTCCAGCTGAAATTGAGCGATTATATCTATCTTTTTTTCTACCTCTTGCTGATTGGTCAGTTTCTGCTTGTGGGAAAAATAATCCAGCTGTCGGCCAGACTTTTCACAGGTGAGCAACAACGCAGAAAGACAAGAGAGTCGTCACGGTTCGCCAAAAACAGAATTTTTCTTTATATTTCCAAATTTTTCTAACGCCGCAGTTGGGCACTGATACTTCCCTCATCACCTGAGCGTCAAGACAGGATTTTTTCTGTGGCGCTCATCAGACTGCCCTCATCAAAGGGTTGTTTTATACTAAGCTCCCCACCGTTTATTCTCTTCTTGAAATAAAACCACTCTCCTTTATAGCATGTCCCGACAAACGGGACCGAGTCCTGATAAGAAGGGCACGGTAAACAAGAGACATGGCATGTGTACGACGCCAAAGATCATTTTTTTTGGGAAGTTGCGATCATTTTAATGACTTGGAATATCAAACAATATGCCCCATATCATGCCATTTCGGTGAGTGCGGCAAGTCAAATTGGAGAATTTCTTGCAAAGAGCTAATGACAAGTATCATGAGGTAAAGGTAATGACGCAAAGGGAGAGCAAAAAAGTACCGATCAAGCTTCAGATGAGATTTCCACCAAGGAGAAAAATATGTCTAAAGTCGCCATTAATGGATTAGGAAGAATCGGCAGAGCCACTCTGAAAATCATCCTGGATACCCCGGAACTTGAACTGGTTGCCCTGAACGACCTGCTTCCCCCGGACAATCTCGCTTATCTGCTCAAATACGATTCGGTCTACGGCCGTTTCGAGAAAGCGGTGGAGGCCGGAGAGGGAAAGATTGTCATCGCGGAAAAGGAATATCCCATCTATAACGAAAAAGATCCCGTTCAGCTCCCCTGGAAGAAACTTGAAGTAGACCTCGTTTTCGAATGTACCGGCATATTCCGGAAAAAGGAGGGCATGGAAAAGCACCTGCAAGCCGGAGCAAAACGGGTAATCCTCTCAGCCCCGGAAAAAACAGGTGAAGTGGAATCTGTGGTCCACGGCGTCAACACGCCGGAGGGCAACCCTTCGCTGATTTCATGTGCAAGCTGCACTACCAACTGCATTGCCCCGGTCGTAGAAATTATCGGGAGAAGGATCGGCATCCGGAAAGCGACGATGACCACCATCCATGCCTATACCTCCAGCCAGACAATAGTAGACGGGCCAAGAACGAAATGGAGGCGAGGCAGGGCAGGGGCTATCAATTTCGTACCGACCTCTACCGGAGCAGCCAAGGCGACGGTAAAATCCCTGCCCCAGTACAGCGGCAAATTTGACGGTGTCGCCGTACGGGGGCCGGTTCCCGTCGGTTCAATTGCCGATCTCGTCTTTGTCACCAAACGTGATACCACTCCGGAGGAAATCAACGCCATATTCAGGGAAGAAGCCCAAAGTGAACGTTACCGGGGAATTCTCGGGGTAGCCGAAGATCCCCTAGTCTCCTCCGATATTATTAGAGACTCGCGCGCCTCCATCTTCGATTCAACTATGACCCAGGTAGTAGACGGTGATTTACTGAAGGTCATGAGCTGGTATGACAATGAGTGGGGGTACAGCTCCCAGATGGTACGGGAAGCCGTGAGAATGACTCAATCGGGATATTAGACCTGCTTTTCAGATTCAGTTTTCTTCATGCCCCGAATGAGCTTCAATAACTTCGATATCGTTTCGTCTCGGCCAGGCCTTCAACACCGCCTGGAAAAGAATGGCCAGGGGGATGGCAAAGAATACCCCCCAGAATCCCCAGATGCCGCCAAAGAACAGGACCGCGACAATGATCGCAATCGGGTGCAGGTTGACAACTTCGGAAAACAGGATCGGCACCAGGACGTTACCGTCGAGAATCTGGATGATGCCGTAGGCGACAATGATCCAGGCCAGGTCTCCTCCCCAGCCGAACTGAAAATAGGCAACCATGGCCACCGGGAAGGTCATGATCGCGGCACCGACATACGGCACCAAGACAGATATTCCTACAAGAAATCCCAGCAGCACCGCAAAGTTTAGCCCCATGAACACGAAGGTGACGTAAGAGGCCACCCAGACCAGCAGGATTTCCCAGAACTTGCCGCGAATGAAGTTGCCCAGCTGGGCGTCGGCCTCCTGCCAGACACGGGCGGCAAGGCCGCGCTCCCGGGGCAGGTGATGACGCGCCCAGACCAGGATCACTTCTTTGTCCTTGAGAAAGAAAAAGACCAGCAGGGGCATCAGCACGATATACACCACCAGAGTGATGACTCCGATAACCGAAGACAGCGTCTGGCGCAGCATGGTATCGGTAAAGCCGCCGGCTTCCCGCCTGATCTGGTTCAGTATGGTTTCTATTTCCGCCTCACTGAAGATTGATGGATAATGCTCCGGAAGGGTCAGGATGAGGCGCTGCCCTTCACTGAGCATCGCCGGCACCTCCTGTAGCAGTTGAGTAGCCTGGCGCATGAGAAGAGGAAGAAGCCCCAGCAACAGGGCCAAAAGAGCCAGAAAAAAGACGGAAAAGACAATAAGTACCGCCAGCATCCGTGGTACTCCGAGCCGACGCAGGAACTGGACGATACCCTCCAGCAGGTAAGCGATTATTACACTGGCGATAACCGGCGCCAGGTGCTGACCGGCAAAAAGGAAGGCAACAAGCCCGGAGAGCAGGAGTCCCGCAAGGATTACAACCTGGGGGTCGGAAAAATGACGCCGAAACCAGTCTCTGATCATATCAGTCATCGCCTGTCTATTAATCGGCGGCAGGATGCCGCCTCCTGGTTACGACCGATATAATTTTCACCCATCCCGAGAAGCCCCTGTTTGAATTATCCATAACATTCCCTTTTCTCCCATCGTCATAGGAATATTTATCTCATTTCCTCTGTTTTTTCCATTTTTTTCTGCCGGCTGGTACACCTCATCCACCCACATTATACCCGTGAATCAAAAACCGGCAGGATTTGCCCTCTATAAAAAAATAACATATAGTTATTTTCATCTGAACCCAATCTTAAGCTCCGTCAACCTTACTGAGCCATAAGAGGATCTTCAGGCGAAGCTGCTCTTCTCAGAATACACATTTTTTCTGCAAAACATTCAATTGATACACTGCTGATCCAGGATAAAGAGGACAGGATACTGGATACAGCATTCATTACAAACAAGTGTGTTGAGGAATCCTTCAGCTTATAGTATTTTCTGAAAGCAACATTGAAGGGTAAGGGGATTTTCTGACGCTGTATACTGAGAGTATCCATATAGAGTATCCATGTGCATGAAAGGGTGAGCATAAAATACATGAGTAAAACCTTGAAAAGCTATCCCTACAAATCCAAAGAGATCCCCATAGAAGAATACTTATTGAAAGGCCAGATGTGCGCGGCCTGACTTCATAATAGTATTGTCCGGGACGCATAGAAGATCTGCCCCGAAACAATGCAACTTCCGAAAGAGGCTTTTATGACGAACGATTTACCAAAATCATCTTCAGGCTCAACCGGTCTGGATGCGGTTCTCAAGGGCGGATTTCCAAAGGAGCGCACCACACTTCTCCAAGGTGGTACCGGAACCGGCAAGACCATCCTCGGTCTCCAATTCCTGATATCAGGGGCAAAAAACGGGGAACCTGGAATTTTGGTATCATTTGAAGAACGGGCCGACGCTATCAAACAGAATGCCCGGGCGCTTGGTTGGGATCTGGATCAACTTGAAAAAGAGGGAAAGCTCATCATCCTTGATGCCCTGCCCGATCCCACGGCCGTCTACTCGGGAGGCTTTGACTTTTCAGGCCTTTTCGCTCTGCTCGAAGGAGCTGTCAGGACACTGAACGCCAAACGCATCGTTATCGATGCCATTGATATCCTGCTGCATCTGCTCAATGATCCCTCACGGGAGCGTAACCAGATTTACCAACTGCACGACTGGCTTGGCGATCACAACCATACCGCGATTATTACCGCCAAACTTTCAAACGGCATTCCGGATTATCCGTTTTTGGAGTTCCTGACGGATTGCGTGATCAGCCTTATTCCCCTCAATGACGATCGCCAGCGTTTATTGAGTGTAGTAAAATATCGAGGTTCGAATTTCAGCAGCGGCACGCACCCTTATACAATAGCCGAAGATGGTCTTATTCTCATTCCACAGGCGGAAACTGCATTGCATTATGAGAAAGTCGGCCAACATATCTCCACCGGCTTGCCGGTGTTGGATTCAATGCTGGGAGGAGGCTACCGCAGGGGATCTTCCATAGCCCTTGCCGGAGCCAGCGGTACAGGCAAAACCACCTTGGCATGCATGTTCGCGGCGGCGGCCAGTGCCAGAAGTGAACGGGTTCTCTATGTCAATTTCGAAGAATCGGCCGACAACATGGTTTCCCTGATGAGCAGCTCGGGCCTCGACCTGGAGCCCGCCCTGAAAAGCAATCATCTTAAAATCACAGCTTTTATGCCGGAAGCCGCCGGTTCTGAGGAACATCTGCATTATAACATAAAGGCGATCGATGAACACCAGCCCCAGCATCTGATAATCGATGCCATTTCAGCATGCCGGCGCATGGGTTCGCAAAAGGCGGGCTTTTCCTATCTGCTGCGCATTCTCAATTACTGCCGCCAAAGAGGAATAACCACTCTTCTCACCAACCAGATCACCGGTTTCCAGCAAGCCCATGAAATTTACGGCATAGGTTTTTCTTCGATTATCGATTCTATGATTTTTCTCGATTATGTCCAGGTGGGCGGGGAAGTAAATCGAACATTGATGGTCCTTAAAGCCCGGGGCTCGGGACATTCCAATCAATATCGCGAATTCACCATAACGACAGACGGCATTCATTTTGAAGATATCTATACTGGAAAGGGTGGAATGCTGACCGGTGTTGCCCGGCTGGAAGAGGAATATCGCGAAGAGCTTGAAGCCCGGAAGCGCGAGCGGTCCATAACAGCCAAGCAACAGCAAATTAAGCGGTTGCGCGCTGACCTTCAATTGGATATTTCCGCATCCGAATCTGAGATAGAGGAAGTGGCTGTCGAACTGAATGCTATCGAAACCGAGATTGCGATCTCTGAGGAAGCGAGAAAGAAACGTAAAATGTTACGAACAGGCAGGGATGAAAAGAACCTGGATCAAAACCGCGCGCTGACCGACAGTCACCCCGGAGAGGAGGAATAACATGGCTTCTCCGCAGGAAATTCCCAACTGTATTCACCTGACACTTTATGTGGCCGGAGACGAACCAAACTCCCATCTGGCTCTCAATAATCTCAAGGAAATTTGTTCCGGCAAAATGCAGGAACACTGTGAAATAGAGGTTGTTGATGTTTACAAAGATTTTGCAAAAGCACTGCAGGAACGAATTGTCGTAACCCCCACACTCATCGTGATGACCGAAAATCCCAAGGCAAAATCCGTTTTTTACGGAAGCCTGCACGACCGCGATATTGTTCTGAAATACCTTAACGCCGGGATGAAAAACAATGGATGAGCGAAAACCTACCTATGAAGAGTTGCAGCGGCAGCTTGCCGAAGCGAATTCACTCGTAGAAGCTTTGCGTAATCATGAGATAGATGCAATTATCGGCGAGAAAAGTGTTGCGGTAGTCCGTCTGCGGGAGGTGGAAGAACAGCTTGAGCATGCCCGTAAAATTGCCGAGGAAAGGGCCAGGGAACTGGAGTTCTTTTCCTATTCGGTTTCCCATGACCTGCGGGCTCCCCTTCGCGCCATTGCTGGATTTTCTACCATACTCTCGGAAAAGCATGCAGACCGGCTAGACGCTTCCGCCCTTGCCTATCTCAATCGTATTGTTGCCGGAGTAGAAAAGATGTCGGCACTCATCGAAGATATTCTGACGTTGTCAAAAGTGTCCCGGCACGAATTATCCAAGAAGGAAATCCGCCTTGACCATCTGGCCTGGGAGATCGTAACGGAGATCCAGCGGGAAGAGCCACAGAGAAAAGTTGAGATTGTGATCGCTGAAAATATGCGGGTTAGCGCCGACCTGAATCTCTTCAGCATAGCGCTTACCAACCTTATCAGAAATGCCTGGAAGTTTACTTCGAAAACACCTGATCCCCAGATCGAAATAGGCGGAACTATCGATACTGGAGAGAATGTTTTCTTCATACGCGATAATGGCGCGGGTTTTGACATGAAGCACGGGGAAAGGCTTTTCATGGCATTTCAACGGCTGCACTCCGAAGCCGATTTCCCGGGAATAGGCATCGGACTCGCAGTAGTAAAACGTGTTATCGCCAAACCCGGAGGCAGAGTCTGGGCATACAGCGAACCCGGCATTGGCTCCACATTTTATTTTACGATCTGAGTAAACTATTCAACTGCAGCCCATCTGCAAGCGATCAGCCCGATAAAGATAGACACATTATAGTTTCCCAGACTGCTCGGAGTCGGAGTTTATACCCGCTGGGATGCTTGCCTGCGCACATCCGGAGTCTGCTATACCTGGAGCGTTGCTGGGCAGTTACAGTTCAGGCTCAACTGCTGGTTTTTGGCTCTTTGCTGAATAGTTACCAATCTGCTTGTGCGTCTGCCTTTTTTCCAAAAACAGGTAATTATATCGTAGATTTTGTCCTTCAGAAACAGATGATAGTCCGCAGGACAGAATAACCAGAAAGTCTTTTCTGTCCTGCGGAGGAGAGTTTTACAAATCAAATAGGCTATGAATAATTTTATCTTCGGCCATTTCTCCTTTGGCCTCCCTGGCCGAAACCATTGACTAGACCGCGGCCGCGACCTTGCCCACGGCCGAAAGTCCCTGCCATCCGTTGACCCGCATTGGTAAATGGAGAATTATCCTCGAGGTTTCCTGGCTGTGCATTGGCATTGCAGTTTCCCAATCTCCTGCCGGTCGGTCCCTGTCCCTGTGGTCCTGTTCCATTGAAATTCGGCATATTGCCCTCCTTTTCCTTCATGAGGAATTGCATGATTGTTCTTTACCAGCGGATTTTTTCCGATGATCCTGCTATATTCTGGTTTTTCCCTCTCCTGCTGTTTATTGACTTGAGCCTTAACCTGCAACGCAGACAGCTCCAGATCTTCAATGGATAAAAGCACGCTCAATCAGGAAGTGCCTTATTTTCCTGATAAATATGTACGAGATTGTCTATTTCCCTGCCGGTTCGCTGTAAATCTTCAACCCAGAGTTCCAGTATCCTTTTTCCCTCCGTGGTGATGCTGTACATTTTACGCTTGGGGCCGCGACTCTCGGCACCTTCATATGATCTGACATAGTTATTTTCCTCCATGTCCCGCATAAGCCGATAAAGGACACTCGGGTCATATTCTTGGGCATTATCGATAAAGGCCTCCAATCCCTTGAGAAGCTCATAGCCATGACAATCCAGCCGACACAGCTGCACAAGAATACACGGCTGCAAAAAGCCCATTATTCGTCTTCTCCTGCCTCTTCCTCTCCCCCGACCTTTTCCCTGTTGTCTCATAAAAACATCTCCTTCTGGTTCAATAATGGCTATATATTATTTATCTATAGACATGATGTCAATAGATAATTGTGACTAGTAACCGTTCGTTAGGAATTGGGCGCTTTCCGTGAAGAAGGCTTGAAGCGGCGTTTCATTCTGGAGGTTTTTTGACAATGTGCAAGGACGCTGCACCATATGATTACCGCAGCACAAAAACCCGATTCCATTTATGCTAAACCATCAATCGGCTGAAGAATCCTCTGTTAATTTGAAGAATTTTGTGGTACAAATTATTTTTTAATTTTACCTTAACGTAAAAGGAATAAAACACGCCTGACTTTGTCCGTATTATAGGAAGGTAAACTCGAAAAATCGGTGTTTACGTAAATCTTCAGGCTATCAGTATTGCAATATTTGGCCCGCATCCAGAAAAACTGTCTTGATCGACAGACTATCTCTCTATCCAAGGAGGTTGATATGAGCTCAATTACACCGTCTGATTCCAAAATCTGGTTGAACCATTACCAGAAAGGGGTTCCAAGATCGCTCGTGTATGAGGAACTGACAATGGTTGATTTCCTTGAGCAGGCCGCATCCCGCTATGGAGAGAGATCCGCACTTATCTTTCAGGGATACACCATTACCTATGGTGAACTGATGGACATGGTCGATCGTTTCGCCACCTGTCTGGCGAATTTCGGCATTAAAAAGGGTGATTGCGTCGCCATTCTGCTCCCTAATGTCATTCCCTGCGTCGCTGCCTATTTTGCAATACTGAAAATAGGCGGCATCGTGGTAATGAACAATCCACTCTATACCGATCGCGAGCTGGAGCACCAATTGAACGATTCAGGAGCAAAAATCCTGATCACTCTGGACCTGTTGGCAAACCGTATGATCGATCTGAGGCCAAAGACGGATATTCGTCAGATCGTCGTCACTTCCATCGGCGACTACCTGCCATTTCCAAAGAATCTGCTGTTTCCCCTGGTAGCCAAAAAGAAAAAACTGGCCGCCAAAGTGAAAAGCGCGGAGGATGTGTATCGCTGGAAGGATTTACTGGCCAGGAGCAAACCGTCACCACCTCAGCCGTCATTATCCCTTGATGATATTGCCATGTATCAATATACCGGCGGCACCACGGGAGTATCAAAGGGAGTGATGCTGAGCCATGGCAATCTCAGCAAGCAGGCCCAGCAGATTTGCTCATGGTTTCCACGTTTTAATGACCCATCGGGGGTAATGCTCGGCGCCCTGCCATTCTTTCATGTCTTTGGTTTGTCGACTTCAATGAATCTATGCGTGTTACTGGGGTGGTCTAATATTCTTGTTCCCAAACCTCAACCCGACCAGCTTATGGAGGCCATCGTCAAGTTTCGACCAAATTTCGCCATGATGGTCCCAACCATGTTTATCGGCCTGCTGAATCACCCCAAAATCGATCAGGTTGACATGACCTGCATCGAAGGCTGTTTCTCGGGCAGCGCTCCATTGCCGGCTGAAGTAATCCGGGATTTCGAAAAAAAGACCGCGGCAGTTATTGTCGAAGGATATGGCCTTACCGAATCGTGCCCCGTTACTCATGTCAATCCCCTCACTCGTCGGAAGGTCGGCAGTATCGGCGTACCTATCCCCGATACCGATTGCCGAATCGTCGATTTAGTAGATGGAATTACGGAAGTACCTCAGGGAGAATTAGGTGAGTTACTGGTTAAGGGACCTCAGGTGATGCAGGGCTACTGGAATAATCCTGCGGAAACCGCCCAGACTCTTCGCGATGGCTGGCTGCATACCGGCGATATCGCCAAGATGGACGAGGACGGCTATTTTTTCATCATGGACCGCAAAAAAGACATGATTATTTCCGGGGGTTTCAATATTTACCCTCGGGACATCGAAGAGGTGCTCTTCGAAAATCCCAAAATCCAGGAAGCTACAGCTATAGGGGTTCCCCATCCCTCCAGGGGAGAACAGGTTAAGGTCTTCGTAGTGCTGAAAGAAGGCTACTCAGCAACCGAAGAGGAGATCATTGCCTTTTGCAAAGAACGTTTGGCCGTCTATAAGCTGCCGACTATAGTTGAATTTCGTGAAGATCTGCCCAAAACCAATGTAGGAAAAATATTAAAAAATAAATTGCGCAACTAGCCGCTAATCCGATCAGGCCGTTGCCGGAACGGTAAGCTGGATTTCGAGTACCTCTAAGGTAGGACACAGAAGATCTGATATTGTCCGATGCCGTCAGGCTGTGATGACCAGGTAAGGCCGTCTCGATGACTTAGGATAGCAAGTTAAAATATATGGAAGAAGGAGTCAAAAACGAATAAGCTGAACGTACTTGAATGACAGGTTGGGCCAATCGGGCTGAACCGAACCAGCACCTTCAAGAGGAAAGCTTATGACATTGCCGAAATGGCAGCAGGAACTGCCTGGAGAAAAAATTGTCACCACCGCGGAGGCGGTAGCAGCTATAAACAACGGCTGCCGTGTCTTCCTGGGAACAGGCTGCGGCGAACCGCAGCACCTTATCCACGCCATGGTGGCGAATAGCGCTATCCAGGACGTCATGATCTACCAGATGTTCTCCCATACCCTGGCGCAATATGTAGATGATCCGGCCTTTTCGAAACGTTTTTCCCTGAAACTGTTTTTTATAAGCGAGCCCATGCGCAAGGCCGCTTTCGAAGGGAAAATAGATTATCTTCCCATGTATCTTTCCCAGATTCCCCAATTATTTGCCAGCCGCCGCATCGGTCTGGACGTGGCTATGATCCAGGTCAGTCCCCCCGATCATTTCGGCTACTGCAGCCTGGGGGTCTCCGTGGATATTACCCGTTCCGCCGTGGAGAATTCCCGGCTGGTGATCGCTCAGGTTAATCCGGGCATGCCCCGGACCTGGGGTGACAGTTTGGTGCATGTGGACAATATCGATTATTTTGTTCCGCATGAGGAAACGCTGGTAAATTATGATGTCGAATTACGCGACGACCACGTCACCAGCCGTATCGGCCACTTTATCTCCCAACTCATTCGCGACGGAGACACCCTGCAGGTAGGTTTCGGCATGCTTCCCAATGCCATTCTGCGCCACCTCATGGAAAAAAAAGACCTTGGTATTCATACCCAGCTCATTACCGACGCCATGCTGCCTCTTTTTCAACAAAGAGTCGTCACCAACAGGCTCAAGACCCTGCTGCCCCGCCGGGTAGTCGCCTCTCTCTGTATGGGCAGCGACAAATTGTACCGCTTCATTGACGACAACCCTTTCTTCGATTTCCGCTCCTCGGAATTCGTCAGCGATCCGCTGGTAATTGCCCGTAACGACAATCTTGTCTCGATAAGCTCAGCGCTGGAGGTCGATCTTACCGGCCAGGTCTGTTCGGACTCTCTGGGATATCGCTTTTACAGCGGTATCGGTGACCAGGTCGACTTCTTAAGAGGAGCGGCCATGTCTAAGGGTGGTTTCTCCATTGTGGCAATGCCTTCAACCGCGAAAAATGGAGAGGTTTCCCGAATTGTTTCTCATCTGTCGGAGGGAGCAGGAGTGGCCACAACCCGGGGCGATGTCAATTTTGTGGTTACCGAATACGGTTATGCCGAACTGCAGGGCAAGGGTATTTATCAGAGGGTCATGGAACTGGCCCAGATCGCCCATCCAAAATTTCGCGCTCAATTGATAAACGAGGCTAAAAAACATCACTATATCTTCGCCGATCAACTCCCTCCTCTGCAGGAGGATCTCATCTATCTGCAAAAGTACGACTGGCGCTTTGATTTGCAAGATGGCCGGACCATATTTATTCGCCCCCTTTATCCCGCTGACGAATTCGAATACCGAAATTTTTTTTACTCCCTTAAAGAGGAGACGATTTATCGCCGCTTTTTCTATAAAATGCGTCTTTTCTCACATGAAATTGCCCAACAGCAATGCGCCGAGGTGGATTATCACGATACCATGTCGCTCATCGGCAGGGTTCAGAACTCAGGCCACTCCGAGGTAATAGCCATTGGCTCTTATTCCCGGGACCAGGATGGTTACGCTGAAGTTGCCTTTGTCGTGCACGATGATTACCATGGCCAGGGAATAGCGAGCCATATGCTGGGGTTCCTGGAACAGATCGCCAGAGAAAACCACTTCATCGGCTTTACGGCCACGGTTATGGAGGATAATCAGGCGATGCTCAATGTCTTCCGGAGGCGCTATCCTCATGCTGAACTGGCGGTTATTTCCAGCGGCGAGGTCCATGTGATTATGCCCTTCGATCCTCCCGATGCCAGGAAATAATACGTAGACGGAATGATATCCCCAGACTACAAGTCAATGCACAAAATGCATTCAACACCGACAAGTTCTAGCCCTGATATGCTACCGCCGCCTGAAAAGCAGCTTCTGCACGAATACCGCAAACTGGTAGCGGACATCGAGCTTGAAATAACGCGGATCTGCGAGGCTCTACCGAAAAATATTCTTCAATGCCGGAAGGGCTGTTTTGGATGTTGTATCGAGTTCAGCGTCTTTCCGCTGGAGGCTGCCGTCCTGGTCAGTCGCATGAAGGGTCCTGTCATTGATACTATCACCCCCCCGCAGCGCTGTGTTTTTCTGCAGCAGGATTGCTGTTCAACCTATGAGGCGCGCCCCATACTCTGCCGCACCCAAGGTATCCCGATCGGTTATCTGAAGGACGAGGAGAGTTCCATTGAAGTTTCGGCCTGTCCTGTAAATTTTCAGGATAATTTCCGCTTTTCCGAGGAGGAAATCTTGTTTATGGACCGTTTCAATTATCGTCTGGCGGAACTTAACCAGCGTTATTGCGAAACAGCCGGACTTGATTCGCATCAACGAATCATACTGTCTGATCTTCTCAGAGAGATCAGAAAAAAGCGGCAACAGTAAGATTCTTTTTTACCCAATTCCTCTGACAATGATTATTACTATTTCAGCGCCTATGGGTGTCATAAAAAGTCATTGAAGTAGCCGAGATGGATACTGGAATCCACATGGTTAATTATTGACTGTTCATACCTGCTGAAATTTCAGGAAAAAGTATGGCAAAAGAGAAGAAGCCCGGCAAAAAAAAATCAAAAAAGAAGTGCTGTGAGAAATTTCTTAAAAAAGGGAAAAGATGCGACAAGTGTCCCGATGGCAAGACAGAGAAGAAATGATTGCCGGTGAAATACAAATCTACATGCTTTAATCCCCAATCAAACAGCCACTTCCGCCTCAAAAATATCCACCAATGAGCTGGATAAATGAAGCACTATTGCTCCTCCGCAGCTACTGACGATATCTCGTCAGCAGCGTAAAGACAAAAGTGATTGCCAGAAATATTATGGATACAGCGAAAAGAAAGCGGTAGGAACCTTCCCCCATAAAACTTAGAATATCCAGCATCTTGCCAAATAGTAATGGATAGCCGACGCCTATCGGCAGGGTCAAAAGCGGAGCCAGGGCAAAATACGGAGTCGCATCCGCTTTGCCGGATAAAAGCTTCACTGAAGGCGCATAGACCATATTACGAATGGCACGGACACATCCTAAAAGATAGCTGATAAGGAAAAAACTCCAGTTTCCGGGAATTATTATCAACATAATCACCGTAAAAAATGAGAGGCACTTGGAGAGAATGAACTTTTCCTTCAGGGTCAGATAGTTCAAGGCGCCGAGGAAGATATTGACGGTGACCGAACCGGCATAAATGCAGCCGACAAATGCCCCGGCGGCCAGTGCCTGGCTCACTCCGAAATATTGATTGGCATAGTTGGCGTAAAAAGAAAGAATGGTGATAATCACATAAAAATCCAAATCCGCTATCAAGAAAATGAGAAAACGTTTGTTGCCGAGTATTTCGACGAGCGAGGACCTGGTATGACCAAAAAAGTTCCGTCCATCAACCCCTGGATCTTCGATATCGACCAGCTCTTTAGTAAAGGCGAAGCCGAAGGAGCCGATGATAAAAACCAATCCGGTGACAATAAAAACTGCGCTGCAGGATGGGATGGAAAATGCATATTTTTCCACCACATTGAGTATCAGGAAACTACAAAGTATTTTGCCGATATTTTGAAAAAGCATCATATAACCGATCCCGGAGACGGCTTTCTTCTCAGAAAAAATACGGACCAGATAGTTGAGCCACACGGGGATGGTCAATCCCATGCATAAAGAAAAGATAATATAAGACAGGAAAAACAGCGGCAGAATAGACTGCTCCCTGACCAACAACAGGGTCCACCCAAAGAGGAAGATAGAGAGTCCGGATATCAGGTGCAGCAACAGCACAATCCTTTTCTTTAGCCGCGCATTGCGAGAAAGATAACCGGCAAACGGAGGGAAAAAGGAAATTCCTACGATAAAGATCGAAGGAACCATACCGATAGCAAGGCTCGAGGCACCGAGATTTTTCAAGAAAAGTTGCAGAAATGTCGACTCGAGAACGATGGGAAAGCCCAACCCCCAGAAAAATTCAACAGCGGCAACACTGGTGACATTACGTCTGAAATATTTATCCTTCCGATTATCCATCCTGCTCTTTCTTCAAGATACTGCCTGGACGAGGGAGCCACAGGTATATTTTCTAATTTCTGATTAGACTGTACCCAGGCGGCAAGGAAAAACACCCTGCTCGCAGATTATTTTCTTATAAAAAAGGTGGTCGAAAAAAGCCCGATTCCTAAAGCTACTTACACCCCTGCCCGGGAACTGTAAAGAGGTTCATTCGTTTCATTGTGCCGGTGATTTTCACAGCAGATCTACAATTGGTTAAGTTCAGTGCTCAAAGCAGTATCAGGATTTCAATTGCTGCCGGGCAACATGCCTTCAGGTCATAATTCTGTTGCATTTACACCTGATACACTTTAGTTTTTCTATACGCTATTTTTACATATTAACATTCTGAGGATTACTACATCATGAAAGATATTATTCCTGATTATATTGAAAATCTTGATGAGAGTGAAAAGCTTGACTACGCTTTTGATGAAATGGAGATGTTGTACAGAACACGCTGTGGCAATGTTTCCTTAGCCACTAACGTCACGGTCGTCGAAATCGACAAAAAGGAAAAGGACATATCCAAGTCCTGCAATTCGGCGTCACAAAGGTAATTATGAACAGTCATAAGCTCTCTGTGGAAAAAATCGGCGGCTCTTCAATGTCCCGCTTTCCGGAAATAATCGAGAATGTCATTCTGTATCGACCTGAAAACATCTATGGCCGTATTTATGTTGTTTCGGCCTACGCTGATATTACCAATGATCTCCTGGAGCACAAAAAGACAGGACAGCCTGGAATCTACCGATTGTTCCAGAATCAGGAAAATTACCCCTTGAAGATGCTTGCCCTGCGGGAACGGCTGTTCAAAATAAATGAGTCCTTTGTCGAGGCGGGACTCAATCTCGAGGAGGCAAACAATTTCATCGGTGACCGCATCGACCAGGCAATCAATATTCTGCGAAGCATGGATAATGTTCTCGCTTCGGGCTATGTCACCAGAGAAGAGCTTCTTCTGGCGGCGCGGGAGCTTCTTGCTTCTCTGGGTGAAATGCATAGTGCCTTTAATTCTGCCGATATCCTCAAAAACAAAGGATATAACACCACCTATGTCGACCTGAGCGGCTGGGATGACAGCCGCCAGCTTACTATCGATGAGCGGATCAAAAACAGTTTTTCAAACATAGATCCCTTTTCCACCATATGCTTTGCCACCGGTTACACCAAAGGCACGGAAGGGATCATGCGGGAATTCGACCGCGGTTATTCAGAGGTGACCTTTTCCAAAGTGGCGGTCCTGCTTGGCGCCAGCGAAGCCATTATTCACAAGGAATATCATCTCTGCTCAGGGGATCCGCTGATTATGGGAGAGGAAAATACCGGACCGGTATGTAATACCAATTATGATGTTGCCGACCAGCTCGCCGATGTCGGCATGGAGGCCATTCATCCCAAGGCATCCAAGCCCTTGGAGATAAAGAGTATTCCTATCAGAGTGAAAAACGCTTTCGATCCCGGCCATCCCGGAACATTGATTACCAGGGATTATATCGCCCCGGAATCAAAGGTTGAAATCGTTACCGGCTCAAACCACGTGCTCTGCCTGGAAATACATGATACCAGGATGGTCGGTGAGGTGGGCTTTGATCTCAGGATTATGCATGTTTTCATCAATCACCGGGTTTCCTATATTTCCAAGATGACTAATGCCAATACCATCGATTTTATTATCGAGGAAAAGGATTGTTCAGCAAATCTGATTGCCGAACTGGATCAGCATTTCGAGGAAGTATATACCAAGAAGGTTGCCATTGTCTGCGCCATCGGGTCAAATATCGGGCAACCCGGTATAATGGCCAAAGCAGCCCATTCCCTGGCAAGGGATGGTATCAACATCCTGGCTGTTTCCCAAACGACACGGCAGACGAATATGCAGTTTATTGTGGAAAGAGACCAGTTTGCTCCGGCACAGAGAGCGTTACATGCGGCTCTCTGCAGATAGCAACGAGCCCGTAGGGTGTTGAAACCTCCTCGACAGCCTGCAGGAACTTCACTCAATCTGCGAGATGCTCAAATCACCAGACTCAGGCGGCAACTCCTCCGTTTACCGGGATATTCTGTCCCGTTACCCATCTTGCGCGCTCATCAACCAGAAGCGACACCATATCGGCAATGTCCTCCACTGTGCCGATCCTGCCAAAAGCAGCGAAAGAGGCCAGCTGTTTAATTGTTTCCTCGGATTTACCTCTCCTGAAGAGATCGGTATCGACAGGACCAGGAGCAAGTGTGTTCACCCGAATCCCGCGTTCACCGAGTTCCTTGGCCAGAACCTTGGTGATTTGCTCAACGGCTCCCTTCGACGCGGCATAAGCGCTATAGGTAGGCAGCATCATTCTGGTTACCGTCGAGCCGATGTTGATAATGGAGCCGTTGTCTGCCATTTGCCGTGCCGCCTGCTGACAGCAGAGAAGCACGCCTTTAATGTTGATATCAAATATTCTATCGATTTCCTCTTCGGAAAAATCCTCGATTTTCTTATAAATGGCAATACCTGCATTATTGATGAGGATATCCAGCCGACCATAGTTTGAGATGGTCGTTTCAAACAAAGATGAGATATCTCCAGCTTTGGCCATATCAGCGCAAAGTGCCGTCGCCGTCCCACCCATTTCTTCAATTTCCAGGACAAGCAGATCGGCACTTTTTTTATCCTGAAGATAGTTGAAAACAATGGCGGCCCCCATTGTAGAGAGTTTCCGAACAATGGCACTGCCGATACCCCTGGAACCACCGGTCACGATTGCTACTTTTCCAGCAAGAGGAGTTTTGCCCATATTCTTTCTCCTGTTTAATTTGTTGATAGAACTTTGCTTTCAATACGGCGGCGATCCAAGCTGGATCTCCGCATTTCTATGAGATCATCCAATTTGATTCGCACCTCAGAGGTGACTATATAGCTTGGGCATGAATAGAAAAAGCCCCGGAACCTTGCGGTCTACGGGGCTTTCTGTGATGTTCATGGTGCGGTGTAATGCCCTGCAGAGTATTCAGTAAGAATAATCAAATAAGGCGGGTTTGCAATTCAGGAACTGTTATTTAAAACGTATACGAGTATCCCAGTGTTACGAAGACAGCGGAAGCATTGGTAAATTCGCCATTCACATTTTCGTTTCTCACATCCCTTGACTCTTTGTAATCATAAAGGATGGCACCGGCGATCTGGCTATTTTCGGATAATTTATATCGTGCACCCAGGGAGACGATATAGGCATCGGAATCCGGCAGGTCGAATCCTATAGTATCATTGGGCACCGGATTCTCATCATAGGCGAAACCGGCCATAATGGTAACATCCGGATTTAGGCGGTAGTCGATACCAAGACGGTAGGCATTGACATCATCCCAGTTTTTTATTTTCGGGGCGTCGAACGCATTAAAAAGGACGGGATGTATGATTTGGGTATCATAAGCAAAGTCCAAATCCTCGTAATCTGACCAGAATGTTCTATCAACAGCAAATTCCACTTTTACAGTGCCGAAATCATAGGACCCGGAGACAGCAAGAGTGGCCGGAGCGGGTATGGTGACCTCACCATCTGTTACTACAGATGCTCCAGGATAAAAGAATGCGTTGGTATTGAGAAGAACGTCGCCATCAAAATCCAAATCAACTTTTGATCGGTAGGTGACGGAAATATTCGATTCTACGGTAGGTTTGACGGAAAGAGCCGCATTCCAGCCGTAATCGAGTGCATCACCGTCCATGTAGCGACTGGCGGTGATCGGCCCGAAAGGTCCCATAGCGACAGCTCCATTGCTCATAACGGTAGCCTCGCTATAGAGAATACGTGCACCGGCGGCAAATGAGATCCAGTCGTTAAACCTGTAAGACAACGATGGATTGATATCGAAGACCTTCAGGTCGAATTTTTCAGCAAAAGTGCTGCCGTAACCATCCTGCCAGCGTTTCGCCAGTCCATAGGGTACCGTTAGAGAAAATCCGAAATGAAAACCATTATAATCTGGAGATACCGCAAAAAAAGTGGGCAGAAGGAAATTTTCGTCCTTGGACTCATCATCGAGGAATGCTGAACGATTGTCCTCATATTCAATCTCACTTAGGTAGATGTAGCTCAAATCACCTTCAACCATCCAGCCTTCATTATCCATCCAGGACATATTTGCCGGGTTGAAAAAAGCAGCATCAGCTCCCAGAGCGCCGGCAATATTAGCGCCGGCTTTCGCCGTCGAATCTGCAGACTGCTCGGGTATACGGTATCCGGAAGCATATGCTGTACCTGCTGCCAGAATCGAGGCTAGGGCCACAACAGAAATTGTCTTCTTCATTCTTCTCTCCCATAATCTTGATGATCAGATAATCTGCATATAAATATAAACAGACCGCGAAAATCCACCTCCGACATGCTCCTCAATGCATTAATCAAAAAAAAAACGCATTCATGCCGGCCTGGAATCCTTAATACAATTACTTACATTACTTTTACGTGCAAGTCAACTTTAAACGAATTGCATATCATTTATCAAAACAACTGATCATTCGACACTCAGAGCGCCAATTAGGCACATTTCCTATTTCATCAACCGGCATTTTACCTCCAGCGCTGACATAGCACCTGAAACTATTGCCTATTCAGATCCTGCCAGTTTCTTTATATCCTCGAGCAAATCTCCTTCCATGACCGCTGCTTTACCGGTGGCATCGCGTATGACAAAGGTAACAATTGCATCTGCTGCAACCTCTTTGCTTTCTTTAAATACAATTTCCTGCTTTAAGGCAACACTTTTATTACTGATTTTCTCCAGTCCCGTGGTTACCAACACTGTTTCTCCAACGGCGACAGCCCGGCGGTAATTGACGTTTATATTTACCACCAGAAAAATATACCCTTTTGCTGCAAACTCACGCAAATCTATAACATCTTCAAGTCTTGCCCAACGGTCTTCCTCAAAAAATTCAAGATACCTTGCATTATTCACATGCCCGTAAAAATCGGCATGATATCCTCTCACCTTAATTTCCGTCAAATATTTCATAGGCTATCCTTCTCTTTAAGTAATTTCAAATCTGCATACAAGGGCCAGGAAGTGCTATAGAGATGGCGATTCAGGACGGCACCATCACACATTACAGCCGCCAAATCCATTGCAGCGCTCCCGGGAAGCGACTGCCTACCTCAGGATTCCCTGCCGAAGGCCGCTAAAAATGTCTTCAGTTCATTGGGATTGTTCGATTTAATAGTTCCGGACATAAAATCCTTCAAACCCGGCCGGTAACCCTCATCCCAGATTTTCAGGAAAAATTCCGGACTGGTCTTACAGACACAATCTGCGTTTTCGACTGTTTTTCCATCTTCAACCAAGCAACTATCAGGTGTAAGCCGTACTGTTTTTTTCATATCACCCAGCGAGAAATAATAGGTGATTTCCGATTTGATTGTCTGCGGCTTGAATATCTGGGATAATTCCGTAAATATTTTTTCCGGCATTGAGCCCTCCATTGGTAAGAAAATTGATCCTGCGGAATATGGATTAAGAGCAGAGGAGTTCTTTCCGGACACCCGCAATAAAAAAATACTCCGGGTGCCCTGGGAAAAGAGTTGGATTCAGGCTAGAGAGTTTTGACCCTCTCCGTCAAAGCCGGAAGGAATTGTTTGAGATCAGCCACCACCAGGACATCGGCGACTTCACCAATGGGGGCGTCCTTGTCGGTATTGATCGCCACCACGAATTCGGATTTTTTCATGCCGGCAAGATGCTGAATCGCACCGGAAATACCGCAGGCAACGTAGAGCTTGGGCGATACCGTCTGACCGGTTGTGCCCACCTGACGATTATGCTCCACCCACTCCGAATCGACAACGGGCCGGCTGGCACCATATTCACCTTTCAGAGCCTCGGCAAGAGCGGCTACCATTGACACATTTTCAGGCTTTCCGATACCGCGTCCGGCGCTGACGATAATCTCGGCCTTGGTTAAATCGACACCGCCCTTTTCGGCTGCTTCATATCCTTCAAAAACGATTTTCCCGGTGGCATCAACGCTGATCTTTTCAAGCTCTGGCGAACCTGTTGGTTCCTCGGACACCGAAAAAGCACCGGCCTGGAGGGTATAAACCGCCCTGGCGGTGTTTACCTTTACCTTTCTTCTCAATTTGGCATTACAGACGGGAACCACCGGCAGCGAATCGACGATATCGACAACTTCGGAAACCTGGGCTGCTTTCATCGCATAGGCAAGTCTGGGCGCCAGATCCCATCCATAGGAAGAATGGCTGAAAGCAACAATATCGGGCTGCTCTTTCTCCACCACCTGGAGGAGCAGTTCCTTATGAATAGTGGGATTATATTCGCCGTGAACAGCGGCATCGGCCAGATACAGCTTCCCGCCGAAACCGGGAAGCTCGGATTCATTACCGACCAGAAACATCACACTGTCTCCGCCGGTCTTGTCGGCGAAAGCAATCAGTTCATTGGTACTGCCAAGTACTTTCCCTTCTCTACATTCTCCAACTAATAATACTTTCATGCTCTCCCCCTATGACAATACACCGGTTTTCTCTTTGAGAATCTTGATCAACTGATCGACGAGATCAGCAACGTCTCCCTCCAGCACCAGGCCTCCGCCTTTCTTCTCGGGAAAATACACCGAATCTGTTTCCTGTACACCCTCCACTTTGAGGAGTTCCCCTATGGGCGTTGAGAGCAGTTCCTTTTTCTTGGCCTTCATTATATTCGGCAATGTCGGATAACGCGGAGTGTTCAGACCCAGCTGGCAGGTGACAAGCGCGGGAGTTGTCGTCTTAATATTGGCTTTCATCCCGCCTTCAAGTTCGCGTTTGACCTGTATTTCTCCACCATCATAGGCAAAATCAATTATCGTGGTAATGCAGGGTAAATCAAGCATTTCCCCCACCAGCACACCTACCTGACCACTGGCCCTGTCCTGTGACTGCATACCTGTAAAGATAATGTCGAAACCCTTCTCCCGGGCAAATTCCGCTATAACAGCTGCTATTTCCATGGGATCTTTAGCGTAAGAGGCATCATCTTCTATATGCGCTCCGCGATCACAACCCATGGCAAGCGCCTTTTTCATCGTCTCTTTCACTCGTGCCGGCCCGATACAGAGAACGGTCACATCGGCATCTCCCACCTGTTCCTTGAGCTGGACCGCCTGTTCGACCGCATATTCATCATATTCATTCATGCGCCAGGCCAGATCACTGCTGTCGTACCAGTTTGCCTCGCTATTCACTTTGAATTTGGACTCCATGTCCGGCACCTGCTTGATGCATACTAGGATTTTCATATTTTCCTCCTGTTCACGTTTTCACCAGGTATTCCACGGTATCTTTCTTATAATGTCTGTTCAGTGTCTTGTATCTTCAGTGTCTCTAATTCTCGACCCTTTCTACCAGAATTTCGGCTATATCTTTGGGCTGCATACTTCCCTCAAGCTCTGCTCCCTTGATGCCGTCCTCAAACATGGTCAGGCAAAAGGGACAGTTGGAGATAAGCACATCGGCACCGGTTTCCGCCGCCATGCGGACCCGTTTAATGTTAATGCGCTCTCCGATGTTCTCCTCCGCCAGGATCCGTCCACCTCCCGCACTGCAGCAGAAGGACTGATCGCGACTTTTATCCATTTCAGAAATTTTCCCGCCGGCCGCGGCAATGAGGTTTCGCGGTGCATCATAAATATTATTATGTCTGCCCAGATAGCAGGAATCATGATAGGTGCAGGAGAGATCGGCACTGTTAATCCTGAGCTTGCCTTCCTTTATCAGCTCCTCCAGGAAAACGGTGTAAGAGACCACCTCGAAATCAGCGAATCCCAGATCGATATAATCTTTAGCGAGAGTATCGAAACAGTGGGGACAGGTTGTGACGATTTTCTTGACGCCATAGCCCTTGATGGTCTCGATGTTTTCCTGGGCCATGGTCTGATAGAGATATTCATTGCCCATTTTACGCATCGGCTCGCCGCAGCATTTTTCTTCCTTGCCCAGGATTCCAACCTTCACTCCGGCTTTGTTACAGAGTGTGATGAAACTTTTGGCGATTTTGATATTGCGTTTATCGAAGGAGCCGTAGCAGCCGACAAAATAGAGGATATCGACATCGCTGTTTTCTGCCATTACCCTCACATCAAGATCTTCGGCCCAATCCCCCCGGGATGCATAGCCGAGACCGAGAGGATTACCATTCACTTCGGTATGCTCCATGGCGGCCATGACCTCCTCGCCGGGAAACTCGCCTTCCATCAGGACCAGGCTGCGGCGCACGTCGATGATCTTACGGATATGTTCAATGGAGGCAGGGCAGATATCCTGGCAGGCCCTGCAGGTTGTGCAGGCCCAGATGGCATCTCTGCTGAAGGTCTCCACCACCGCTTCCTTGCTTTGATCTTCATTGAAGGCCATTTCCCCTATCTGGTTCACAATCTTCATGGGCGATAGCGGCTTATCCGTGTTCCAAGCAGGGCAGCGGTCCTGACACCGCATACAGATTGTGCAGGCATCGGCATCGAAGATATCCTTCCAGGTATAATCCTCGAGATTGACGACGCCAAAGCTCTCGGCTTCTTCATCTTCGAGATCCAGAGTGGAAAGTTTTCCAGGGCCCCTGACGGCAAAAAACCGATTGATGCTTGTCGTGAAAATATGGCGGAATTTGGTGAATGGTATGGACACGATAAAACCCATGACCAGCAGCAGATGGAACCACCAGAGATAGCGGTGCAGAGAGCGTAATCCCTCTTCACCCAGCGGTGCAAGAGCCCTTGCCACCATGAGTCCTACCGGAGACCATGGGGCCAGGGGAGTACCGAGTTCGGTTACGGCGATCCTGGCTCCCTCGATGACAAAGCCCGTTATGAGAATGACCAGCATCAGGCCATGCATCAGCGCATCATCCTTTTTGATTACCAGATCCTTCGGCGGAAAGATGTACCGGCGAACGGCCAGAGCAGCAAGCATTACAATGGCAACCAGGCCGGCGATATCGAGGGTAATGGAAAAGAGCTTATAAAAGTTGCCCTTGAGAAATTTCACCCCAAAGAATAAATCTGTAAAGTCAGCCTGGATAACGATAAGCGTAGTGCCGATGAAGAGCAGGAAAAAACCCCAAAAGAACAAACCATGGAATAATCCGGGCAGCTTGACCCGGGTAACCTTGGTCTGCAGAAGTGCTGTTTTCACTGCATCGATCACTCTGTCGGCAGGATGATCGGTGCGCTGCAGTGTATGGCCCTGCCGATACACTTTGATGCGCTGGAGGAATCCGTAAACAAGCATGCCAATTGCGGCAAGGGCAAGCAAATACATCGGCCCAAGTGTCAAAAATCCATGCCCAACATTCCAATATATCTCTCGGGTAAACTCCATCTCGTGCTCCATTGATTATCTCATACTATTAGCGGGTGTCTGTCCAGGAATGAGCAATTTTGTTCTAAATCTAGGCGCTCGATGAATTTAACCACAGGCATATGTTTGATATTCCATGGATTAAATTCTGCGAGCAACGACGAGTTAGGGCAAAAGTGCCATTTATGGACAGACACTAGCGGGTCAGTGCGCTGCCGATTACCAGACGCTGTATCTCGCTTGTGCCTTCATATATTTCCGTGATTTTAGCATCCCGCATCATTCTCTCCACGGGAAAATCACGGGTGTAGCCATAACCGCCAAGCAGCTGCACGCTCTGCGTGGTGACCTTCATCGCCGTCTCGGCGGCAAAAAGCTTGGCCATGGCCGAATCCTGTGAATAGGGCAGTCCATTACTGGCCCGATATGCCGCATTATATACCATATACCTGGCAGCCTGAATTTGAGTCGCCATATCGGCGAGCTGGAACAGCACTCCCTGAAAAGCGGTAATCGGCTTATCGAACTGTTTGCGTTCCCGGCAGTAGACGACCGCCGCGTCCATGGCCCCCTGAGCGATGCCGAGGGCCTGGGCGGCAATTCCAACCCGTCCGCCATCCAGAGTTTTCATGGCAACAGTAAAACCCTGACCCTCTTCGCCCAGCATATCGGCCTGAGTCACCCGGCAATTTTCGAAAATGAGTTCGAGGGTGGGAGATGAACGAATGCCCATCTTTTTCTCTTTTTTACCGAAAGAAAATCCTTCTGCACCCTTTTCAATGATGAATGCGCTGATGCCGCGATGTTTTTTGGCTTCTCGGTCTGTTCGGGCAAGGACCACATAGGTGTCCGCCTCACCGCCATTGGTGATGAATATCTTGGTGCCGTTCAGTATCCAGTCATTGCCGTCTCTGACCGCAGTTGTCTTGGTGCCGCCGGCATCGGATCCGGCTGCCGGTTCGGTCAGACCGAAAGCACCCATGGCTCTGCCCTCTGCCAAAGGTATGAGAAATTTTTGCTTTTGCTCTTCGCTGCCAAAGAGATAAATGGGATTGGCACAGAGCGACAGATGCGCCGAAAGCGTCACTCCGGTTGAAGCGCATACCCGCGAGAGTTCTTCAACGGCTATGGCATAGCTGATGTAATCCGAAGCGGCACCGCCGTATTCCTCAGGAAAAACAATGCCGGTAAGTCCGAGCTCGGCAAGCCTGCCAAACATCAGAGCCCTGTCAAAACGTTCTTCTTCATCACGCAAAGCAGCCGAAGGAGCTATCTCATCCTCGGCAAAGCTCCGCACCATCTCACGAATCAGGTTTTGTTCCTCGGTCAGCTCGAATTTCATGCGCCCTCTTTTCTTAAACTTTATTTCACCAAAATCCCTGAAGCCCTTTGAAAAACCTTATACAGTTTCTTTACGTAAAGGTCAAGAGTAAACACCAACAAAATAACCTGTATCCTGCCCTGCCCCACTGACAAATTTAAAGGTGTAAGTCTCCAGACAAATACTAATTTTAAAACAACCCCTCTGTCTGCACCGGTTAATGCGCTCTTCTGAAATTTTCACTGGAAGACGAGCGCAACGGGAACTTCAGCCACGACGGCCTCATTATCAACAAGTGGTTATTGCTGCAGAGTTACCGATTTTTTTGATTTTTGTTGACAGTTGCCAAAGACTAGTGCTAGTTTATCTTAAAGGTTACGTAAAGGTCAAGTATCAAGGGGACTCAACACATCCCTTTCCAATATCAGCATTGATATTTATAACACAGCCGCACACATCGGTACAGATAATGAACGACAACAAACAAGAAAAGTCCGTCCAGATCGGAAAATTGGCGAAAGAATTAGGTATTACCACCAGAACAATACGCTATTATGAAGAGATCGGGCTGATGGGTGAATCAGAACGTCTCGGCGGTGGAACCAGGACATATACCCAGGACGATATCCTGCGACTCAAATTCATCCTCAAACTGAAGGAGTTGGGTATTTCTCTGAAGGAAATGCAGGAATTAGCGGAAAACTACGATATCAACCAACAGAATTTTCACACCATAACTCCCAAATTGATCGAAATTCTTGATTTGCATATATCAAAGGTTGATGCGAAGATAGCAAACCTCTCATCACTGAGAAGCGATATCGTTGATTACAGAGTTCGTATTATGGATCTTCTCAGCCGTCAGTAGAAAAAAAGCAATCAGCTTGCCTTGCTCTTTTCTCTCCTGAGGCTCCGACATAACTGAACCTCTCCGGATTACCAACGGCTTCAGTTTTTTTCGACTACTTTTTTTTCGACAATCGAAGGGTGAGTTTTCCAGCGACGGTGCATCCAGAGCCAGTGTCCCGGGTAATCTCTCACATAGGATTCCAATCCGGCGGTGCAGCGCTGCATGATCTCATGAATGTTCTCAGGCGTGGCACCCTGGCCGTAGTCAAGCTCGACTTCTTCGAAAATTACCTGCAGAGAGCCATCGCGCTGACGAATCGATGAGACGAGAATCATGGCGGCGCCTGTCTTCAGAGCGAAGAGGGCGGGACCTTTAGGAGTAGAACAGGGTTGATTGAAAAAACTGACAAAGGTTCCGTTTCTGCCGGCATCCTGGTCCATCAGCATGGCCATCGCTTCATTTTTTCGCAACGTCTTCAACATCAGGCGTACCGACATACCCTTCGGCAAAATGCTGATTCCAACCCCCATCCTGTATTTGTTCACCATTCTGTCTATATGGGGATTGGCTATGCCGGCAACCACATAGGTGAGCGGATAGCCACTGGCGCTGATTGCTGCGCCCATATACTCCCAGTTTCCAAAATGACCGCCGACCAGAATAACACCCTTCCCTTTGGAAAAGGCCCGCTGCATTACTCCCTCGTTCTTAAACTTCACTATTTCCAGTAAGGATTTTTTCGACAGACCTGGTAAGCAGAGATATTCAAGGCTGTTCATCCCCAGATTTCTATAGGTATCTCTGGCAATGGCGGCAACCTCCCGGTTGCTTTTATCCGGAAAGGCGCGCTTAACTTGATTCAAGGTGATTTTTTTACGGACGGGAATGCAATAGAAGATTAGATCTCCGATCCTTTCTCCGAGGAGAAGCACCATCTTACGCGGCAGCAGACGAATGAACCATCCCAGAAAAACGACGATCTTATATTCTGGCAAATAACGATATTTTTTCATTTGAAATTGATGTCTCTTAACAGTATCTCTGTGGAAATTGCTCACACAGGTGATTACATCCTTTTTCCAGGAGACGCAAGGATGATTTTTTCCATTTACTCCAATGCAAAGTACTATCATGAAGATGAAAGAAGTATGCCCCTAAACCATCGCCAGTCCCTTGATGACAGGGCATGTAGATGTATTATAGTAAAAAATAATAACAGAGGTGGTGTCTTGCCGGTTTTACACATACCGGAGGAAAAGATGTGCAATGTATTTGAGTCGTAGAAACGGCGATTCGCCGTACCACCATCATTTATTTTATTTTTGGCAATAATGGAGTTTGCGATATATTATGATGTTCCAACCGCTAAACGATATACAGACCGTCAACATCCCCCGCAGTGTAGAAGAGGTCGTAGAAATTCTTTATCGTGATTTACTGTTCAGAGATAAAGTCATCCTCGCCTCTCTTTCCGAGAAGGAGTTGGAAGCTTCCGTCTATCTGGCTCTGGCGAAAACTATTCGAGAAGAATTCGGACTCTACAGTGGAAATCATGAACTGCTTTCTTCATGTTCGTCATTTTTAGGCAACCGTTACGACAAATATGAGGATCCCGCCATGGTTATCATCAAAGAGCTATGGAAAAAAATAAAAGACACACACCGCTTGCGTTCGGTAAAGTAAAGGTGACAGGCGCCTCAATCTTTTCTTCCAATTTATTCAAAAACTTGCGACAGCACAATTTTTGTTTTAGAATTGCCTTCCAGGAAGTTCATATCTTATGATAATTTCGTTCCGGATGATCTTCCCATAGCAGAGAACAGTGTCCTATCTGATTCATAGCGCAACTGTTTTACTGAAATAACCGACAAAATCTTTTTGTGTCAATCGTGATTGAGGTAAAAATTATGACGGAAGAACAGTCCTACATACTAACGATGCTTGTAGAAAATAAACCGAGTGTAACCTCCAGAATAACCGGATTGTTCTCAGGCAGGGGGTACAATATGGAGAGCATCTGCGGTGCTCCTACTCATGATCCTAAAATTTCAAGAATTACCATAAAAACCAAATCATCACCTGATCAATTCATAGAAATCAAGGGTCAACTGAACCGCCTGATCGATGTCATCAAACTCCGCGACATGACCGAGGACGAAAAGGCCGTAAAGAGGGAAATGGCGCTTATAAGTGTCGGAATAACACCCAAGAACAGAACGGAACTGATCCAGCTGGTTGACATTTTCAATGCAAAAATTGTCAATGCGGGGGCCGATTCCTATATCGTTGAAGTAACCGGTACGGAAGACAAAGTAAGCTCGCTGATAGAACTCCTTCGTCCTCTCGGGATCAAGAAGGTTACTCGATCAGGAATACTCGCCCTTTACAAGGAGTTGGAGGACAGTCATAAAACGGATGCCAATGACTGAATGTGAGAAGGCAAGGCATCACAGTATCCTGCGCAATGCCTTGCCCATCTATCCGGCTGAGCGGGATTAGAACTAGAACGAATTTTACCTATTCTGCAGTTCCCACTGCCCCTGGGCATTCCTGCACGCGGTGGTGTAGGTCTTTTCAGTTTTGCCATCAATTGTGGCTAATATTTCCGCCTGTCTGCAAGGCCTTTGCGGAGCGCTCTGGGTTGTATATGCCGGCTGAGGAGTAACCTGATAAACATTGCCGCTGTCCGGATTCTGCCAGGAAGTGGTTTGTCCCGAAGGAGCAAACTCGTAAGCATGGTTGAGTTCTTTTCTGTCGAATTTGTCCATTTCATTACCGACAATATATCCAACCAAACCACCGACTGCAGCGCCTATCAGTGTTGCTTCGGTACTTCTGCCGATGGCCTGGCCGAGCAAGGCTCCACCGGCAGAGCCTCCCACGGCCCCCTGCTGTCCCTTGTTCATATCCAGATTGGCGCAGGATGTCATAATCAAGGCCATAAGACCAGCCAGTGTAAGTGCAATTATCCTCATGTATTCCTCCATCGTTTGTTAATAACCTTCGTATGAATGCCTTTATGCATTCCAAAAAAAATCGTACCAATTGAATATCAGTCTAATTCTAACCTCTTCGGTTTAACTGTCAAGAAACGGTTTTCCGGTATTCCGCAAAACTTTCTTCAGTTTTCTTTTTTCTTTCCCTTACGGTATGTCAAAATAATTTTCCCGACCTGCTGCGGTTTTCCACTTCTAAAACGACCTTACGAATCTTAACATCACCATTGAGCAAAAGCTGCCATGGGCCCCAGCTCTGCCTGAAGGGATTGGCCAATTCCATTTGGCGGCCAACCTGATATACTCCACTGCTGTTCGGTCCCACACGAAGCTGCGCCAGCCCTTTACCCTTTTCAGATGTGCCAGTCAGAATAACCTTATGCAAAAGCAGGTCACTCACATTGATCCCCGGATATTGCCGGATCAACTCTTTTTTTAGGAAAATGGCTGCCTGCTCTCCCCTGCGGCTCTGCATATGACTGTCGGTAAAATCAAGCACAATCCTCTGTCTCTCAGCCATTGCCGGCAAAGGCAGTAAAAAAAAGAGAAACAGTACAATCACCATTGAGATCATGTAACATACATTATATCCTCCCTCATTGCTTCGAAAACACCGCTCCTTAAATTTTCTCTCCGCATTAACCTTCACATTTTACCTCTTCTGCTGAATGACTTTTTTACCTGCCGTTTATGCTTCCTACTCTATCAATGGAAATTTTTATTGTCAGTAGACAGCTGGTTACATCTTGTAAATTCAGAGGCATGTCTTCCCGATGTCGGGTCGAGTTGCGATTTCAGTGGAAGTTATCAGGCTTTACTCCTGAAAAACCGCCGCTCAGTAAAGCCAGGATTGGATTAAACTTCGTCTTTTTGACCTAAGTCAATGAAGGCCGGGAACAGCTATGCCACAATGTGAACTATCAGATAATTTTTTGTATTTGTTGTAGACTAGTCATATAGAAGCGGCAAAGCTCAATGCTTCCTGAAAACTGCCGCTGTTAACCTGTGCAATTTTTTTTCTTTCTGCGGCGGATTGAGGGTGATAATCCCACCTCTTTTCCACAAGAACTCAGATTCATTACAGAAAAGGAGACCCAATGCCGATTTTCGGATATCTGGCGATACCCAGAAAAGGCGCACTGCAGCAGCTTCGCAAGGACCTGCAGGCACTTTGCCGCTGTGAAGTTATTCCCGCTCAGAACAGGGAGGTGGTCGTTCTGGTCACTGATACCCGAAATGATGAGGAGGAAAAGGCACTGCAAAGGAGCCTGCAAAATCTTGACTCCCTGCAATCCCTCAGTATGACCTTTGGCCACGGCGATGTTCCTTATAACGATAAACCTGGAGATGACCATGAAACTCGATAGAAGATCATTTATTAAATATGCCGCAGCCGCCAGTGCCATTACCACGGCAGGATCACTTTTCCCCGGTATTTCCTTTGCCGACTGGACTCGTCAGCAGGGAGCACCCGGCATTCTTTCATGGAAAAAATCTCCTTGCCGTTTTTGCGGTACCGGCTGCGGTGTACTCGTCGGTGTCTCCGAGGGCCGGGCGGTTGCCGTAAAAGGCGATCCCAACTGTAGTGTCAACAAGGGGTTGTGCTGTGTAAAAGGCTACCATTCCATCCAGGCCCTCTACGGCAACGACAGGATCACCATGGCCAAAGTGCGCCGCAACAACGAAATGATCGAGGTACCCATAGAAGAAGCCCTCGATCTTATCGCCGAAAAGGCGAAAGAAACCATACGCGACCATGGCAAAGATGCGGTGGCCATCTACGGTTCGGGCCAGTGGACCATACCGGATGGCTATGTGGCCTCCAAATTGTTCAAGGGCTGCATCGGTACCAACAATGTCGAGGCAAACGCCAGATTGTGCATGTCCAGCGCTGTAACCGGGTTTATGACCAGCTTTGGTCTGGATGAACCCATGGGATGTTACGAAGACATAGATCACGCCGATGTCTTTGTCACCTGGGGCAATAACATGGCGGAAATGCATCCGGTGCTTTTTTCCAGAATGCTTGCCAACCGCAAGCGCAGGAAAAATGTGACAATCATAGATTTTGCCACCCGGACAACGCGCAGCAGCCAGGCCTCTGATCGTTCGATACTCTTCAAACCGCAGACCGACCTGGCTGTGGCCAACGCCATCTGCCATGAGATAATCAAAAATAACTGGGTCAACCGGGACTTCATCGACAAACACGTATCCTTCCACAAAGGGAAAACCTCTATCGGCTATGGCACCGAAGACCATTTCCAGTTCACGGATAAAGCCGAATCCATATCTTTCGAAGAGTATACCCTTTTCCTGGAAGACTATACTCCGGAAAAAGTGGAGCGGATCTCAGGCGTGCCGGCAAGAGATATAAAATACCTCGCCGCTCTCTACGGCGATCCCGCCAAAAAAGTCACCTCTTTCTGGTGTATGGGCATGAATCAGCATACACGGGGCACCTGGATCAATAATCTGGTCTACAATATTCATCTGCTGGTTGGCAAAATTTCCACTCCCGGCAACAGCCCCTTTTCCCTGACCGGCCAGCCCAGCGCCTGCGGCACAGTGCGCGAGGTCGGCACCCTGACCCACAAACTCCCCCATGGAGTGGTCGCCAATGAACAGGACCGGGCAATGGCGGAAGAGATCTGGGAACTTGCCCCCGGCTCTATTGATCCCAAACCTACCTATCATACCGTCGAAATGTTTCGTGCTCTGGACCGCGGCGATATCCGCTTTATCTGGATCCAGGTGACCAATCCGATGGTGACCATGCCCAATTTAAAGCGGTATCGAGAGGGGGCTCAAAAGGATGGCCGCTTTATTGTCGTCTCCGATGTTTATCCTACTCCGACAACGGATATCGCCGATGTCATCCTGCCGGCCGCCATGTGGATTGAACAGGAAGGCATGTTCGGCAATTCCGAACGCCGTACCCAGCACTTCGAACAGATCGTCGACCCGCCCGGCGAAGCGATGTCAGACACCTGGCAGATCATCGAGGTGGCGAGAAGGCTGGGCTATGAAAAGCAGTTTCCCTGGTCCCGGGATAATTATATCGAAAAAATATGGGAAGAATATCGATTGTTTCATGCCGGTCCCAAACACGAAATGGCGCCTTATTCCGTACTGCGGCAACGCTCCGGTGTGCAATGGCCTTTCGTCGACGGCAGGGAAACCCGCTGGCGCTACAATCCGCAATACGACCCGGCCTGTACCTCGGGCGATGATTTTCACTTTTACGGCAAGAAGGATAACCGTGCCTGGATATGGGCCCGTCCCTATGAACCGGCTGCGGAATCACCGGATAGTGAATATTCCTTCTGGCTCAACACCGGACGTGTTCTCGAACACTGGCACACCGGCTCGATGACCAGGCGGGTACCGGTTCTGCACAACGCCGTTCCTTCTTCCTATGTGGAAATCAACCCTGAAGATGCCGCCCAGCTCGGCCTGGTAGATGGTGAGAAGGTCAAAATTTCTTCACGGCGCGGGTCCATTGTCATGCCTGCATCGATCCGGGGGCGGGGGATGCCGCCGCGCGGTCAGGTCTTCGTGCCCTTTTTCGATGAAAAATACCTGATCAACGAAGTGACGCTTGACGCATTCTGCCCCATTTCCAAACAACCTGATTATAAAAAGTGCGCCGTCAAAGTGGAGAAAGCATGATGAAAACGCAACCGAGAATCAACAAACAATGGCTGTGCTGTTCTGCAACTGTTTTTCTGGGAGCTGGGATTGTCCTGCTCTCTTCCGCTGCGGGGTTTACAAAAGACATGAATTTCGATTCCCGGGGACAGCAGGTCTTTCAAAAATACGACAGTACGCCCGAGAGCTATATGTCTGCCGACTCGGGAAATCGTAACCTTAGGAAATATTACAGTCTGCGGCAATATCCCGGGGCGCCGCCGCGAATTCCCCACCCCGTTGAAGCATCTTTCAGCGAATCCGCCCCCGATTGTCTTTCCTGCCACGAAAAGGGGGGCTTCAGTCCCGAGCACAATGCCTTTATTCCGGTCACTCCCCATCCTCAGGAAGAATCATGCCGGCAATGCCATGTTGTGCTGCCCGAAGAGCAGACAGTCTTTGTCGAACATGACTGGGAATCCATACCAACACCGCGGCTCGGGGTCTCCGCCATGGGTGGATCTCCGCCGCTGATCCCGCACACCCTGCAACTTCGTGAGAACTGCATCAGCTGCCATACCGGACCAGCAGCGGTTGTTGAAATCAGGGTGGATCATGCCGCCAGAGGAAACTGCAGGCAGTGTCACGTACCGCTCGTGCAAAGCGAACCGGTGAAGGTGTTTACCAGGAATGAGCAGCCCTAGCCCCTACATTTCATGAAATTTCTCAGATCAGGAGAATCTTGAAATATCCGGACTGGAATTACACTTACAGGATATATTATGAAAAGTGACAACTTCCTTCATCACTTCTTTTTCAAGGTATTGCTTTTGTTCCCCGCACTGTCAGTCTGCACCGGCATCATTTGTGAGCCGCGGATTTCCCTGGCATCTTCTCAAAACTCGGTAATGAGGGTGATTGAACAGGCCCAATCCCCTTATAAAGACAGTTCGGTAGAATCCGCTTTCCCCATTTTTGAGGAGACGGTCCTGTCACGGGAGCGTTATCAGGGCGGCACTTTCCGCGTCCTGGCGAGAAAAGGGAAATTAGATCGCTCCCCCTGCAGCGCTTGCCATACCGACACCGAGGTCAAGGCTCAGGACAGCGCCCGGCTAACCCATGGAGACATAGTCCTGAACCATGGCCAGTCCGGTGCTCTCAGCTGTCTCGACTGCCATTCCCGGGAACAAAAAAATCTGCTGGAAGACAGGGAAGGCAACGCCATCGATCTTGACCATAGTTATCAGCTTTGCGGGCAGTGTCATTTCCGGCAGAAAAGCGACTGGCTAGGGGGAGCTCACGGCAAGAGGGTAAGCAACTGGAACGGCGAGCGGGTGATTTTCAACTGCACCACCTGTCATGATCCGCACTCTCCGCGTTTTGAAAAACGATTCCCGGCAACATATTCCCCATCACAGCCCTAGAGGTTGTCCGAGAATCAGGCAAACATGGTCTCTAATCCCAGGTGAAATAAATGACACAGGACAACAACGATAAAACCAAGGGCAGCCGGAGAAATTTCCTCAAAGGACTCTCTATCGCCGCGGCAGCAGGCAGCGCCTCGCTCGTTACCGGCTGCCTTCCCGATGTCAGTGAAGCCTCCAGTGAAACGTTGAAGCTGAAATGGCAGGAATTCTTCAAAAAAAATTACCGCCTGATGACCGCTGCTGAAAAAGAAGAGACTGTGGCCAGACTGGAACGGCTGGCCAAACTGCAGAATGATCGTGAAGTCAGGATAGACACCACCCCTCCCCGGGAGAAGGTACTCTTCGGTTATGCCTTCAATGTCACCCGCTGTGAGGGCTTCATGGAATGTGTTACCGCCTGTATCAAGGAAAACAATCTCGACCGCAAGGCCAACACCCAATATATCCGTGTTTTTGAAATGGAACCTGGTCAGCTCGATCCCAGTACCGGAGACGGCAAATATTATCACGAAGTTCCAGTGGAAAACAAATTTTACATGGCCACCCAGTGTTTCCACTGCGAGAATGCCCCATGTACCAAGGCATGCCCTACCAAGGCCACCTGGCGCGAGCCTGACGGCATTGTAGTAGTCGATTATGACTGGTGTATCGGCTGCCGCTACTGCCAGGCCGCCTGTCCTTACTACGGCCGAAGATTCAACTGGGGCAAACCCGATATCCCGGAAGATGAGATCAATCCCAGGCAGCATTACCTGGGCAACAGGGTTCGGCCTAAGGGCAAGATGGAAAAATGCACCTTCTGTATCCAGCGCAGCAGGGAGGGGAGACTTCCCGCCTGCGTCGAGGCCTGTCCCACCGGGGCCAGGGTATTCGGCAATTTGCTGGATCCCGACAGCGAAATTCGTTTCGTGCTCAAGAACAAAAAGGTTTTCAGAATGCGCGAGGAGTTGGGGACAGACCCCAAGTTCTGGTATTTCATCGATTGACGTCGTAAAAAGCCCGATCTCCCGCGTTGCAGGTTTTTAGCAGGCCTTCGACATACTACCTGTATTGTCGAAGACCTGCTAAAAACACTGCGCCTGGTATATCGAACTTTTTATCTAGCAATTTAAGAGCTTCGTGGCAACTTTTTACGAGATTATCATCGATTAACTATTTGAGGATCCCCCATGGAATCAAGCCCCCGCACAGGTTTTCGCGCCTTTCTTTTCGACGTCATCAAATGGAACGTCCAAGGCGGCGCCGGAATGCAGATATACCGCCTCATCCTGGTTGCCGGAATGGCTCTGGGAATATATGCCTATTCAATCCAGGCCCGTGAAGGGCTTACGGTTACCGGCATGAATGACATCGTCAGCTGGGGGTTTTATATCTCCAACTTCACCTTCCTGGTAGGAGTGGCGGCCGCGGCGGTCATGCTGATACTACCCGCGTACGTGTTTCATGACCCCGATTTCCACCGAGTGGTGATTATCGGTGAAGGTGTTGCCGTCGGCGCACTGGTGATGTGCCTCACCTTCATTCTTGTGGATCTTGGAGGGCCGCTGCAGGCCTGGCATCTTATCCCGGTCATCGGCATCTTCAATTTTCCCTCATCGATCCTGGCCTGGGATGTCCTGGTGCTCAACGGCTACCTGCTGCTCAATGCTCTGGTACCCCTGTATATTCTCTACAACCATTATCACGGCAGGAAGGCCGATGAGAGAAAATACCGTCCCTTTGTCTTCCTGGCCATCTTCTGGGCCTTCTCAATTCATATGGTAACGGCATTCCTTTACCAGGGACTGCCGGCCCGTCCCTTCTGGAACAATCCGCTGCTGGGCCCCAGATTCCTGGCTTCAGCGTTCGCAGCCGGACCTGCACTGATTACTTTGACCCTTGCCGTCATCCATAACCTCACCGAATACAAGATCGACAAAAAGGTGTTCAACAAGCTGCGTTTGATCATTGTGGTCTCGGCGATAATCAACCTGATCATGCTCTTCTCCGAGGTTTTTAAAGAGTTCTACTTCCAGACCCATCATTCAATTTCGGCAGTCTATCTTTTTTTCGGACTTGACGGCCACAGTGCACTTGTCCCCTGGATATGGACCTCCATCGGTATGAATATCATCGCCACCCTGGTACTTGCCTTCAACCCCGGTAAAAATAATCCCAAGGTCCTTCTGCCCGCCGCCGCTCTTCTTTTCATCGCCATCTGGATGGAGAAGGGAATCGGTCTGATAGTCCCGGGTCTCATCCCCTCGCCCCTTGGTGAGGTCGTCGATTACCTGCCGTCCTGGATTGAACTGGCGGTTACAGTCGGTATATTCTGTCTCGGCCTGTCTGTCGTCACTTTCCTGATCCGTGCAGCTCTTGTCATCGAAGACAGATATGAACAAAGCGCCTCGATCGGGACATAGGAATGCGAACCCGAGCTCAGTGCCCCGGCTCTTCCTAAAAGGAGCCCCAGCCGCCTTCGCCGATACCGGGTGGAAACTGGTTCAGAATCGCCTCCACCATGCTGTTCACCATGTCGGTGAGATTTTCCGGCGTTGAATGACTGGGGATCCTTTCAGAACCCTTGCCGCGCCATACCAAGGTCACAGGATTGGTGGAATAGAAGTTTATCACCAGCATCCCCAGGTCGTACTGATGAATATCGGGAGCGGCATTAATGCCGATTCCGCCATAGCGATAATATGAACCCACCCCGAAACCAAAACGGGTTCTGAAGGGATCGGACTCCAGCCTGGTTGTAACTGAAAAATCATAACCTACAAGAAAATCCGGCCTATCGCTTTGCACGTAACCCTTCTGCTGCAGCACACGATCGATGGCCCGATAAAATCGTTTATGCAGCAAAGGATTTCTCTCCATGAGTTTCTCTCCTTCCGGTGCCACCTCCGATCTCCAGTCATAGGTCCGGAAATCCATGAAATCGACTCCTGCATCATAATCCTGACTCACCTGCACAGCCGAGCAGCCGGTCATTAGGAAAAAGAGTATGCAGAAAAGGGGGGATGTCATTCTCATAATTCCTCCTGTGATTAGTATGTTACAGATTTCTATCTAGTTTTTTGCGAGAAAAGAATCTATCTAAAGGTGCTTATACTCCTCAAGGGGTACTGTAAAGAGTCCAGCTCCGCTGGGTTAAACTTATGATGAATCGGCCACCACCTTTACTCCTTTACTTCTCCGCTTTCTCATAATAGGACATTGAGCATCAATGAATAGAAACTCAAGTGCAAGGAACAACTTCCATTGGAAACATTGTCATTTCGGCATGCCACCGCAAAATCCATGACTTCTGCGAGCGTCGGGCCCACTTTGATGAGGGACGGTTCGTGGAGCAGTACGGCGATAATGGACATAAGCTGGGCTACTGCCTCTATAAAGTAGGTTGCAAGGGTCCGGCTACCTACAACAACTGCCCGGCTGTACGCTGGAACAATGTGGGCACCTGGCCTGTGGGCATAGGTCATGGGTGTGTGGGCTGCTCCGAACCGGATTTCTGGGATAACATGTCACCCTTCTATGAGCGTCTGCCGGGAATACAGCTGCCTTTGGCCGGAAAAGGCACCGTCACCGGAGCAACCGAAGCCGGCTTCAAGGTTCTCGGCATCACAGCTGCGGCAATTGGTATCCATGCCGCGGTGGGTATAGGCAAAAAGCTTATCAGCAGCAAAAAAGATTCTGACGAGGAATAAAGGCAAGGGAGGAGGCATGGCACAGCGAATAGTGGTTGATCCTCTCACCAGGATCGAAGGTCATTTACGAATAGATGCAGAAGTGGAAAACGGAGAAATCACCAAAGCCTGGTCCTCCGGCCAGATGTTCAGGGGCATCGAAACCATTCTCCAGGGCCGTGATCCGCGCGATGCCTGGCTGTTCACTCAGCGCATCTGCGGGGTATGCACCACCGTCCACTCCATTGCCTCCGTCAGATGCGTGGAAAATGCCCTGGGCCTCGAGGTTCCCATGAACGCCCAGTACATCCGCAACCTGGTTATATCGATTCATGCCCTGCATGATCATATTGTGCATTTTTATGTGCTCTCGGCACTCGACTGGGTGGATGTAGTCTCGGCCCTCTCCGCTGACATCAACAGGACCGTGCAGCTGGCACAGAGCATTTCCGACTGGCCCGGCAACAGCGCCGGCAGATTCAGAACCGTTCAGGCGAAGATCCGGGCTGTGGTCGACAGCGGACAACTTGGGCCTTTTGCCAACGCCTACTGGGGCCACGCGGCCATGAAGCTGCCACCGGAGGCCAACCTGATGGCGGTGTCCCACTACCTGGAAGCCCTGGATTACCAGCGCAAGGCCACAGAGGCTTAGGCATTATTTCCGGCAAGAATCCGCATATACAGAATTTGCTGGTGGGCGGGATCGCCGCTGCCATCAACCCTGACAGCGAAGCGGCTCTCAATGTCGAACGACTCTACTGGGTCAGACAACTGGTGGAGGAAGTGCGGGCCTTCGTCCACCAGGTATATGTACCCGATGTCATAGCCATCGCAGCCTTATATAAGGATTGGCTGCCATATGGTAAGGGCATCACCAACTACCTGGCCGTCCCGGAAATGATATTGAATCGGGAAGCCACCGCCTTCGATTTTCCCGGAGGTACCATTATGGATGGTGACCTCGACACCACCAAACCCATCGACAACCATAACTCCCCTTATTTTCGCGATAATGTGGCGGAGAGCGTCGCCCATTCCTGGTATGAAGGCTCCTGGGTTCTTTGTAATGAAATAAGCACCAGATGCAGGGAGGGGGAGCGAATAAAATCAGCTCATTTCTTTAAGACATTTTTAGAGAGGATATTACAGGTCTGGCTGATTTGATCATAGATGATGACAGCCTTGCCAGTCTTCAGTTGATCTACTACCTCCCCGATCATTTTCTCCAGCGGCACCTCCCATTCGCCATAATCGGTGCCCTCCCGGGTGATAAATTCTTCCACCAGAGCCAGCAGAATATCGGGTTCGAGCTGATCGCAGGGAATCCTGACCGAGGTGTGGGGCATGTCCATTGGAACTTTTTTCTCTTCTACCATATCTCAGGGGAGCCGGTTAAATTATTTGATGCCCAGGCCGCGCAACACCTTGGTTTTTATACCACTGAGCAGAAAAGGGGTGAAGCGCTTCTTCTCTTTAAGGATCTTGACGAAAAGATCCTTTTTCTTTTCCGGAATCGGCGGGCGCGTGCAAGGAGTAAGGGAGATGGATCCGGTTTTACAGGCGGAAATGCAGGCCCCGCACCCGAGACAGATGTCCTCATCTATAATGAGCCGGCGTTTTTCCTCCTTGACCAGCGGAGTCAGCCCCAGGGCCTTGACGTTGCAGGTCGATACGCAGAGACCACAGCCGAGACAGGTTTCAGGATTGACGGCAAGGGTATAATTTGCCTTGGCTATACCGTTGGTGTAGCCCTGCAGCACACCTCCCAACAGCTCGCAGCAGCAGGAACAGCAGTTGCAGATGAAGGAAGGCTTATGGCGGATGTTGTCGGTTATATGGGTGAGGTTGTACTCTCGTGCGGTATCCAGAACCTTGAGCAGCTGCTCCTTGCTTCTTTTTTCTGCAAAGCCCCTCCGGGTCATGAATTTGGCGGCTGTGCCCAGGGAGATGCAGATCCCTTGAGTCGGTGCATTCCTGTCACAGCTCTCGCCCAGATGCTCTTTTTTATGTCTGCAGTAGCATTGTCCGACGGCGCCGAAACTCGACTGTTTGATTATTTCTCTGGCACTCTCATAGGTGGTGACTACCGATGAAACCGGAATATGCTCTTCATAGGGCAGAGATCTGGTCAGCTGGGTCGTGCTGCCGAAAAACTCCTGGGCCTGGCCCTTATCGTCATAGAGATATTCGGTCATCAGCCTGGCAAGTTCAACCACCGGAAGATCGGCGCGCTGCTTCATGAAGGTAAATTCGAAAAACCCGATCAAGCCCGGCATAAGCAGATAATAAGTGGTCTTGCCGTACTGCAGATCCATCACCAGTCCCTTGTCGGCCATACCGTCCAGAATACTCAGGAGTTTGTCCTCATCCATTGCCGTGGCCCGCTTCAGCTCGTTGATGGTCGATTCCTGCAGGGGAAAGCGCGAGGCGACATAGGCTTCGTCTTCCGAAAAAAGATGGGTGAGGATCTGCCGCAGTTTTTCGTTATCGAAAAGGCCGATAGGGTAGCGGTTTAATCTGTCGATGAGCGGAACCAGATTTTTTTTGGCGCCATGATGTCCCATTGCTTCTCCTTCTGTAACTATTCAGGTTGATCCGCTTTATTTGGCCAACTACGTGTCTGTAACTGTTTAGTACCCTAATCCTGAAAAACTGCCAAAGAAAACAAGAAAACGGAAACTGTGCCTTAAAAACCAGCAGGTTGAGTCTACTGCCAAGGTACTTATCCAGCTCAGCTGGGTTAGAGGTAAGCACCCTGACGGGCATAAACTAACTCCGACTCCGGGTGAGCCATATGTCCATAAGCAGGGTGGTTAGCTATACATTAGGTATGCTGGACGCCTTGATTCGTGGACAGATGGTGTGCTGCTGAATAGTTACCTCCTTCTCTACATATTCATGCGATAGGCATCCTTCAGGGAAAGTACCTGTTCCTGAAAAACCCGGTTGAAAGCGTCCTGATCCCTCTTCGGCTTGATGATCATTTTTTTGAAAATTTCTTCCTGCTCATCACTGTTATCATATCCCAGCACCATCTGCAAAGCAGAGTTGGAAAAGTCACGGATCAGGAAGCTGAATATCTGCTCCAGCAGGTCATCATCCACTCCATACTCATCTTTATGCTCAAGGATAAGCTGCGCGTAGACTATCAGGGTAAAAAGTTCGCCTGCGGCCAGCATATAATCGATATTGGCGCTCTGCTCCTTTGAGGGCGGCGCGCTGATCAGCAAGGAACGGAAGAGTTCAACCTGCTCTTTGAAGATATCTATATTGGCCGAGCTCACGCCACGATAGGCAAGCCGGTAATCGGGAAAGCGGACATCGGCCAACCCGCCGGTATACTGATGAAAGAGATAGGAATCATCACCCTCTTCTTTTTTCACGGGAATCTCAGGATAGTCGAGCGGCTCAAAAAAGTAGTTGCGCACAAATTTGATGATCAGCGCCATATTAACGTGCTCGGTACCTTCGAGCTTGGGCAGCATGCCGATATCACGAATGGCCATTTCGAAATAGGTGTCCTGCTCGTAGCCCTTGGCGGCTATAACCTCATGGAGAAGACCGACAACCTTTTCGCCCTGGCCGGTAACCTTCATTTTGACAATCGGGTTAAAAAGCAGATATCTCCGATCCTGATCGGAAGCAGCGCGCAGATAATCAGCGGCACGATGGGCAAACAGCTTCATTGCCGCCAGGCGGGCATAGGATTCGGTGAAAAGCTTTTTGACATGAGGAAAATCCGTAACTTTGCGATGATAAAGCTCTCTTGATGCCGCATGATTGAGTGCCTCATAAAAGGCGTGCGTAGCGATGCCGATGGAGGCACAGCCCAGTTCATATTTGCCGATATTGACGGTATTCAAAGACGAGTTCCAGGCGAGTTTTCCCCGGGAGAGAATATCCGCCTCGGTGATAGGATAGTCATGCAGGGCATATTCGGAGACATAGGCCTGGCGCACCCCGGATGTATCAATCTTTTTCACGCATTCATACTGCGGGTGATCGGAACGAACCGCAAAGAAGACATACTCATCGCTGCCGTCTATTTTAGCAAAGGTCGATACCAGGGCGGCGCAGTTACCGTTGCCGATGTAATATTTAGAGCCTCGGGCCAGATAGCTGCCGTCTTCCTGGGGATAGAGCTTCATTTCGCTGGAGTAGAGGTCGGCGCCATGCTCCTTTTCGGAAAGGCCGAAGGCAAAAACTCCGCCGTCCCGCAGCATTTGCGCGGTCTTCTTCTTGATTTCCTCGTTGTCCCCCATCCAGATAGGGCCCAGGCCCAGAATAGTCACCTGCCAGGCATACCAGTAACAGAGGCCGTAAAAGGCCAGCACTTCGTTATATTCACTGAGGCGCCACATATCCCATCGGGTGGTACCATCCCCATATTCCTGTGGAGTAAGCAGGGTGGCAAATATCTTTTCTTTCTTAATAAACTGCAGAAAATCCTCATACCAGATCATGGACTGATCATCTTCCTTTATTTTCTGCAACCCTTTGTTCTCAAAGAATTGGATGGTTTTCTCCACCAATTCACGCGAGAGTGCATCAGCATGGTCTCGCTGGTATTTCGACGGGTTAAAGAGTATCACTTTGATTAATCTCCCCTGTATATTTTTAAATATGATTACCCTTGAAACTCAGCATCTCCTGGCCCAGGCCGGGACTGCTCTTTTCATCGGGACGCCTTAAACCCGTCCATGGGGGCTTCGCTGCAGCCGTCCGGGCTGCAGAGACCCATGAAAAGAGCAGTCCCTACCTTGAGCTGAGGCTTAGAGGTAATAAGGTTTTAAATTCAAATTGGTTACGCCTTCTGAATCCCGCCATCAGCGAAACCTCTCAGTCGGCCCTGTCATATCTTGGTACGCACCCTGTTCCAGCGCTTTACCTGCCATGTCGTTCTCACCTCGGCCACTGTATTCTCCATGACATCCCGCACCACCGTTTTCATCTCAATGGTTGTCGCCTCACGGTCTGCCAGGGGCAGTAATACTTCCTTGTGCAACCGCTCTTCACTCAACTGCGCCGAGGCAATAATATCCTTTTTAGCCTGGTAGAAATACTCTGCATCCAGTTTCGACATGATGAGGCGATACTGTACCGGGTCCAGGTTGGTGAGCAGCAGGAATCCTGCTGAAAATTCCGCTGCAGTGGCAATCGCACAGGCATGAATTCCCTTTATATGATTAAAATTGCTTCGGCGATAAGGGGCAAACGTGCTGATTTTTTCCGCATCAATTTCGATAACACGGAATTTATGCGGACTGTTAAAAGGAATGGTTCGGGACAGCAGTATATTCAGGACATAGAGCCAGAAAGCCGATTTCCCGGCCCTTGCCATGAGAAAAGAAAGAAGTGTTGCCCCCATTATACGATTTCCAGACCTGCCCTGAATCCATGATGCGTTGCCTCGAGTACGGTTGCCGGTTTTGAGGCATCGCCTATCACTGTGCAGAAGATGTTCAACTCTTTGGCGGCCTTCTGCAAGGAATTGTCGGGGAGGGTGCCAACCGCCAGAATGACGGTATCGGCCGGGATCATTTCCTCCTTGCCGCCCTTTTCAATGAGGACTCCATCCTTTTCGATGCGGATGACCCGGGACTCCACTCTGGTGTTGACCCCGAAGCGCTGCACGTCCTGGAGCATTGACCACCTGGTGGATCTGCCGAAATTATTGCCGAGCTTGTCCTGAAGCTCGATGAGCGTCACCTTTTTGCTGCCCTGCAGGGCGAGTTCCATCATGGCATTGAGGGACTCGGCACCGTTGACGAGCAGAAATTTCAATTCCTCCCCGGAGAGAGTGCCCTGTTCCGCCACCATGAGCGCGGTCTCGACACCTACCGCACCCCCGCCAATAATGACGATATTTTCACCCGGTACCCACTTCTTTTTGAGAACGTCCCACGCCTGGACCACGTGATCCATGTCGGCGCCTTCAATTACCGGGAAAATTGGGGTGCCGCCACTGGCCACAATGACGGTATGAGGCTTTTCCTCCAGCAGTAGGGCCCCGTCAACTTCGGTATTGAGGATGACCCTGACCGTGGAATCGGCAAGTTTTGCCGTCAAATCATCAGCGAGCACCAGAAATTCCCGCCTTCCCGGAGAGGCACCGGCAAGACGAAGTTGACCGCCCAGCTGCATGTCTTTTTCATACAGCGTCACCTCGTGACCCTTGGCTGCAGCAGCCAGAGCTGCATTAATACCTCCGGGACCGCCGCCGACCACCATCACCTTTCGCGGCAGCGCTGTTGTGGTAAAATTCAAGTCCTGCTCATGTCCCGCCAGGGGATTACAGAGGCACTCGACCGCCTTCATCTTGATGAGATTGTCGAAGCATCCCTGGCCGCAGGCAACGCAGTGGAGAATTTTCCGCTCCTCTCCCTTCCGTGCCTTATTGGGCAGTTCGGCATCGGCAATCAGGGCTCTGCCCATGGCCACCAGATCACAGTACCCTTCGGCGATTAGTCTGCGCCCGGTCTGCGGATCGTTGATTCGATGGCTGGCAATCACCGGGACAGCCACCTGTTTTTTCATCTCCCGCGCCATATAGGCAAAGACGCCCCGGGGAACCTTGGTGACGATCTGGGGAATTTGTGCCTCATGCCAGCCCACGTTGATGCAGAGAGCATCCACGCCTGCCTCGGCAAGCTTCACACCAAAGTACTGCAACTCATCCCTGCTCGAACCGCCTTCCATAAAATCATTGCCGTTAATGCGGACCAGCAGCGGAAAATCACCAATCTGTGAGCGCACTGAACGGATTATTTCAAGCCCGAAGCGCAAACGGTTCTCGAGAGAGCCACCATACTGATCATGCCGCTTATTGGTAAGGGGAGAGAGAAACTCACTAATTAGGTAGCCAGTGCCCGCCAGGATCTCCACCATATCAAAGCCCGCATTGACTACTCGCTGAGCAGCGTCGGCAAAACTCTGCTGCACGGCGGCAATATCTTCCGCTTCCATCTCCCGCGGGGTTTCCCGGGTCAATCGTGAGGCTATGGCACTGGGAGCCACCGGCTTTTGGCCGCCTAGAAAAAACGAGTGGTTGTAGCGCCCGGCATGATTGAGTTGCACGGCAGCTGCGGCTCCGCCCGAATGAATTACCGCCGCAAGTTCTTGAAGGCCAGGAAGAAAGCTGTCGTCATGGGCGCCGATATTGCCCCTGTTCCCGGAGAGTCGATCGACAGTGGCATATCCCACGCTTATCAACCCTGCTCCGCCCTCGGCCCTTTTCCGGTAGAACTCGAGCAGCTGCTCGGTCACCATGGAATTGTGGCACATGTTCATATGCATGGCAGGCATGAATATACGGTTTTTTACGAGCAGAGAACCGATGGTAATTGGCTGGAATAAAGGATCAATCATGTTTTATACTCCCTGACCTGATACAGCGGTGGTATACAATGGTTCGACCTGATGAAAAAGGTTGATCTCCACAAGTGATTTTTTCAGCAGTTCCGGATGGTGCAGGAAATCCTGCATAAAGATGATTTCCGAGGCCTTGAGGTAGACATGAAACGGCTCCTTGACGGAGTCGGCAAAGAGCCGTTCGATGACTTCAGCCACATTGGCATGGCGGCCATACTCTCCCAGCTGCCGTACCCGGCCCAGCATCTTGGAAACATAAAAGAGAAGGGAATCATCGACACTATCGATATTATTGCGATGCCCGGGACAGATTTGTTTCCCCCTGAGCTTTGCCAGTTTAAGAAGGGTTGCGCAGTAGGCTTCATAATTTTTGAAGCGCTCCCCGGTCTCCAGGTCGGCATCGAGAAGCGGTGACTGAAAAACTCCCCTGAGCAGCACATCCCCGGTTACCGCCCAATTTTCGGCATGGTCGGCGTTGTCTTCGGCGCTGTCTTCGGTGCCGTCTTCGGTATAGTAGACAATATCGCTCTGGGAGTGGCCCGGACATCCCTGAAAAAAGATATCCAGATGCCGCGGCATTTCATCTTCGACGATGCTGAATTTCTTAGGAAAGTCCGGAAAGATCCTGCCGTCGGCGAGGCTACGGTGCAATTCATCAAGATAATCGCCGCTGAAGCCGAGATTTTGGAGGACGACATACATATCGTGCAGCCTCTCTTCATGGGCAACCATCTTCAGGCCATCTCGATAGGGAATGAAAATCCGGGCCCCGGTTTCCTTTTCAAGCCAACTCGCCAAACCGTAATGATCGATATGACAATGGGTCATGAAGATATACTTGAGCCTGCTCAAATCTATATTCTCGGCAAGATATCTCCTGCTTGCCGCGGTAGGCGGGCCGGTATCGAAGAGGATCAGTTCACTGCCTCTTTCCGCCGTATAACAGTGAACAGGGCCTACCATATAGGGAGTATTGATGGTATGCTGTTGAATTACCATGCTTTCCTCAACTAGATACGAAACAAAAAGAGCCTCTTCGGCTCTTTGATTCCTCTGGAGCACGAACACCCGAAACTGCAGACACAGACACTGGTCGTGTCTGTGTCTGCAAGGGAGATCTCCCGGTTTTTTCGGAGTAAGGTACTAACCCAGCTGAGCTGGATAAGTACCTTGGCAGTATGCTTAACGGGTTGTCTGTTAAAGTACTTTCCGTTTTCTTGTTTTTTTATAACGGTTTTTCAGGAGTAAGGTACTAAAAGAGATATTTTTCCTCTTCACATGCAGCCTCGGCAAGCAACCGCTTGGCCTGAAGGAGACCGCCGGCATCATATTTGGTGAAGCGCCGTACACCGGAGAGAATCATGGTCAGGGTATCGCCTTCTTCAACATAGAAGGCACCTTTACGTGCGGCCGTTCCCGCTATTTCCGCTGCTTCAAAGGCAAACACCTTGACGGCTGCAAGATAGAGCTCTTTTTTGCGCTCGGAGGCTGCCTCATAATTTTTCTCGGCACGGAGAACCGCACTTTCCAGAGCAAAAATCTGAATGGCCAGATCGGCCGCGGTCATCAGAATTTCCTGCTCATTGGCCAACTTGTCCATATATTTCTGTACCCCCGCTCCCGCCAGGATGAGGAAAAGAGTCTTCAGATTTTTGAGGAGTTCTTTTTCCGCGGCGAAAGGCTTGTCCTCGATCTCTTCAAAGCTCGGGGTCATCAGGGATTCGAAGGCCTTCATCGCTTCAGCCTGCAGAGGCAGCTCGCCCTTCATGGCTTTTCTAAGAATCATTCCCGGGATAAGAAGGCGGTTGATCTCATTGGTGCCTTCGAAGATCCTGTTGATACGCTCGTCGCGATAGTACCTTTCGGCGGGATACTCGCTGACATATCCATAACCACCGTGAATCTGGACAACCTCATCGACTGTTTTGGCCAGCACTTCCGAACAGAAGACCTTGGAAATTCCGCATTCCGGAGCATATTCTTCTATGGCTTTAAGGTATTCTTCGTAATAGTTGTCGATGGATTTATCAATGGTGGCGATTTTGTTATCAAGCAGACCGGCCAGCCGGTAAACCAGTGATTCCGATGCATATATGCCAGCAGTAAGATTGGCAATTTTCTCTTTAATTGCGCCGAACTGGCTGATCGGAGTATTAAACTGCTTGCGCTCGTTGGCATATTTGATGCCTTCCACCATCGCCATTTTGGCCGCGCCTGTTACCCCTGCCCCAAGCTTAAAGCGTCCTATATTGAGGACGTTGAAAGCAATTTTGTGCCCTTTACCGGCTTCGCCGAGAAGGTTCTCCACGGGGACCTTGCAGTTATCAAGGATGATCTGCGTGGTCGAGGATCCTTTAATACCCAGTTTCTTTTCTTCAGCTCCCACCACCAGACCCTCGAAACTTTTCTCCACCAGAAAGGCGGTAAAATGCTCCTTATCGATTTTGGCAAAAACAGTGAACAGCTCGGCAAAACCGCCGTTGGTGATAAACTGTTTGGTACCGTTGAGGATATAATGCTTGCCGTCCTCGGAAAGAACCGCCGAGGCCTGCGCCCCCAGAGCGTCGCTGCCCGATCCCGGTTCGGTAAGACAATAGGCGGCACACCATTCACCGGAAGTGATTTTCTCCAGATACTTTTCCTTCTGTTCATGCGTTCCATAATAAATCAGAGGCAGGGTACCGATTCCGGAGTGTGCCGAAAAGGCAACCGAAAATGAACCGCCCATGGAAATTTTCTCTCCAACCAGCATGGAGGTGGCCTTGTCGAGTTCCAACCCGCCGTACTCCTCCGGTGCATCCATCATCAGCAGTCCCAGTTCGCCGCACTTTTTCATACCCTCGATGACCAGATCGAAGTTCTGTTTTTCAATCTCGTCTATATGGGGGAAAATCTCATTGATGATGAATTGCTCAGTGGTTTCACCAATCTGCTTCTGCTCATCACTGAATTCTTCCGGAGTAAAGACATCCTCGCAGGGAACTTCGGCTATCAGGTATTCGCCGCCTTTCAAAATTTTTTCAGCCATTTTTATCTTCCTTATATGTAGAGACAACTCATGATAATCCTGGAATGGTCATTCAGGAAGTACATCCGGAATGACCTGAGGGTTTCCACGAACAATCTTTTTTTCTTTGAGTACTCTTAGAATTATATCGTAAAAAGTCATTGAAGGTGCCGGGATGGACTCATAGTTTCTCGTAAATTCCGGCTGCACCCATGCCGCCGCCGATACACATGGAAACCAGACCGTATTTCGACTGACGCCGGCCCATCTCGTGCAGCAGTGTTGCCGTCAGTTTTGCTCCGGTGCATCCCAGAGGATGACCCAGGGCGATGGCACCGCCGTTGACATTGATGATTTCCTGATTTAAGCCAAGCTCTTGAATGATCGCCAGGGCCTGAGCGGCAAAGGCTTCATTCAGCTCGATCAGATCAATGTCGCCAAGCTGCATACCGGCCATTTTCAGGACAGCCGGGATAGCTGCTATCGGGCCTATTCCCATAACCTCCGGAGCAACACCCTTGACGGCGTAAGCGACGAATCTGGCAAAAGGATCCTTGCCGATCTCTTTGAGAAAATCTTCCGATACCACCATTGAAACGGCAGCGCCATCCGTGGTCTGGGAGGAGTTGCCGGCGGTGACAGGACCACCTAGCTTGAAAACGGAGCGAAGTTTGGCCAAAACATCAGGGGTGGTTCCTTCACGGACACCATCGTCTATCTTGACCAGCTCCTTATCTCGCTTGATCTTGCCGTTAACCAGTGTGTCTCTTTCGACCTCAACAGGAATGATCTCATCCTCGAAACGGCCTGCATTTATAGCGGCAGCTGCTTTGGCATGGCTGGCTGCGGCAAATTCATCCATTGCCTCACGGCTGATATTATATTGTTCCGCAACCAGTTCAGCGGTGATGCCCATGGATGAAAAGGATTCGGGCCAGTTCTCAACCAATCCCGGATTGGCGCTGTATTTATTGCCGCCCATGGGAACGGACGACATGGACTCGGCACCGCCGGCGATGATGCAGTCGGCAAAACCCAGCATGACTCTTTCCGCCGCCATGGAAATGGTCTGGATACCGGAGCAGCAGAAGCGGTTAATAGTCTGGCCTGGTACTTCCTTGGGAAGCCCCGCTTTCATTGCAGCGACGCGGCCCATATTCATACCCTGCTCAGCTTCCGGGAAAGCGCAGCCGAGATAGACATCTTCGATCCTCTGCGGATCCACGTCGGTACGCTCCATAAGTCCCTTGATTGCCATGGCGGCAAGGTCATCGGGACGTACGTCTTTCAATTTTCCTTTATTGGCTCGGCAACCTGGTGTGCGGTAGCTTGCCAGTATATAGGCTTGTTTCATATCTAGTCCTCCCACATGGGTAGTGAATTTAGTAATTAGTTGCGCAACGGCTTCCCTGTCTTCAGCATATGCTGAATACGCTCGGATGTCTTCTTGTTGCTGCAAAGCTTGAGGAAAGCCTCTCTTTCAAGCTTCAACAGATATTCTTCCGAAATCAAGGTACCGCCGTTCACATCACCACCGCAAAGAACCTCGGCGATTATGCCGCCCATTTCAGCTTCATATTCGGTAACGAAATTACCCATTTTCATATTCCAGAGCTGACTCTTGATACTGGCGGCAACACTGCGTCCCGGGGCAGGAATATTCTCACGGGGTTTTTTGGGCCGGTAGTTGTTGGCCAACCCGATCACCTTCTTCTTGGCATCCGCGATAAGCCTGTCGATATCCATGGTAATGGAATCGTTATGACGCATGTAGCCCATGTCGTAGAGTTCGGCTGCACCCATGGATACCTTGGCCATGCCTATCAGTTCGAAGTTTTTGAATATAAACGGGGTAACATCGGTTTTATATTGAGTGGCCAGATCGACCGCCCTCAGACACATTTCCTTGGTACCGCCGCCTGCAGGCAGTAATCCGACACCGATTTCAACCAGTCCCATATAGGTTTCCGCATGGGCATTGACGGCATCCGAATGGAGGGTGAATTCACAACCGCCGCCGAGAGCCATGGCGAATGGTGCGGCAACAACGGGCACCTTGGCGTATTTGACGGCCATGGTCGCCTTTTGGAAGGAGCTGATAACCATGTTCACATCTTCAAAAGCACCTTCGGCAAGGGCCACGGCCAGCATCATCAGATTTGCGCCCACGGAGAAATTTACCCCCTGGTTTCCGATAACAAGACCTATACCTTCATTCTCGGCACGCTTCACGGCTTTGTGAGTCATAGCGAGAATGTCGCCGCTGATGGCATTCATCTTCGAGTGAAACTCAAAGCCGAAGACACCGTCACCAAGATCAAGAATTGAACAATTGGCATTTTTTTCGACGACATTGCCGGGTCGACGCTTGAGAATCTCCAGCTTGATCTGGTCTTCATAGAGCGGTACCGGCTTGTAGACTCCCTCCTGCAGATCATAAAACTCCTGCATGCCTTCCTCGGTGAATCTATAGAATGATTCCAACTTCTTCAGGGATTCCGGAACCGCAATTCCATCTTTTTCGGCCCGCTTGACAAACTTGGCTACGCCAATGGCATCGAGCATCTGAAAGGGACCGATTTCCCAGTTGAAGCCCCACTTCATGGCATTGTCGATATTGACCACGTCATCGGCTATCTCCGGAATACGGTTCACGGTATAGATCAGGGTGTCGCGCAATGATCGCCAGGCAAATTCGGCGCCCTTGTCGGTGCCGGCCATGACCATCTTGATTTTCTGGCCCGGATCGTCAACCTGCTTGACAGCCATGACCGAAGGGAACTTAGGTTTTTCAAGAGGCTTGTATTCTCCGGCTTTATAGTCGTAGTAGTAGATCAATCGTTTGCCGTCGACCATCTTCTTGGTATAAAAACCTTTTTTGGTTTTATTGCCATGTTGGCCCTTTTCAATCATTTTCTGCATGAAGTCCGGAACCTTGAAAACCTCGCGCTCTTCATCGTCAGGGAGAAGTCCATAGGTGTTTTCAGCGATATGCCCCAAGGTATCCAGTCCGACCAGATCCACCGTTCTGAAGGCTGCGCTCTTCGGCCTGGCCGTTGCCGGTCCGGCGACACTGTCAACCTCCTCGACCGTCATCTCCAGATCAACCATATGCTCTATGCCTTTATAAATGGCATAAACGCCGATGCGGTTGGCGATAAAGTTGGGAGTGTCCTTGGCATAGACGATTCCCTTGCCCAGACGCCTGTTGATAAATTCAGCCATGCCGGAAATCACCTCGGGATCGGCATCCTTACAGCCGACGATCTCCATCAGATGCATATATCGCGGCGGATTGAAAAAATGGGTTACCAGGAAATTTCTGCGAATCTCGGCAGGGAGCGCCTCCGCCATATCATTTATGGAAAGCCCACTGGTGTTCGTTGACAGAATTGCACCCGGAGAAATATGGGGCACCAGCTTCTCCAGAAGGTCGAGCTTGATAGGCATATGTTCGACCACCACTTCGATGATCCAGTCGCATTCCTGCAGTTTTGCCAGATCGTCTTCAAAATTTCCTACTTCAATCTGCTTGGCATACTCCTTCAGATAAAAAGGAGCGGGTTTCATTTTGAGCAGGTCCTGAAGTCCCTTAGTGGCAATACGATTGCGAACAACCGGACTCTCAAGGGACAAGCCCTTGGCCTTCTCCTGCTCCGTCAATTCTCTGGGAACGATATCAAGCATGACAACGTCCAGTCCTGCGTTGGCCAGATGGGCTGCGATGGTCGCACCCATTACACCGGCGCCGAGTACTGCTACTCGATTAATCTGCCTCATTTTAATCCTCCATGTGTAGTTTCCGGCTTACCATTGGAGCCATTACCATTATTTCCATACATTTCTTCAATCCGGTCTTTGTAAATAGTGTAGATATCCTTGCGCTTCAACTTCAGGGTGGGAGTAACTTCTCCACCTTCAATCGTGAACTCTCGGGGAAGTAGAACAAACTTCTTTATCGTTTCATAGGAAGGCAGGGAGGCATTGAACTCAGCTACCCTCCCCTGGTATAACTCCATGACCCTGGTATGGGTAACCAGTTCTTCCATATCAATATAGTCGAGCTTCTCTTCCCTGGCAAAATCTATAAGCCTTTCAATATTGGGGGTAAGAAGAGCAACCAGGTAGGGCTTGGCATCGCCGAAGACATAAGACTGCGAGATATATTTATCAAGTTTCAGCTCATTCTCAAGCGGCTGAGGTGCGATGTTTTTGCCGCCGGCGGTGACGATTATTTCTTTTTTCCTGTCAACTATATAGACAAAACCCTCCTCATCCACCCTGGCAATATCACCTGTAAGGAGCCAGCCGTCCTGGAAGGTTTCCTCTGTCGCCTTTTTATTGCGATAGTATCCATCCATCACCTGAGGCCCTCTGACCAGGAGTTCACCGTCGGCGGCAACCTTCACCTCGGTATGCTGCAGTGGTTTCCCGACCGCATCGAAGCGGACATCCCGTATATTGGTCAAGGTCAGCGCAGGGCTGGTCTCCGTCAGCCCATAGCCTGTAAAAACAGGGATGCCGATGGCCCACATAAATTCATTAATAGTCTTATCCAACGGGGCTCCGCCGCAGAGAAAAAATCGCAACTTGCCGCCAAAACGATCACGAACCTTCTTAAAGACAAGTTTATCGAAAAAGCGGTACTTCAGGCCGAGAAGCCCTGTCGGCTTTTTGTCTATATATTTTAATCTTACGTATTTTTTCCCCACCTCTACGGCATAGTGAAAAAGGGCCTGCCGCGGTTTGGGCATCTGGTGGACGCTCTCATACACTCTTGAGTATATTTTTTCAAAAAGCCTGGGAACGCTGACCATTGCCGTCGGGCGGATCTCGATAATATTCTCCATAACCTTCTGCACATTTTCAGCAAAGGCTATATGGCTGCCGCTGTAGATTGCCGCATAATAGCCACCGGTTCTTTCCAGCACATGGCTTAAGGGCAGAAAGCTGAGAAAGGTTTCCTGGCGGTCCAGCGGATGCCCCAGCTGCTTCAGTCCATAAATGGTATCGAAGAGGATATTTTCCTGAGAAAGCATGACCCCTTTCGGTACTCCGGTAGTGCCCGAGGTATATATGATTGTGATGAGATCCTTCAGGGAGATAGCATCTATCTGCGCCTCGATAACCTCTTTTTCTTCCTCAGAAAGCGGATGGGAAACCTCGGAAAGCTGATACTGCGTAAAGACCGGGAAACTCCGATCCCCAAGGAATCTCTCATAGGATATTATCAGATCGACATCGGGAATTCGGTCCCGGACCGAGAGCAGCTTCTCGTATTGAGCTCTGGTGGAAACAAAAACGACCTTTGCCGAAGAGTGATTTATGACGTAAGCCGCCTGTTCGCCTGTATTGGTAGCATAAATGGGAACTGTTATTGCCTCGGCACATTGAATACCAAAATCCGAGATGGCCCAGCCGAGACGATTTTCCGAGAAAATGGCCACCCGGTCCCCCGGCTCCACTCCTGCTTTACGTAATCCTCGAGCCAACATTAAGACTCTCTCGTAAAATTGGCCATAGGTGAGGGAAAGATATGTATTTCTCTTTTTATAACTGATTGCCGTCCTATCCTTGTAACGTCTTGCATTTTCTTTCAAAACAGCAGGAATGGATTGAAACAACAGCTCGTTCATAACCTTCTTCTCCCTTGACGTTGAGGTACCTCTCGCCCATCCAGACGAACGCTTACGTAAATTACTAAGGGCTGATTTCCCTCCCCTTATACCTTACCTTTACGTTTAAGTCAATGTTAAATATTATCTGTATCTCATATCAATTATTCTGGAACGAAAATGGGATTTTCCTGATCACACCTAGGCCGGGAAATCAGCAAAACGTTAGGACAGTGCTGTCTGGAGGACCTTATTCAACTCATCTTGGTTAAGATATAGAAAATACCGTATGAAGAACAGAAAGGATTCGTCTCCGCATGAAGATTGGACAAAGACGACTACCTCGACAACTTCGATGGCTTCACGAAATCATCATGAAAAAAGAATTTAAAAAGCGGCGATATCTACTTCTGCACCATTACCTCATAAAACATCAGAGCATTGAGGACTAGTCCGTGGGTGATCTGTGCGGAAGTTATAAGTTCATTCACCTCTAAGTAGGGTACTACCACAACTTCAATATCCTCCATCTCATCCATGGATTGTCCCCTGCTGTATTCTGCATTTTCCACCAGGACCGTAAAGCAGCGGTTATTCTGGATGGCGGGATTGGGGCAAACCTCCCCGATTATCCTGGCGTTGCGCCCGACATATCCCGTTTCTTCAAGCAGTTCACGCTGGCCTGCAGCAAGTGGAGATTCGCCCTTCTCCACTGCACCTCCGGGAATCTCCAGTTCTACCCGTCGGGAACCGAAACGAAACTGTTTTACCAGCACTATTTCATGAGCGGCGGTAATGGCTATTACATTGACCCAATCCGGGAAATCAATACGATAAAACAAGTCTTCCCGATCGGTTCGATGGTTGCGCACCCTGGCAGAGACAATGCTCCCGACTCTGGTTTTCAGAAGGGTTTCCTCATCATAAATCAGAAGCTCTTCCGCCGTCTTTTCATTCATCTCCGCACCTGTCTGATTCGATATGGCAGATATTATCCTCCTGCAGCTTGTTAAGACCATTAAAAGCCGCCACCTTATAGGCCTCAGCCAAGGTTGGATAATTAAAGACCGTATCCCGGAAATATTGAAGAGTCCCGCCGAGGGCGAGAACCGCCTGGCCGATATGGATCAGTTCGGCTGCCTGTTCTCCTATAATATGGACGCCGAAAAGCTTCAATGTTTTCGGGTCAAAAAGTATTTTCACAAACCCTGATTTCACTCCCAGAATCTGTCCTTTAGCCAATTCATCATAGCGGGCCGTTCCGAATTCATAGGGTATTTTAGCGTCGGTGAGTTCCTGTTCGGTCTTGCCTACCATGGAAATTTCGGGAATGGTATAGATGCCATAGGGCAGCAGTTCATGGGATGTTTTGGCGGGATGACAAAACATATTGCAGCTGGCCAGTCGCCCCTGCTCCATGGAGGTCGCTGCAAGAGCAGGAAAACCGATCACATCTCCCGCTGCATAGATATGGTCAATATTAGTCTGGAAGTCTTCGTTGACACTGATCCTGCCCTTTTTATCGGTTTTCAGGCCAATTGCCTCCAGATTGAGTGTATCTGTATTAGTCTGCCTGCCGACAGCATAGAGAAAGGTGTCGCCGCGAATCACTTTTCCGCTTTCAAGGGTGACTTTTACCTGGTTGTTTCTTTCCTTTTCCACATGTGCCAGGGTTTCGCCGAGACGAAAAACCGTATGCTGTTCCATCAGGCTGAATTTCAGCCGATCAATGATCTCCCGGTCGACAAAGCCGAGAATCTCCGTCCGCTGATCGATAATTGTGACGCCGATGCCCATAGCGGCAAACATGGAGGCATATTCAAGTCCGATCACACCTGCCCCTACTACAATGAGCTTTTTAGGCAGATCAGTGAGGTCGAGGATCTGATCGACATCGATAACGGTTTCACCGTCAAAAGGAATATTGGCATGCCGTATCGGATGCGTGCCGCAGGCTATAAGAATATTATCGGCGGTAAGCACCTGCTCATTTCCTTCGCCGATAACGACAACCGTCTTCTCGTTCCGGAAATGCGCTGTACCGAAGAACATCTGAACATGGTTACGTTTCAGCTGGTCTCTGATCACCGACATTTCGCGCTCCTCAACCATACGGACCCGCATAATCAGGTCTTCATGATTAATCTCCTCCTTGACGGTATAATCGTGACCGTAAAAAGCCCTCTGATGCAGCCCGAACAGGAAGAGGATCGCCTCCCGCAGGGTTTTACTGGGAATTGTGCCGCCATGTAGCGACACTCCACCGTACATCGCCTGCCTGTCGATGATGGCAACGCTGCGGCCAAGCTTTGCCGCAGCAATCGCTCCCTTCTGGCCGGCCGGGCCGGAACCGATTACAATCAGGTCAAAATGCATGATGGTGCTCCTTTTTTTACCGACAGTGACAAAATCCCCGGTGACAGCCTGCCTACCTCGGTGTAAATCTCTTGACGATCTCAGACTTTTCGACTCCTAAACCAGGAATATAGGTACGTTCATGGAAACTGATCACGCCGTCATCCGCAATCATCAAAACCGCAGATGAACGGGTACCGTAAGTTTCACCACAAATGAAGATGGGGGAGAGCATCTTTTCCCATTCCTGGTTCAGACCGGTATCCGGCAGGCTGTTTAGAGGCGGCCGCAAAGTATCACCCAGCACACCGAAAAGATCTTCCACAGTAAAGCTTTCATACCGCAGCACATCTTCAAAAAGCATTTTGCCGCGCTTAACCTTGGGCCAGGAACTATCGAGCAGGTGATTACTCAAGCCGTAGATACCGGCGGACAACCGCCTGGAGGTCACAAACCTGTTGGAATAATAATAGAGTTCCTCCTCGTCTCCTAAAAGAAGATTAAACCCTCTATAGCTTTGATCTTCGGCTGCAAGAGTCTGGAGGAAATTTTGATAATCATCGTTTTCCGTTAAAAAATGGGGAATAATCTCTCCTCTTGATCGGGCAGAGACGGAATTTTGCACCATTTCCCTGTAATTGGTCAGGGCGGCGAATTTTCCCTGCCGGTTCACACCGAGCCAGGTCCCTCCGGCTTGCAGATCCCTGCCACCAAGAATCTGTTGATCATCTCCCCACCAGCACAGCGGTGCCGTAGGCCTGAGGTGAAATTCATCACGGTTTGCAGCCAGAATGAAGCGATACCCCGGGGTGCTTTTATATGAAAAGAGGATAATGCACATTGCTATACCATCCTTTCCGGCTCGCTGTTTTGCGGGAGGGCTGTGGTCACGACATTTTCGACAATAGCAGCCGTCAACCCCCAGATAATGTCCGGTTTTCGGCGATATACAACGACGCGCTTCATCCACTCACTCCTGTTGTCCTTATAGTGTCGAGGCAAACCCAGCTCTTCGACGGGAAGCAGAATGTGTTTTTTCCCGTCTCCATCGACATAGGACGACTGGATCTCGACCCGGGTCCGGTAAACCTCAGGAGGGTTGTGGTAAAACCAGGATACGGGGACGGTAAATACCTCATCTACCTCTTCGCTATCCAGGGTGAGGCTGCCGACATCCTCCAGCTTAAGTACACCAAGAAAGCATTCCACAATTATTCCCCGGGGAGAAACAAGAGTATCCAGCTGTCCGATGACATCAACCATCTCCCGCGCCAGCCCCAGCTCTTCTTCAACCTCACGCAGAGCGGTTTCGAGGCCGTCGGAATCATTTGAATGATCGACATGACCCCCGGGAAAGCAGACCTCACTGCCCTGGCGAATGTAGGGGGCTCGCTTTTCAAAGAGGAAATGTTCTTCACCTTCTAAATAAATCAGTGGAACAAGTATTGCCGAAGAGTGATATTCATCTCTTCCCAGGATTCCCGGTATCTGAGGCATTCTCTGTCGCAGCACCTCCAAACGGCTGTTCTTCATTCATTCTCCTCTTTGATCGTTATAACAGATAACCAAATCAATCCTTTCAGCAATCTAGCATCATAATTCGTTATCTGATTACCCGTGAAACTCAGCATTTTCTGGCCCAGACCGGGACTGCTTTTTTTCATCGAGACGCCAATAACCCGTCCATGGGGCTTCAGCCGTCCGGGCTGGACTGCAGAGACCAGTGAAAAGAGCAGTCCCGAGCTTGAGCTGAGGATTAGAGGTAATCAGGATGAGTTATCTACTTTTGCCGGTAAAAAAACATTTTACCAGAACACTACCTCCATGGTACTCTTTTATACATTTATAGATCAATTCTATGTTCAGGAGCAAATACATGCAATACGAAGGAAATATTTTCAGGCCGCCAAGCGAAGCCGCCAGCATCCTTCTTCAGGTTACCACCGGCTGCTCCCACAACAAATGTACATTCTGCAGAATGTACAAAGAGCAGCCCTTCAAAATCAAAAGCGATGAGAAAATCCTCCAGGATATTCTCTTTGCCGCGCAATATTGCAAAAACCAGAAACGTCTTTTCCTTTGCGACGGCGATGTGCTCTCTCTTTCGCACAAGCGGCTATCGGCCATTCTCAAGCTCATCCGCAAACACCTCCCCTGGACCACCAGAGTGGGTGTCTACGCCAATACCAAAAGCATCTATAACAAAAGCGTGGAACAGTTGAGCGAGCTGCGCGATCTTGGCCTGAAAATTGCTTATATGGGATTGGAAACCGGAGATGATCAGACCCTGCAGGCTATTAACAAAGGGGCAAATGCCCAACGCATGATTGAAATGGGACAAAAAATCAGAAAGGCAGGGATCAAGCTGTCCGTCACTGTCCTTCTGGGAATCGCCGGAAAACAGAGATCCTCCATCCATGCCGTCGAAACGGGCAGGGTGCTGACGGCAATTGATCCGGAATTTGTCGGCGCCCTCAGTCTGATGCTGGTACCGGGCACTCCTTTATACCAGGAGCACCGCCAGGGATTATTTTCTCTGCCGGAACCATTGGAGATGCTCGAGGAAATAAAGATAATGCTGCAAAATACCTCCCTCACCGAAGGGTATTTCCATGCTAATCATGCCTCAAATTATCTTCCCATCAAAGCCCGGCTGCCCGATGACAAGGCGGCAACTCTCAAACTGATCGAGAATGCCCTTCAGGGAAGGGTGGGACTTAAGCCGGAATATTTGCGTGGATTGTAAAGGATATGACAATTAACGCAGTGAAAACTCAGCCATGCGAATATGGCTTTCCTTGCATTTTGGACATCGTCCGGGCCGGTCGAGGCGGTCTCTTTTCTTAAAAATATAGCCGCAGCTCAGGCACTGATAGGGGCGAACCATGATTTTCTCGCCGCCGGTGGATTTTTTAACGTGCTCGAGATGGGAAAACACCTCGCGCTCCTGGATGGACAACTCTGCGGAAAGATCGAGAGAGGTCCATTCGCCCTGCTGCAGAAGTTCGATTAGTTGCTGCCGTATCGTTGCCGCTCGTTCCATATCAACAGACCAGATCGTTACGCTCGTATTCTTCATCCGGCAGCAATTGGCTCCCTCTGGCACAGCTGACGGCAAGCCTGTCGCAGCGTTCGTTGAGCTGATTACCGGCATGTCCGCGAACCCATTGAAAATTTACCTGGAGATCTTCCGTAAGGCCGAGCAGCTCCTCCCATAAGTCCCTGTTTATTGCAGGCTTTCCATCTGACTTTCGCCAGCCTTTTCTACTCCAGTTCTTCGCCCAGCCTTTGGTGATTCCGTTGACGACATAGGATGAGTCAGAATAGAGGGTAATTTTTTCACGGCTGCCTTCGAGCTCACGCAAAGCGGTGATGCAGGCCATGAGTTCCATACGATTGTTGGTGGTGAGCCTGTAGCCGCCGCATATTTCCTTTTCCTTTCCGTTAAAAAGGATTATTACCCCATAACCGCCGGGTCCCGGATTGTTGAGCGCACCTCCGTCCGTATACACGGTTATCCCGCCTTTCCCATGGTGTGGCGCTGCGGCGAGAGGTTTCTTCTTTACGGCTCGGGAAGAGCTGTCATTGTCCGAGTCGCTGCTTTCCAGCCATTTCATGGCCTCGGTTTCGGTGGCAAATCCTTTAAATTTTGCCCCCGGATACCCTTTCACCTGGGCTTCTGTCTCACTCCAGGTGTTATAGATACCAGGTGAAATACCCTGCTTAACCGCGTAATATTTTTTTTTGGACATATGATGTGTGCCTGTATGTCGAAATTTTTCGAAGTCGGAGTTTATGCCCGCAAGGGGTGCTTATCGCGAAGCCATCATCATAACAATGTCTTAAAACAAAAAAAGTGATAAAGCCCCGAGGCTTTATCACTTTTCCAGTCAACTGCCGGCAGGTCTGCTAAAACTCAGCAGCCTCTGATTCCTCAGGAACCGCCTTTCTTTTTGGTCGCAGGGGCAGCTTCCGCCGCTGCAGCGCTTCCGCCTATGGCATCACGGGAAACCTTCACCCGGATGTCTTTGGCGATTTCCATGGTAATCACGGTATCGGTCAAACCGGTGATTGTTCCATGAATGCCGCCACGGGTAACGACTTTGTCTCCGCTTTTGAGCTCGCTTAGAAACTTCTGATGCTGTTTAGCCTGCTTTTGCTGGGGTCGGATGAGCAGAAAATAAAAAACCACGAAAATTAAAATTAATGGCAAAAATGATGCAAACCCTCCAGCTCCACCAGCTCCGGGAGCGGCGGCATAGGCGATACCTGTCATAACTCTTCCTCCAATGGGACATTGTGACTGACACGGAGTTTCTTTCCAATGCCATTATAGTACATGAATAAATCGATTTTTTCTTCAATAGTTGAGTAGAATAATCATTCGCTCTCAAGCCTGCCATAAAAATCTTCACGAAATCGGGCAAAACTGTCGATTTCTATGGATTTCCTGATTTGCTCCATGAGATTGAGGTAGTAATGCAGATTATGGATAGTGTTGAGATGATAACTGAGAATTTCCCGACTCACAAAGAGATGGCGTAGATAGGCTCTTGAAAAGTTTTTGCAGGTATAGCAGTCGCACGAACCATCCAACGGTTCTTTATCCTCACGATATTTCGAATTTTTAATGACAATCTTTCCTGTTGAGGTAAACAATGTGCCATTGCGGGCATTCCGCGTCGGCATAACGCAGTCAAACATGTCGATACCCCGCCAGACACCTTCGACAAGATCCTCAGGGGTTCCCACTCCCATCAGATAGACCGCCCGGTCCTGCGGCAGATGCGGTACCGTTACCTCGGTCATTCCATGCATGAGTTCTTTGGGCTCGCCCACGCTGAGTCCTCCGATGGCATACCCGTCAAAGCCTATGTCTATAAGCTCAGCTGCGGACTGCTCCCGTAGTTCAGGATACACTCCTCCCTGAACAATGCCGAAAAGAAGTTGCTCCCTGCTGCTGTGGGCGGACCGGCATCGTGCCGCCCACCTGCTGGTCAGATTTGTTGAATTTACAGTTGTTTTTCTGTCAGCGGGATAAGGGATACAGGTATCAAGACACATCATGACATCAGAGCCCAGCGCCTGCTGTACCGCAATGGCTTCTTCCGGACCAAGAAACAGTTTAGAACCGTCAAGATGTGAACGAAAGGCCGCGCCTTCCTCGGTAATTTTGGCAAGCTGCTGCAGGCTGAAAATCTGAAATCCGCCACTGTCCGTTAAAATTGGTCTATCCCAGTTCATGAATCCATGAAGACCACCGAATTTCTCTATCAGTTTATGACCGGGGCGGATAAAAAGATGGTAGGTGTTGCCGAGAATAATCTGGGCATTCATCTCCTTGAGATTTGCCGGTGAGACTGATTTCACGGTTCCCTGGGTACCCACCGGCATAAAAATCGGGGTCTGAACTACTCCATGGCGGGTTTGCAGTTCTCCTCTTCTGGCACTGCATTCCGAGGAGCGGCAATGGAGCGTAAATGGCGATGCACACATTTTTTCTACCTTTTTTGACATTGTTTTTCGGCGCCAGCCACCAGCCCTTCGATGACTCTGCGTTGACTGGAGATGTTTTCGACAAGTTGGAACTGCACCACGGCCCTGTTGAGATTATCCTCGGGAAGATTCACCTTGAAATATTGGTTTCCCATAAGATAATCAGTTACAAAGCGCACCCCGAGCTCGAAGGATACCAGCAGGAGAGCATCATAAATATGCTCGAGTTCAAAGCGGTCGAGCATTCTCTCTTGCAGATATCCCTCAAGAACGCCAGCCGCCATTGCGGTATTTAAGCCAACTTCAGAACTATTTCTCTCTTCAGACGGGCCACAGCATGAGCGCAGACAATCGCCGATATCATAAAGAACCAGTCCGCTGCCCACTGTGTCCAGATCTATCATGGCAACTGCCTTCTCTGTACTGATGTCAAAGAGTACATTGGAGACCTTGGGGTCGCCATGCACAACCTTTGCCGCAATATTTCCCCGACTTACGGCTGTCTCAAAAAAATTGCCGTATTTTCCATACCGGACGATACACTCAAGACAGAAATGGAGCCTGGACCCGATTTTCTGTGAAAATCCGGCAAGAGCCGTTTCGAAGTTTTGCAGATAGAGAGGAAGATTGTGGAAACCCGGCAGTACCTGCTCCAGTCTGTCTTGCGGCAAGTTTTCAACGCCGTGATGAAACGCGGCGAGGCACCGCCCCACCTGTGAGGCCAGTGCAACGTCACCGATACTCTCATAGACCCTGCTGCCGGCGATATAACTCTGTGCTCTCCAGGTCTCTCCATTGCAGTCGACATACCAGTTTTCACCATGCCTTGTCTTCAATATTCGGGGAAAATGAAAACCTGCCGGGGCAGCACCACTATTCAGATGAGAAGAGACCACGGCGGTGTTCTGCGCGACTTTCCGGGGTTCTCTGAACACCCTGGCGTTTATCCGCTGGATGATGAAAGAGTTTTTTCCGCGGTCCACAAGAAAGGTATCGTTGATGTTGCCCTGACCAAGCTCCACAAATGCACATTGTCCTGCGACGCGGACATATGCCCTGGCTACCTTGTTCAATCGGCCAGACAGTTCTGCCGATATACCGGGAAAATTAGATTGCACTATTCTGAGAGAATTTGCAGATAATAATTAAAGATTGCTATATTTTACTTTTGGCATAGTGCAGACAGCCATACAGATTCGCATGTTTCCTGGTTATGATATACACCGGAATGGACTGCAGCAATGAAGTCATTTTCTCTTTGCGGACGAAGGCTTGGAGAAAAGGCTCCAGGGAAACTTTGCCAAGAAGATGAAGAATGACACCACCCCCTATATAAAGACCTCCCCGGGCATATAATTTTAAAACAAGATTGGCAGCCTCCGAGCCGAGGGCGGCAAGATATCGGTCGATAACCATTGTGCACAAAGGACAAGGTTTTTCGGCGACGGCCCCTTCGACCACAACCGGCGCAAGATCATCCATGGTCTTGACCCTGCGGCGTACCCAATCGACGGCGGTAATATCGCTCATCTCATCATAGTAGTGGTATAATGAGGTTATGCCGGGACCGGCACATACCTGTTCGGCGCTGACATCCGACGATAAATTCCTCATCATCCAGGCAGCGAAGTCCAGTTCTTCCTTGTCCGTAGGGGTGAAGCCGGCATGGCCACCTTCCGTCCCCCTGATTACATAGGAGTCACCGACAGGAACAAGATAGCCCTGTCCCAGTCCTGTTCCCGGTGCAATCACCCCGATGGTCTGATCTGCCATTGCCGAACCGCCCTTCAATTCGACCTTTTCCCTGTCTCGCAGGTGAGGAACCACAGCCGCCAAAGCTGTCAGATCATTGATCAGCATCACCTTCTTCAACGAGAACTGATCCTGCAGGCGCCTTACACTCATCTTCCAGGGAAGATTGGTCATCGAAACGCGGTCGCCTTCTATCACTCCGGCTACGGCAAGGCAGAGATAATCGATGGTGACCGAATATTCCAGGAGAAAGGAGATAATCACTTCCTCAATGCCTGAGAATTCCTCATTGCGGTAGACCGCCTGCATTTTGAATGCATCGGTATCGGTATCAAGATCGCAAAATCCGATTCTGCTCTTTGTTCCACCAAGATCGACTGCCAGCAAATTTGTCACAGAGCCTCCTGTAAACGGTATTTTACCCCCAAGCTCCCTGGCTTCCTGTGAAACCTTCCCGCTGAAAATACAGTTTGAATCATTAATCACATAACAGGCTATGAATGATCTCCTTAAAAGTCATCATAGTTGCCGAGAAGGACTACTCTTCCAACAAGATAATTTCCCAAGCTTCGGTTCTGCTATTATTGGTTTCTGTTTTAACTATGGAAAACTCAAAAATATTAGATGAATCCATAAAGACCGAATCATTGGTAATATCTGATTTGGAGCAGTGGAAGAAGACGGTTTCCGGGATCAACCCGTTTTTCTGCAGAGTAAAATAACGCATAAAGCCGAACCCACGATCGGGATTATAATTCACGGCAGTACCTCGTTGACGGTTTTGCCCCGAAGATGTATGGATGGGGAGCAGGCCGGGAATCAAAAAGCCTGAAAGGTAGCTGTCGGCCACCTCTTTCAGATCGGTGCTGGCGTGCTTAAAGGCGATAACATCCACCCTGCAACCCATATTCTGCAGGGCGAGCACCAGACGTATGAAATCTCCGTCACCGGTCAGCAGAATTATACGGTCCAGGTTTCGAGCCTGCAGCAGTGCATCGATCGCCAGGTCCATATCGGCATTGGCCTTGGTTGTCAGGATTCCTTCATCGTCGACAAAATGCTTCACATATTTTTTTATGACCTTGAAACCGCACTGACGCAGAATATCATGATAACGGTAGAGTTTCTGCTTGTACTCATGGTCGTCTTTAGTACGAGCACGGTCTTCGGCCAGATAGGAATTTGCCCTGAGCAGGACGGAGTTGCCGGTATTGGCCAACTCCACAAGAACGTCATAGCGCATGCCGTATCCTCCGCAGAGACGGATATTTTCGGCATCGACATATATTCCGGTTTTCAACATTTACCTACCTCACTGCATTAAACTCCTCAACACGGACGATCCTTCTCTGTTACTCCCACTCTATAGTTGCCGGCGGCTTGGAAGAGATATCATAAACTACCCTGTTAACTCCCCTCACCTCGTTAATAATCCTTCCTGAAATAATCTGCAGTATTTCATAGGGTAATCTGGACCAATCGGCTGTCATGGCATCCTTGGAATCCACTGCCCGTATGGCAATGACATTCTCATAGGTTCTGAAGTCGCCCATCACACCCACAGTCTGAATCGGCAGCAGCACGGCAAAGGACTGCCACACTTTCCGATAATATCCGCTTTTCTTCATCTCCTCCAGAACAATGACATCCGCCTTTCGCAGAATCTCCAGTCGTTCCGAAGTGATTTCGCCCATAATACGGATTCCCAGGCCCGGCCCGGGGAACGGCTGACGATAGATTGCCTCTTCCGGAAGACCCAGTTCAAGACCGAGTTCCCGCACCTCATCTTTGAAAAGTTCACGCAAAGGTTCAATCAGATCAAGCTTCATAACCTCCGGCAGACCACCCACATTGTGATGTGATTTTATGGGAGCCTCTCCACGAAACGATACAGATTCAATGACATCAGGATAGAGGGTTCCCTGAGCCAGGTAATCGACATCGCCAAGTTTGCTGGCCTCGTCTTCAAATATTTTTATAAACCCCAGGCCTATACGCTTCCGTTTTATCTCCGGATCAATGATTCCCTGAAGCTCGGAGAGGAAAAAATCTTCAGCATCGACATCAATAACCTTCAGCTTGCTTTTTTCCCGAAAGAAACGAAGAATTGATTCAGACTCACCGCTGCGCATCAGGCCGTTATTGACGTATATGCAGGTAAGCTGCTCCCCTATGGCCCGATGCACTATGGCCGCGGTAACGGAAGAGTCCACCCCGCCGGAAAGTGCGCAGATAACCTTGGCGTCACCGACCTTCCTGCGAATTGCCTCGACATTGGACTCTATGAAGGAATGCATGGTCCACTTCGGGCTGCAGGAGCAGATGCCGAATATGAAATTTCTGAGAACATCGTTGCCTATCAGCGTATGAGCAACCTCCGGGTGAAACTGTACCCCGACAAGCGGCCTTTTCATATGTCTGAAAGCGGCAAAAGGTGAATTTTCACTTATTGCCGTTGCGGCAAAGCCGGGCGGCATTCTCTCAACCCTGTCGCCGTGGCTCATCCAGACCTGATGTTTGAAATAGTCGGTTTCAAGTCCAGCAAACAAACCATCTGTAACCTTGACCTGAAGATCCGCCTTGCCGAACTCTCTCTTGCTGGCTTTCTCGACACCTCCGCCGAGCTGCTGCACCATCAATTGAGCACCATAGCAGATGCCTAAGACCGGAATTCCCAGCTCAAAAAGCGCACTGTCGGAGACTGGAGCATCCCGGTCATAGACCGATGAGGGACCGCCGGAGAGCACAATACCCTTGGGTTTCAGAGCAGTAATTTTCTCTATGTCTACGGAGAAAGGATGTATTTCGCAATATACTTTCTGTTCTCTGATGCGCCGGGCGATAAGCTGGGTCGTCTGCGAACCAAAGTCCAGAATGAGAATCATTTCATCATGAATATTCATAACAATCCAATGTTGATTAAAATTAACACTTGCCGGTCAACACATTTTCTGAACCGGGACAGACGCCGGAATTCGAGATCAGGCCGTTCTGTAATTCGGCGCCTCTTTAGTGATGATGACATCATGAACATGCGACTCCCTGAGGCCGGCAGATGAAATCCTCACAAAGGTGGCCTTGTTTCTCAACTCCTCGATGGTCGACGCCCCAAGATATCCCATGCTGGATCGCAGCCCTCCAAGAAGCTGGTACATCACATTGACCAGCGGACCACGATACGGTACTCTTCCCTCGATGCCCTCGGGTACCATTTTGGACTGGCTGGTGACATCCGATTGAAAATACCTGTCGGATGATCCCGCGCCCATGGCCCCTAAAGAGCCCATACCCCGGTATCCCTTATATGTGCGTCCCTGGTAGAGAAAGGTTTCCCCGGGTGTTTCATCTGTTCCGGCAAAAAGCGAACCGATCATAATGGAATGTGCTCCCGCCCCTATGGCCTTGGCGAGGTCGCCGGAGTGCTGGATCCCACCGTCAGCAATAATGGGAATTCCATATTTTTCACCTACACTGACGCAGTTACGCAATGCCGTCATCTGCGGCACGCCAACGCCGGCGACGATCCTGGTGGTGCAGATTGATCCCGGTCCCACACCTACCTTGACCGCATTTGCCCCGGCTTTTATCAAATCCATAGCTCCTTCGGCTGTGGCCACATTCCCGGCAATCACCTGAATATCGGGAAAATTCGACTTCACCTTTTCAAGGGAACTGATAACCCCTCTGGAATGGCCGTGGGCCGAGTCGAGGACGACGACATCCACCCCCGCCTTAAGCAGCCTTTCGGTATTTTCGAGCAAATCATCGCCAACACCAATCGCCGCTCCGACAATCAGTCGGCCGAATCCATCTTTTGCGGCGTTGGGATATTTTTTTATTTTCTCCAGATCCTTTATGGTTATCAGACCTTTCAAATTGCCGGCATCGTCCACAACCAGCAGCTTTTCAATTCTATGTTCATGGAGCAGGGCTTTGGAATGCTCAAGATCTATGCCGACTCTCGCAGTAACCAGATTCTTGCTGGTCATCACATCGGCAACCCGGAGATCGCTGTCGGAGACGAAGCGTAGATCACGGTTAGTGACGATACCGACAAGCTTGCCCTTATCCAGGACAGGAAGACCCGATATTTTGTAGGTACTCATGATTTCCTGAACCTCGGCCACCGACTGGAACTGATTGACGGTTATGGGATCGATGATCATGCCGGATTCGGACTTCTTTACCTTTTCAACCTCGAGCACCTGGCGATCAATGCTCATGTTCTTATGAATTATACCGATACCGCCTTCCCTGGCCATGGCTATGGCTGCGCGATGTTCGGTAACCGAATCCATAGCAGCGCTGACAAGCGGAGCATTGAGCGAAATTGAATCGGTAAGCCTGGTGGCAAGTGAAACGGAGTTGGGCAGGACTTCCGAAGAGGCGGGTACAAGTAGTAAATCATCGAAGGTCAATGCTAATTCAATATTCTCCGGCAGCATGGTCGGCTCCTTTTCCAGAAATTTAACATAAGGCGGACAACAAGGAAACATCGCTGATGTTGACGAAATATCAGGATGATTCGCTACAAATTGTCTCTGCCTGTACAATACAATATTTATGACTGTTGCAGCAAAAATTTTTACGTATTAACGTGTGAAGTTATTGTCCTTGGCAAACATATGCATATACTGTCAGGATTCCCACTGAAATTAACTCTATTATATGGAATCTTCTCTCATTCAGCAGAAGAAAATTCCCGGAAAGTATTCCACTCCAAATAGGATAAACACACTGGATCCATGCTTATTTCAATCAACCCGGATAATCCGCAACAGCGTCTGATCGATCAGATAGTGAAAAAGCTGCAGGAAGGTGCAGTTATCAGTTATCCCACCGATACCGGATACGGCATCGGCTGTGACATGTTCAACCAGAAGGCAGTCAAGAAGGTCATCCAGATAAAAAAAAGGCCGAAGCACAAACCTTTTAGTTTCATGTGCTCCAGCTTAAAAAATATCAGCGAATATGCCCACGTTTCAAACACTGCCTATCGTTTGCTCAAAAAGAATCTTCCCGGCCCCTATACTTTCGTCCTTCCGGGAACAAAGCTTGTTCCCAGGATAATGTCGACAAAACAGAAAACCGTCGGCATCAGAGTTCCCGATTCTCCGATATGCCTGATGTTGCTTGAAACACTCGGTAATCCTATAGTCAATACCAGTATCCCTTACGAAGACGATCCTCCTCCGACCGAGGCTTATGAAATCGAATTGATCATGGGAAACCATGTCGACATTATCATCGATGGAGGACCGGTTTACCCCGACCCTTCATCTGTGATCGATCTTACCGGCGATCAGCCCGAAATTCTGCGTGAAGGGAAGGGGAACCTCACTCCGTTTTACTGATGAGCGACTCTTTCAGAGATTTGCTCATGGTGAAATGAAGAGTTTTTCTCTCCGGGATATCCATGACAATGCCGGTTCTCGGATTTTTGGTGCTTCTTGCCTTCCTTTTTCGCGTAGAAAAACTTCCGAAACCACGAAGTTCCACCCTCCTGTCTTCTGCAAGGGCCTCTCCCATGGTATCAAGTATTATATCAAGAGCAACGCTGACATCCTGCTTCTGCAGAGACAGCTCCTCACTTACCTTATTGATCAGATCTTTTTTTAACATATTGAAAAACCTATTCGTTCTGCATTGGCTCCAGGGCCGTTAGTGATATAAAAAAAAAAGTTGTTTTACCGGATCACTCCGGTAAAACAACTTTGACTGTCAGTGAAGCTAGCCTGTCACACGCCTATTCTTCCTCAGGCTGGTTTCCCTCAGCTGCCGCCTTGAGCAGATCACCAAAGGTGGATGGTGATTTTGCAGCTGCATTTTCCTCACTCTTCTTCAGTTTTTCGATGGCCTGCTCTTCGCCTTCATCCTCAAGGGTCTTGATGGAAAGACCTATTTTCCTGTCTTTGGCGGAAACATTGATAACGATTGCCTTCAGTGTATCGCCGACCTGATACATTCCGACCGGAGTTTTGACCTTATCTTTGCTGATTTCCGATACATGAACAAGACCTTCGATGCCTTCTTCGAGCTTCACAAAGACGCCGAAATCGGTGACATTGGTGATCTCACCCTCAACGACTGTCCCAGAGGGATAGTTGTTGTAGGCCTCCTGCCATGGATCCGGAACTAGTTGCTTGACGCCGAGGGAGAATCTCTCGTTCTCTTTGTCGATTTTCAACACGACAGCCTGAATGGTCTCGCCCTTGGTGTACTTTTCGGAGGGATGCTTAATACGTTCGGTCCAGGACAGATCGGACACATGAATCAAACCATCAATACCTTCCTCGATACCAATAAAGATACCGAAATCAGTAATATTCTTGATTTTTCCTTCAATAATGGAGCCGACGGGATAATTCTCGGTAACCAGATCCCAGGGGTTCTGCTGGAGCTGCTTCATACCAAGAGAGATGCGTTTGGTTTCCGGCTCAATATTCAGAACCATAACCTCAAGCTCGTCACCAACGGAAACCATCTTGGATGGATGACGCGGCTTCTTTGACCAGGTCATTTCCGAGACATGAATAAGTCCTTCAACGCCCTCTTCGAGCTCAACAAAGACGCCGTAATCGGTTATTGAAACAACCTTTCCAATGGTTTTCTCGCCCACCGGATATCTATCTGTAACCGTGGCCCAGGGATCTTCACGAAGCTGCTTGACACCCAGCGATACTCTGTCGTTCTCACGATCATACTTCAGTACCTTGACTTCGAGTTCCTGGCCGACCTTGTAGAGCTTGGCTGGATGCGAGACCCTGCCCCAGGAGAGATCGGTAATATGACAAAGGCCGTCCATGCCGCCCATGTCAATAAACAATCCGTAATCGGTAATATTGGTGATGGCGCCTTTGATGATCTGGCCCTCTTCAAGCTTCGAACGCATTTGTTCGCGCAGCTCATTTCTCGCTTCTTCCAGAATGGCTCTGCGGGAAATTACCACGTTGTTGCGCTTGCGATTAAACTTGAGGATCTTGAAATCAAAGGTATCGCCTATCAATGCATCCAGGTCCTTGACCGGACGCAGGTCGATCTGAGAATAAGGCAGGAATGCCGGAACACCAATATCGACAGACATTCCGCCCTTGACTCGACTTTCAATTCTGCCTTCGATGGTGCCGTCATCTTCCTGGATTTTAGCAATTTCTTCCCAGACCTTTATGGCTATCGCCTTTTCCCGGGATAAAAGAAGTCCACCTTCTTCTTTGCGTCGCTCAACAAAGACTTCAAAGGTGTCGCCAATACCAATGGCTGCATCTTCTTCCAGACGGAATTCCGATTTAGCGATATAGCTCTCAGCCTTATCACCGACATCAACAAGAAAGTAATCCTCAACGGATCCGATTATGGTGCCTGTGGCGACATCGCCGACGGCAACTACTTTATTGTTTTCTTCCATTTCGAAGAGTTCTGCAAAACTTAACTCTTCTCCGCCTGATTCCTGGGATAATTGGTTTAATTCTTCTGTCATGGATTTCGCTCTTTTTGGACCAAAGCCCAAATAGGTTAAGGTTTGTCTTTTCCCGAGTTTTTCGGGTGGTTAATGAAATGAGACCGCTGTCAGTGCAATTTCATAAACTATAAGCTAGAAACATATAGCAAATTTTCAACGCATTTACAAGCTTTTCTTCACAGACCAGCAACCAACCTGGACTTTGAGGAAAAAAAAATGATGTGGAACTGCGGCAAATATGAGGATGCAGACATGCATCCATGCCTGGCTTCGCGGTTTGTTCTATTTAAATCCACTCGAAAAAGCCGATCTGCAGGTCAAGGATATTTGCGCTTCCGCCTGCACTTGTGCCACATCCTCGAAATCCTGCTATTTGCTTTCAACTCAAGTGTACATTGTATTACACAAGCATGTATTGGCAAGGCCTCGACCTTGTTTTATCTATGTTTTTTTTTGATTTCTACGATCAATCAAAGAAGAGGAAAATCATCGAAGATGCCGGGATTCCAATCGACCATCCCGCAAAAGTCGGGGACAAGTCCTCGTGACCGCAAAAATTCTGATATTTTTCTACAGAAAATCAGATGGGCCTTCAGGCGTCCTCAGGCGTTCCTTTTCGGCTGCCGCTTGCCATGGTAGCTCCGGCCTTTTGACTTTGCCTTGTAATTTTTACTGCCGCTGTTGGGCGCCTTTGGCCCACTATAGGGCACACCTTTAGGCGGTTCTATCAACAGGTGCTCTTCGGGCGAAAAGCATTCCAGCTTTTTTCCCATGAATTCTTCGATATCCGGCAGGATAAAGCTGCCCTCCTCGCAGGCAAAGCTGACGGAAACCCCGGCGGCGCCGGCTCGACCGGTTCGGCCTATTCTATGGACATAGTCCTCCGGCTCATATGGCAGGCTATAGTTGACGACATGAGTTATCCCCTCCACATGAAGCCCCCTGCCGGCCACATCGGTAGCCACCAGAACCTCTATACCACCGGCCCGGAAACGTTCGAGGCGGTCTGTCCTTTTTGTTTGAGGTACATCTCCAGTGAGCAAAGTGCAATTGATTTCATTGCGACGCAATCTCTCATAGAGCTTTCTCGCCTCCGCTTTCTGGTTGGCAAATACCACAATTCGCCCGCCTCCGTTCCCCTTGATGAGATTATAGAGAATTTTGTACTTTTCCGAAGCAGTCACCAGATAAACCTTCTGGTCCACACTTTCAACGGCAACCTGCTCCGACTCTACCACAACATTGACCGGATCCTTGCACCACTGGGAAGCTAGTCTTTTAACTTCTTCGGTTATGGTTGCCGAAAACATCAGGGTCTGCCGCGTTCCTCTGTTCGGCAATTGGCCCATAATGCGGCGCACATCAGGAATGAACCCCATATCCAGCATCCGGTCGGCCTCATCAATCACCACTATTTCGCAGCTTTGCAGATTCAATACCCCTTTTTGACAGAAATCCAGCAACCTGCCCGGGGTGGCGACCACAATATCACAGCGTTTTTCGCAGAATTCCATCTGCTTGCGATACTCCGTGCCGCCGTAGACGGCTGCCACCCGCAGATGTGTATAGCGGCTGAGCTCTTTGGCCTCTGCGGCTATTTGAATAACGAGTTCGCGGGTCGGAGCCAGGATGAGTGTCCTCACCCTGTCGGATTTCTTCTCCTTATTCTCTCCCAGAAGCCGCGTCAGTATGGCCATGAGAAACACCGCCGTCTTGCCCGTGCCGGTATTGGCATTGGCTACAAGATCTTTGCCCTCAAGCAGATGAGGTAAAGACTCAGCCTGTACCGGGGTGCAGTACTGAAAACCCAGATCAGCGATAGCCCGCATCACCTGCTGGGGAAGTCCGATATCATGAAACCGGACCTTACCGGGAAGAGGATCGACTTGAAAGCTGCTCAGCTGCCATTTCTTTTTCTTTTCCGGCCTGGCTTTTTGCGGGGCCTCTCTGTCGACCTGCTGTTGTTGAGGAGGGGAATTTTCATTTTTCTTTTCAGCCTGCTCGGGCGGGAGCGGGTTTTCTCCAGCAGTACCGTTGCGGAACTTTCCAGGTAGAAAGCTAAGTGATTTGCGCTTCCCCTGCATAACGGCATTTTTGATCTTCAAACGGGTGGTGGTAATTAGATTTATTATCATGAGATTTACGTTGGTGTATAAGAGAGTGACAGCGCATCTTACAAATTCTATGACGACTTGAAGACCGGACTATCATTCTACGGATAAGGAAAGCTCGACAGGTACAGCGGGATAATCAGGATATGCCTGGAAAAATTTCCATGAACCCGGAAACAGTTCTCCGGGAGTTGCTCACTTCTAGTTATTTGCCCTGCATACGAAGTTCCTCCGTGATCGGGCCGAAAAGCTCCTCATACTCCGGGATGGCCTTTCGTATAATGACATTAAAATACGGTATTTCGTTCTCATTTACAACCAGGTTCGCTGAATACGCCAGTGCCTGAAGATTATAAAGAGTTTTAAACTCTCTACCCACAAGGGTATAAAAGATAAAGCGCCGTCTCGCCATGGACATATCACACATGTATTTATGGAAAGCCGAGGATTCCAGTCCGTTTCCTTCATAACGGGAATGCAGGACAACAGCGGAATACTCGACAAACTGCATTTTCTCCATGGCATCCTGGACATTTTTTACAATTTCGGTTTTATACCCGATTCCCTCTATGCTTTCGATTATTGTGTCCCTGCTTTCGCAATCTTCCATGAGAATCATGGCAAGGGGTACATCTTCTATAACCTGTTCTTCATCAAACACGCCCTCTTCAAGCCAGGATATGTCAGGCGGAGCAGGCGGCCTGATGAATGCATTACCAGCAGCTCCCGGTTTACCGGATGCGTCGGTATTTGCCTTCGCTGCCGGCCGCTTCGCTGTCGGCGTTTGTGCCGCAGGTGTCTGTGCTGCTGATGCTTTTGGAGCGGGCGACAACATGGAACGATCAAGCTCGATGACCTCAGAACATCCCGGACATTTTATGCGGATGGTCTTCTCTGGGCTCAGCTTATGTATGCTCTCAAGCATTTTTGTGCTCAATTTCAGTTGTTTTCCACAGGAGCGGCAGATTGTATTCATCTCTTCCTCATTTTTTCGAGTGTATAGCAGGCTATTCTGGAAAAGCAGCCAAGCCAGCTAATTCAGCCGAGCTTGATATTCCTCGGAGGTATACTAGGGCTATTTTCCTTTAATCTACTAATCTTTTTATAACAGAATCTTGGAAGCAAAGAGTACTATCCGGCTGAGCTGGACTCTTTACAGTACCCCCTTGAGGGGTATAAGTACCCTGGCTGTAGAGCTCTCATTCACGATTTTAAATACATTTCTCGTTTTCTTGTTAAATGGCAGCTTTTAAGGAGTAAGGCACTAGCCCGGCTGAGCTGGATAAGTGCCTTGTCTGTAGAGCTCTCATTCACGATTTTAAATACATTTCTCGTTTTCTTGTTAAATGGCAGCTTTTAAGGAGTAAGGCACTAATAACCGGTATTCGTAGTTTCCTCTTCCTCCATGGCTAGTCCTGTGAGCGAAGTGGTTGCCTCGCCGCGCTCTGCTTTCACCTGATCAATACCGCGATGCATCTCATTCCTGTGCGAACAATAGGTCATGGCCGTCTGTTCACTGACAATGCCATGACTGTACAGCTCAAGAATATGCTGGTCAAAAGTGCGCATGTCAAGGGCTGAGCCGTTTTTGATGACATTGTAGAAGGTCTTGTCCTCGGACTCTCCATTGAGAATAAGATCCTTCACCCTCAGGCTGGTACGCAATACTTCCATGGCCGCCACACGTTCTCCGCCGATACGGGGAAGCAGCCTCTGACTGACGATCCACCTGATTGTATCAATCAGCCTGTTCCTGATCTGCGGCTGCTCATCCTTTTCGAACATACCGAGAATACGGTTTATGGTCTGTCCCGCATCGATGGTATGCAGAGTGGACAGAACGAGATGCCCGGTTTCTGCGGCCGTCAACCCTATTTCCATGGTTTCCCTGTCTCGCATCTCACCAACCAGTATTACCTTGGGAGCCTGTCGCAGAGAAGCTCTCATGCCGGTGGCAAAAGAGTTGAAATCATTGCCGAGCTCGCGTTGATTGAATGTGGCCCTTTTGTGCGGATGTATATACTCGATTGGGTCTTCCAGCGTAACAATATGAACAGGACGTTCTTCATTTATTCGATTAAGCAGGGCGGCCAGCGATGTCGTCTTACCGGTACCGGTGGCGCCTGTGAACAGAATCAGACCATTCAATTCACCGGCCATTTTAGAGAAAGATTTGGGAAACTGCATGTTTTCAATGGTCGGCACATCCGTTTCCAGTTTTCTCAAAACCGTGGAAAAGTATCCTTTCTGGGTAAAAATATTTACCCTGAAACGAGCCATGCTTCCCAGAGAATAGGAGAGATCGCAGGAACCATTTTCCACTAGATCCTTGAGTAGCCGCTTATTGTTGCCGATCAGATTCATGGCAAATGTCTCGGCCTGAAACGGGGAAATTTTTTTCACCGGCGGGGCTACCTGAACCGGCATCAGCTTGCCGTCGGCTTCCACCTGCAGGGTTTTTCCCACCGTGATATTTAAGTCGGAAACGTTCTTGTGCGCCTCCAACATGGTGGTAATCCAATAATCAATTTCCGGCTTTTTCATATCTTCCTCCTGAAAAAAAAGTGCATTCCCCCTTTCTTTCATAGTATATTGTTGCAAAAGTAACAAGATTTTCAATGCATCATATCATTATACCGCTCCTTCTTTTTAGTGCTTTACTCCCCAAAAACCACCACTAAAAGCAGGAAATGAAATAAACATTTAAAAATCCATGAATCAGTCTCTACAGCCAAAGCACTTATCCAGCTCTGCTGGATGTTGCCTTACTCTTGAGAGTCTGTCATAAAAAAACAAGAGAACAGAAAGTTAAAGACCAACAGCTTATCTCTACTGCCAAGCACTTATACCACTCAAGGGTACTGTAAAGAGTCCAGCTTTGCTGGATTGTGCTTCACCCTTAGAGTCTGTCATATACAAGAAAATGGAAAGCTAATAAAAGCCAATAGCTCATATATTCCACCAGGGCTTATCCGCAAGGCTTAGCACAAGGCTCAATATATAACTTAAGAGGATGATTAATGGCAATAAAATTACGAAGTGCAACCACAACCCAGGGCAGAAGAATGGCAGGCGCGAGAAGTCTCTGGCGGGCCAACGGCATGACCGAGGAGCAGATGGACAAGCCGATAATCGGTATAGTCAATTCATTCACTCAGTTTGTTCCGGGACATGTTCATCTGCACGAGATCGGCCAGCACCTCAAAAAACTCATAGCCCTGCAGGGATATTTCGCCGCGGAATTCAATACTATCGCCATTGATGACGGCATTGCCATGGGCCATGAAGGAATGCTCTATTCTCTGCCGTCGCGGGAACTCATTGCCGACAGTGTTGAATATATGTGCAATGCCCACACTGTAGACGCCATGATATGTATCAGCAACTGTGACAAAATCACCCCCGGCATGCTTCTGGCCGCCATGCGGCTCAACATTCCGACGATTTTCGTCTCCGGCGGGCCAATGGAGGCCGGCATTGTCGGCAAAAAGAAATATGACCTGGTCGATGCCATGGTAATGGCCGGAGATGCGGACGTCAGTGACGAGGAGCTCGATGCCATAGAACACAGTGCCTGTCCGACCTGCGGATCCTGCTCCGGTATGTTTACCGCCAATTCGATGAACTGCCTCAATGAAGCACTGGGTCTGGCACTGCCGGGTAACGGCACCGTGGTGGCAACCCATGTCAATCGCACAAAATTGTTTGAGAAGGCAGCCGCGCAGATCGTGAAAATAACCCGGGCCTGGTATGAAGACGAAGACAGCTCGGTGCTGCCCCGCTCCATCGCCCGCCGCGAGGCATTTATGAATGCCATGGCACTCGATATTGCCATGGGTGGCTCCACCAACACCGTTCTCCATCTTCTGGCAATTGCCGGCGAGGCAGGAGTGGATTTCACCATGAAGGACATCGACCAGCTCTCCCGCAAGGTTCCCAACCTGTGCAAGGTTTCTCCCTCCTCCTCGTATCATATTGAGGATGTCAACCGGGCTGGTGGCATCATGTCAATTTTAGGCGAGTTGGACAGGGGCGGACTGCTGGACACCTCGGTCTCACGCGTTGATGCCCCCAGCCTTGCAGAAACTCTGGCTGCCTGGGATATCGGAACGGACTCCGCCGGGGAAGAGGCCAAGTCTCTCTACCAGAGTGCCCCGGCCGCCTCCGGAAGAAACCTGGTCATGGGCTCCCAGCAAACCATGTACCGGGAGGCGGATCTTGACCGCTCCGCAGGCTGCATCCGCGATATCGATCATAGCTACAGCAAAGACGGCGGCCTGGCGATACTCTACGGCAACATCGCCGAAAACGGCTGTATCGTCAAAACCGCCGGCGTCGATCCTTCGATTTTGACATTCACCGGCACCGCACGGGTTTTCTCCTCTCAGGATGCCGCCTGTGACGCCATCCTGGATGGCGGAATCACCAGCGGCGACGTAGTCGTCATTCGCTACGAAGGTCCCAAAGGGGGACCCGGCATGCAGGAGATGCTTTACCCCACCTCCTATCTCAAATCGATCCATCTTGGCAAGGAATGCGCCCTGATCACGGACGGCAGGTTCTCCGGCGGCACCTCCGGCCTCTCCATAGGCCACGTTTCCCCTGAGGCTGCAGCCGGCGGAGCCATCGCTCTGGTGGAAAACGGCGATACTATCAAAATCGACATCCCCAACCGGAAGATAGATCTCGACGTCAGTCCAACGGAAATGAGCAGGCGGCGCGGCAGGGAAGAGGAGAAAGGCAAACTCGCTTTTACCCCTACCGATCGCAACCGCGTCGTTTCTCCGGCTCTACAGGCATATGCCCTGCTGGCATCATCCGCCGACAAAGGCGCAATCCGCAAGTTGCCTTAAAGGGTATGGATAAGAGATCAATGTCAAAACCGTAGCAGAAACAATCCCGGTACCAATGATGAAAAACGCTACCGACTCTTCCAGCGCCGTTTTGCCGAGGCTGCCCATCCACTATGGCTGGATCATAATGGTTGCCGGAACGGTTTGCATCTTTGCCTGTCTCGGACTGGGCCGTTTTTCGCTGGGCATGCTGCTGCCTTCGATGGGAGAGGCCCTGGGACTGAGCTATTCGCAAATGGGCTTTATTTCCACCGCCAATTTTGTGGGTTATCTCGGCGCCGTTCTGATCAGCGGCAGGATTATGCAGCGTGTCGGCGCACGCAATCTCATCGCCCTGGCGCTTCTGCTGGTGAGCCTCTCGATGATGGTTATCAGCAGATCTGACTCCATGACCGCCATTACCATCCTCTATATTCTCACGGGCATGGGCAGTGCCATGGCGAATATTCCCATCATGGCCCTGCTCTCCATCTGGTTCGCCCAGCATAAACGCGGCAAGGCCGCAGGGTTTGTTGTGATAGGCAACGGTTTCGCCATTATCTTATGTGGCAGCCTTATACCATACATCAACACCCTTCATAGTGATGGCTGGAGGACCAACTGGCTCGTGTTGGGAGGTATTGTTCTTTGTTGTGCGGTACTCTGTTATGTTGTGCTGCGCAACAATCCGGCGAAAGAGGGATTGCTGCCCGTAGGCGCTGAATCTGCGGAGCAGCAGAGCCGGTTCAGGGTGCAGTCCAGCGACGACATCGCCTTGAATTCGAAGATCGTTCTGCACTGCGCCGCTATCTATTTTCTCTTTGGCTTTACCTATGTCATTTATGTGACTTTCGTGGTCACCTCTATGATTGTAGATAGAGGCTATGCCGAATCCGCTGCAGGTATTTTCTGGTCCTGCATTGGCCTGCTGAGCCTGCTCTCCGGTCCGATCCCCGGTGCCTTTTCCGATAAATTCGGCCGCAAGACCGCATTGATTGCGGCTTTCTCAATACAGGCCATCGCCTATCTATTGGTGGCTTTGCCGCTGCCAAACATCTTTCTTTTCGTCTCCATTGGCTGCTACGGCATTGTAGCCTGGAGCGTGCCCTCCATCATTTCGGCCCTGGTCGCCGATTATGCCGGACAGCAGCGAGTAGCCGCCGTTTTTGGTTTTGTCACCTTCATTTTCGGCATCGGCCAGATAAGCGGGCCATATCTGGCTGGTCTGCTTGCGGAAAAAACCGGGAGCTTTGCCGGCAGCTTTTTCCTGGCCTTCTGCCTGGCGGTGGTTGCCATCATCTTTTCCCTTTTGCTTCCCGCAAAGAAATCGTGATCTGTACCTTAGAATGCTTTCATTTATTAAGTTAATTGGCTCTCCAATTCACAAAATAAATGCGTTTTTCGTTTTCTTGTATTTTTCGGTAGTTTTTAAGGGGTAAGCATTAAAGGTTGAAAGACAGCGATAATTTCGTTATGTAAAGCTAATGGCTTTCGTTTTTATCATCAAATCGATACTATCGAACACATGTAATTGAAATTAGGATCAATATAATGAAACTTCGGCATTGGATCCTCTAGTTCCTTTGCGTCAGAATACAGCGGATTGTCATGGAACATAGTCAACTCTTAGGTACTACTTTTAATTGTAGCTGTGGAAAAAAGCACACTGTTCCCACCGAGGAACTGGTCTATGGCAAAAATGCTTATAACGCGCTGCTGCAAAGGCTCCTGTCGGGTACGATCCAAAACGCCCTGATAATAGCCGATATTCGGACGTATGCCGCCGCCGGCCGCCTTGTTGAAAATCTTTTGCTCAAGGGAGGTATTGCCGTCTCACACTTCATAGTGCCCGATCGAGACAGCGAGTCCCCGGTTGCCGACGATGCCACCAAAGACCTTCTCTTCGAGAGTATCTTACCAGCCGACATATATATCGCTGTAGGCAGCGGTGTCATTAATGATCTGGTCAAATGGACGGCCTACCTGAAAAAGAAACCGTTTATTACGGTGCCCACCGCTGCGTCCATGAACGGCTACGCTTCCGCCAATGTCGCCGCAACCGTGGACGGCCTTAAGGTACTGTTCCATGCCGAGGCCTGCCGAGCGGTCTATGTCGACTCCCGCATCCTCCATGAGGCCCCCTATGAAATGACTGCCTCCGGCCTGGGCGATGTGCTTGCAAAATCCGTCAGTTCAGCGGACTGGAAGCTCAATCACCTCCTTTTCGATGATTATTTCTGCCAATTCTCCGTTGACCTGCTCAAGGACCTCGAACCCGTCTATCTTGATAACCCTCAACAGATCAAGAAACTGGAGCCGAATGCGGTCAAGGCACTTTTCGAGGCCCTTTTATATTCCAGCATAGCGATGACCATCACCGGAACATCGTCACCGGCATCCGGGGCCGAACACCTCATATCACATACTTTAGACATGGTGGCGGACAGGGATGGGCGAAAGCACGACCTGCATGGCCGCCAGGTGGGGGTCGCCTCTATTCTCATGGCGGCGCTTTATGAGCGAATCATGGACATAGAAAAACCGCAATTCAGAGAACCGCCGGCAACCATCGACACCGCATTCTGGGGCACGCTGGCTCCCGTTGTAGCCGGTGAATATCAGAAGAAGCAGGACAAACTCGCCAAGGCAGCAAACTTCCTGGCAAATGAAACCAACTGGAAAAAGCTACAGGAGCATATCAAACCCGGCCTGGTAGCGGCAACAAGATTGAAAAGCTGTCTTGCCCAGGCGAAAGCGGCTCATAGCTTCTCGGGGATACGTGATGACGGCCAGCCATTGCAGAGGGAAAAATTCAGAGCAGTCGTAGTGAACGCCCATCAGATGCGAGAGAGATTTACCATCCTTGATGTTGCCGTGATGTTGGGAATTATCCCGGATGAAATTGATCAACTTATCGAAAAATGGGTCAGCGATATCTAGTGTCGCTGCAAGTTGAAACTATCTTGTCCCTGAAACAGTTAGATCTTGAAGTAGAGGACAAAAACCGCTAAAAAGAGGCCTCTGATGGTATCAGAGAAAAACGGAAAGCACGTCAGAGGAAAAAAAGATTACACATACCACAACACCTATTAAACTCCGCCGGTTAACAGGAAATAGGAGAAAGTGAGGGGTATTTATTAAAATATCCCGGCATTAAGGAAATCAGGAGGGAATGAGAAACTGACAAATCCACAGAGCAGGAAGTCGCCCGCACGAGAGTTTTCAGTCATATCGTCGTGGTTGCAATGCCTTACCGGTTTTGTAGATCTAATTGGTTTTTCTGCTCCCTTGTTTTTTGTCACAAAATTCTACAATAGAGAGGATCAAAGAAATGATGAAAAAAATTGTAGCTTTCCTGGCGACATTTTCATTTTTGGCAGGCTTTGCCTACGCTGCTGACGACTGTACAAACAGAGGAACCCTGGATGAAATGTATTGCGATGAGAATATGGATCTCGTTGCCGATTCTCCAAAAGACCCGGAAGAATGGAAAGACCCCAACACCCTGGTGTTTACCTATACTCCCGTTGAAGATCCTGCAGTCTATAAAGATGCCTTCGCCGATTTCCAAAAATATCTGGAAGAGGCCACCGGCAAACGTGTTATTTATTACACTGTGCAGTCCAATGCCGCCGAAGTTGAAGCAATGCGTTCTGGCCGCCTGCATATAGCCGGCTTCTCCACCGGGCCCACCGGCTTTGCTGTTAATCTTGCAGGATATGTCCCCATGGCGGTTAAAGGTACCGAAGAGAGTTTCCAGGGATACAATCTGATTGTGGTGACCAAAAAAGAAAGCGACATAAAAGAACTCGCAGACATGAAAGGCAAACGCATTGCCCATACGTCGGCCTCATCGAACTCCGGTAATCTGGCACCGCGGGCAATCTTTCCGCAACATGGTATCGTCCCTGATGAGGACTACACCGTTGCCTATTCCGGTAAACACGACCAGTCCATTCTCGGTGTAGCTCACGGCGACTATGATGCCGCCCCGGTAGCATCCGACGTTTACTACCGCATGGCTGAGGCAGGCCGGATTGACGCTGACGATTTTCGCATTGTTTTCACCAGCCCGAAATTCCCTACATCATCTTTCGGTTATGCCCACAATCTCCATCCTGATCTGGTCAAGAAGATTGTAGACGCTTTTTACTCCTATCGCTTTACCCCGGAGATGCAGGAAACCTTTGGCGGCGCCGACCGCTTCTTTCCTGTAACGTATCAGGAAGATTGGAAGGTTATCCGTGATATCGCCGCCTCTACCGGCACCTCCTATAACCAGGATGGCCTGAAAAAAATGGCGGAAAAAGAAGCTGCCAAAGCAGCTGCTAAAAAAGCCAAGCAGTAAGCAGACATCGCAGGCGCCATTACCGCAGTGTAGGTAGGTATGGCGCCTGTATCATTTCTCAACACATTCCACAAGCAGCGCGGCAATATGACAACAGACGTAAACAGTACCGCCTCCTATCCTCCTCGATCACTGCGTATTGAAAATCTCAGAAAGGAATATACCAAAGGTAAGCCTGTATTAAATGATATAAGTTTTGAGGTTCATGGCGAGAGCAGTGTCGCCATCATAGGACCTTCCGGCACCGGTAAAAGCACCCTTATTCGTTGCGTCAACAAACTTATTCCACCGACTGCCGGCAATGTCTATGTCAGCGGGGAAAACATCACGCGGTTAAGCGGAGGTGACCTGCGCCGGGCTCGAAGAAAGATCGGTATGGTCTTTCAGGAATTCAACCTGGTTGAAAGATTGTCGGTGATGGAGAATGTCCTTTGCGGACGTCTTGGCTATGTCCCCCCCTGGCGGGCCTGGCTGCGAAAATACCCCGAACAGGATATTGATAATGCCTTTAAGCTGCTCGAGTCCATTGGCCTGCTTGAATTTGCCCAGCAACGGGCGGACAGCCTCTCCGGAGGACAGCGGCAGCGTGTCGGCATTGCCCGGGCAATCATGCAGGAGCCCCATGTTCTGCTGGCGGATGAACCTACTTCATCGCTTGATCCGAAGACCAGCGTCGAAATCATGGAACTTCTGGTTACCCTCTCGGAGGTCCACTCCATACCGCTGCTGATCAATATCCATGATGTTGAACTGGCCAAGCGCTATACCGAGAGAGTCATCGGCCTGTCTGGCGGAGGAATTATCTTTGATGGACCACCTGCCGAGTTAAGCAACAGTCACCTCAAAGAAATATATGGCGGAGAGGACTGGCTGCAATGACGGAAAGGACGATAAGCGCGAATTACGGCGCGCCATTCAAAACTAACTGGTGGAGCAGGGCCGGATGGCTGATTGCTCTGCTCTATTCCATTTATGCCGCCAATTATCTTGATGTTTCCTGGACCCGCTTTGTTGAGGGAATCGGCAACGGCGCAGTTTTCCTCTCAGAAATGATCCCGGTGGATTTTTCCCGCTGGAAACTCCTGATTGACAGGCTTATGGAAACCATCCAGATTGCCATCATTGCCTCGGCATTCGGCGTTCTGCTTTCACTTCCTGTGGGACTTCTTGCCGCCAGAAATCTCATGCCTACCTGGATCACCTGGCCTTTCCGGATCTTCATTGCCCTGTGCAGATCCTTTCATCCGGTTATCTTTGCCATACTTTTTGTCAAGGCCGTGGGTTTCGGGCCACTTGCAGGTATCCTTACTCTGATTTTCGCTTCAATCGGCTTTATCGGCAAACTCTTCACCGAAGCTATTGAAGAAATATCCCTGAAGCCCCTTGAAGCCTTGCGGGCAGCCGGTGCTCCCTTTATCAGCGTTATCATCTATGCGGTACTGCCACAGGTGCTCAACCGCTTCATTGGTTTTTCCTCCTACCAACTCGATGCCAATCTGCGCAATTCAACCATGGTGGGAATAGTCGGGGCCGGAGGAATCGGCGGCACTCTTTTCGCGGCCTTCCAGCGCTTCGATTACGGTTTTCTTGCCGCCATACTCATATCCATTATCGCCCTGGTCATGATAAGTGAGTTTATTTCAACCCAGATAAAAAAGGTTTTTCAATGAGCGTTGTGCAGCACCAGAAATGGGAGAGATTCACCTTTGCCGAGCGCCTGGCCCGATTTGCTGTTTTTCTTGGATTTGCCATTGCCCTGTCGGCCTCTCTGCGAACCGTTGAGGTCATCCCCGAGTTTCTCTACGATGCTCCCACACAGGTGGCGGACCTTCTTTCCCGTATGTGGCCCCTGGATCTGGGCTATTACCCGCAGGGGATTCATCAGGCAATGATGGAAACCCTGCATATCGCTACTCTGGGAACGCTGCTTTCTATAGTTCTGGCCATTCCGGTCGGTATTATGGGAGCAAATAATATCGTTCACTTCCCTCTGCTGAACTGGCTCTCCAAACTGATACTGGTTTCCTCACGATCCGTCAATTCGCTGGTCTGGGCATTGCTTTTCGTGGCCATTTTCGGCCCCGGCCCACTGGCTGGAACCATCTGTATCGGCTTCAGATCCGTTGGTTTTGTCGGCAAACTTTTTGCTGAAGCTCTTGAAGAGGCTGATCCCGGCCCAGTCGAGGCCTTGACTGCCGCCGGAGCTCCGTGGGCCAGCGTGTTCATGAAAGGATACTGGCCCCAGGTTGCTCCGGCCTTCTGGGGGATATTCCTGTTCCGCTGGGATATCAACGTGCGCGAGTCGGCCGTCATCGGCCTGGTCGGCGCCGGCGGTATCGGCATGGTGCTGGATACCGCGCTCAACCTGTTTTTCTGGGACCGTGTTTCCGTGATCCTTCTCAGTATTTTTGTGGTTGTCATTCTGGCTGAATTTCTGGTTACAGCCATTCGTAAGCGCATTATCTGAGGCATTTCATATTCTAAGATTCCGGCGGTATAGGTTATCCGGAACCCTCCTGCCTTCCATAAAAATACGGGTCAGCCGCAGCGACGCCGGCCCGTTTTAATTTGTACAGTGCTTTACTGCCAATCTATGCTATACTGCCACCACACTATTACCCTGCTGAGCTGGGTATGAACCTTTAGACAGATGCAAAAGAACACCTGATTACCCCTAATCCTCAGCTCAAGGTCGGGACTACTCTTTTCATGGGTCTCTGCAGTCCGCACGGCTGCAGCGAAGCCCCTATGGATGGGTTTACGGCGTCCCGATGAAATGAGCAGTCCTGGCCTGGGCCAGAAAATGCTGAGTTTCAGGGTAATCAGCAAAGAACAATAAAAGAATCTGTAAGGTACTCATGATTTAAACAGGCCCCCGCAGATTTCGACATGCCCCAGAAAGTGGTAAATGCAAACTCCGGATAAGTACAAATTCCGGGTGCCCTTGGGGTACAAACGAGAGATCAGCCTCTTACGTCATCGTCAGTATATGATTTTTCAAAGACCGGAATGCCACTCATAAAAAGATCAGAACTCGACAACGCACTGCCCTCTATTTTGGTCCGGGAAGGACCGCGGATATTTCTTTTTTTCGGTGAGCGTTTTCTCTGCCGTAAGGCCGTGGATGAACTGCAACACGCCCTTCTCAACTGGAAAAATGGCATAGTATGCTCAATTGACGGAGACCGGGAGGATATTGCCCAGACTCTCTCAAAACTGATGAGTTTCAGCCTCCTTCCCGGACTACAGCTATATCGGGTTAACGATACCCGGCTCTTTCATTCCAAAAACATCAGTGAAACAGTGTGGCGCCAAACCCAGGATGCTTATCAGGCCAATCGCCTCCAGCAGGCCGCCAAATATATGGGGGACATGTACCACCTCGCCTCTCTTGCCCCCGAGCAGCGTCAACCCCTCTCTGAAATGAGCGATGGCCAGTGGCAGGACCTCTTTGGTCTGGCGAAGCCGGCTGATCTCGGCTGGACAGATGCACTTTTTGAGATCATCCGGGAAAAGGATATGGCTGGTCCGACGGCCACGGATCTTCCCGAAAAATTCATACAGAGTTTTCAAAAAGGACTTCCACCCGACAATATACTTATCCTGACCGCGGAAAATGTCGACAAACGCAAAAGGCTTTTTACGTATATCAAGGAACACGGCGTCATAGTCGATTGTTCCGTCGCCGAAGGTGGCGCCGCCGCCCAGAGAGCTCAGAAGTTCATCCTGCAGGAGATGATGGAAAAGACACTGGCCCGGTTCAACAAAACCATCGAACCCGGCGCCCTGGAAATCTTCTTTGAACGCATAGGTTTTCATCCTGTGGCCGTGGTCACCGAAACCGAAAAGCTGGCACTTTACTGTGGTGACAGACCTAAAATAACCCTTCAGGATATTAAGCAGATGGTGGGCAGAAGCAGGGAAGATGCCCTTTTCGAACTGACCGATCATTTCGGTAAACGACAGCTCGGCAAGACGCTGATCACTCTCGCTCACCTGTTGGAAAACGGCGTCCATGGCCTGGCTATCCTGGCTACAATGCGCAATTACGTGCGCAAGCTGCTCATTTTCAGAATCATGCAGCTGCAGCCTGAACCGCCCTTCAGGAGAGGGATGAACGTCAAATATTTCCAGGAAAACTATCTTCCTCAGCTGAAAGAGACGGGGCAGTGGCCGGATCTGCTCAAGGGACATCCCTATGCATTGTTCATGAGTTTCAGTAAGGCCCAGGAATTCCATTGCTCCACCTTGAAGTCATGGCTCGAACAGATCCTCCTTGCTGAATTTCGTCTCAAGGGGTCGGGGCTTCCCGAGCGGCTGGTACTGGAACAGCTCATGGTGGCTCTCGTAAAAAAAACGGGCGTTGCCCAGAATTGACAGTAAGGTTGTTTTAAGGCTGTATTCCAAAATTAAATCTGGTTTCTTCTTTGCAGGTCATGATAAAATAGAGCAAACAAATTAATTTTATTCTTTTCTTAAAAACTGTGAGTATCCTGCAGGGATTCGATATTGAAAAACTCCAGTTCGTAACTACTTTACCACTAAAGGAAGCAGAATTGAGGCTATTCACATCACGTAAATATGGACTATGAGCAACACCAAAAAGGAAGAATCAGTTTCAACAAAAGAGAAAATCGAGACCCGGGAACCACCGCTGTACAAAGTGCTCCTTCACAATGATGACTACACAACAATGGAATTTGTTATAGCGATACTGGAAAATGTTTTTCATAAATCGAATGCGGACGCCACGCGAATTATGCTGAACGTACACCACGAAGGAGTGGGAGTAGCCGGGATTTTCACCAAGGAAATCAGTGAAACAAAAATATCAATAGTCCATGAATTAGCCCAGAAGAATAATTTTCCGCTCAGATGTTCCATGGAGATCATCTGAGTAAAAACATTGCCAATAGATATACACATGCTCAGTAAAACATTAGAAATGGCCCTGATCAGGGCGATACGGGAAGCCAAAAGCCACAATCATGAATATGTGACCGTCGAGCATATGCTCTATGGACTGCTTCATGACGATCTGACAAACTACATTATCTCAGAATGTGGCGGTTCAATCGATAATCTTAAAATGAAACTCGAAGAGTTTTTCCTCGGCGGGATTCCGCAGCTCTCTCCCCAGGCTGAAAACGAGCCTGCACAGACTTTGGCATTCAACCGCGTCTTGCAAAGGGCCGTGGCACATGTCCAAAGCTGCGGGAAAATGGAGGTCGACAGCGGCGATGTACTGGTTTCGATATTTTCGGAGTCGGAATCCCATGCCGTTCATTTTCTCGGCAGCGAAGGGGTTGGAAGAATGGCCGTGGTCAATTTCGTCTCCCATGAGATGCCTGAGAATCTGCAGAAGGAACCTATGCCCAAGCCTCCGGAAAGTCCGAAGAAGAAGGAAGGAAGCGTGGAGGATAAAGCCCTTGAAGAGTTTACCATTAATCTGACCCAGCAGGCTGCTGAAGGTAAGCTTGATCCACTGATCGGGCGTGAAATTGAAATAACCAGGATCATGCAGGTGTTGTGCCGCAGGAAGAAGAACAATCCATTGCTGGTGGGCGAACCGGGCGTCGGTAAAACCGCGATGGCGGAAGGATTGGCCATCTCCATACATAAAGACACTGTAGACCGTTTAAACGATAAAGAATCTGCCGTACCGGACCTCCTGCGCGACGTTGACATACATCTGCTTGACATGGGTGCGCTGGTTGCCGGAACGAAATACAGAGGGGATTTTGAGAAGCGGCTCAAAAACGTTGTATCGGCTATCGAAAAGAAGGATAATGCCATTCTTTTTATCGATGAAATGCATACCGTGGTCGGTGCAGGTGCCACCAGCGGCGGCTCCATGGATGCCTCCAATCTTCTTAAACCTGCACTGCAGGCGGGAATATTGCGCTGCATTGGTTCCACCACGTATGAAGAGTATAAAAACCATATTGAAAAGGATCGCGCGCTCTCACGCAGGTTCCAGAAGATTGATATAGAGGAGCCGAGTCTCGATGACACCAAACTTATTCTCGAAGGCCTGAAGAAACGGTATGAAAATCATCACCGCGTCCGTTATTCCAAGAACGCCATTGCTTCCATTGCTGAACTTGCAGACCGCTATATCACCGAACGGTTTCTGCCGGATAAAGCAATTGATGTAATGGATGAAGTCGGCTCGCTTTTCAGAATGAACGGAAAACTCGACAAGACCGTGAAGGTTGGGGATGTCGAGCAGGTTGTTTCGCGCATGGCCAGGGTACCGGCGAAAAGCAGCTCCCGCAGCGAAACTCTTTCGCTCAAGGAGCTCGATGGCCGGCTCAAGTCCGTTATTTTCGGTCAGGATAAGGCCATTGACGCCGTGGTTCAGGCGGTTAAGCGCTCCCGGGCCGGTCTGGGAAATCCTGAATCTCCGACGGGCAGTTTTCTCTTTGCCGGTCCGACAGGTGTAGGAAAAACCGAAGTGGCGCGGCAGCTTGCCGATAAACTCTCTGTTCACTTTGAGCGTTTTGATATGAGTGAATACATGGAGAAGCATGCTGTAGCACGGCTGATTGGGGCGCCTCCAGGATATGTCGGATTTGATCAGGGTGGATTACTGACCGAGGCCATCCGGAAACATCCCTATTCCGTCCTTCTCCTCGACGAGATAGAAAAGGCCCACAGCGATATCTTTTCGATTCTCCTCCAGGTCATGGATCATTCGACCCTTACGGATAATACCGGCAGAAAAGCTGATTTCAGAAATGTTATCATTATCATGACCACCAATGCCGGGGCCCGGGAGATGAGCAATAGCGCCATAGGGTTTGTTACCACCCATAAGAAGAGTGAAGACAAGGCTGCTGTGAATAAATTGTTTTCACCGGAATTCAGGAATCGTCTCGACGGCATCATCTCCTTTGATTCTCTTGATACCGATACCATGGAGAAGGTGGTCGATAAACTGATGCTCGAACTTAAGAGTCAGTTGGCCGAAAGGAAGGTCAGCATCGTCCTCAGCGACAGTGCCAGAACCTGGCTGGCCACAAAAGGATATGACCCCTCTTATGGTGCCCGTCCTTTAAGAAGATTGATTATGAAGGAAATCGGAGATGTATTGACCGAAGAAATTCTGTTTGGAGAGCTCAACCGGGGAGGAGCAGCTACCGTCGACCTACAGGACGACAAGCTCACTTTCACCTATGAGAAATAAATCGCCGGGGGTCCTGCCTGTTCTCAGCAGGACCCTTTGATAACATTCCGGCAGGCCTTGAAATTGACCTTCCCGGATTGATCATCACGTATTCCTCTTGTTCACTGCTCCCGCGCACCCCTCTAATTGAACCATTTTCCTTATCGTCGATTAACCACAGGGTTTTCAGCCTTGTTTCATTTCCCTGAATACGCTACTATATTTCGGCGTAGGTGTCTTTCTCCGTATAGGTGGTGACCCAAGGGCGGCCAATACCTCAGGGTTTAAAGGGACCTGAAAAGATCCGCTTATCGGAAGAGCTGGATATATTTTGGGTTTTCAGAGGATCGCATGTCAACCAACGATCACAGACTTATAGCAGATCATAAAGAAGTCGTCAAAACCTTACGGCTCTATAAAAATATCACCCTCATCGACACCTCCGGGGAACCGGTTGATGAGTATGATATTGAATATAAAGTAAAAGGGTTTATCATCGACCCTGATGGAAAAATCACGACCAGCAAGCGTCACCGCATAAAGATCAGAATCCCCTTTGGTTATCCTCACTTTCCTCCTACAATTAATCCCTTAAGCCCGATTTTCCACCCGGAAATCGACGATCATGTCGTTCCTATCGCCAACTACTGGGAAGGAAATAATTCATTGCCCGACCTTATACTTCATATCGGCAATATGATCTGTGGCAGGTTTCACAGCAGCGAAAAACCAATTAACAAAGAAGCTGCCGATTTTTATGAGAAAAACAAAAGCAGCCTGCCCCTGGATTCACTCAAACTTGTTGAGGAAAATAAATCTCCTATACAAAAGGAGCCCAGGCAGTTCAGGATCCCGGCTTCCCTGTTCTACATAACTTCGGTGTTCATTGTACTCATACTTATTGGTGGCGGCGGTCTTTTTCTTTACGAAAAATGGCGTCTCAATCAATCTGCCGAGGTATTCAAAAATGCTGTGGTCTATCATGGGGAAAGAGAGTTTATAAAGGCACGGGAAACTGCGGAAGTGGCCCAGGGAAAGCTCACCGATTTTTATTTGTTGAACGGTTCCGGAAAATTACTACAAGAGAAAATCAGTTTGTTCCTGCAATCGAAATCGTTGCTGGAAGGACTCAAAGGCAACATTAAATATCGCGACGAATATATCAGCATGGAAAAGGCTCAGCAACTCGAGTTTCTCACGGAACTTCTTGCCGAGGCAGAAAGATACACCGAAAAGCGGGAATTACAGGCAGCCGTGGATACCTACAACTCGGCTATTGAGTATGCCGACAAGCACGGTTTCCAATCCGAAAAAGAAAATTTTCTGCCGGATCATGTCAAATTACAATTAGAACTGCTTGTTGCCGAATCAGAGAAGGCCCATCTCAGTAAAAACCGGGAATGGGCAATAGAAAAGCATATCAATGTGCTGAATTTCATAGAAAAATACAGGAAATACCTTAAAGGCGCGGATAAACAGTCTGTACAAACAGGATATATGCTCCTTATCGACCAGATAGCCTTGTATAGCAGAGAAGCACTTGAGGCGGAAAATAATAATGAATTTGTGTCGTCGTTGAAGTACCACAAAATGCTCATAGATCTTATAAGAAAAGCGGATGCTACCGACAACATCACCCTGAAAAACACACTGTCCGATTCAATACAGAAGGTCACCTATCTCACCGAGAAAATCAATATCGAGCAAAGAAGGGAATGGCTGCTCAAGAATTACAGGGAAATTTTCCAGATACACTATCCGACGATAGCGGTGTCCGCATTGCGTACACCCCAGGCGGTTTTCATAAAATATGATGCTGATAACCTGGTCTTCGATCTCAGCTGCCTGGAAAAAGGATTGGGAAGTGTGGTCCGGCTGAGAATATTCTACCAGTACAATCCAGCCACTCAGGGTTGGAGCGTCTATCGCGGAGATATAGAAACTAACTGAAATTCTTAATGAAGAAACATTGCAGTACAGAGTTTTTATGAGCACCATTCTCTCCCACGGTTTGGAGGATACGATGAAACTTTTGGCATTTATATCGGCACTTATGGCAGGCCTTTTGACAAGCACGACTTCCTCTGCAGAGTCGAATCTCAGTGCTGAAACAGAGGATTGTCTGATGTGCCATACCGAGCTGCATCCCGGGCTGGTCGCTTCCTGGCAAAACAGCCGCCATAGCCGAAGCGCTCCGGAGCAGGCCATGGAAAAACCCGAACTGCAACGACGCATATCGTCGGAAACGATTGCTGAAAGCCTCCTCAATGTAGCCGTGGGTTGTTATGAATGCCATTCCCTCCGTCCCGACGAGCATAAGGATTCCTTCGAACATAACGGCTATAGGATTAACGTTGTCGTCAGCCCCGCTGACTGCGCCACCTGCCATGCGGTTGAGGCCGACCAATATTCCCGTAACCTTATGTCTCACGCCCATGGCAATCTGGTAGACAATCCGCTCTATCGCGACCTCATCTCAGTCGTCAATAATCACTATACCTACGCGGATAATCAGCTCACAATCGGAGAGGGCAACCGCCTCACCGACTATGAATCATGTCTTTATTGTCATGGAACAAGGGTAGAGATGAAGGGGCTGGTATCCAGGGATACCGATTTTGGCGAGATGAAATTCCCGGATCTTGAAGGCTGGCCCAACCAGGGTGTAGGCCGGATCAATCCCGACGGCAGCAAGGGTGCCTGCACCTCCTGTCATCCGCGTCATGATTTTGCAATTGAAACAGCACGCCAGCCCTACACCTGCTCTGAATGCCACAAGGGACCGGACGTTCCGGCCTACAAGGTGTATCAGGTCAGTAAACATGGAAATGTTTTCAATTCCACCGGGTCTGCATTCGATTTCAGCACTGTACCCTGGACTATCGGCCGTGACTTTTCTGCTCCCACCTGCGCGACATGCCATACCAGCCTGATTGTCAGCGAGGATGAGTCGGTTATTGCCGAACGAACTCATCAGTTTAACGACAGGCTTTCCTGGCGGCTGTTCGGTGTGCCTTATGCTCATCCGCATCCACGCAAGGCCGATCTCAGTGATATCGTCAACACTAAAGGGTTGCCGCTGGCGGTTGAGCTCAATGGCGAGCCGGTGGCTGATTATGTTCTCACCAAAGAACAGATGCAGGAAAATAATGACCGCATGAAATCCATCTGCCGTTCATGCCACAGTACGCCATGGGTCGACAACCACTTCGAGCGCCTGGATAATACTATCAAAACGACCAATAACAACACCTACGAAGCAACTAAAATTCTTCTTGATATATGGGCCGGCGATTTTGAACACGGCTTACCCCAGGGCGGCAATATTTTTGACGAGGAAGCCGAGCGGTTGTGGACCTCGATATGGCTTTTTTATGCAAACTCGACACGATTCGCCTCTGCCATGGCCGGAGGCGGCGATTACGGTGTTTTCGCAAAGGGCAGGTTCCAGACTGCCGAGCAGATCAACAGGTTGCTGGAGCGCTTGAAACTGTACCATGCCCTGCAGAATAAAAATACCGACTCAGGCAAGGATTAAACCGGCCTTCTCACCGCATCCGTCATATTGCTGTGCGGATTCTGCAAAAATCGATAACCTGCAGAGGCATAGATTACTATGCCTCTGCAGGTTTGAAAAGGCCGCGGTCTTCTGTGAAAAAATATCTTCAGAACTTTTTTCACACCACCCTGCCGTCGGATAACTCCACCAGCCTGTTGGCCCGTCCGGCATAAAGCGGCTCATGGGTCACCATGATCACGGTCATGCCGTCTCCGTGAAGCTCCTCAAGCAGGTCCATAATCTCCTCGCCTGTGTTTTTATCAAGGCTGCCGGTGGGTTCATCGGCAAAAAGCACCCTGGCGGATTTCACCATCGCCCGGGCAATTGCCACCCGCTGCTGTTCTCCTCCGGAGAGGCTGCCCGGCAGCCTGTTCTTTTTTCCTGCCAGACCAATACGCTCAAGACATTTTTCCGCCTTTTTTACGATCTCCCGGGGAACGGGTTTGATCGAACGCATGAAAGGAAGCAGGGTATTCTGCAATACCGAGAGGTAAGGCAGCAGGTGGTGAAACTGAAAAATTACGGCGAAATCGGTTCTTCTCAGATCATTGAGTTGAACAGCCCCCGATGTTGTGAGGTTGCTCTGCCGGTAAATTAGCTCGCCTTCATCCGGTCTCACCAATGTCGAGAGAACATTGAGCAAGGTCGTCTTTCCTGAACCGGACCTGCCGACAATAGAGATGAATTCGCCCTCCTCGATATTGAGACTGACATTGCGCAATACCTGGATATTCTCACCGTTGAGTGAAAAATATTTATTAATATTTCGTGCTGATATCACGGATAACCTCCTATAGGGAAACCAGAGCCTCGGAGGGCTCTATGACAGCTCCCTTCCAGGCGGGATAGAGTGCAGCCGCAACCGCAACGCCTCCAAAAACAGCTGAAGTCAGGATCATCTGCCCGACACTGAACACCGGCCGAAAGCCTTCTGTCAGGGCCAGCAGCTCAAGCGCCTTGAAACTTGCGCCATAGCCTGCCAGATATCCCGCCCCTCCTGATAACAATCCGATCAATCCCGCCTCGACACAGAAAATCAGGAACACCTGGAGCTTGGCATAGCCAAGGGATCGAAGGATACCGATGTCCTTTTTTCTCTCATTCACCGCTGAAAGCATGGAAAGTGCGACCATGGCTGCTGCGGTAACAAGAATGACAATGCTGACGAACAAAGCCAGATTCTGCACGAAATGAACCGACTCCATGCGCTGATCGACGATATTCTGCAGCGCCTTTATATCTGCCCCGGGAAGATTCGCCCGGATCTGGCCGACGATATCTTCAATGGGGCAGCCGGCACAGAGAGCCGCAACCTCAACAAAACTCACCTCATCCGGCTTTCCCAGAAGGTGCTGCAGTGCTGTCAGATCCATGAAAATAACTCGATCGTCATCTCCGCCGGTTTGTTCGAGCACCCCGGATATTTCATACTGCATGTCCGCGATGGCTATTCTTTCTCCCGGTTCCAGCCCCTGATGTGCCGCGGCTTCGGCTCCCAATAGAAGCTGGTTGCCATTCTCGGGGATCTTGCCGTCTATCGCCCAGTAGCTTTTTATGCCTAATTCCTCAGGCCAGCGAACACCCACCACGACAAGCTGCATTTCACCCAGGCTGACAGTACCGACGAGCTTGGGAGCAACCACGCTGATCCTGTCTCCCAATGCTATTTCCCTTATCGAACTGACAGTGTCCCCCTCCATCAACTTATCGACATCATAGAGCATATCTCCCATCTGAAACCCGCCATAGCTTACGCTGAGTGATTCGGTACGAGGGGAAACAATGATATTGGCTCCATATGAGCTCAATTTTTTTTCAAGGCTTTCTCCCACCACCAGTGAGACCTGATGCAGCGCGACAATGGACATTACTCCAAGGCAAAAGACAAGCACCAGCAGAATGGTCTTGGTCGGCTTTCTTTTGATATTACTCAAAGAAATAGTAAAGATATTCATATAGTTCACACTTATACAGAGTATTAAAAATATTTTGCACCCTTGAGGATATCTTCTGCCCTTATCACCAGCTCTTTACCACGCTCGGTCCGGTCGAGCGGAGCAGGATTGCAGCCGCCTTTAATGACATTGATCCGGCTGGAATGGAACTTTTGGCCGCAGTTGTTGCAGATCATGTAGTCTCCTTCCTGAGTGTATCCCTTTTTCGAATGAAAACAGACATCACAGGCATCAAAGGCAGCCCGGATTACGCCATCATCACTTTGGACGATAAAAAACTTTACCGTCTGTCCTCCATTTTTATATTGATAATGATGAGCTGAACCATCGTTGATGTCCTCCAAAGGAATGAGGATCTCGCCATTGGCATCCCTTACCGTTTTGTGTTTACTAAAAAAACCGGTGAAGGAATGACTTACCGCCACCACCAGGAACAAAAATACAACAGTTGTACACAGTAAAAATATTCTTTTTGTCATAATACACCTCGAACAGTAGAAGCTGATGTCTCATTATGGGCCAGAACAGTCTGCTGAGACAGTTTTTTTTAACATCTACAGGGCATTTCCGGAGCAAATGATTTCCCGGAGTTCCCTGCTTGACCGCGCACGGCTTGGTTGCAAGGTTCTTATCCAACTCTGCTGGATAAGAAAAAGATTTGTGAAATTGAAAATTGACCAGGAATAATCGCGGTGGAATCAAATAAGGAAGGAACAGTTGAGGAGGAACAGCGGGGGCAACAGGTCCGGAAGCGGAGCACCCCCGGCAAAAGAGATCTGCCTCGGTTTGCAGATGTCACTCCTGAAAAAAGACTGTTGTCTAACGACCACACCCGCTTCCATGAAAACGGCAGCTGCCGCCACAACCGGCTGAGAATCGTCACCGCTGCAGAGGCCGGCATGTTGGCAGGAGTCGTCGGGTTCTTCGCTTTCAGACTCTGGGTTGCCTGCAGTACAGCATTCAGGAAGAACAGAATACTCATGAGTGCAGTGACGGCAATCCGCCTTGGCAACGGAACCAGCCTGAGAGAAGGCGGTCAGCAGCGTCAGCAGCAGGATAATGAAGAGGTATACAGGTATTCGTTTCATGGCCTCAGGTTTTCCTTGGTTTTTCTCCATGTACCACGATGTGGTACATGGAGTCAAGAAAAAATACTACCTGCCTGAGGATGTTGGGGGGTAGGTGGGACCTTAGATAATAAAAACGGCAGGGTCTGATAAATCGAGATAATCTCAATTTAAATGATCGCTTAATTCCGGAGCTTCCGCAATTCCTCCGGGGACATTTCCGTTATCTTTTCCTTTTCCACTATCTCCAGTATTGCATTGACATCGGGCCGGTCGGCAGGTCCTTTGCTGATATGGTGAAGCCTCACCATGCCCTGCGGATCTATCAAAACATCACCACCGCGCTGATGAACGTCGCCCTTGGTCATCTTGGGCATATTTCCCTTCAACATCTCCCTGAGGTAGGCTCTCCAGGTGGCAAAACCCCAGATATCCCAGAAGCCCGCCCTGGTCAACCCAAAATAGTTATAGAACTCCCGCGACTTGTCGATAATCACCGGCCACTCCAGATTCTCTTCCCTCTGATAATTGAGGGCATGCTCTTCATCTTCAAAGCTGACCACAACAACTTCTATACCCAGACGTGAAACTTTTTCCTTCTGCTGCCGCAACTGCGACAGATGGGCCCGACAGGGCAGTCAGGATAAATGGCGATGAAAAACAAGATACAGCCATTTGCCCTGATAATCAGCAATGGTGACGGATTTACCATCCGTTGAAGTAAAGGAGAAGTTCTTGGGATAGCGATTTATTCTGGTCAAACTTAAACCCATAATTATAAATACCTATTTTTTGATAAACCCTCTGAAAATCACGGGCTTGCGGCACGGCACACAGTCCTGCCGCTTTCCCCGTCCGGTACAGCGGGTCTTAAATTTATAAAAACGATTCTACTGAGAATGTATGCAGTACGGCCCTGGGAAGCAAGGTACTTACTTTAGAGGAGGCTGTTTATAAGCTTCCTGAAAACCGGATCAACGTGTTCAGTAACTGACTGACTTGCTGAAGAAGAGCAGGAATAGAGAATTACCAGAGCCGACAACACTTGTTACTGTCGCAATCATATGCCACAGTATGTGTCAACTATCAACAAAAAACGCCCGTGCTGTTACCTGCTGGAGGAAAAAGAAAAGGGTCTCATAGGAAATATTCTGTTTTGCTGGTGACCCCTGTCTTGATTTCATTGAGTGTATCGGTTAGCGCTGCGATAACATTTTCCCTGATGTCTCCCGCCACCACAATAAACATGACATCATCCCCAACCGCCAGGTTTTCTCCTTCATTTATCTCGACCAGAATCTCGATGATTCCTTGGCTCTTCTTCCGGGTTTCGACAATCTCCTGTAATTTTGACCAGTCAACCTTCACCGAAAGTCCGCTCACCTTCCTGCCATCACGGGATGTTTGCCGTACGACCCCGTTATGACAAAGGATCATTCCTGCCTGGGCATAATCCGGATGGCTTTTTACTTCTTTAATCAATTCGCTCAATGTTTTCATAATTCCTCGTATCGTCTTTATGTTCCGTTATCAATTGTCTTCAACAGAGCAATCCTGCAGCTGATAAGATAATTTGCAAGATACCCTATATCATGGTACAACATCATTATAAACAAATGCACACATCAAAGTCGGCAGAAGGTTCATTCATCCGACTCAGGGAAGCTGGATGAAGCTGTTGTCTTTTCACATACTTTTCGTTCTGGTTTTTTTGACAGAATATTTGGAAGCATATCGAAGAATCCCATGGACACCTCAAAAGACCTCACCGGCGCAGCCACACGGATCATTCTCGATTCCATCTCCGATGGTGTATTCACCGTTGATCACCATTTTTTCATTACCTCTTTCAACAGTGCAGCTGAAAAAATTACCGGTTTTACTAAAAAAGATGCCATAGGCAGGAATTGTCGGGAGATATTCCGGTCAAATATGTGCACAGGAGCATGCGCCCTCAAAAAAACCATGGAGGAGCAGCGGGGTTTTGTCAACAGTTCCACCACAATCACCAATCGTCAAGGGAAATCTATTCCGATTTCAGTATCAACGTCTCTTCTCAAAGATAATAAAGGCAGGGTGCTGGGAGGAGTGGAAACTTTTCGCGACCTGAGTATCGTCGAAGGTCTCAGGCGCGAACTGGAAGGAATAGTCAAAGTGGGCCGTATGTTTTCGCGAAACCGGGAAATGAAGCAGATCTTCTCTATTGTCCAACAGGTCGGAGAGAGTGAAGCGACGGTACTCATAGAAGGGGAAACAGGAACAGGCAAGGAACTGCTCTCCCGTGCCATTCATTCCTATTCATTACGACAGGATAAACGCTTTGTGGCAATAAACTGCGGCGCCCTTCCGGATACCCTGCTCGAATCGGAACTTTTCGGCTACAAGGCCGGAGCCTTTACCGGTGCCACTCATGACAAAGAGGGCCTCTTCGGCAGCGCCGGCCGAGGTACTGTGCTTCTTGATGAAATAGGCGACACCAGCCCAGCCTTTCAGGTTAAACTTCTTCGCCTCCTCGAAGAGAAAGAATTCCAGCCGCTGGGCAGCGTCAGAACCAGGAAGACCGAAGCACGGATTATTGCAGCAACAAATAAAAATCTTGCCGAAATGGTTGAACAGGAGACCTTTCGCCAGGATCTCTACTATCGTATCAATGTTATCCATCTCAAGCTCCCGCCACTGCACGACAGAGCCGAGGATATACCTCTTCTCCTTGAGCGTTTTATTGAAAGGATGAATAGCGTAAAAGGGTACAACGTTACAGCGATGTCTCCCGAAGCCTTGGAGATCCTGATGTCTCACAACTATCCCGGCAATATTCGGGAACTCGAAAATATTGTGGAGCATGCCTTTGTTCTTTGCCGCAAAGACATGATACAGCCTCACCATCTTCCACCTTCTCTGACCCGGAGAGCATCACCCACCCGCCAAAACAGCCAATCTTCCTTTGCGGATAATTCTATTCTTTCAGCAGTACAGGCGACCGAGCGGGAAATCATCGATGCTGCGCTCAAAGCTAATAATTATAACCGTCGTGCCGCCTCGAAGCAGCTCGGCATGCACACCTCAACGCTGTATCGGAAGATGCAAAAACTGCATATACGTCTACCTGAAGTTGACGGACGCTCCACCCGACTCACCTCGTCTTCCTATATTTCTTTATAAAAAAATCCTCATTACCCCTAATCCTCAACTCCAGACCACGAGATGCTAAATTTCAGGGGTAATCAGAAAAAAAAAGATAAAAAATCACAGAAGTTGTCGTATATCGATGAGTCCATCAAAATAGAATTGCTTATGGCAATATGGTCGCATCGCTTCCACCTAAACGCAATTGAACAAAACCTCTCGTGCATTGGTGTTGAAGAACCGGGCTCCCGGCCCCGGACTGTCGCGTTAATGCAGCATTATGCGTCGCTCTGCATGGTCGAATAGTAGCACATTTGCAGCGATCTCCTCACATTCTCAAAAAGACACGAAAAGCCATTTTGTGCATTTGCCCGTATACAGGCACTTTCCTCTAGTGGTTCCGTTTCTCACTCTTCTGGCACAGCTATTGCTCAAGCAACTTCAGCAGTAAAAGGACTTCAATAGGTAAACACTGCCTTGTCTCTGCTGTTTTCAAAGGAAACGAATGTTCGGGAGTTTGTCATAGAAATAGAGAAAAGGGAAACACATGACCATTGTAATTATCGGACAAGAGGCTGGAGAGCTGCAGAGTTTCATTGATCATCTTCGCATCAATGGCCATGAGGTCACCACTGTCTCATCTAAGGATGAAGTGCAATTGCTGCCTACTTTGGAGAACATTGAGACGGTCCTGGCACATGAGCGCGACCTTCTCCTGGTAAAGGAAATTATCAAACTTTTCCCGATGCTCAATTATGGGGTGATAAGCTCAGAACCCTCTGATGTTTTTCATGAACTAACGGAAGGCTATGGAATTTTCATGCAGCTTCCCTCTCCCCCAGGGCAAAAAGACGCTGATGAAATGCTGTCCAGGCTCCAGCATTTGCGTGGCTTTACCAAAATAGTTGCTGAAGGAGGGAGAAAATGATTATCAGCGTGGCCAGCGGCAAGGGAGGTACCGGCAAAACCACGGTATCCACAAATCTGGCAGCAGCACTACATGAGAAGGTTACTTTTCTGGATTGTGATGTTGAAGAACCAAATGCGCATCTCTTTCTCCGGCCTGAGATAGAGAAAAACGACAAGGTATATACCCTCATTCCTGAAATTGACGAAGACCGTTGCGATCAATGCCATAAATGCGTTGATATCTGCCGATTCGGGGCGATAACAGTAGTGGGTAAATCCTTCCTGCTCTTTCCCGAGCTGTGCCATAGCTGCGGCGGCTGCATCGTGGTATGCCCGCAGAAATGTCTGTCGGAAGGGAAAAGAGAGCTTGGTTACATAGAATCGGGGAAATCGGGGACCATCAATTTTCACCGTGGCGTTCTCCGTATAGGTGAAGCGATGTCGCCTCCACTGATTAAGCAATTACGCAAAAAAGGCAGCACCGCCGATCCGGTGATTATCGATGCACCTCCGGGTACATCCTGCCCGGTAATCGCGGCCATGCATGGCGTCGATTATATCGTGCTGGTCACCGAACCCACCCCCTTTGGTCTGCATGATCTCCGGCTCGCTCACGAGACCGTCAAGGAACTCGGTATCCCCTGTGGACTGGTGATCAATCGCGCCGATCTGGGCGACAGCAAAGTGCAAGAATACGCGAAAGACAACAATTTGCCGATTCTGCTTGAGATTCCTTTCAGCAAACAGATCGCCGAACTCTATTCGCGCGGGATCATGATGGTCGATGAGCTGCATGAATGGAGAGAGGTATTCAGAAATCTCTATGTAGATATTGAACGACAGGTGACCACGGCAAGGAGCACATCATGAAAGAATTTGTCATTATCAGCGGCAAAGGCGGCACGGGAAAGACCAGCCTTACCGCAGCCTTTGCCCATTTAGCAGACTTTCCCGTTCTTTGCGACGCAGACGTTGATGCAGCGGATCTGCATCTCCTTCTGTCCCCTGAGATCAGGGAACGCCATGACTTTATGGGCGGCAATCTCGCCGTAATAAATCAGAACGCCTGCAGCGAGTGCGGCTACTGCAGGAAGCTCTGCAGGTTTGATGCTATCTCCCCAGAATTCAGGGTTGACCCGATCAGCTGCGAAGGCTGCGGTGTCTGCGTTGATCTCTGCCCGGAAAAGGCTATCGACTTTCCACAGCAAAGATGCGGTGAATGGTTCATCTCGGAAACACCCGCAGGCCCTATGGTGCATGCCAGGCTTGGGATTGCCGAGGAAAATTCCGGCAAACTGGTCAGCCTGATTCGGCGCCAGGCCCAGCAGCTGGCAGAGAAGAACAATCATGAACTGATAATCACCGACGGACCTCCAGGTATAGGTTGTCCGGTGATCGCCGCAATGACCGGGGCTCATGCCGTGGTCATCGTCGTCGAACCAACGATTTCGGGAATGCACGACGTACAGCGGGTCGCCTCGCTTGCACATCATTTCGGCATCGCGGCCATGCTCTGCGTCAACCGCTTCGACATCAATCTTGAGGTGACAGAAGAGATAGAGCTATTTGCCAAACACCAAGGGATAACGGTCCTGCCGCGAATCCCCTTTGATCCCTCGTTCACCATGGCCATGGTTGAGGCAAAAACTCTGGTCGAATACGCGCCGGATTCGGAAACTTCCACCATAATTAAGGATGTATGGAAAACCATATACACCACCACGGTGCAGAAAATCAACCAACCATTAATTACAAAAATCGTATAAAAAAGGAGCACCATAGCATGAAAACAATGCGAGTAGCTATTCCTTCGAATGGATTGGGAGGTCTGGACGGCACCCGGGCAGGTCACTTCGGCCATTGTGATGTTTTTACCGTCATAGATTGTCAAAATGGCGAAATCGTCGATGTAACCACCATAAAAAACGAGGAGCATGTCCAGGGCGGCTGTATGGTTCCGGTTAATCTGCTCGCCGGACACAAGGTCGATGCCCTTTTGGTCGGCGGTATCGGCATGCGCCCCCTGATGGGCTTCAAAGAGGCGGGGATCAGGGTTTACCATGAAGCCGAGCGCGCTGAAATACGAGCTGTTATCGATGATCTGATCGCCGGAAGAATTCCTGAAATCCGCAGTGATCAGGTCTGCGGCGGCGGTGGCGGCCAGTGAAAATGATGCAGGAGGAATACAAATGAAAATCGCAGTCACATCAACAGGCAGGACCCTGCAGGATCCCGTGGATCCCCGTTTCGGCAGGGCGGCCTTTATTCTCATCGTCGATACGGATACCATGGAGTTTGAATGTATCGACAATACTCCCAATATCAACGCCTTCAAAGGAGCAGGCATTCAGAGCGCCGGCATGATCAGCGACCGTGGTGCGGAAATTCTTTTGACCGGGTATTGCGGACCAAACGCCTTCCGCACCGCTCAGGCAGCAGGCATAAAGGTGGTCAGCGATGTCAGCGGCACGGGAGAAGAGGCGGTCAAACAATTCCTTGCGGGGTCGCTTACCTACAGCAACACCCCCAATGCCGATGGTCACTGGTAATGGCAAATAACAGCTCTATTAACTCAACCAATAGAAAAGACAGATGAACAGCAACAAACTGGATATATTCCTCGACGAACTCCAGGAGGACATCCTCGAGGACACCTACAGGGCCTATGGCCCCAAAGGCTATGACCGCTGGCTCAACCCTCGATATTGTTATATATTGGACTCTCCCGACAGCTGGGCATCATTGACCGGTGACTGCGGGGACAGGATCGATATTTATCTACAAATAGACAAGATTAAAAATATTGTCAGCGATGGTTCATATCAGACCACGGGATGCGCTTCCAGTTCGATTTGCGGATCGTTTGCAGTGGAAATGGCGATTGGTAAAAGTCCTGATGAAATCCTTGATATGTCGGCAGCGACACTGCTTAACGAATTAGGGGGGTTTCCCAAAGAGGAAGAGCATTGTGCTCATCTCGCCATAACTACAGTCAAGGAGGCAATCAACCTCTACATGCAGAACCAGGCAGCAAAGCACACTACAAACTGACACATTCATTTGCAGCGGCCCCAAGGGCAAATCCCCTCTTCCTCCAGGGATTTGCCTTTCTGTCTGTCGTCGGAGATATCTCAGATTATTCCACCTGGTCAGGACGACTTTCCTATCAAAGAGGACCCGATCATCAAAAGAGAATCAGGGGCTTTATCACTCCATCTTCCTTTGACTCCATCATCTGAAAAGCCTTTTCAATGTCCTTGAAATCAAATGTATGCGAAGTCATGGGCGTGGGGTCCACCCTGCCGGTTTCAATCAGTCGGAGCAGCCGCGACATGCGCTCTTTCCCACCCGGGCAGAGGGCTGTCCTGATGGTTTTATCACTCATTCCCACACCCCAGGCAATCCGCGGGATGTTCACGATATCACCCTTGCCGTGATAGCCGATGTTGGAGATGGTGCCCCCCGGACGGGTAACCTTGATACAGTTTTCAAATGTTTTCTGTGAACCGAACGATTCTATACTTGAGTCGACTCCTTCACCATCGGTAATCTCTAAAATAGCTTCGACCGGATCCTTTTCATTGAAATCAATCACCAGATCCGCACCAAAATGCTTGGCCAATTCCTTACGTTTAGGAATGCCTTCAACTGCAATCACCAGTCCCGCTCCCAAAAGACGTGAGCCCACCGTTGCCATCAGCCCCACGGGGCCCTGGGCGAAAACGGCGACACTGCCGCCGATAGGGATATTCGCATGCTCGGCACCGACAAATCCCGTGGACATCATATCCGTAGCTTAAACAGCTGACTCGTCAGGTACAGCAGGAGGTATCAGAGCAATGTTGGCTTCGGCATTGTTAACAAGAAAACATTCTGCAAACACACCATCTTTTACATTGGCAAATTTCCAACCGCCGAGCATCTCCGTACACTGGGAGGTATAGCCCCTGAGACAATTGCGGCAGCTGTAGCATGGGGTGATGGCGTTCACGGCAACCCGGTCTCCTTCCTTGACGCACTTCACTTCACTGCCGAGCTTCTCAACAATGCCGACAGCCTCATGCCCCAGCGTCAGATCCTGCCGTTCACCGTTACCACCACCAACCGTGTGGGTGTCCGAGGTGCAGATCAGTGCCTTGGTGGTTTTAATGATCGCCCCGGTCGGTCCGGGATCTTCGGGGACAGGTTTCTCCATAATTCCAACTTTCCCAATGGAGCGCATAACGAATGTCTGCATCATTTTAGCCATAACTGTTCCTCCCAGCACTTAGCGGTTAACGTTCAATAGGTGGAATCCCTATGATTATTGTTTTTTAGAACATCTACTGTGATATAACAGACCGCAAAAAGCATGCCACACTCTTGTGATAGGGATAAACAGTTTCATGGATAATTTTTACAGCTCTGCCTATAATAGAAAGAACATGGTAGAAAGACATAATAATTGAAACACCCGGTACATATCTCTGTCCAAAAGCTGTTCAGGAGAATGATATGATCAGATTCCCTGTCATGATTGCCGCTCTGACCTCGGCATTCCTGATATCATCCTGTTTCTTAAAACCGCCTTCCTTTAATGAACAGAAATGGCTGGAAACTGTAGAAAATACAGACATAAAGGATCTCTATGCGCAAAATTTCCGTGACGGCGCCTTTACTAATCCCTGGCTTGTTCAGAAGGAGCGGTCTTTCGCTGATTTTCTTCGTTGGCGTTTTACCAAATCGCCATCCTACAGCGAAAAAGCTGAAGATAACAAACCGAAAATTATACCGGACCTGATGGAGCGCATTGAGGCTCTGGACCCCGCTGAAAATTTCCTTGTCTGGATCGGCCACGCCACCTTTCTCTTTCGGATTCAGGGAGAATACTGGCTTACCGATCCTATCTTCACCGAACGCGCCCTTATACCAAAACGCATCATCCCACCGGCAATTCGTGCTGATGATATCTCTCATCTCAGGCCACTCCATATCCTGCTTTCCCACAATCATTATGACCATCTCGACAAGGCGTCGCTGCGGGATCTTCCCGTACACGCTTCCTTTCATGTTCCCAAGGGACTTGGAGAATATGTTGCCTCCCTGGTAAAAGGTCCCGTCAGCGAGATGAACTGGTGGGACGAGAAGAAAATGGACAGCGGCGCCACAATCACCTGTCTCCCGGCTCAGCATTGGTCAAGACGTCTTTTCCAAGGCTATAACACCACCCTGTGGGCTAGCTATATGGTGAGTTATGCAGGCAAAAACATCTATTTTGGCGGAGACAGCGGGTATTTTAAAGGGTATCGTGAAATAGGAAATCTATTCGATAATATTGATTTTGCCCTGCTGCCCATCACCGCATATGAACCCCGCTGGTTCATGCATTATCCCCATATTGACACCAGAGAGGCAATCCGCGCCTTTGAGGATCTTGGCGCGGAATACTTTATCCCCACGCAATGGGGTACTTTCAAACTCGGCGATAATCCGCCCGGACTTCCTCCTCTCGACCTGCGCAGAAATATCGACGAGATGCAGCTCAACCCTGAACGATTTCTGATCCTTGATATCGGCAGTTTGCATCGGTTTTAATCTAAACCCGTTGACCTTGGCCATAGAGGCCAATTCACGGATTTCGACATCAGGTTTCATGTTTTTTTTGCAGCTCCCAAGGGGGTGCTGCCCTGAATAAAAGTTTCTCGAGAGTAAAGCACTTTACGCTCTTCAGTGCAAATTGCCGGTTTCCACTGTATATTGAAGATGAGAGAACGATGATGGCAGGACAGGATTAACGGCTTCGTAAAACTTCAATCTCCAAGACAAGAATAATTTTCCGTCGAAATACGATGCTTGCTCAAAAAACAGGTTGTCACCCATGCGCAATACAATTTCAAATCCGATACACGAGTTTATTGCAGCCGCGAGCAAATCATACAGCTACAATGTGCTTGAAAATGTCTATATCTGGTTCGGATTCTTATGGGGTTTGCCGATTCCACTGGTAACAATCTTCTTCGAGATGCATGTGCTTGAGGAAAGTGGAATTGATCAAGGGATACTGACCACCCTGAGCTCACCGGTGCAATGGTTTTTTCTCGCCCATCCCCTGCTCTTCGGAATTCTTTTCGGGATCCTCGGGACCATACGATATGCAAAGGACAGCGAACTGAAAAGTACTATCAGCCAACTCAATGATCTGACAATTCACGATGCCTTGACCGGACTGAAGAATCGACGCTATTTTGCCCATATTTTCCACGATGAATGTGCCCGCAGCATGAGACGCAGAGAACCGCTGGCTCTCCTCTTTCTCGACATCGATTTTTTCAAGCAGATAAACGATGTCCACGGCCATCACTTCGGAGACATTGTCCTTAAAGAATTAGGAGCCTATCTCCTGAAAGAATGCCGGCCCTATGATACCCCGGTGCGCTGGGGAGGAGAGGAATTTCTGATTCTTCTGCGGGCTACCGATGAAGCTGCAGCAGTCATTTTTGCGGAAAGAATTCGACGAGGGGTCGAATCCGGTCTCGGATTAGCTATTGCCATGCCGGTAACCATATCCATCGGCCTGGCGCAATATCAACAGAATGACACCTTGGAAACCTTGACTGAGCGGGCTGACCAGGCACTTTACCATGCCAAACAGACCGGCAGGAACAAAACTGTTTCCTGGAAAGCATTACAGTCTGCCCGAAAATCACCACAGGCTGATCGGGAGTGATCGATATTTCGATTCTCGCCACACTTTATAAAAAGATCCTCCAACGCCTCAAATCATGCCTGTCCAATCCCGCTTGCCCTTTTGGCTTACCGGCAATATTACTTCTTCGATCACATACCCCAGCTCCTTCAGTCGTGCCTATCAGGCAGAATTGTCGCGTATTATTTGATAGGCAGCCTCCAGGACACCAGCTGCAACATAGTAATTGAAATTTCAGCTCTATTAGAGTAATGAGCATAATCATAACTACCTCTTTAACCCTGGAGAAAAATATGCGAAAAATTACACTGTTATTATCACTGTTGTTGCTTATCGGAACCATTGGCGGCTGTGGCGGAAAAAAACGAGTGAACCTCAATCCGGGTGTTCCTCAGAATATCGCGGTACTCACTCTCGACGGTAATCTCGCCGGGCAAACTGAAGACCAGAAAAGGGAACTCGATATAGTTATGCGGTGGATGGATCGCGATATTATTAGCAGTCTGAAGCGATCGGGCCTCAATGCCGTACTGATCAAGGACAAGAAAAACTACTCAAAAAATATGGGAAAGCTGCTCATTGTCGATGTCGATGCCTTTAATCCAGGCAGCCGGGCGGCCCGGGCTTTTGTGGGTTATGGCGCTGGAGCGTCCTCGCTCGGTCTTGATTACTCTCTGCACGGTGAGGACGGTAAAAACTTACTGGCCTGGAAGGATAGCGTCGGCTCCAGTAAAGGCGGGACCTATTGTGCCCAGACACTTAATAGAAATGCCACGGAAAAAGTAGTCGTTTTCCTTAATAATAACTGAGTCGAGCATAATCAGCTCATTCCGCCCTTACCATTTCCAATGACATGCAATCTCATCGGACATGCTGAGGGCGTTTTCATTTCCGGGTCCCTCCAGGCAACCACAACGACATGTTATCACTAAGGTGGCCTACCAAAAAGCAGCGACAAAACTCCCAGATGACCAGCAACCTATGTTTACGGTATATCCCTGAAATGAGGCATTATCCAGGATTGACGGAAGCTGACTTGATTATGGCAAGTTGGCTGTCGATCTCATTGAGGAGAGCTTCCAAAGCGGAATAATCATCTTGCCGAGCTGCATCCTCCGTCTCCAGCATGAGCTGATGCAGAATTTCGGCACCGACATTGCCTGCCGCGCCTTTTAGCTTATGCGCCTGACGTTTAATAGCCTCAACGTCTTTGTCATTAAAAGCCCGGTGCAGAGCCTCTATTTGGAGGGGAAGATCCTTACAGAATTCCGCCAGCACTATTTTCGTCAGATCTTCATCCTGCATAAGCCGGTTATAGAGCGCTTCGGTATTGAGTGGTTGCAGCCCCTGTCGTGACATCTTTATATCCTCCCTTCAACCAGCGGCATGGTCATATTCTCAACCGCCTCATTGCGAAACAGCCACTCTCCATATTGCGGAGTAGTGAATATTGTTAAAATGGTTTGCGTTCATGATCATACATTGCCGTAGCCAGAGAAAGACTAGCGGATCAATATATTATATTGCAGAACGAAAAAAGACACCTCTTCAGATAAAGTAAACCTGAAACCGTTTGCTACCAGTTTTAAAAGTACAGCACACAGTCGGCCGATATCAGCTATCACACTTCTTTTCCGCAAAACCAAACCCGAAAACTGCCCCTGGGTAATGCTGAAGATCGAACCTTTTTACGATACCGTCGACCATCCTGGTGTTAAGTATCTCTATCGCCGGTCGTCTGCGAGGTTTTGTGTAGTCCCATACTCTGCAGCCATTGTTGCACAAGTAGCAGGCTAATGTCCATGAGTTTAAATCTTTTTTTTGAAACACATGTAGATGGAGTTCAGCTTAACTCTCCTTTTGTTACCCAATTAAACTTACCAAAAATATTTGAGTTTTCAGGCTACAGAAATATCGGGAATAAGTATCTTTCCTTCTGGCGTTTGACATTTTCGCAGAATTAGGCCATACTGTGATGGTATTACATTCCAGGAGTGAACAACGGGGGGATCTCTCTCCCATGTTTCCGGCAAAGTCCGATCATAACAGTGGAAAAATAAGGTAGCGGGTATTTCTATTTCAATTCTCGCTCGGGTGCACACTTATCTTCACTGCTTCATACTGTAGTGGGTGATTCAATTGGTATTGCCTGCTCCGTCTCGGCACTGCTTTTCCATAAAACACAGTAGCCGTCCTAATTTCAGGCATCGGTCGGCAGACACCGCACTCCTTCAACGGCTGTTGTTTTTTGATTATCAGCAGTAAAAAAATATAGTGGAGTAATTATGAAAGGAAAAATTACAAAAGACATTCTTCTTCGTGTAGGTAAAGGCGTCATGCGCATTCCCCGCAGTAAAGATGAAATAGTTCAGGAACCCCAGCGTTTTTCCCCCGACCAGTCCCCCTCGCTTGAGAATGATAAACATTTGCCCTCCCGCAAAAGCAAACGTTCCTGAATACTATCCGCCAGACCGGTTTCGCTGACGATATATTTAACCCGGTTGAGCTGAATAGGACTAAGCCGATTTTTTTTCGACATCAGATTTTCTTTGCAGGACGCGGCTCTATAAAGTTAAAATAAATAGAAAAAATCCGCAAAAATGAGGAAGCCTTTATGCAATCGATCGGCATTATCAGATCACCCTTTACCGAACTGGCCAATATGCCAATTCAGCCCAAAGGCGCCGCCGGGGCTGAAGGTACTATTATCGTTGATCCTCAATTTGAACGCGGTCTTGACGATCTGGACGGTTTCAGCCACATCTATCTTCTCTACCTGTTTCATAAGGCAGACAGAACAGAACTGACTGTCGTACCCTTTATGGACGATTCCCCTCGGGGAGTTTTTTCGACACGATCACCTTTGCGTCCAGGACATATAGGTCTTTCCATCGTTGAACTGCTCGGGCGGCAAGGCAATGAGCTCAAGGTCAGAGGGATTGATATTCTTGACCAGACACCGCTCCTCGACATCAAGCCGTATATTGCGGAATTCGATGAGGTAAAGGAGAGCCGGTCGGGATGGTTATGTGCCAGTGAAGAGGAAGTGCGTAAAAAAAGATCGGATAGACGTTTTACGTAACACCAGCAGAAGAACGGAAAACCGTATTTCTATGTTCTTCCGAAAGTCCTCAATTCTAATCCCTTAAAGCCGATAAGCGATCCCTGTAACTCAAGCCCGCCCCATTGTTCCAACTCGGAGATTTTTTCAGTTATGGAGTGATCTCGGTACCCAGAACCTTGAGAAATTCACGGATCCACTGTGGATGTGCAGGCCAGGCCGGTGCCGTCACGAGATTGCCGTCTACATGAGCATCGGAGAATGTTTCATTGTTGGCAATCCAGGTACCTCCTGCGACTTCGACATCAGGGCCACAGGCGGGATAGGCTGAACATGACCTGCCTTTCAGCACTCCTGCCGCCACCAGGATCTGCGGACCATGACACACTGCGGCGATGGGCTTGCTGTTTTTGTCGAAATGGCGCACGATCTCCAGTACCCTGGCATTGAGGCGCAGATATTCGGGAGCTCTGCCGCCCGGGATAACCAGGGCGTCGAACTGCTCCGGGTCAATGGTGGCAAAATCGGCGGTTATCATGAAGTCATGTCCCGGTTTTTCAGAATATGTCTGATCTCCCTCGAAATCGTGAATAGCCGTTTTCACCGTATTACCCGCCTTCTTCTCAGGACAGACCGTTTCCACATCGTGCCCTACCATCAACAACATCTGATAAGGTACCATTGCCTCATAATCTTCTACAAAATCACCAACAAGCATCAGTATTTTTTTCATTGCCATTGCTGTTTCTCCTTATTTATCCCGATATTCAGATATTTCCCTTTTTATACAGAGCAGGTGTTCGCCAGTTGGTATTAAATCCCAGTTTTTCCAGCTCGAGCATGGCCCTGTCTATATACAAACCAATCGAGTCAGCCCCATGTGAGTCATCACCAGGCACCACGGCAATTTCCCGTTGACGCGCCAGAGAAAGGATTTCTCTGCTTACATATGGCTCATCAGCTCCTTTCAGCAGGGCACGTAGATTATAATCGAGAATTAATCCCTCCTGCTGAATGAAATCCAGATTTCGCTCAATACGCTCCATAACAGGCGGCTTTTTCAACCTGTTTCTATATTGCGGATCATAGATGCGGATGAGGTCAAAATGCCCAACCACCGCCGGTTTAAAATACTTCAGCATCTCAAACTGCTGGTCGAAATATCGACAATAGAGATTATCCATTCCACCCGCACTGTGTGCAGCCTCGGCATACATATCCGGCGAATAGTCAATTGGCATATCATCGACATGATGAACTGAACCGACAATATAATCAGGTTCAAACTCCTCCAGGAATCTCCCGACCATCTCCCGATACCCCTTACACGTCTCGATCTCCATTCCGACAAAAAGGATTACCTGGTGCCGATACTTGTGCTGCAGTCTGCGACCCTCCCGAACGTATTGCCCAAAACGATGGTTGAGGAACTCTACGGTGAATCCCGCCTTTTTTTCTTCCGGGTACAAAAACTCATCCGCGAGTGCAGGCATATGTTCGGTTATGCCGACCCACGAAAAGCCGGTGGCAATATATGCTTCTATGATTTCTTCCAAAGAATCAGTGGCATGACTGCAGAATTGGCCGCTATGACCGCCATGCACCGATACCCTTGCTGGATTTTTTTTCATGGGATACTCACGGAATTGGATATATTCAGGTGACAGCCATCTCTTTTTGAAGCGGCAATTGAATGTGATATCGCCTTTCGCTCAAACCCGGGATGTTTTTTTTGGTATGAAATGCTCATCACTCCTTTAACTTCCTAAAAATATACATATATTATTTTCAAGCTCAGATGGTTCATCTCATGATGCAAGAAAAGAATCCGTCCAAGGGTTCATATCCGGTTCTCGACTGGGTCACTGTAAAGAGGGAGGAAAAGCATGAAAGCTATCACAAACATCGTTGTACCCGTCGACTTGGAAGAACATACCGAAAAGCTGGTCGAATATGCTGCATACATGGCGGAGAAACTCTCAGCCGACCTGACTCTTGTTCATGTTATCGAGCCTTTCCGGGCCATCGGCGACATGGAGCTCGGCACAGCAACTGTAGAGAAATATAACCAGAATCGTGTTGATCATGCCAAAGAATTTCTGGAAAAGCTGGTTTCCGCCTATCCCAGCTGTAAAAGCGCCAAAGTTATCTCAGGAGACATCGTCGATGAAATTGTCGCATTTGCACAAGGACAGGAGACTGCTCTCATCATTATCGGCACCCACGGTTCCAAAGGGATAGAAAAGCTTCTTCTGGGAAGTGTCGCCGAACGTGTCGTTAAACGTGCTCACTGCCCGACCCTGGTAATGAATCCTTTCAAACAGTAATCCGGCATCAAAGGCTCCCCCGGTAATCAGGGGGAGTTGGCGCTGATTGAGATCGTGCGGATGTTTTCCCTGTCCAAGCATGTTCAACTATCTCAGTCCACTCTGTTTGCATTCCTTTGCATACCTGTTACAATAGCTCAGAAAAGAATGCTTACCTGAGGATATCAGCCCATTAGATGAAGATCAATAGATAATCAGGAACAACATGCCGCCCCGCTTTGATAATTACTTGCAGACAACCTATTTTTTAGATTTCGAAAACCCTGTTGTTAGTGATTTTGCAGAAGCACACTGCGATACCTCTGCAGAACCACGGACCAAAGCTGTTCAGTTGTATTATGCGGTCAGGGACAAAATCACCTATGATCCCTATGACCTGCAACCAGATCGCAGCACCCTGCGGGCAAGCTCAGTCATCTGCAAAGGCGTGGGCTACTGCGTCGCCAAGGCCGTCCTTCTCGCGGCCCTGGCCAGACAGCAGGGGATTCCGGCCCGTCTGGGCTTTGCCGATGTGACAAATCATCTCAGCACCACAAAGCTGCGTCGGGTGATGGAGAGTGATGTGTTTGTCTACCATGGCTACACCGAGCTTTACCTTCAGGAAAAATGGGTGAAAGCCACTCCCGCTTTCAACCTATCCCTGTGCACACGATTCAATGTCCGCCCGCTGGAGTTTGACGGTGTCAATGATTCACTTTTTCATGAGTTCGACCTGCATGGCCAGAAACATATGGAATACATGGCAGACCACGGTCACTTTGAAGATCTGCCATTCAACCGAATGTTCAAAGCCTATGAACAGCAGTACCCTGGCATGTTTGAACGGTTCAGGAATCTCAAGGAAACCGACTTCTCCAGGGAGGCCGAGGAAGAAAATACACCTCTTGGTGATTCATGAACAGTGATCTTGAAAAACTGCTCAAAGAACGAGCCAGACAGCAGAGGCGTCCGGACGGCACAGCATATCTCAGTCTCCCTCACAGAGATGAGATTTCCATCGCCAGCCTTACAGGGGCATCACTCAGGAAAGTACAGATCTCAGCCTTGCTCAACGATGTCATTCCCGAACGTTACTGCCGCAACCAGAGGAGTCTGACCAGCGCTGAACAAATACTCCTTCTCCGTTCTCATGTTGCCGTTATCGGGCAGGGCGGTCTCGGCGGCACGGTCACGGAAATACTGGCGCGCCTCGGAATCGGCAGCCTTACGCTGGTAGACGGCGATGTCTTCGAGGAAAGCAATCTTAACCGGCAACTACTTGCCACGGTCGATACTCTGGGCTTGAAAAAAGCCGAAACCGGCGGACAACGGGTGCGCGCCATCAATCCTGCGGTGGAGGTTGAGGTGGTCAATGAATTTCTGACGAAAAAGAATGGCTCCGCCATTCTTGCCGGAGCACACCTGGCGGTGGACTGTCTCGACTCTATTCCCTCCAGATTCATCCTCGAAGAGGCCTGCCGCGAAAGCGATATTGCACTGGTTTCGGCGGCCATCGCGGGTGCCGCCGGGCAAGCCATGGTAATTTTTCCCGGAGAAACCGGTCTTCGACAAATTTATGGAGACCCCGATTCCACACCTCAAAAAGGAATAGAGACACGGCTGGGAACCTTGCCTTATGCCGCGATCTTCATGGCCGCTGTTGAATGTGCCGAGGTGGTATCTCTGCTCTGCAGGCAGAACTCTTCTTTACGCAGTTCCCTGCTTATAGCCAATATAGATGACAAGACCATGGAAACGATTTCTCTGACTTAGACTCGCCCTGACTCCACCCCGATTTTTATGTTATTCGTAACTATTCAGCAAAGAGCTGAGAACCAACAGCTTACCTCTGAATAGTTACCGTTATTTCTTCTTTTTCGGCGGCAAAGCGTCTGTTATCGAACCATCCACCATTTCACAGGCAAACGCGAAGGTTTCCGACAAAGTCGGGTGAGCATGAATAGTCTTGCTGATATCCTCGGCGTCGGCTCCAAGTTCCAGGGCCACAACAGCTTCATGAATGAGTTCGCCGCCGTTGAGCCCACAGATGGCGGCACCGATTATTCGCCCCGTCTCCTTTGAGAAAAGCACCTTGCTCGCACCTATGGCGGCGCCCGATGACAGGGCACGGCCACTCGCTCCCCAGGAGAATTTTCCTTTATCATACTCAATGCCTTTCTCTTTTGCCTCTTTCTCAGTGAATCCCATCCAGGCCACTTCCGGATTGGTATATGCCACTGCCGGAATGGCGAGTGCGGAAAAGGCAGAATTATGGCCGGCACACACCTCGGCTGCAACCTTACCCTGATGGGTTGCCTTATGGGCAAGCATAGGGTCACCCACAACATCGCCGATTGCAAAAACGGTGGCGGCAGAAGTTCTCTGTTGCTCATCCACCTCGATATAGCCACGCGAAGACGTCGTGATGCCAAGCTTATCCAGACCTATCTCTTCGCTGTTGGGCTTGCGGCCGACAGCAATAAGAACGGCATCATATTCGCTGGTTTCTTCCTTCTCTTTATGCTCAATAACAACCTTTACCGCGTTCTCCTCGGCCGTGATTTTTGTAACTTTGGCATTGGTCATGATGGTATAGATTTTTTTCAGCTTCTGGAAAAGCGGCTGCACCATGTCCTTATCCGCTGGCGGAATCAACTGGTCGAGCATCTCCACTATGGTGATTTCAGACCCCAGGGCACTATATACCTGGGCCATCTCCAAGCCGATGACACCGCCGCCTATAATAAGGAGCCGTCCCGGAATAAAGTCCAGGCGCAGAGCATCACTTGAGTCCCAGATGCGGGAATCCTCCGGCTGTCCAGGCAGGGCGAAGGGCCGTGAGCCGGTTGCGATTATAGCATTTTTAAAACCAATTACCGAATCCCCTTCTGCAGTCGTGACCTTGAGTGATTCCTGGTCCTGAAAAACTCCGTTGCCGGTGATGCGGGTGATTTTTCTGGCCTTGACAAGACCGTCAAGGCCGTCGGTGAGTTTTTTTATCACGGATTCTTTTTTGGCACGCATGGCCTCAAGATCAATTTCCGGCTTGTTAAAGGTGATACCAAAATCGGCAGCCTCCTGCGCCTCTTCGATGACCAGTGCCCCATGAAGCAATGTTTTCGAGGGTATACAGCCGACATTGAGGCAGACGCCGCCAAGACGATTGCCCTTCTCAATCAGACAAACGCTCAAGCCGAGATCGGCACCACGGAATGCAGCAGTGTAGCCGCCCGGGCCTCCGCCGAGGACAACCAGATCAAATTTTTTGCTCTCGCTCACTTCTCCTCCTCCATCGGTAACTATTCAGCGTACTAACCGGGCAGGCCCGGTCTCTATTTTGAAAGTAACAATATCTTGGTCGATTGATCTTATTGTCTGGCCAACCTCCTGTTATTTGGCCAACCTCCTGCCTGTAACTGTTCAGAGGTAAGCGTAGGCTCCGGGTGCGCCATATGTCCATAAGCAGGGCGGTTAGCTATACATTGTGTATGCTGGACGGCCTGATCATGGACAGGTAAGCGTAGACTCCGGATGGTGTGTTGCTGAACAGTTACCTATCATAATGCTCGCCTGAGATCTTCAATACTGCGGCTCAAAGCCCGGCAGAACCTGGCCGCCTCCGCTCCATCGATGACCCGATGGTCATAAGAAAGGGAAAACGGCAGGGTAAGCCGTGGCCTGAAAACCTGCTGCTCTTCATGCCATACCGGTTTCTTGTAATTCCTGGAAAGTCCCAGGATGGCGACCTGCGGGGCATTCACAATCGGGGCAAAACCGGTTCCTCCGATGCCGCCGAGGCTGGAGATGGTGAAGGAAGCGCCCTGCATATCGGGAATGCCGAGTTTGCCCTCTCTGGCGGCTCCACTCAATTTTTTCAACTCTGCGGCGATCTCCCTGATCCCCTTTTTCTCCGCATTTCTGATCACCGGAACCATGAGGCCATCGGGAGTGTCGACAGCTATGCCGATATTATAAAAATATTTATATATGAGTGAAGCGCCCCCGGGAACCAATGAGCTGTTGACGGCGGGAAATGCTTTCAGCGTTGCAACCACTGCCTTGATAATGAAGACCAGAGCACTGTAGCGCATACCTTCCTCTTCGGACTCGGCATTCATCCTTTGACGAAAGGCCTCCAGGTCTGTGACGTCGGCCTCATCAAAATGGGTGACATGCGGGATGGTGACCCAGCTCCGGAGAAGCTGTGGACCGGAAATCTTCTTGATCCTCCCCAGGGCAATCTCTTCGGTCTCGCCATATTTACTGAAATCCTCTAGCGGCTTGGGCTGGAAAGTGTCGGAAGGTATCTCCGCTGTTGCCTTCTTCCTACCACCTTTTTGAAATTTATCAACATCTTCTTTTAAAATCCGCCCCTTGGGTCCTGTTCCCGTCAAATTGGCAAGCTCAACATCCTGCTCCCGGGCATAGGCCCGCACCGAAGGCGTCGCATGATATTCTCCCGGTTCAGCCTCCTCAGGCTGTTGTTCCTGCTCGTCGGGCTTTTGGTGTTTTTCAGTTTTTTCTCCGGCCGTTTCTTTTTTTTCCGCCTTTTGCGGCTGAACCTCTTTTTCAGTCTCTTCCTTCTGCTGCCGCGGCTTCTCCTCTTTCCCGGCGGATTCTTCCCCGGCGGATTCTTCCTCGGAGGATTCTTCCTCGGAGGTTTCAAGCAAGACGATGGCATCACCGCTGCCGACCTCGTCTTCCTCTTTCAGATAAACCTCTTTGACAATTCCGGCAGCCGTCGAAGGGATGTCCATGACCGCCTTTTCACTCTCCAGAGCGATTAAGGGATCTTCCACCTCGACCTTGTCTCCCGGCGAGACATAGACATCGACGACGGTAATCTCCTGCACATCTCCAAAATCGGGAATAGTGACCTTTTCTGTGGCCATCCTTTTTTCTCCTTGATTGAATTCCTAATCTGCCTTCTTTTTTGCTGGAAAACAACATTTCTATCCAGCTCAGCTGGGTAAAATTATCTACTGATTGAATGAGCGGTTTCAGGATCGAGCCCATATTTTTCCATAGCCTTCCCTACGGTGGAAGTGGGGATCTTTTCCTGATCGGCAAGGGCCTGTAGCGCCGCAACCACTACATGGTATTTATCAACGCCGAAAAAGTCGCGTAGTTTCGGAATGGTATCACTACGCCCGAACCCATCGGTCCCCAGGACAGTGAGCGGGGCGGGAATGCACCTGCGAATCTGCTCCACGTAGGCACGGACATAATCGGTGCAGGCAATTGCCGGACCCTGAGAACCATCCATCATCTCTTCGATATAGCAGGATTTTTTTTCCTCCTGTGGATGTTTCCTGTTCCAGTCTTCGACAAGCATGGCCTGGCGATGGAGCTGATTGACGCCGAGTATCGACCAGATATCGGATTCCACCTCAAAATCCTCGGCCAGCAGATCCGCTGCCGCGATTACTTCACGAAAGATGGCGCCGCTGCCCATCAACTGGACCCGTAGATCGCCTTCTCCTCCCCGGCGAAAGAGATACATTCCTCTGTGGATGTTTTCCTCAACCCCTTCAGGCATGTCCGGATGATGGTAGTTTTCATTGAGCAGGGTGATATAATAAAAAACATCTTCACAATCGACGAACATGCGCTCCATCCCCTTGCGGACAATAACCGCAAGCTCGTAGGCAAAGGTCGGATCATAAGCCTGACAGGTGGGCACGGCCGAGGCGTAGAGCAGTCCATGACCGTCCTGATGCTGCAGCCCTTCGCCGTTGAGGGTTGTCCGCCCGGAGGTGGCTCCCATCAGAAACCCCCGCGTGCCTGCATCGGCTGCTGCCCATATCTGGTCACCCACCCGCTGAAATCCAAACATTGAGTAGAAGGTATAAAAGGGGATCATCGGTATTCCGTAATTGGCATGCGATGTTCCCGCAGCCGTCCAGGTGGAAATGGAACCGGCTTCGGTAATACCTTCCTCGAATATCTGTCCTTTAGGGTCTTCCCGATACCAGGCCACGGTCTCCGAATCCTGAGGTTCATAGAGCTGTCCGCTGGGCGCATAAATACCAAGCTGCCGGAAAAGCCCTTCCATGCCGAAGGTGCGTGCCTCATCCGGAATAATGGGTACGACATTGGGGCCGACATTCTTGTCCTTGACCAGCTTGGTCAACAGACGGACAAACGCCATGGTGGTCGAGAGTTCCCGGTCTTTTGAGGATTTCAGAAGCGGGGCGAACACCTTCTCGTCAGGTGCGTCAAGTGGAATTTTCCGGGTTTCACGATAGGGAACATCTCCCCCGAGAGCCTCGCGGCGTTTTTGGAGAAAACGCTGCTCTTCACTGCCTTTTTCAGGCCGGATAAACGGCAGTTCTTCCAGCTTGTCGTCTTCAAGAGGAACATGGAAGCGGTCGCGAAAAGCCTTCAGCGCCTCAAGATCCATCTTCTTGACATTATGGGCGACCATTACCGATTCGCCGGATTGCCCCATGCCATACCCTTTAATGGTCTTGACCAGAATAACCGTGGGCTTGCCTTTAAATTTTGCTGCGGCGCTGAAGGCGGAATATACTTTCCTGGGGTCATGGCCCCCCCTGTTCAGCTGCCACAACTCCGCATCGCTGATATCCTCGACCATGGCCAGCAGCCTGGGATCGTCACTGAAAACTTTTTGGCGCAGGTATTCAGGACCTTTAGCTCGAATTGTCTGGTATTCCCCGTCAACCATCGACCCGAGTTTTTTGAGCAGCAGCCCCTCCTTATCCCGCTCCAGAATTTTATCCCATTCCGATCCCCAGATAAGTTTGATGACATTCCAGTCGGCGCCGCGAAATCTCCCCTCCAGTTCCTGTATTATACTGCTGTTGCCGCGAACCGGACCGTCGAGACGCTGCAGATTGCAGTTTACCACAAAGATAAGGTTATCGAGCTTATCCCGGGAAGCCACGGTCAGGGCGCCGAGGGATTCGGGCTCGTCAGCCTCGCCGTCACCCATGAACAGCCAGACTTTTCTGTCTCCAGCCTCCTTCAGGCCGCGATTGTCCATATAGCGCATGAATCTGGCCTGATATATTGCGGCCATGGGTCCCAGCCCCATCGAAACCGTAGGATACTGCCAGAAGTTGGGCATAAGATAAGGGTGAGGGTATGAAGACAGACCATGTCCGTCAACCTCCCGACGAAAATGCTCCAGCTGCTTGTCATCCAGCCGTCCTTCGACATAGGCGCGTGCATACACCCCGGGGGAGCTATGGCCCTGGAAATAAATGAGATCGGCACCGTATTTGGAATCCGGTCCCCTGAAAAACCAATTGAAACCGACTTCATACATTGCCGAAACAGAGGTATATGTTGCAATATGGCCGCCCAGGCTTTTCCCGTTTTTATTGGCCTTGGCCACCATGGCCATGGCATTCCAGCGGACATAGGCTGCAACGTTCCTGGCTACTGTAGAATCATCGGGAAACTTCTCTCCTTCCTCCGGCGGGATGGTATTGCAGTAAGGAGAAAGGATACCCGGCGAGGTGACTACTCCCCGGGACCGTGCCCTGTCGGTGAGCTCCTGCAGGAGAAAATCAGCTTTCTCTTTGCCCTCGTGTCTGATCACACCCTCCAGTGAATCCAGCCAGTCCTGGGTTTCCTGGGGATCCGGATCGTTATAATATGGACTCATATTGTCCCTCGTATTGTTATGGAGTTAAAGGAAGCGAAAATCGTGATGCTCTTTTAAGTGATATCATTTTTTCATCCTGTCAATCAAGACGATCTCGTAAAAAGACATCGAAGTTGCCGGGATGGATACTCGGAATCTCCGATCAGATGTCAGCCCAGTGAAAATAAAAGAAAAAAGGTTCCCTTTTGGATGAAAGGCAGGAAGATCTACTCCCTGAAGGGGCAGACGTGCCCGGGAAATGTCTAGACAACTTAAATATGATGCTTTACAGAGAGAGGGGACGCGTTATCATGGTACAGCAGAAACAGGTTCCAGGTAAAACGGATACGGAGAGCAATGATCGAGAAGAAAAATCAGCAACAAGGAGAAAAAGGACAGGGCAGAATAGGTTATCGCCCTTACTGGATACTGCAGTTCTCTATCCTTATTCGTGCTCTCCATCAAATCGGAGCCGCCGTCTTTTTGGCATCCTATCTTCTCGAAGCGATCCCTTATCCTCCGGCTTTCTATGCCTTTCTCACCTTCTGCAGCGGCATTGTCCTGCTGCTTACGGAATGGATGCGCCACAGGCAGATTTACCGGGAACTTTCCGGAATAAGCACCTTTATCAAGCTTGTTCTGCTGGGACTAGCCTACCATGCCGTATTTCCGGCGGCACCTACCGTGACAGCGGCATTCCTGATCGCCTCCATCGCTTCCCACTCGCCCAAACAATTTCGCCATCGTTTGCTTTATTAGTGCCTTACCCCCCAAAACTGCCACCAAGAGAAGGAAACGAAAACTACATTTAGATCCGTGAATCTCCCTCTACCGCCAAGGCACTTATCCAGCTCCGCTGGGTTAGTGCTTCATCCTTCAAGCCACTTACACCCCTCAAAAAAAAGTACCGTAAGAAGTCCAGCTCCGCTGGATAATCCCAGAGTCAGGAGCTCTAACTGAACGACCATCGACTACAAGTCGATGTGTTCGTTATTCGGCTAAAGCCGACTTAAGACAAATTAGTTTGCTTCGCAAATTGGTTTTTTCTTAAATTTTTGGTCTTCGACCATTTTGTTAAACTTAACTTCGCCTTAAGGCGAGGGGTTTTAACTATCCCCAAAGGGGACACTAAAAACAAAAGGACCCAACTTAGCCCTGAAACCCTCCGGCACCGCAGCAACTTTTCTCGTCGTATAATCAAACGCCAAAAAAACCGTGAATCCACCTATAACCAACTCTTCGTCCGCGCCTCGGCGTACTGAATACTCAAAGGTGAATTTTTTTCCCTTCAGTTCGCTCACTCCGATCAACACCAGCAATTCATCGTGAAGAAAAACCTCACGGTGATATTTCACCCCGCTTTCTACCATGATAATTCCTCGCTGATCGCCGATATCCTTCTCAGAGTATCCGAGAGATTGCAGGAAATCGATCCGGGCATCATGAAAAATTACCAAAGCTTTGTCATTCCCCAGGTGGCCGCCGTAATTTATATCGCCGATGGTTACCTTATATTTTGCACTATATCTTTCAGTCATCTGTATTCATTTATGAAAATTAGTACATTACAGATTTATTTTTGTTTTTTTTGCAAGAAAATAATCTGTCTAAAGGTTCTTATACCCTTAAAGGGGTACTGTAAAAAGCCCAGCTCAGCTGGGTTAGCTTTATCGAACCGGATCGTACATTCTCGAAATTGTACAAGACCATAAACATATACCATAAATCAATTGAAATGGTCGATATGCCTTCGCCTTTTTGAAACTTTTAATTTCCGACATATAGTATGTTAACAGAGGAAAGCGACCTAAAGAGCAATACTTAGCAAAGGGTAGGACATCCTTAAAGGAAGAGACATGGTACAAGAAAAATCATTTCCGGATCAAGTCAAAGAACTCAAAGAAATAATTAAGCAATTACGAGATGATTTCCCCCCGGAGGTTATAGAGCAAACCGCTGCTCGTCTTGAAAATCTCAACTACGCGCCTTCCGTTATTACCCCGAACGAAAAGTTCTTGCGACTGGACAAGCAAGGAATGCTGGACGAGGTGGACAGAATTCTCAAAATGCCGGAAGAAGAGGCCTGTGCCCTTGCGCCTGGGAATACCGCCAAGTGCGAAGATCTTCGTTTGCAGTTCATCAAGGTTCTTCTTTTTTATTATGAAAAGCTGATCCTCCTGCGAAAAGACGATGCCGATGCCTGGGATGAAGTGGATGAACTCTACGTCCATGATTAAACAATTACCATCGGCACTTCGTAACCGCCAGCAAGGTGGAAATTTCTGATTTTACGGAATTATTTTCCTGATACAGCTGAGTTGGACACTTTTCATTACCCCTTTGAGGGGTGTAGGTGCTTTGGCTGTAGAGGCGGATTCACAAATTTTAATGTATCTTTCGTTTTTTTTATTTTTTAATGCCTGCTTATTGAGGGTGATGCACGAACCCAGCGGAGCTGGATAAGTGCTTTGGCGGTACAGGCAAATTCACGAGTTTGAAGATGTTTTTCGTTTTTTTACTCTTAGTGGTGGTTTTTGGGGAGTAAAGCACTAAACAATAACCTCTTCACCAAATTCCAGCACAACCGCTTTCTTCCCGCAAGCTTCCACATGTCGTTTAAATTCCTGCGGGTCCGCCTCAATGACGGGAAAGGTGTTGTAATGCATGGGAATGGCGATTTTTGGATCAGCCAGTTCCACCGCCTTGACCGCATCCTTTATCCCCATGGTAAAATTATCGCCGATGGGCAGCAGCATATAGTCAAGCGGCGTCATCTCTCCTATCAGCTTCATATCGTAGAACAGGCCGGTATCCCCGGTATGATAGATGTTTTTGCCTTCAATGCCTAGAATAACACCTGCCGGTTCTCCACCATAGGTGTTGTCCGGCGTCATTGAGCCATGATGGGCAATGGTGAACTTCAAAGTGCCGAAATCAAATTTGTGGGACCCGCCAATATGCATATTATGGGCCTGGAAGCCTTTATCGATACAATAATTTGCCAGCTCATTGACGCAGATAAATAACGGGTTGGTTCTTTTGGCAATCTTGAACGCATCACCGATATGATCACCATGAGCATGGGTCAGCACTATAAAATCAGCTGAAACTTCATCTGATTTGACCGGAGATGTCGGATTGTCATCGAGAAAAGGATCGATGAGAATAACCTGGCCAGCATCCGTAGTGATCTGAAATGAGGAGTGTGAAAAATATCTGAGCTTCATCTCTGTCTCCTGTTTTTTAAAATTGCCTGTGAAATGACGGCGTCCTCCGCTGTCACTAATACGTTTTTTTCATGCTATCGTATTTTAAGGGCTTTTGCCAGATCTTACCCGTCATTTCCCCCTCCATATCGAAACCGGCTTCCCGATGCGGAATAAGCGGATGGTGATTACCTCTTGAAATTTTTGTACCGCCTTATCTTTTTCTCCCGATCGTTGACGGCAACCACCGCAGATCTGAGACAATTCCTATGATGATAGGCAGAAGAAACAGCAGTACGAAACTCGCGAAAAGTAGGCCAAAGGCCAGGCTGACGGCCATCGGAATAAGAAAGTGCGCCTGAAAGCTGTTTTCGAGGAGCATGAGCAAAGGTGCCAGACTGGTCATCATGGCCCATGCTGGACTTCAGCATTTTACCCATAACGACCCTCCTGAGGAGTATAGTGTGCCCGGAATAGTTGTCATTATGGGGGTGGGCAAAGCGAAAAGAGAAAGCTTTCAGCGGATGTCTCTTTCCGTTTTCATTTTTCTTGCATAATTAAAAGCACAGAGATATGTTACACTATGTATAACATTTAAAATTAACGGAGGGCACTGTATGAACAATGGAATCCAGTCAATTTTGGTTCTTGGCCTTGGCAAGGTCGGTCATCTTGTTGCCGAACTTCTCCTGGAAACCGATTTCCAGGTTAGCGGCGGCGACCTGCACATCCCGTCCGACATATCCTATCCGACGATAACCATAGACGTGAAGGACAGCGAAGCGCTGGCCCGGCACCTTGAAGGATTCGACGCCGTGCTCTCCTGCCTGCCGTACAGCTATAACCTGGAAATCGCGACTATCGCCTGCTCAAAGGGCATTCACTACTTTGATTTGACTGAAGATGTTCCCACCACCAGGGCCATCATCGAGATGAGCAAAGGGGCTGCCACTATCCTGGCGCCGCAATGCGGTTTAGCTCCGGGCTTTATCGGCATTGTCGGGTCGTCGCTGGCGGCCCGATTCGATAAGATCAGGGCTATCAAGCTGCGCGTCGGCGCCCTGCCGCAACATCCCACCGGCTTGCTGGGTTACGCCTTCAACTGGTCGCCCGAAGGGGTGGTCAACGAGTATCTCAATGACTGTGAAGTTATTGAAAACGGCGAGCATAAATGGGTCTCTCCCATGGAATGGATCGAGACCCTGGTAATAAACGGCATCCAGCTCGAATCCTTCACCACCTCAGGCGGCCTTGGGACCATGTGTGAAACCTTCCTCAACAAGGTCGAGAATCTGGACTATAAAAGCATTCGCTACCCCGGTCATGTACGGCAGATGAATTTTTTCTTTCATGAACTGCTGATGAGGGAAAACAGAGAATTGGCCGGCAAGATCCTCACCAATGCCAAACCGGCCGTCAGCGATGATGTCGTTTTCGTCCATGCCTCCTGCGAAGGCTGGAAAGACGGGCAGCTGCTGCGTGATGAATTCGTCAACGCCTATTATCCCATGATCATCCGCGGCAGAATGCGGCGCGCCATTTCCTGGACAACGGCCGCCTCGGTCTGCGCGGTGGTGGAGATGGTCAACAGCGGCGCTCTGCCTGACCGGGGCTTTCTCAAACAGGAGGAAATTCCACTGGAAAAATTCCTGCAGACCCGGAACGGCCGACTGTACGGCCGGGAAAAGGCGGAAGAGACCTGGTAGGCCAGCCCTGAAATATCTCAGTCTCATCATTTCGGGCTTGATGATCAGGAATCATCAAGGTCATCTGGAAAGTGAATTTGTTCCATTACCTTGACAGGTCCATTCTCGAATCCTTCGAGAATGGACCTGCCGACCTGCGAACAATCTATAAAGTCAGGATTGTAGTACCGCTGTTACCCATCAAACCGTAAGTCTGCGCCATAGCAACTTTTGCGCCCTCAACCTGACGGGCACCGCCTCTTCCTCTTAGTTGATTCGCGCATTCGATGACCTGCCAGAGAGCTTGAGCAGAAAGCGCCTCTCCATGTGAAGAAAAGCCACCGCTTGGGTTTACGGCCAGTTTTGCACCGATTTTAGTCATACCGTCTCGCAGCATCTTATCCGCTTCGCCCTCTTTACAGAACCCGCATGTCTCCAGGTACACCAGGTAATGCCAGGAGCTGTTATCGGGCAGTTCCAGCACATCGATATCATCGGGGCCAATACCGGATTTTTCATACGCCTGCCGGGAAGCCGAGTAGCTTTCACTGAGCATTGGGGCTTCAGCAACTGCCGGGCAGGAGAGCGCTGATATTCTGATGGTCGGGTCACCGTAGATGGAGCTTCCCATGGTGGTGGCGTTAATCTTCACCGCTTTGTCCGCTTTACTGATCAATTCCTTGTCGGCTGTAACAATAACCGCAGCAGCACCGGTACTCACCGGGCAAATCTCATATAGCCTTAGAGGATCACAAACATAGACGGAGTTCAGTACCTCTTCCATGGTGTAAGGTTTTTTAAACCGAGCGTCTGGATTCTTTGCACCATACTCACTCATCAGGACCTTCACCAGCGCCAGATCCTCTTCGGTGGTGCCGTATTTCTCCATCCTTTTTCTGCACTCCAGCGCCCAATAAATCGGGTTAGGCAGGCCACCCATTTTCCATCTGATCACGTCTCTGTCCTGAACAGCGTTGTCTGATTTGGCGGTCAGAAAACCTTTCGGCGATACGTCTGCACCAAAGGCCAGGGCAGTATCAGTCTCGCCGGCAGCTACACTGTTGTACGCCATTCTAATAGCGGCCGATCCGGTAGCGCAAGCGTTGTATACGTTTACCACCGGGACACCGGTTTCGCCAAAAATGGACTCCAGATATTGACCGGAAAGGTGACCGGCGTTGCCGCCATAAATAAAAATCCCGGCCATAATTGCCTGAATTTTTTTCCATTCGATGTTCGCATCTTTCAGAGCGCCTTCAACAGCAACTGCCGCGAAATCAGAGAATACTTTTTCAGAGAAACCCATCCAGGGGTGTATTCCGGTACCAATTATATATACATCTCTCATTGTCATTATCCCTTATTATGGTTATCGCAAATTCGATTTATTTAACTGCCCGAAAGGCCCAGGTCACCACTTGCTGTTTTTCCTCATTGGTGAACATTTCAAGAATGGTTGTTTCCATCTCCATCCCCAGCTTGAGAGATTTCAGATCGGTCTCTGTTATGATGCCGGTAACCTGAATTTTTTCCTCTTCAAACTCAATCAGACCAATACCGTATGGTGTAATCTTTTTCTCAGTTTTAAAGGGCGCGGGGCAGGGATAATATTGAATGGTATAACTCGCCAGCTTACCTTTTTGGGGAAGCAAGACATCTTCCACACCCTCTCTTGAGCAACCGGGACGATGCTGGTAATGTTCTTTGGGAAAAAAATGCGTTCCGCAAGAGTTACATTTTGCACTCATTAATCTGACTTCGCCAGTCGACCAGTCTACTAAATTCGGTATACGAGCTACTTTATTTGCCATGTTTTCCATTGTCTTTTTCCTAACTATTTGATGTCATAATTAATAAAAAATGCCGCTATCGTCCGACAAACTTCGGCGCCCTTTTTTCAAGGAAAGCATTAACACCTTCCGCTTTATCTTCCAGGCTTAAAGAAAGACTGTAGAGTTCATACTCATACTTCAAACCGCTTTCCAGATTGGTCTGCATGCCGCGGTTGATCGCGGTTTTGGCCAGCTTGAGGGCCGCGGAGCTCTTGGTGGCGATCTTTTTCGCCATCTCTTTGGCGGAGGGCATCAGTTCATCCATCGGTACCACCCGGTTGACCAGGCCGATGCGATCCGCCTCTTCGGCGCGGATGATATCACCGGTATAGATCAGCTCCTTGGCCCGGCAGGGGCCGATAAGCCGCTGCAGCCGCTGGGTGCCGCCGCCGCCTGGAATAATACCGATGTTGATTTCGGTCTGGCCGAACTTGGCCTTTTCCGAAGCGATGATGATGTCGCAGCCCATGGCGATCTCACAGCCGCCGCCCAGGCAGAAGCCGTTGACAGCCGCTATGACCGGCTTCTCCAGCTTTTCCACCATTTCTCCCAGCCGTAGGATGTTGTGGGCAGCAAAAGGCGTGGTTTTATTGAACTCTTTGATATCGCTGCCGGCAACAAAGGCCTTGCCGCTCCCGGTGAGAATAAGAACCTTGATATTGTCGTCGAAGGCCACGTCGGCAATGGCTTCGCGGAATTCAGCCCTGGTCTGGTTGTTCAGGGCGTTCATCGCCTCGGGACGGTTAAAGGTAATGACAGCAATATTCTCTTCTTTTTCGTAAATAATATTCTCGTAAACCATACACTTCCCCCTTAGGCTGATAATTTTTGTCGGCGGATACCGTACTCGCACAATTTGCTTAATGCCTTTACCCCGGAGATCAGAGAAGGGAACACCGGCAGCTCTTTGCCCATTTCGTCCATTATGACGTTTTTATATTTATTGTATCCAACGATCATGCAGATAACCACCGGCTTGCCAACCTCTTTGACGATTTTCTGGATGATTTTTTTCTGAACGGCCTCCTGGGTATATTCGAAACCGGCCAGAATGAGTACAGCAGCGTCTATGTTTGCATCTCTGAACGCTTCAGGAAAAGTGGTTTCCAGGGTCTTGGTAAAGCCGATTTTGGTTACGCTGAAATACAGGTCGACAGGATTTGATACGGGCGTATCGAACATATCCTTTAATTTCTCCGTTGTTTCCGGAGTCAGCTTGGGGAGTTCCAGGCCATGGCTTGCACACAGATCCGAGACATTAACCCCGACACTTCCGGCCAGGGTGATCACCGCGATGCGATTACCTTTGGGAAGCGGCTGGGTGGAAAAAACCTTGGCGAAATCTTTGAGTTCGGTAAAATCATCGGCCATGATCATACCCGTCTGTTTGACTGCCGCTTCGACGATTTTCGCGTTGCTGGCGATACTGCCGGTATGGCTCATGGCCGCTTTGGCGCCGGCTTCAGTGCGCCCACCGCTAAGAAAAATAACCGGCTTTTTAGCGGCAACTTTCTTAGCGATCCTGGTGAGATTGCGACCATCGGAAATTGTTTCCAAATACATTGAAATCACATCGACGCCATCGTCATTACCAAAGTACTCCAGCAAATCGTTTTCGCTGACATCGCATTTGTTACCGAAGGAAACAACTTTGCTGATATTCAGGCTTTCATTTTCTACGATATCAGCTGCCATTCCAGCCGCCAAAAGACCGGATTGACCGATGAGCACTACGTTACCCTTGGATACTTTTTTATTAATGGGATAGATGGATGTTACGATATCTCGTGAAACAATACCGGAGCAGTTTGGTCCCATCACCCTGATATTATTTTCCCTGGCAATTTCTACTATTTGCTTCTGATACCCCACACCATCGCCACCCATTTCGGCAAACCCGGCAGATTCGATTATTACCGCCTTGACTCCCTTTTGGGCACACTCCTCCAAGGTAGCAACAGTCAGTTTGGGAGTGGGAAGAGCAGTGATAACCAGATCAACGTCACCCGATATTTCCGTGAGTGAGCGGTATACCTTGTATCCCAGGATCTCATCTGATTTTGGATTGACCGGATAAACACTGCCGCTAAAATCGCTCCCCTTGATATTATTGACAATTACATAGCCCAGCTTTCCGGGAGTGCCGCTGGCTCCAATGACAGCAACCGATTTGGGTTTAAAAAAAAGATCCATCATAATTGCACCGTCCTTATGTCTGTTCGCATGTTTTTTGGATTCACCAATTCAAAAAAAACACGACTGTTTTTCGTAAACGTCCAGCATTGCCTCCAGATATACGCAAGCAGAGCGATGGGCCATAGTAAAGTTTTGCACATGGACCTGATCGCGTGCGGATGGGATGCCGATACCGTTTATTTTTTTAATTAAGCGGATAAAATTATTCTGGCATCAACGACAACGGCGCCATCTTTATACGCAAACACCGGGTTCATATCGATCTCTTCGATTCCCGGAGTATCATTGACAAAGTCGGAAAGTTTAACCAGCATCTCATGGAGACATGGTACATCCGCTGGATCTTGTCCCCGATATCCTTCAAGAAGCTTTTTGCCCTGGATCTCACCGGTCATCTCTTGTGCATCGGCCTTCTCGATCGGGACGATTCGAAAGGACACATCCTTTAACACCTCAACCAGCACGCCGCCGAGTCCAAACATTACCACCGGCCCAAAACTGGCGTCCTTGATCATGCCCATGATGATCTCAGTTCCCATTTTTGCCATGCCCTGAACCGCAACACCCTCTATGTTTGCATCAGGTGCATAGGCCCGGCATGATGTCATGATCTCATCATATGCCTGCTCAACAGCTTCTTTGCTGTTCAGATTGACCTTGACGCCTCCGGAATCGCTTTTGTGGGTAATATCTACCGAAGAGATTTTCAGTACCACCGGGTAGCCTATTTCTTCACTGATGGACACCGCTTGTTCCTTGGTGGTGGCAAGCACTGTCGGAGTACAGTTTATTCCAGCTTCACCCAGGATCTGTTTAGCCTCTATCTCAGTAAGCACCGACCTCTTCTCATCCCTGGCCCTACTCAAAATTTGAGCTGTTGTCATTGATGTATCCTCATTTTAATTTGTCGTTTGATCTTTTATCGGGGGATAGGCTATCGGTTAGGCGGCGGTGAGTCCACCGTCAACATAAATGGTCTGACCGGATACAAAACTGGCCGCATTTGAAACCAGATAGACTACTGCTCCCACCATATCTTCAGGCAAACCAATCCGGCCCATCGGAACGGCGGCAGCGTATTTGGCAGCCAGCTTGGGATCTTCAGCAATATGTTTTGTGCCGGGTGTAATGACCAGCGCCGGCCCTAAAGCATTCACCCTGATTCCGCTCGCTGCCCATTCAAGTGCCAAGGCTTTAGTGATAAGTTCGACTGCTCCTTTTGTTGCACAATAGCCGGTATTGCCGCCGGTATAGCCCCTAATTCCTCGTACCGAAGACAAATTGACGATGGCACCACTCTTTTGCGCCTGCATAACTTTCCCGGCAGCCTTACAGGCAATCATGGTTCCTTTGACATTGACGTTAAAGAGCTTATCCCAATCTTCCATCGGGTAATCAAAGGCATTGTGCTTGATATTCATGCCCATGGCATTAACCAGGATATCGACTCGTCCATATTTTTCCACAACCTTGTCGATGAGGTTCTGGACACTTTTTTCGTCGGTGACATCCGCTGCAATGGCAATAGCCTCATTGCCGGTTTCAGCAATTATTTTCTTTGCCACCTTGTCAATCGCTTCCTGGTTCCTGCTCGAAACCACTACGGTGGCACCATGAATTCCAAGACCAAGGGCCAGAGCTTCCCCTATACCGCCGGCTCCACCTGTGACTATGGCTATTTTACCATCCAGTTTGAATATGTTTTTCATTGCCTCTCTCCTCGATAATCTCTCTTCAATAAGTTTCTGTTTGCATTTCTTTTTACATGTCAAATAACGCAAAATCAGGGGGTGACAATAGTCACAAGCACTTCAGCGGGTTTGCCGCCGTTGATCACCATGTCACGCTCTTCGCCCGGCGCGATATAGATTAAATCCCCTTCGTTCAGGACATGTTTTTCGTCAGGACCACATACGGTGATGGATCCTTTGACGACGTAATAGATTCTCTCTTTTGGAGAAGAGCTCATTTCTGCGCCACCGTTGGGCTGAAAATATGAATAACAGACCGTGGTACGTTTGGACTGGGCCTCGGTAATCTTCTGTAAGCCATAGACCTCGGAATGCTTGGCAGCGTCGTAGGGTGTCCCTTCGGCATCTTTTACACTGATCATTTCTAGACCTCGTTGATCCGGATGGAAAAATAAAAACAAGGGAGCAGGCCGATCCGCTGCGGCCTGCTCCCATATCAAGCAACCTGTTATTTAGCTTCCAGAATTATTTCACCCAGGTTCACGTCTTTATAAGTAGAAAATTCCACCTTATTTTCCGCATACCCGTCAGCAGAAACGATAACCTGATATTTTTCATTTTTATCCAGCCCTTCAAATTCAAAATCGCCGAAGATATCAGTAACTGTTTCGAGTTTCCGTCCGCCCCCGGACAGGGTAACCTTCACCCCAGGTGCACACTCGCCCTCGTTGCCCTTATAGACAACTTCTCCAGCGACAAAACATTTCGGGAGGCCAACGTATTGCACCAGAGAATCGGTGCCGAATTCAGGATGCAGGCTCTCGGTAGCAAGACTGGCAGAAAGCTTGGCTATCTGGCTGTTCGGGTCATCCAGATCACCAAAAACAAGGGCCTCAACGGGGCAGGATTCAACGCAGCGGGGCATTTTTTCCCCCTCATCAAGGCGATGCGCGCACATGGTACACTTCTGCGGCAGCTGCTTTTCTGCATCCCAGAAGATCACCCGGTATGGACAGGCATTGACGAGAGCTTCCTGGCCTTTCGCCTTCTCCGGGTCGATGATGACGATACCGTCATCTCTGCGATACACTGCGCCATCTTTTGCTGCGTCTATGCAGGGTGCGGATTCGCAGTGCATACACGGTCTAGGGATATAGGAAATCTTTGGTTTCGGATATTCACCACGCTCAATCTCCTGCACCTGCATCCAGAACTGACCGTTCAGCGGCTGCGCTGCAGAGTAGCCAGGGTATTCATTACCAAAATATTCATCTCGGCAGGCAAGAAAGCAGTTAAAGCAGCCGTTACATTTGTTGACATCTATCAATATGGAGTATCGAGACATTTTATCAGCCCTCCCATTTTTCAATTTCGATGAGGCAGGAATTCGGTGTCATTCCCGGTACATTTTTAGACACCATCCGTGACGAAGTGAGGATGGCGACACAACCGCCTCTATCTGGAGAATCAAATTTTCCGGGAGTAAGTGGATCGTACTTGGCCGAAGAACAGTAGCTGTGCACAACGCCATGGCGTACACGTCCTGTAACCACGGCTATACAGAGAACCGAGCCCCGGTCATTATGGAGTCGTACGATATCACCCGACTGAATACCCCGCAGTTTAGCGTCTTCAGGGTTAAGCCGTGCAGGCCACCAGGCGTATCCGTCTTTTTTAATACGGTGGACCGGAATATCATCGAGCCAATCGGTATGTTTATCATAGTGACAATGGAAGCTGAAACGCGGATGCGGTGACATCAGTTGCAGTGGGTATTTCTTAAAAATCTCACTATGGTGTCCTTCCCAACTCTTGATATACCGGGGCGTCACCGGACGCTCCTCATCATCTGGGAACTTGCTTTTCAAGCTATCGGAGGCAAACTCAATCTTGCCGCTGAAGGTACCGAGATGTCCTGCTTTTTCTGTACCGCGTTTAGGATTGTTGGTATCAGGGGTGTCACAATCTCGACCTTCTGCAAACCAGCGAAGAGATGGCGTCGACTTATAATCATCATCAATATTGATGATGTGATAGCCCTTCTTATCAAACTCTTCCCAGCTTATGTGCTGCGGCAGGTCTGAGGATTCGAAAAATGCCCTCACCCAGTCCAGCTCTGTTTTACCATCGGTGAATTCTTCTTTTCTGCCGAGTTTCTCGGCGAGAAGGGTGAAAATCTCATAATCAGATTTAGATTCCCACATCGGCTCCAGACATTTCTGCTGACGGACCACGACCCTGTAGTTGCAGCCGCTGCTCGCATGGCAGGTATAGCCGCCGCAGGCACCCCATTCTCCGACATCATCCCGTTCAAAGTTGGTACAGGCAGGCAGAATAATGTCAGCCATCTGGGTCTCACCGTTGTACCAGCAATCCTGGTTGACAACAAATTCAAGTTTAGGACTCTGGTACATCCTTACCCATTTGGATGTATCACTCATAGTTCCCATGAACGAACCGCCATAGCGGTAGAACAACTTGATTTCCGAACACCCTTCCATCGGATACTCAAAATGGGTGAACTGTTGTTGCAGTGACTGGCCGCAAAAACCTTCGCCGTACCAGCTGATTGGCGGATCAAGAATCGCATCGGGCAGGGTAAGGCGCCACACCCGCTGTTTATTTGGATTAACCGGCAGGAGATTGGCCACCTTGGAGGTTGCAACGCGTCCCTGCAGGTCAGCATAGGCCGGAAACCAGTTCTTGGTATCGGAGGGTGCTCCCATGGTGGTACCCCAGATAGAACGACCTGGTTTTCCAAGACCCTGCATTCCCTGGAGCAGAACCATCATACGGGCCCACTCGGTGCCATATGCCACACGACAGGCGCCACCTTCACCACCACGGGAACCGCCTGACAATATTGTCCGCTTGGCGGCCCACTCACGGGCCAGCGCGCGAATAACCCGAGCTTTTACACCCGATTCCTCTTCCGCCCATTCGGGGGTTTTAGGTTGACCATCGGTTTCACCAAGGACATATGGCTTGAACTCGTCAAAACCAATGGTCCGATCCTTTACATACTCTTTGTCGTAGATGTCTTCAGTAATCCAGACATAGGCGATGGCCATGGCAAGGGCAGTATCGGTGCCCATTCGTGGAGCTATCCACTTGCCTTCCATCACGCCCGCGGTGAAATTATGGAAGGGATCGATAAAGACCATCTTGACGCCTTTTTCTTTCAGCCATTGACGCCACTGTGCGGATTCCTGACCGGTGTAGGTGCCCCTGGTAGAGTCGGGATCGTTGGACCACAAGACGATCATCTCCGCATTTTGCAGCGAATCTTCGAGGAGGTCGTACTGTTCGGGCATGCCAAGACGCCAGTAGAAACCATAGGTATGGGTTGCTCCCCAATGCCAGCCCTCCCAGCTATCGGGATTATCAAGCACCGGTGTAAACTCGAGCATATTCATAAACCGGGCAAAGGGACCCATTTTATAGCCGACAATGCCCCAGTTGTGATGGGAAGAGGTCATACCACTGATCGCTGAACCACCATAGGTCGCAGTCACCCGCTTGATCTCACTGGAAACTATAGCAAGAGCCTCATCCCAGGAGATCCGTACGTAGGGAGATTTTCCGCGATTTTGTGGATTCCTCTCGCCGTTTGGATCAAAATCCACCCGTTTCATAGGATACTTGATACGATCATCGGAATAGAGTCTTCGCCTATCGGCATGAACGTACGGAGCTACATTAAACTTTTTCGGTGGAGAATATTTTTTACCATCGGCTTCAATTACCCATGGTTTGAAATCCTTCTCATCAGCAACCAGAGGTCGCATACGGGTCACTTTACCATCTTTCACGTAGACGCTGACAGGTCCGGCGTTGGTACAGTTGGTAAAAACTTGTTCACTCATCATTCAACCTCCCGGAATTTAACATGTTGCCCCTATACTCTAGTAATGCAGAGTATACAGGTTAAAAAACAAGAAAATCCATGTTTTGTTGCATGCAATGTCTTCCCTCTGGAACAGCAAAGGAAGCCTCGATCATTCTTGTCCAGTCAAACAACCGGCCAACCAACAACAACCGAATCCTACATGCACCACTTTGTTTTATTTGGTATTTTATACAAGTTCGCAGGCGAACCCAATATTGTCCGGACACATCCGACTTGTACCGTATACCGAAATAGTTATCTCGACATATGAAACTAATAATACACTGTCAAGCGCACATGTCAAGATCATTTTACATGTAATTTAAAACAGGCCATTGTTTTTAAAATATATTTATATCGATAAGTTGTGATAGACAGAGTCAGAAGAAAATAAATTATATCGACAAAATACCTTGACAGAAGGATGATAAAGCTCTAAAAAGTTTCAACATGCGGAACTAGAGAACCGAATAATGGACCAACGTCCGCAAGAGCACAAAACAAGCAACCCCGGATACGGGAAATTACGCTGGTAATCTTTTCAGTGCCCGCGCTTTGCGTATGGTACTTGAAACAGATTGCTTCCTGCAAAAGACAAGAAAACAATCTGTGTAAGGTACTATCTGTAAGGTACTAATGGCCTTTTTTCCAGTTGGCAAAACCGTCAACATAAACAGTACAAATATCAACAGTCACAAACTATGAACATTACGAAGACAAAAAACGGCAACAGCTCTTCAGCTGAAAAAGCTCTCAATATTTTACTGGCCTTTACCCCGGACAACAACGAGATGGGTACAACTGAACTGAGCGAAAAGCTGGGCTTGCACAAATCGACCACCAGCAGATTGATCAAACTGCTGGTAAGCACCAATTTCCTGCAGCAAAACCCGCTCAATAAAAAATATCTGCTCGGAGGTTCGGCGTTGAGAATCGGCCATGCCACGACGAGATCGCTTGACAGCAAACTCCTCGCTGTGGCTCACCCTTGCCTTGCGGAACTCTCTCAATTATTAGGGGAAAGTGTTGCAATGGAAATGCTCTCCGGAACCAACGTGGTGCTGGCACTTCACGTGGAAGGACCCAGCCATATCCGGTTCAATTTTGAGCAGGGAGAGCAAGTCCCGATAAACGTTGCAGCCGGGGCAAAGGTCATTTTGTCACAAAGTGATCCGAAGCTGGTGGAGATATTCATCGAACAGGAATTTCAAAAATTCAACGAAAATACCATTGTCTCCAAAGCCGAATACCGGAAACTTCTCAAGGAAATCAAAAAAACCGGTATCGCCTATGATAAAGGGGAACGTTACCTGAATACTCATGCCATGGCGACTCCCATCTATAATCTGGAGGGCCAGACCAAAGCGGCAGTGGTCATAGCCGGACCGGCGTACCGGTTGACGGACAGTTTTCTGGAATCAGCAATTAAACCCTTACGGGAAACCGCTGACAAAATATCGAAACTGCTTTTCCATTAAACTGCACGGTAACATCTATGTAACCTAATTCCCAACCTTCTGTCAGCTGGCAAAAAGCAGGGGATTTTGTATTTAGACTTTCTTTAACATCCTCCCCTCATGAGGTGTTCATGAAATTCCACCAAGCATATGATCTGGCGCGAATCAACGGCGAAGAAATCGTCCCCACGGTATGCGGAATGTGTGGTCCGGGAGGACCGGGAGGTGGCTGTGGCATTTATGCCTTTGTTAAAAATGGTCGCTTTACCAAGGTTGCCGGGATGGATGAATCCCCTGTCAACAAAGGGGCAATTTGTGCCAAAGGCCACCTGCCCCGGTGATGCCTTGACACTCATCTCTAGCAGTTCGTCTGAAAAGTTGTTGCATGAAGAGCAGACTATTCGATTGCTTTCGATGCAAGTCTCTTTCTAATCCCGTGCAAAATCTGCTGTTGCTCTTGATTCTCTGGGGATTATGGTACCTGGCATTTGCTACCCGTATGATTGTCGCCCCGCTGCTGCCGCTCATTGCAAATGAGCTTGCCATAAATCATACCATGGCCGGAGGACTGTATCTGTTTGCCGGCGTGGGGGCGACCATCGCCAGCCTGCTTGCCGGGTTCCTGGCCATTAGAATTGGCATCAAGAGGCTGATCATCTTGAGCTTTCTGATGATTGCCTGCACTGCGGTTGGAATTTTCTTTGCAAGAAGCTATTTCATGCTCGCCGGCTTACTGTTTATTCTGGGCCTGAGCGGCGGTTTTTATCTTCCGTGCGCGATTCCCATGCTGACCTCAATCTTCCAGCCCGGCAATTGGGGGAAGGCTATTTCGGTGCATGAAACTGCTGCCGGATTCAGCTTTCTTTCAGTACCCTTTATCGTCGCATATACTTTGGATTTTCTTGAATGGCGTCTGCTGTTCATTATTTTTGCCGGCACTGTGACCATGGCCATCCTGGCATTCTGGTCTCTTGCCCCCAATCCACAAGCGAACAGAGGCAAAAGAGCCAATCTGCAGGCCATTTTAAAGCGAACCGACTTTTGGATTATTCTGGCCTTGTGGGTTAACTGCGGTATGACCAGCATGGGTGTCTATAGTATAATCCCCTTATATCTGGTGGACGAAAAGGCAATGGAAATCGATTTCGCCAATAAGATCTTAGGATTTTCCCGGATTGGCGGATTTATCGGCCAGGTCGTCATCGGGTTCTTCCTGGACCGCTTCAGCACTAAAAAAATCATGTTTTGTCTGGTGCTGGCTTCCGGGATCTCCACTCTGGGGTTGGCCCTGATCGACAGCCAATGGCTATTCTTAAGCCTTCTGCTGTTACAAGGCACTTTTAGTGTGGTGTTTTTTCCTGTTGGGATAATGGCCATTTCACAACTGGCCGATTTTAACGAAAGAGGCGTTTACGCCGGAACAATCATGGCCGTATCACAAATGATGGGGATTGGACTCACCCCTTTTATGCTGGGGGCCATCGCCGATATCTGGAGTTTCCGGACAGGCCTGATCCTTCTGGGCATTTTAACACTGTGCCATTGCCCGATTCTAAAATTCCTCAAAAGAATATGATTAATCCCGCAACCGTGAAAAGGAGGAAATGATGGATACTTATCCAGGTCTGGAAATTAATTTCGAGGCTATTACAGAGTTGTTCCGCACCGCGCAGGGAGAAGGACGCAGCTTTCTGTTTGAATATGAAGTCTATAATTTACTTGCCCGTTCCGGGTCTGAGACACCGCCTAAATCGATCCTCATCCCCCCTGGAGCACGCTCGTCTGAAGACGAACTTACGGCCTTGCCGGGAGAGAAGGTTGTATTAAAAATCGTGTCCCCGATGATCATTCATAAAACCGAAGTCGGCGGAGTACGTATCGTTGCCAAAACTCCCAACAGTATTCGTTCCGCCGTCCGTCGCATGTTGTATGAGGTTCCGGAAAATTATGCCCAGTGGTTTACCAAAAACCCGGATGCTGTTCATGAGGCCTACCGGGGACTCTCCGGAGAAGCGCTGATAACGGCCATCCGCCGCGATGTAAAAGGCGTTCTCATGGTGCAATATATGCCGCCGGATTCCGGTGCATTCGGCAATGAGCTTATTGTCGGACTACGAAATACCCGGGAGTTCGGGATGGTCATCAGCGCTGGACTGGGAGGCACCGATACCGAGCTATATGCCAAACGGTTCAGAAAAGGCCAGGCTATAGTTGCTGCCTCCTGCGAGTTGATTGACGGGGAGAGTTTTTTCGAGCTTTTCCGAAAAACAATTTCCTATCGGAAACTGGCAGGGCTCACCCGTGGTCAGCGCCGTATTGTCACCGACGAACAGCTGGTTGAATGTTTCAGTTCCTTCATAGAGATGGGCCGGCGATATTCACACGCCAATGCGGACGCAGAGTTTGTTATTGAGGAAATGGAAATCAACCCCTATGCCTTTACCGATTTCCTGATGGTGCCCCTGGATGGTATGTGTCGCTTTTCTTTGCCTCAGGCAATTGAAAATCACCGGCCAGTGGCTAAAATCGACCACCTGATTCATCCAAAAAACATTGGTATCATAGGTGTTTCGACTACACGGAAAAATTTTGGCCGGATAATTCTCGATAACATTCTTGCCGAAGGATATCCAGGACAAGATGTGATTCTCATTCGGGATGGCGTCAATGAAATTGAGGGCGTGGCATGTGTGCCCAATCTGAAATCATTACCGGTCAAGCTTGATCTTCTGGTCGTCGCAATAGGGGCGCAGCAGGTTCCTGAACTTGTCGATGAAATCATCAGCCTGGATGCCGCGAACAGTGTGATGCTTATTCCCGGCGGAATGGGTGAAAATGAGGAGAGCAAAGAGCGTGCGGCACAGGTGATTGCCAAGATCGACGCGGTGCATGGGACCCAAAATGGTGGGCCGGTCTTTCTCGGTGCCAATTGCATGGGGGTCGTCTCTCATCCCGGCAATTATGATACCTGGTTTATTCCAGAAGCGAAACTGCCCAAAGACCGTACCGCGCCCTACCATCGCTCTACCCTTATCAGCCAGAGTGGCGCTTTTATGCTTCACCGCAGCAGTCAATGTCCTGAACTTGCCCCCGCTTATATGGTTTCCATGGGCAACCAGACTGATTTAACCCTGGGGGATATGATTAAATATTTTAAGGATTCGGATCAGGTGGATGTTATTGCCGTTTATGCCGAAGGTTTTAATGATCTGGATGGCCTCGAATTCTGCAGAGCGGTACGTCAGGCCGTGCTGATGGGTAAAGAGGTTGTGTTTTATAAAGCAGGCCGCACCCCGGAAGGGAAAAATGCCACCAGCGGTCATACAGCGTCTCTGGCTGGTGATTATATGGTCTGCGAAAGTTGTGTCCGTCAGGCCGGTGCGATCGTGGCCCGATCTTTTACAGAATTCCAAGACCTCTTTTTGCTTGCCGAGAACATGAGCCACAAAAAGATCCAGGGCAATCGTCTTGCAGCAATGAGTGGCGCTGGATTTGAAGCAGTCGGTATGGCCGACTCTATCCAGTCGGACGATTATCATATACAGCTCGCCACGTACTCCCAAAGCACCGCTGCAAAAATCAGGGAAATCCTGGTTTCAAAACGCCTCGATGCCTTGGTAACTGTTGGCAACCCCCTGGACATCAACCCTTCTGCCGACGACGAGACCCATGCGCTGATTGTTGATGCCCTTGTACAGGACGGTGCGGTTGATGCCATTGTCGTTGGCCTGGACCCCTTGTCGCCATCCATGCATACCCTTTTGGATACGGCGGTGCCAGCCTTTGCAATGGATGCGGAGAATGGTATTGTCTCCCTGTTATCCGAGGTGACTGCGCGAAGTGAGGTGCCAATCATTGGCGTCATCGACGGTGGCCGGCTCTACGACCCTCTGCGTGACGCACTCCTGAAAAACGGCATACCGGTATTTCCCGTATGCGACCGTGCCGTTGCCGCAGTTTCTCTTTATATCGAAGGCCGTCTTTATATGGATACAATCAGGGCCGGGGCGGCAATTTAGGAGACGTTATTAAATAACCGGGTATTTTCACCCATTGCGTTACGGCTCCTATGCCGTTCCGGGTTTACCTCTGGCATATTGTTTTTGACAACGGCTTAAATCGACCAGACATACATACTTGCCTTTCTCTCCATATATTCAACTTCTATTACCTTATCCGCGGGACCTTCGGCGACCCCATAGCAAACATGCAAGGGTAATAAATGTTCTTCGCGAGGATGACAATATCTTGCACCGGGAGCATCGAACCAGTTGGTCAGTTGTCGTTCTCTTTCAGCTTCGGACAATTGCCTGTTTGTCATAACATCCCTGAGCCAGTTCTCAAACGCTTCATTCCAGGCCGTTGTTTTCTGCGTCGGTGGTTCTCGAAAGGCGCGAAGGTTGTGAAAGGAAGAACCCGAGCCGATAATTAATATATTCTTTTGCCGTAATTCTCTTAGTGCCCGTCCTAAATCAATATGCTCTGCTGGATCGAGGCTTTTGAGAAGAGATAATTGGAGACACGGTATTGTCGCCGCCGGATACATGATCTTTATAGGAACAAAAAGTCCATGATCGAAGCCGCGATCACTGTCCAGGCATGCCTTTATCCCGTCTCTAGTCAGTATAGCCGAAATGTCAGCGGCAAGCTCAGGTTGCCCCGGCGCAGGGTAGGTGATCTGATAAGATTCTTCAGGAAATCCATAATAATCGTAAAGCATTTCCGGATGTCGATTGCTTTGGATGGCAGGCGAATCTTCTTCCCAATGGGCGCTGATCACCAGTATTGCTGAGGGAGAAATAAGTGTCGCTGGGACATTTTTTAAAAAATTGATCAGATTTTCATGACGAGGATCGTTAAGCAGGGGCCATGGTCCACCTCCATGGGAAATAAAAATGATCGATCCTTGTCGTTCTTTCCTGCGCTGCTCTGTTTTTCCGCTCATATCATTGATCCTTTGTAAATGTTTCTTTTCGACTCAAGCTGAGAACCGTTTTCTCAGACATGGAAATGCCATGTCGCCACCACAACCGGTAACAACACACAAGAGACGAAAGGCGATGAGACCTGCCCTTTTCCTGCATGAAACTTTTCTATCTTTGCAAAAACAAAAAACCTTTCTACGAAGATAATTGCGAAGATAACAATTGCCCCTCCCCAACGAGCAATGATATAATTTAAACCTTCCCAAGCTTAATTTCCTCTATTGGAGAAATACTGAATGCGCCTGCAAAAAACTGGATTAACGTCCGAACTGGTGGAAAAAATTCTCATGAAACTGGGCTTTTCAGAGCCGCCATCGGTCGATAGTGCCGGTTTAACCCACCTCTACGGGGCCTGGTGCCGCAGGGTTCCTTTTGACAACATCCGAAAACGTATCCATCTGGCACAAAACAATTCCCTTCCACTGCCCGGTCATGATGATGCGGAGTTTTTCCACGGCTGGTTGCGTTATGGTATAGGTGGTACCTGCTGGGCTGGAAATGCAGCGCTGCATGCCCTCCTTGACGCTCTCGGCTTTTTGTGCAGGCGGGGCACAGCGACGATGATGACAACTTCCGACCAGCCGCCAAACCACGGTACCGTCGCCGTGTGGTGTGCAGGAAAACAGTTTCTCGTCGATGCCTCGATGCTTCACAACACCCCCTTGTTACTGACGCCGGGCCAACCTTCTGCCGTTGATCATCCGGCCTGGGGTCTCACCTGCTCCCCCCACCTGCAACAGTGGACTATCCGCTGGCGTCCTCTGCACATGCCGGACGGCTGTATCTGCAGAATTGAAGGATTCTCTGTCACCAGGGATACGTTCCGGCAACTAAATGAAGCGAGCCGAAACCGAGGCCCTTTCAATAATGCCCTGTATATTCGGCTCAATACATTAGACAGTGTTCTGGGCATATCAAATGGAATGGCGGTCAATTTCCTGTCTTCCGCTAAGCTTACCAGAACACCTCTGTCTCATGAAAACAGGCTTAAACTGTTGGTAGAGAAAATGGGCATCTCTGAAGAGATCCTGGGGCAAATACCTGCTGACCTCCAGGCCCGGCAGCACTCTTTACGGCGACCAACTACGGCCGGAAACTGAGATTTGACCGACTAAAAATCACAAATAATGTGCAATTCGTAAATAATCATCTTATCATAATAATGAGTGAAAAATGTAGTACACGCTCTTTACGGCATTGAAAAGGGTATCTTTGCAGTCTCCTTGTTTCCTATACCCTTTTGGCATCATTTTCCTTTTTAGCAGTACTGCGGACACCATCGGGCGTACGAAATGTTCACCTCAAAGGGAGAAGAAACCATGTCTGAAGAACTTAGTCTTAAAGTCAAAAATTTTTATCAAGAGGTCTATAACCAAGGCAACCTGGATGCCATGGAGGAGTTTATTGATGTCAATTATCTTCGCCACCAGCCGCCGATGAAAGATGTACAGGGGCTTGCCGCCTATAAGGCTTTCATATCCGAGGTCCGTGGCGCCTATACAAATTTTAACATGATACTTGATGAAATCATAACTGCCGGAAACAAAACAGTGGTACGGCTTACTCTCACAGGAAAAAACACCGGGAAAAGTCCGACCATTCGAACACCTCCGACCGGCAGAGAGATTGCCATGCCCGCATGTGTTGTTTCTACATGGGATAACGGTAAAATCGCCGAGGAGTGGGTTTATAACGACTACCTGGGATTGACCTACCAGTTTGGTGTCATGCCTATTATTACCGGTAGTTTTGAGTAGCAAACGTTTGCCGCCACAGCCGGCCGGCTGACAACGGACAGTGCTAAGGACGCGGCATTTCGCGCTGCGTCCTTAATCTTCAGTTTTCAGGTATTTGCACCATGATTACCGTACCTGTGGCGCAAAGTATCTGCTCTGCCAGAAGATACAGATCGACAATCACCTTCCGGCCCTTGATTGCAACGACCTTGCCGCGTACTTCCAGTTCCACGCCGAGTGGAGTTGGCTTGAGATAATCCACTTTAAGTGATGCCGTCACAAAACGGCACATGGGTTCGCCGCTTTCCCGTGCTTTGGCTGCTGCGGCGGTTCCAGCACCATGACAGTCCAGCAGCGAAGCGATCATTCCGCCATAGACGTATCCTGGGAAGCCCCCGGAGTATTGTGGCTTTGGCGTATGATGACAGACACTTTCTTCACCATCCCAGTAGCTCTTCAAGTGCAATCCATGGGGATTGTTTCGACCGCAACCATAGCAATGTGCATAATCCTCAGAGTACAGATCTTGAAATGCCTGTTCAGACATGTTCACCTCTTTAAGATATTGTGTATGAGCATTCGGCTGGACAGAAGAAGCCGAACTACCGTTTTAAAATCACATAATTAATATTGGTGAAATCCCTGCCGGACTTACGACCAAGCCAACCTGATTCGACATACTGGCCGAGCAGCGGAGGCAGGGGCGTTATTTGATTTTTAGCATCCATACAAAGACTCGGCAAAGTTCTTATCACCCGGCGATCGTCCGGCAAAACGAGCCAGATCCGAAGTAAGTCTTACAAGTGCGGCATTATCAGGAGCCACCGTACCGTCCGGCAGGTACTGGTTATTTTCAAAGCCGACCCGGGCATGACCGCCAAGTTCTGAAGCCTGAGCCATTATCTCATGCTCAACCTGCCCAAAACCACATGCCATCCAGGAACTCTTTCGCTGAAGGGCGGCGACATAACTGTGCAGATCGTAATTTTGTCTGCCTCCTTGGCTATATCGCCCAAGCACAAAGAGCAACAGATGTTTTTCACCCGGAAGAACACCCTCGTTGCAGAGGGCCTCATACCACTGGACGTCTGCAGGACTATAGAGAATATACTGCACCAGAACCCCAGCCTGCCGCAGTTCGGAAAAAAATGCATGTCCCGCGGCATAGTCGTTTTGATCTTTAACCAGCTCGCGCAGGCCACAGGAAAGGCAATGGGGCGCCAACCGTTTCATCTGTTCAATCTGTTCATCCGGCTGGTATATTCCTGCTGATTCAGAGGAGACCTGCAGCAACATGTTCTGCCCCACAACCGTCTCCAGTTCCCTCAACACCGGACCATATATTGTGTGGTCCAGAGTATGTTTGCCGGAACGGTCACGCACATGAAAATGCATCATCGCGGCTCCCGCTTCCATACAGCTTATGGCGGTATTGGTTAATTCAGATAAGGTGAGAGGCAGCTTCGCATGATCCATTTTTGTCTTTCGGGCGCCATTGGGTGCAACAGCTATGAGCATTGGTCCCCCAACCATCATTCTCCTCTACCCTGAATTCTAGTCCGCATACACCACCCCGGCTGCAATACCGATTTCCGGCATTACCTCGTAAAAGCCAATTTGCGGTGAATTTCCTCCAGCCTGCCTGTGTGCTGCAGCAGCGGCAATCCAGGTATGCAGTTCCATTGACCCGATACCGGCCTCGGCAATTAATGTATTTTGATCCCAGTTGTCATATTCATCTAACCTATTTTCTTGCATGGTATTGAGAAAACGCCGGTCAGCTTGCTCATTGAGATGCATTTGCGCTGCCGTACGTTCTCCTCGAGCAATCATCTCCGCCCCTTCATGGTGCATGCGATGTAATCGTTCGAGCCATTGCTGTTTGGTGAGTGATTTCGGATCATCTCCCCCCGAGATCTGCCAAGCCTCAACCGCCTCCTCCCCGTCACCTAGAGCTGGATAATACCTCGTCGGGTGATGCGACATTCCCCCCGATGCGAGAAACAACACTCTCTTATTGAATTTTGTACTGAAACGGGCAACAGCTTCACCGAGCAGGCGGGATCGGACGAACGGAACAAACGGCGGAGTAATGCAGTTGATAAAAACGGGTATGACCGGTCGAGCCGAAAGCCCACCAAGCATAAGATGGATGGTCTGAGAAAAGGCATGATCGACAGTCATCCGGTAAGAGACTGCCGTGTCGATTCTTTGCCTGCGAAGATCAGCGGCAAGGGCTTTCGCAAGATCCTCCGGAACATCAAGAGAACCCGGAAAACCGCCAATATCCTCCACCGCTGTGGCCTCAAATCCAACACAAAAGGACGGCATCATCTTCAGAAAAAAGCCATTGAAATGGTCTGATCCGAAAGCTATAACAAGCTCGGGATCAAAAGCGCGTATTGCTTCCGCCTGAGCTTGAAAGGAATGCTGCAGCTCTTTCCATCTCTGGGGCTCTTTTTTATAGCAGAACAGCAAGGGGCTGTGTGAGGTGCATATCAATCTGGTTTTCATGATAATATCTTCCCATCGTGAACAGTTTTTTTTCTAACTCCAATATTTCGTCAAAAAAATCTGCATACTCGACAATATCCCTTCAGGTGCTCTTTTGCTGACCCTTGCAGGGCATAAGACGGTGAGTCAGTCACGAAGGTGCTAAACCAACCGGCCCTTTATTATCGGAGGCTGTAAAAATCCGTTCAATATGTCTTTTTCGAATCCGCCACCTGCCGTCCATACCACACTGGTACTCATCTATGAAATCGGCGACAAGAAAAGGTGTTGCCGGAGAAACAGGCGGAGGACCATCACAGGCAAAAGTCAAACATACACTTTTGCCCTGGGCTTTCCGGGGATTGAGCAATGCTATCCTCAGACCGGTCTGCATATGCCTTGAGGTGCGTACACCGGCCATAGCCCTGTTGGCAAAGAGTTGACGGATTTCATTCCGGCCGGAACTTCTCCGAAGACCATGGCTGTAATGGGCATCTTCAGTAAAAAGTTCGATCAGCTCTTCGATCATATTGCCATCAAGAAAATGACAGAAATCGGCATTCAAAGCCTCAATGGCTTGCCGGATTACAAGATACTCCATCTTCTCTAGATGAGTCTCCATTTGCCAATTTCCCTCCGTTCAACAATGATAGAGTTGTATTGGGTGCCGAGTTTTTCTATGCTGATTTCCACGGGACCACCAGTTACCAGAAAGTTCGCCTGGTGAATGGACTTCCTGTTGCCGGAGGGTTTAAAAGCGGTCCCACAGGAAATAACATCCCCTGGATGAAGAGTATGGAACTGACTTATAAAACTTACAATTTCTGCAACTTTATAATTATAGTACCGGGTATTGTCGTCGGCTACTGTCTCCCCATTAACTTTGCAGGTAACAGCCAGATTGTCCGGGTCTCCAACTTCATCTTTCGTCACCAGCCAGGGGCCAAGCACACCGAAGTTGTCCGTCCCTTTATAGCGCCCGGCATAAGAGAGGTGTTGTTCACGCTGCTCAATCTTGTCCGGATCTTCCTTCGAGGCATAGAGGGCTTGATAATGAAAGAGATCTTCCGCCCTCATTTCATTTCCGGTGATGTCATTAAAGATTGCATAGCCATATATATAATTAGGTGCATCCACAGCATCCACATCACGGGTAATCTTACCAATGATCACAGCCAGCTCCGGTTCCGGATGCATACTGCCATAATAGCTTCGCATGACCAGCGGTTGTCCATGTCCCACCAGACAGGACGCGGGTTTGAGGAAAAATGCCGGATGCTCCGGTGCCGATATTTTCCGGCTATTACTGGCTGAATTGTTGAGAGCCACGCCACAAATTTTTCCCGGATGTGGAACGGGAGGCAGCCACACAATCTCATCTGCCGGAATTATGGCAGAACGGCGACCTGCAGCCAAGGCCTGTGCCGCAAGCGCCAAGCCCTCCTCACCCAACTTTATGAAGTCAATCATATTACGCGGGTGATCCTTCAGCTGAGGCAGGGCAAGACCAAGGTCGACAATCCGTAATTCCTCGTTTACTACCCCTATCCGCTCCTGGTCCCGGTAATTGAAACTGACCAATTTCATCTTTCAATTTCCTCCTCTTTGTGCACTATCCACAATGAACCCCTGCTACCCAAAGCACCGGCCAGTCTCTTAAAGATACCCAAAGTATGCATATTCTATTACGATAAGCATTTCCCCGCAAAAATATGAGTTCCACTCAAAATGACTACAGGAAAGTGAATATAAGTTGCCTGCGGGGGGATAACGGAACCTTTGCAGTCATGCATCATGCAGCATATACACCAACAAAGATTGCCGCCCTCTCCTAGCAAAGCCCAACGCCATAGAGATAAAACAATCTTCTGGTTGTGCTCCACATGGAACATTCCCCGTCACATTCCCGAACCGCTCCGGCTATTGTTCGGAAGGAAATATGATTGGAAAGAGATTTTTTTGCGAAGACTTATGGTGCAATTTCAAAAGTTCTTTGGCATGTTCAACGTCTTTTAGACAGATAGCCTCGAAGATTTCGTGATGTTCTCGCTCAATCTCCTTGATTCGATTAAGACGTAAGTCTTCAGTACGAAATCGTAAGAAGATCTTCTGGCAGATATCTCGATATTGGGCTGATAAAATATCATTGTCAACCATCTCAAGTATTCCTGCGTGAAACTCCGTATCCAGAATAAACAGCTTCCTGGTAACATGGCCGGTAATGGCTTTTTCGTAATCTGTTTTACGTTTTTTGAAGATTTGCAGTTTCTTATCAGTCATGTTGCGAATCGCCTGTCCAACAAAACCCACTTCCAGGATTTCGCGTATTGCATAGTGGTTTTCCGCTTCCTTCCGCGTCAGCTTATGTACAGAGTAGCCCTGGTTTGGGACAAAATCCAAGTATCCCTGCTGCGCTAAAATGCTTAAGGCATTATTGACCGGTGTTCTGCTGACATTAAGCTGTTTTGCAAGATCAATGAAAACCAGTCTTTGACCTGGAACAATTTCATAATTGAGCATCAACTCAATTATCTGCTGATGCACTTTCAATGTGAGGTTACTTTGCTTCTTCAAGAGCGTTCACTCCCTCTAACCCGGCTAACGGAAAATAAACCGGCACTCTTTTACCCCCTTGAGGGGTGTAAGTGCCTGGGTGGTATATTCAAGTTTCTAATATTAAAGTACTCTTGGTTTCCTTGTTTCCTCACCACTCAAGGGGGCGTAATAATAAACCCCCATGCGTTGAGTGGACTAAACTGAAAATACGGAATTCCGGGAGTAAGGTCGCCAATATGGAAATCTGATTCCCCCCTCGATCAAAACGAGGTCAAAGTCATTGGTCTCATTCTGCAACCGACTACGGAAAAATCGACTCCAAGTATTTATTACATTACGAATAGTATGTCAATACACTGCAACTTAATCTACTTTTTATATAAAATCAATCCACTACAGCTGCTCCTTAACACCCCCCCCAAGGAGGTACTTAATTGAGTGACAGAAATTAGGAGCAAGGCCCTAAAGGAGCTACGTCTTTAATCCTACTCAAGCCATCTTTAACCAGCATCAACACGTTGGGAATTTACAATATAAATACAAATACCTGCAAAGCAACACAACTTATAGAGTTGACATGCGTATTATTGTATGTAACATAACATGTAAATATTTTCAGTCAAGCATCACCTTGCTGTGCTCATGTAATAAACGGCCCTTAAAGCTCGAGACACAGGGTGCCCCCAAGAGGAACCATACACTACCCGCAATAGTTGGGCACCCTCGCTATTTTGGCAAATGGAGCAAAGACATGGAAACTTTTCAGACACTATTAAAAGAATCAGTCTGCAAACAGGGCCATTTGTGCGCGGGTCAGGTAATCGGTGTGCGCATGGCCATGCTTGGCTGCCGCTTGATTGGCATAGACGACCCCCAAGACGCGCGTTTTCGCAAAAAACTTGTCGTCTTTGTCGAGATAGACCGATACGCAACTGACGCAATTGCCAGCGTTACAGGCTGCCAACTCGGAAAACGCACTATGAAGTTCAAAGATTTCGGTATCAATGCAGCAACCTTCGTCAACCTCGAAACCCATCTCGCCTATCGAATCGTTTCCACAGAGAGTTCCCGAGAGTACGCTCATAAATACGCCCCAAAAGAAACCTCCCTCCAACGGCAGCAAATAGTCGGTTACGAAAATATGCCGGACAGTTTGCTGTTTGATGTTCAACAGGTAAAAGTATCACTACTTGAAGGCGATAAGCCCGGTCCGCCTCGTCTTCCTGCCGCCTGCGACCACTGCGGCCAGATAGTACGGGACGGCAAGGAGATCCATGTTGGGCATGAAACTCTGTGCGGCCCCTGCAGTGATATAAGTTATTTCAAGGTCATTGACCACCACCCGCTTGCAGAGACAGAGGGTAATTTTTAACTGAGGGAAAAATTCATGAGACAGATTGTAACTCTTTCGATTATTCCTTTTTGTACTTTACAGACAACAGCCTGCCGTGTGCCTCAGCGCACGGTAAGCGCAGATATCAAAGTTCTCGTGGTCTCCAGACAGCATGTAGAGAGATTGTAGCCAATAAGAAACCGGAAAAACACAATCCTGCAAACCGAAGCCGAGGAGTGTTATTTATGATTGAAGTCACACCAAAAGCCACCCTGGCAATTGCTGATTACTGCAAAGACAAAGAAAAAAGTCCTATTCGGCTTTTCCTTAAAATCGGCGGCTGCGGCATGCATTCCTTCGGACTGGCTCTCGAAGCAGCTCAGCCGTCAGATGAACTTTATGAAATTGGCGGCCATACATATATTATTGAGCACCAGCTAATGCAACAATACGGCCCCATCAAGATTGACAGTGATGGTTTTAGCTTTCGCATAAGCGGCATTGGCATTCATCCACCAATGGGTTGCGGCACCTGCGGTTACGGCTGCGGCTCAAGAGGAGGAACGCGTTGCTCCGGTGTCTGCTCCCGCTGCAAAGCACCCTGCCCCACCGGCCAGCGAATGAGATCGCGACGAAAGAATCGCAGCTGATTCGACCGTTGTTACTTCAGCGCCTTCATTACATACAATCATTATTGAATTTCTTTTCTTTTGGCCGCACCAGTCGGTCAATGAACTCAATCACCTGGGGTTTTCTGCCTAAAAAAAATTGTTGACAAGCCTCTTCTTTCAAGTAAAATAGCAATCAATAACTACCGTCGGAATTGGAGTGCGATACTGCTTGCACTGTTTCGCATTACATGTAATTTTTCATGCATAAACCAGCCAACCGGGACACTAATGGACTGTCAGCAAAACCCGGAAAACGATACTCTTTCTTTAAAATTAGAATTATCAACAAGCGCACTGGCTGTTCCGAGGCAGTGAACTTTCAACCAGAGGAGACATATATCGATGAAACCAATCAAAACAAAAGACAAGACGGTCTTAAGGTCGCTCGGCCTCGGCGGATACTTTGGCGGTGGTGCCGAAGGCATGGTAGACGTCAAAGACGGCAAGATTGTCCGTGTTCGCCCGATGCGGTATGGGTGGAAGTACGACAAGAAAGATGTTCGTCAATGGAAGATGACGCGAGATGGCAAAACCATCGAGCCGACATGGAAATCTCTGCCCGGCCCATTCTCTCTCGCCTATAAAAAAAGGGTTTACTCCCCAAACCGAGTGCCGTTTCCAATGAAACGCGTCGACTGGGATCCGAATGGCGAAAGAAACACACAGAATCGTGGAAAAAGCAAATTTGTTCGCATTTCATGGGATGAGGCCAGCAAACTGATTGCCGATGAAATCCGAAGATGCCACAAAGAATATGGGGTTAATAGTATTTTAATGCAAGGCGATGGCCATGGAGAGTGTAAAACCATCAACACCCCGCACGGTCATCCCGGCGTGCTGCTTGAATATCTGGGCGGTTTCACCCTCCAGGTGCGCAATCCCGACAGTTGGGAAGGCTGGTACTGGGGAGCCAAACACGTCTGGGGCCAGGGCGCTCAGGGCATAATGTACCCTGCTGCAAACATCGTCAAAGATACTATCGAACACTCTGAAATGGTGCTTTTCTGGGGCTGCGATCCAGAGACGACTCCCTGGGGCTTCGTCGGCCAGTTTGCAAGCAGACTCTGCTACTTTTTTACAGAAGTAGGCATAAAACAGGTTTATATATGTCCTGACTGCAACTACGGTACCGCCATCCATGCCGACAAGTGGATTCCTGTATTACCCAACACAGATGCGGCCCTGCAGCTTGCCATAATCTACATGTGGCTCACCGAGGGTACCTATGACAAGGAATATGTCAAAACGCACACGGTAGGTATGGACAAGGTTGCAGACTACGTGCTGGGCAAAGAAGACGACGTGCCCAAGACTCCTGAGTGGGCATCACCAAAATGCGGCGTGCCTGTCTGGACCATCAAGGCTCTCGCCCGCGAATTCGCTGACAAAACCACTTCTATTGCCCACTATTTCGGCGGTGGTTTTATCCGCGGACCATTCGCGCACGAACCAGCCCGTCTCGAGTGTATCCTCCTCGGCATGCAGGGACTCGGTGGGCCAGGTGTCCATCAACATCAGTTCACCTATTTCGGTCTCCCCCGAGCCGAAGGACTGGGCGGAACATTCTTCTGGAATCCGGAAATTGAAGAACGCATCGCCCTGCCGGTCCTCAGTGCGGTGAGCGCATGGCAGCAACAGGTTATCCCCAAGACCTTGATCCAAAATGCAATCCTTTCCGACGAGCCGATCACGTTCAGAGGCACCGGAGCCCAGAACGCCTTGACCCACGATCAATTTGAGCATTATGTCTTCCCAATTTCCAAAGAGGAACATGGCTCTAAAATCCATATGATCTGGACCGACAGTCCCTGCAGGATCACTTGCTGGAACTACGGGCACGAGACTGAACTGGCCATGCAGAATTCACAGGTCGAGTGCATCGTGGCGCAACACCCGTGGTTTGAAAACGATTGCGTCTATGCCGATATCGTTCTACCCGCCAATACCTATATGGAGGTGGACGACATCGTCACCAACATCCGTCAAGGGACGATGCAGCCCAATATCATGATAACGGAAAAAGCCATTGAGCCGATCGGCGAATCGAAGAGTGATGCCCAATGCGTCCTGGAGGTTGCCAAACAGTTTGAAGGCATGGAAGAACAAATGACCGAGGGCAAGACCACTGAGGATCTGCAAAAGCTCATCTGGGGCTACATGGGCGGCGAGAAACTTGTCAGCTGGGAACAGCTGCAAGAAAAGCAATACTGGATTTACAGTACTCATCCGGACTGGGAAGACGATCCTCCAGGATTCCGTGAATTCTACGAGGACCCTGAAAAACACAAACTCAATACTCCGACCGGAAAACTTGAGTTTTACTCAGAAGCCCTTGCCAAGGCCTATCCTGACGATAAAGAAAGAGGACCGATTCCCAAGTGGATCGAAAAAAGCCATAATCATGACGAAAGGATGTCCAGCCATCGGTCGAAAATGTTTCCACTGCTGCAGATGTCCAACCATGGTCGCTGGCGTGTACATGCCCAATGTGACGACATAACCTGGACACGTGAGACCCCCACCATGAAGGTAACCGGTCCCGACGGGTATAAATACGAGCCGTGCTGGCTGAACCCGAAAGAAGCGGAAAAGCGGGGCATTAAAAACGGTGATATCGTCAAGGTATTCAACGAGCGAGGAATCGTTCTTGCCGGTGCCTATGTTACTGAACGGTTACGTGATGGTGTCGCCTATATGGACCACGGCGCCAGACACGATCCCATTAAAACAGGCGAGATCGAACGGGGCGGTGCCATTAACACCATCACTCCGGGTGCCGTTACTTCGGAAAACTGTGTCGGTCAGATCGGCGGTGGCTACCTGGTAGAGGTGCAAAAAGTGAGTGGCGCTGAGATGGACATTTGGCGACGCGATTATCCCGAAGCCTTTGACAGAAAGTATGACCCAGCATCAGGCCTTCGCGTTGAAGCCTGGATTGTTGACGGAGGTAAAAAATAATGAAAGTATTCACTGTAGATCTATCAGTTTGCAACGGTTGCTACTGTTGTCAAATCGCCTGTAAAGATGAGCACGTGGTTAACGACTGGACGCCCTATGCAAAACCACAGCCGGACACTGGACAATTCTGGATTGGTCTGACGGAAAAAGTCCGTGGCCATGTGCCCCACGTCAGAGTCTCCTACGTGCCTTTTCTCTGTAATCATTGCGACGATGCTCCATGCATAGAAGAATGCAAGGTTGATGCCATCTACAAGCGCGACGACGGCATCGTGATCATAGATCCGGAAATTTGCACCGGCTGTAAACTTTGTGCTGATACCTGTCCCCACAACTCTATTTATTTTAATGAGCAGCTGAATATTGCGCAAAAATGTACCGGTTGCAGTCACCTGCTCGATAATGATGAAGAGTGGACAGTTCCCCGTTGTGTAGATCAGTGTCCAACCGAGGCTCTGAAGTTTGGCGAAGAAGAGGATTTTGCGGATTTTATCAAAGATGCTGAACTGCTTAATCCTGAAGCTGGAACCAAATCGAGGGTATATTATAAGGGTTTGCCGAAAAAATTTATTGCCGGCACACTCTATGACCCGACAGAAAAAGAAGTCATCATTGGTGCAACCTGCACCCTGACAGATGAGGAATCCGGATTAAAGTTCACCGAGACAACAACGAATTTCGGCGATTTTTGGTTCAAGGAACTACAAGATGACAGAAGTTATTCTCTCACCTTTGAAAAAGATGGTGTCAAACAGACCATAGCCGGCATTAAAACCGATATTGATCGCGGGCTTGGTGATATTGCCATGGACATGGCGGCAAAATAGCCTTAGCTCGTTGTTAGCAACAACAAAGGCGACAACAAAAGAACCCGACTGAATTTGTTCTCCCCGGTCGGGTTCTTTGTTGTCGCCTTTTTTATAGTGCTTATTGCTCTGCCTTTCTCTCGAAATCAATCGTCTTTTCAGGGCACTTCGAGGAGTTCAACATTATAGGTCAGATTCAGTCCGGCCAGGGGATGATTTCCATCTATGGTCACCGTTTTCTCGTCCACGGCATTGACCACGAAATTGACCCTTTCTCCATCTCTGTTCTGATATTGCACTGTTCGACCGACGGTCAGATTGATGTCATGCGGAAAATTTTTTCGCTCGACCCTGAGCACCAGTTCTTTGTTGTATTGCCCGTACGCATCCTCGGGAGAAATCGTTATTTTCTTGATCTCTTTTTCTTTCATTCCAACTATCTGGGATTCAAGCGCCGGCAATATTTTACCATCGCCGATTTTAAAATTCAGTTGGGTCTTCTCTTTAGGTATTCCAACAATCCTGCCATCATCAAGTGTAATGGAAAATTGGATTTTTACGTAACTCCCCCATTCTGCAGTTTTCATAGTTATCTCACAGGAGTCAGAGTCTTTGTTCATAAAGGCGCTACAGCCTGTTCTCTGACATTTAATTTATATTCTAGCCTTCTCAGATGACCGATAGCAAACAACGGGTTTCTCAGAAAACTGTTTTCTCCGGCGGGCGGCGCTCAGGAACATACACCGGGTCTATGACCCCTTCATTCCATTCTCTGGATACATAGAGACCGCAGTAACAACTTCCAAACTCTTCGATATCCGGCTGACAATACAAACACGGACAGATTATATCCCGGTCGTGTTGCAAGTTACCCGATGCAACCCTGCATGGGCAGGACAAATAACCATAACGTTCTTTGTTCACCAGAAGTCCATCAAGGAGTTCTAGAGTTCTCAACCTGTCTTTATTGAAAATGAGACCTCTCTTTTCCTGAACGGTCTTCAGCTTGTTATAGAGTTCCTCCGCAGTCATCCAATGCCCAATGCCTCCTTTATCTCATTTTCCCTAAAGCCGACGATAACCTTTTCTCCAATGACAATCGTCGGAAAAGAACAACGTTTGTTGATCTGTTTCACTTCCGCCAATGTCTCCCGGCGCTGCGCACCCTCCAGGAGATCTACATCAACAGAGTCAAAAACAAACCTTTCCGATTCAAGCATTTTCTTTAAGGTCTTGCAATGACCGCATGTGCTCACGGCATAAAGTTTTATGTTTTTTTCATGCATGGAAGCTTCCACCGCAGTGTCTCCGAGAAACGGCAAGAAACAAGTCTATTCAATTCCCAGTCGACCGCATCAGGATGCTTCTGAAGGAACTACTGTTACCGGAATCGTACTTTTTTTCAGTACACCCTTGGCTGTGCTGCCAAGAGAAGTTTTGGCGAAAACACTCCTGTGGCCACCAAGAACAATCAAATCACAGTCATTTTTTTCGGCACTTTCCAGGATATCATCGATAGGTATACCATCCGTGATTATGATTTCACTAGATTTGAAATCACAGGCATTTCCCTCAAGACCTTCCTGATTACAAAAATTACGTAAAGACTCTCTGATGCCACTGCTGGTAGATTGCTTACCGAGTAGGGATCGATGAGCACTCTCCTGATGGGAGCCGATCATATCTTCCCACTGATGGGTACCAAGTAAACCTTTTAACCTTCCGCTGACATTCTCTGGTAATTTCTCAATTACATGTAACATGTAAATAGTAGCCTGAAAACGAGTAGCGATGGCTATTGTGAAATCCAGGGCCGGCTGGCAATTAGGTGTTAAGTCTGTAGCAAACAGAATTGATCGAATTGGTTTTAACATGATTTTTTTCCTTTCCTGTTTTCATAAATATACAACATTCTGTAGAACCGTTGTCGTTTTCCAAAAAATAACTTAACCACTCATTACTCCGCTTACAACACATACTTATCAACACATCTCGACAAAAATCAGCATATCATGCAATACGCCGGGCGCGTAAAAACATCAATCAATGCTGCTCTGTCAAACAAAATGAGTCCAAAACCCTCTAGTTACGTAGAGACAGTTTACATCATAGTTTCTTGCCACTATCGATCAACATCCCGATTGATCATCATACCTTCCCAGCTTCAGGAAAAGGACTAAAACCGGACCCAGAAGAAAAAAACATCCGGCAATGAAAATACCTGCGGCAAACGTATATACTTGTGCAAAATGCCCTAAAAACAGAGGTGTCATCCCTCCGCCAATAAGAAAAGCCAAGGGCGGCCCGGTAGCGCTTGTGACGCTCCTCAAGGAAGGCGGCGCAATTCGGGACAATGCCGCAAATCCTGCGGGAAAAAAAGCTGTCAGCATAGCTGGTTGCAGGAACAAGACCATAATCAGCAGCCACCCCTTGGTACAGGATAAAAGCACGGTTAAGATGCCGGTCAACAGTAAAGAAAGAGCAATTATCCTCTTCTGACCCACTCTGTCGGTAAGCCAACCTACGAAAAACACCATGACAAGACCGGATAGCTGGGACAATCCGATCAGGTAATTGGCCGTGCCAAGGTCAAACCCTCTTTCCGTCACAAAATAGAGGGGAAGCATGGCAAATATTCCGGCATTGCCACTCATGGCCATTGCAAAAAGGGCAACCATGATCCAGAACGAACCTGTGGAACCAACTACTTTTACATTTCGTATGTTCACGGGCCGACCGGGAAATTCACCACCCTTACCTAAAAAACTATAGAGAAAGGCAGATAAAAGTGCAATCCCTGCCCATAGAAGTATGATTTCGCGCCAGGTGAACCAGCGCAGCAAAAAAGCTGCTATAAGAGGAGCAGATACGAAACTGAGCGGGGGAGCACACTGGTGCACACTCAGCCCTTTTCCCCAGTCGGACTTTTGAATCTCTGCTGTAATTGTGCTGATAGCCGAGGGTAAGTGAATCGAACCTGCAAAACCAACAACCATGAGCCAGAACCCCAGGGCCCATACACTCTTGATAAAGCTACAGGGAATCAAAGCAACACCCACGAGCAGGGCCGATAACTTCAAGGTCCCCAGATGATTAATCCTGGAAGAAATATATCCAGAACATAGCGGGGCCAGCAAATACCCTAAAGACATCATGAGAAACAGCCCTCCCGCCTCCCCATGACCAATTCCCAGCTCTTTTTCAATTTCCGGCATAAGAGGAGCAAACAGAACCCGGCTGACAAAGCCGAGATAAAAAAGCCAGGCCAAAAATACGGTAAGTCCCATCTTGTCATGAAAGGACTCGGGCATGGGGCAATCATACAGTCCTGTATCGTCCATTGTTATCCTTTTCCTGCTTTATAAAAGCTTGATGGCGTCGTAAAAACTCTTCATCTGCATCGTTGCTACAAAATTTCTATCATTACGACGTACCCTAGTACGCCGTAATGATATAAATTTTGTGCGCCTAGCATATGAAGTTTTTTATTTAGCCATCCGAAAATTATGGTTTTTACGAGTTTATCAAAGCTTGGCCGGTGACAATTTAATTTCGTTGAGAAGCCCTTTCAGGCAGTACCCATTCGATAAATCCTTCCTGGACGCCATACTTCATGAGCGAGAGTTATCTTTATATATATATCAATTACCAATGGTAATTGCCATATCATATTGTATGTAAAATATTCTTGACATGTTTGCTTGCCAATGTACAATGTGTTTTACATTGTGAGTTTTTTGTTTTGATATATGAAACTCCTTGAGCATGTGTCATTCCGTACAGGTTATTTTTTAGCAACAACAAGAAAGTATATTTTCAAGGGTATTTACACCGCAAAAGGGCATTAAACTTTTGCACTGCTGCTTCTCCCATGGTTAAAAAATAGCCTGCGGAAACAGCGTGAATCTAAGACAAGAGGCAGATTATGATAGCAGTTACAACAGATCCTTACAGTGGGCTGCAGACGATTGAACTGAGCCACCCCTGGGGCCATGGGGTACCATCCTATCCAGGTCAAGACGATGTAAAAATGTACCGTTCTGTTAAATTTGCTCAACATGGTGTCATGGCTCACCGCATAAATACGGTACTGCATACCGGAACACATATGAATGCTCCCTTGCACATGATCCAGAAAGCGGCAGACCTGGCAAGCATCCCCGTTGAACGTTTCTTCGGCAATGGCATTGTTCTGCATCTACCGAAAAAAAGTTATCAGGTCATCACGGCAAAAGATCTGGATGAGGCCGGATCCGGTGTGCAGCAGGGTGATATCGTCGTTATCAACTCCGGTTGGCACCACAAGTATTCCGATGCCATAGAATACTTCGGCGAGTCTCCAGGCCTATCCAAAGATGCTGCCGAATGGCTGGTGAAAAAAGACTGCAAACTCGTTGCCGTTGATATGCCCCAGGTGGATCATCCCTTGGCGACCTCGCTGGGTCTGCATCGCGGCGGCCCCACCATGAACCGTCTGGCCCATGCCTACGAACAAGCCACAGGCCTGGACCCTAAAAAAGAGCATCCAGACTGGAATATTGCTCACAAAGTCCTGCTGGCCGCGGGGATCCCAACGATTGAACAGGTAGGTGGTGATGTCGACATATTGTCCGGCAAACGCGCTACATTTGCTGCAACACCTTGGAAATTCCAATACGGTGACGCCTGTCCGGTCCGCTTTATGGCGATGATAGACCCTAGCGGTAATTGTAGGATTGATTCCGGCAAATAATTAACCTCAAAGGTAAGGGAGATCAATAATGAGCCTTGAAATATATAATTTAAGTCATGTCTTTCACCATCATATGCCGGAATGGCCGTCTACGCCCAGCGTCAATGTCATTGTCGATAAATTTCATGCCAAAGACGGGATTTATCAGACGAGATGGGACGGCATAATGCATCGTTGTACCCATATGGATGCGCCGATCCATGTCACCGAAAACACCCCATGCATCAGCAGCTACCCTACCTGGCGTCTATGCGGTACCGGCGTTGCCGTATCGATCCCCAAAGGCAAATGGGGTGTAATTACTCCAGAGGATCTCGAAAATGCCCGTCCAGTGATCAAGGAGGGCGATATTGTCATGATCAATACAGGTTTTCATCACAAATGGGCCGACAGTGATGAATACTTCGCCTATGGTTGCGGCGTCTCCGGCGCAGGTGCCCAATGGCTGGTAGACAAAAAGGTAAAATGTGTTGGCTACGGCCACCAGGCAAATGATCATCCGATAGCAACCAAGCTGGTGGATCATGGCCTCGGTCCCTCTCAACCCCATTTGATTGAGGAATATAAACAAGAGACCGGCCGTGATCCCAAAGAGGATTTCCCCGACTGGGAACCAGCTCACAAAACTCTCATGGTCAAAGGTGGTATCCCCGGAATTGAAAACGTCGGCGGAGACCTAGACAAAGTAACAGGAAAGCGCTGCTTTTTTACAGCCTTCCCATGGCGTTGGACTGGTGGTGATGGCTGTATAGTACGCATCCTCGCAATCGTTGACCCCGACCAGACATTTCGATTTGAAACCGGGCAATAATCTACACAGCCTGAATTCAGAATGTTGCCTACAATACATGCATTGGTATAAAATTCAAAAGAGCTGGAGGAACGAATGAAAAAACGAGTCATTATCTTTTTGATCACGCTAATGATGGCGGTACCTTTTGCGGCACAGTCCAAGGAAAAACCAATTATATTGCGTTTTGCCCACCAGAATCCGGAAAGCGGGCTAAGCTCCGTAAAGGCCTCAGAACCCTGGTTGAGGCAAATTGAAGAAGCAACCGGGGGCAAGGTCAAGATTCAATCGTTTTATGGCCAGACTCTTGCTAAAGGCAAGGATATGTGGGAAGCCACTAAACTGGGTATTACCGATATCGGCTGGTGTTTTCATGGCTACTGGCCGGGTATGACTCCCGTAACTGATGTAATCAGCCTGCCTGCCATGCCATTCACAACCGCGGAAAAGGGCAGTGAAACGCTCTGGAAATTATATGAGAAATTTCCAGAAATTCAGAACGAATTTAAAGATGTAAAGGTCCTTCTTTTCTATACGAGCCCTCCATATACCCTGATAACCGTCAATAAGCCGGTAAAAAGCATGGCAGATCTTAAAGGGATGAAGATTCGAATGACCGGTGGTCCCCCTACCGAAATGGTAAAAGCACTTGGGGGAGTTCCCATGCTCATACCGATGCCTGATAACTATATATCTCTACAAAAGGGCGTTATTGATGGCATGGGGGCACCTTGGGAGGCGATTCACGTCTGGCGATTTTATGAGGTTGCCAAATATTACACTGAGGTACCGTTTCCCGCAGTCTACTTTTCTTTGGTGATGAACAAAGCGAAGTGGAACAGCCTCCCCAAAGACGTTCAGGAGGCAATTATGAGTGTCAGCGGAGAAGCTGGATCAAAATTTTGGGGCCGTAACTTCTTTGATGAAATGCGAGCGGTGGGATTAGAAAAAGTTAAGGAAGCAGGTAATGCAGAAAACATCTTCTCGTTGAGCGCGGAAGAGCGCCAAAAATGGATTGATGTTGGCGGTGAACCTATATGGCAAAAATGGGTGAAGGATATGGAGGCAAAAGGTGTTGTAAACGCCCAGGAGATTCTCGATACAACGCTCCAACTTGGTCAGGAATAAGCTAGCAGCCCAGCTCCTGCATTGCGTGCGGTGACGAGACGAGTGCTGTTTACCTCTGTCACCGTACGTAAAACCATTATGTTATCCTTACTACAGATCAACCTGTCACTCAGTTCATTCCCCTCAATGCATGGGAATTGACAAGAATGAAAAGCACATAACCCGGCGGGCGCTGAAGAGCCATGTCAAGGGGACGAATAAGAGACCATTTGCCGGTTAGAAAGTTGTTCGATTAGCTTATTCAGGAGATATGATCCATGCAACCAAATTGGCCGGGAAAAGTGATTAACTTTATAACCGGAATATTAGCAGTTATTGCAGCAACCGCACTGACTCTCATGATGTTTTTGACAGCAGCGGACGTTCTTGGTCGATATTTTTTTAACAGCCCGATCTCCGGTTCAATGGAGTTGGTCGAATATTTGATGGCTATTATCGTGCCATTCAGCATCGCCTACTGCGCTCTTCAAAAATCCCACGTGGCGGTTGATTTGATTGTAGATCACTTCCCAAAAAGTTTGCAGAAAATTTGTCATTTTTTCATTACCATCCCTTCCATAGGCTTTATCCTGCTCATTTCCTGGCAGAATTATTTATCTGTTTTCGACGTCTACGATTCAAAAATGACTTCTGCGGTCTTATCGATTCCTGCATACCCTTTTGTCATACCGGTTGCCATAGGTACCCTGGTCTATGCTGTGATTATGCTCATTCAACTCTTTGGTTCAAAATCAAAGGAGGCATCTCATGGGTCCATCTGAGGCCGGTTTCCTTGGCATATTTGTTATGCTCATCCTGTTATTGTTGCGGATGCAGATCGGCATCGCCATGGGATTGGTCGGATTTTTGGGATTCGCCTATGTTACCGGATGGGGACCGGCTTTTGGAATTCTTAAGACGGTACCGTATACCACCTTTGCCAGCAATGATTTGAGTGTCATCCCACTCTTTATCCTCATGGGCTCTTTTGCCTTTGTTGCCGGCATGAGTGAAGATCTGTACCGATCAGTCCGCACGCTCTTTGGCAATCTTCGAGGAGGGCTGGCAATAGCTACAGTAGCGGCCTGTGCCTGTTTTGCCGCCATCAGCGGGTCAAGTTTGGCTACTGCCGCAACCCTGGCAAAAGTGGCTATGCCGGAGATGAAAAAATTTAATTACGATACAGCTCTGGCGACAGGCTCCATCGCCTCTGGCGGCTGTATCGGAATTCTCATTCCGCCTAGTGTGATTCTGATCATCTACGGTATCATTACCGAACAGTCTATTGGCAAATTGTTTATGGCTGGATTCATTCCAGGAATTCTTCAGGCTGTCTTTTATATCATCGTCATTATGATTTTGTGCCGACGCAACCCAGCCATGGGTCCTCCAGGACCCAGCACAACAATAAATGAAAAATTCTTTGCGTTTCTGAAGACTTGGCAAGTACTTGTTCTCTTTATTATTGTTATAGGAGGGATCTATTCAGGTATATTCACCCCTACCGAAGCAGCTGGAATAGGCGCTTTCATAGCCTTTGTATTTACAATTTTCCGGGGCAAGTTGACCTGGGAGAATTTAAGAACGAGTTTGACCAGCACTGCATCAACGACGGGGATGCTGTTCATGATTGTTCTCGGCGCTATGATTCTCGGCTATTTTTTCTCGGTAACCAGATTACCTTTTGAACTTGCCACAATGGTCTCTCAACTGCCTGTCAATCGTTATGTCATTTTGGTTTTAATCCTTTTAACATTGATGGTGCTCGGCTGTTTGATGGATTCTATGGCAATCGTGTTATTAACCGTTCCTGTATTCTATCCACTCATCCTTCAACTCAATTTCGAGCCTATCTGGTTTGGGATTCTCGTCGTCAGGGTAACGGAAATGGGGTTGATTACACCCCCTGTTGGATTGAATGTCTTTGTCATCCAAGGAATAACAAAGGTTCCAATGCATACGATTTTCCGTGGGGTGACCCCTTTTCTTCTTGCCGATATTGCCGGGATCATTCTGCTCCTCGCAATTCCGCAAATCACCATGTTTCTGCCGAATTTAATGAATTGAGGTTCGGCAATCCAGCTTTAGGCGGCAATGTACGACTAGGGGCCTGGCAACAAATAAGATAGTCAAAATTTGCGCTCAGTTTAGTTGCAGCGATTGAGCGAAATCCTCGGCGTAGAGTGCGCTGCGCCGAGGATTTTGCGATTGAGCTGCGTCCAAGGACGGCCCGAAAATGAGCTGCAGGATGGTCATGTTATTTTTTCCCAGGCCCTGACGTTAGCAATTTATAACAGGCGAAGAGTACATTACCTGGGTAAAATAAACCGGCATATGTGTCTTGGTGGTATATGTTTAATTATCTTTTGTTTTTCCTCAGAAAAAGCTGGAAAAGAATGGTATGCGGATGCTGCTTGTCAAACAATTCCTGAATTCCGTCGGTAGGGGCCAGCATGGGGTTTCTGACTTTGGTACAATGGACCTGCCACCGCGCAAATATTTCTCTATAACACTGCAATCCACAGTATCTGAGCTCTTTTTCCGTCACGACAGGAACCCCAGTAAGTGTTATAAAATTAATATGACATATCAAAGGTTATTCTTGACAGGAGAAGCATTGCATGCAATATTGCATTGAGCATTGTATGGAAATTACCCGCTACAAATTTCGCTTTATCAGGATGAGCCGGTTTTTTTTATATGTCTAGAGTGTCGGGAATGTGACAGCTGGAAAAGAACTAGAATTACAGGATAAGTACCTTTAGACAAAATATTTCGAACTCTGTGCTTAACTCATTCAAATAAATAATAAAATATTCTGTAATACATTAAGAGTCCACGATAAATGAAGAATCTCAGGATCAACCGAAAAAAACAAAATCAGTTAGGGGTTAGATGATCGGTTGCTTATTAAACACTTTCAATTAAATATCATTAATAGTAAAAGCTTATTAGAGGGAGGTCTAATTAGTTAGTATAAACACTTTATGATGCCCAGAAGAAATTCATGTTTTCTATGACTCTTTAAAGCTTGTTGGAAGCAGGCCAACGGGCGAAAAGCCGCAATGTATCACTGGTTAAACACTTATTCACTACCTAAATCTCAATGGAGGATTTCGATGAAAGGAATATTTTTTACACCACGAGCTGCTTTTATTTGTTTCGCATTGTTTTTCGCTGCATCTTCAGCCCATGCGGTAACCCTAACTTATTCCACTTTTTTCCCTCCCACCCACATTCAGGCGGTAACCTCAGAAAATTGGTGTAAAGAAGTAGAAAAACGCACCGATGGTCGTGTAAAAATTCAGTTCTTTCCAGGACAGACGCTGACGCGCGCACCACAAACCTACGAAGCAGTAACCGACGGTATTGCCGATATCGGTGTTGCAGCTCTTGCCTATACTCAGGGACGTTTTCCTGTCATGGCTTCTCTTGATATGCCACTGGGCTATCCATCAGGTGTTGTTGCAACCAAGGCTGCCAATGCACTGTTTGAGAAAATGGAGCCCGTCGAATTTGACAGTACCAAAGTCATGTACTTCCATGGTCATGGTCCAGGATACATTCATACCCGCAAAGTTCCTGTTAAAAAACTGGAAGATCTGAAAGGACAACGTATCCGTTCTACAGGCATGAGCGCCAACATCGCAACTGCCCTTGGCGGTACACCGGTAAGTATGGCAATGCCTGACACGTATCAGTCTCTGCAGAGAGGTGTTGTCGATGGGAGCTTCCATCCAGCAGAAACTAACAAAGGCTGGAACATGGGAGAAGTGGTGAGCTATATGACCATCGCAAAGCCCGCAGCCTATACCACCACTTTCTATGTCGTCATGAACAAATCCAAGTGGAACAAGATCTCTCCTGAGGATCAGAAAGTCATAGAAGAGATCAATAAGGAGTGGGCTCTTAAGCATGGTGAGGCGTGGGACAGCAGTGATGAGGAAGGTATGGTTTTCTTTAAAGATAAGGGCGGTACTGTGATCACACTCGATGACGCTGAAAGTGAGCGCTGGGCCACTGCCGTTCGACCTGTAATAGACAATTATATCAAAACGCTGGATGACATGAAGATTGATGGCGCGAACGTCTTTGATTTTATCAACAAAGTCATAGCAACCGGCGACGCCCAATAGCTGACTGAGGTTTCCTCCGCAGGATGTATCGTCTGCGGAGAGAGCACCTCCATCGCCACAACTAACTGCCGCAACTGCCATATGATTAACGAAACGGCGTGTTGTGGCGGTTTATACACGCACAAGGATAACGGAACATGTTTGGCAAATTATTCGATAAGCTCTCAGATAAGCTAATGTTTCTAGGGAGTTTACTGCTGTTAGCCATGGTTGCCCTGACCTGCCTTGATGTTTTTGGCCGTTTGTTCGGCTATCCGGTCTTTGGCGCGTATGAACTCATGAGCTTCATGGCTGCCTTGGTCGCTGCAGCAGCACTCTCTGACACCCATGCAAAGAGACGTCATATTGGTGTGGAAATTATCACCGAAAAGCTCTCTAAAAAAACCAGACTGTACCTCGATCTGGTCATAGATGTTGTTTCTTTTGTTATCTTCTGCATTGTAACCTGGCGTATGTTTATTCTCGCAACGAATGTCCGGGCATCCGGTGAACTGTCAATGAACCTCATGGCACCAGAGTATCTTATTATGGGAGCTGTTGGCGTTGGTTTTCTTCTTTTTGCCTTTGCAATTGTCAAAACTTTTTTCTCAACCATCAGCAAGCTAAGGGGGCTTTAATCAGCAATGAGTCCTACAATGATAGGCATTATTGGAATTTTGGTGATGGTTACCCTGTTCATGTCCGGTATGCCTGTAGCATATGTCATGACACTGGTCGGTTTTGTCGGCTTCGGGGCATTGGTTTCTTTTCAGGGTAGTTTGAATCTGGTCGCAAAGGAATTTTATTCCGTCTTTTCAAATTATGACCTGACCACCATCCCCCTGTTTATCCTCATGGGCCAACTGGTGTTCAGTAGCGGTATCAGTACACGGCTTTATGATACTGCATACAAATGGCTAGGCGGGATTAAGGGCGGTATGGCCATGGCCACTGTCACTTCGTGTACTGCATTCGGGGCGGTCTGCGGATCAAGCCCGGCTACGGCGGCCACCATGGCCACAGTAGGTATGCCAGAGATGCGGCGCTTTGGTTACAAGGATCAGCTCTCTGCCGGGGCTGTGGCTTCAGGCGGAGGCCTCGGAATGATTATGCCGCCGAGTGTCGTTATGATTGTTTACGGCATACTAACCGAACAATCCATCGGTAAACTCTTTATTGCGGGCATTATACCCGCAATTCTCATCACCGTTCTCTTTGTCATTACAATCTTCATCTGGTGTGCGATTGCCCCATCTCAGGGGCCGGTTGGGAAAACATTTACCTGGAAGGAACGCTTTGTCTCTCTGTTCGGTATGGGGGAGGTCATCATCATTTTTGTCACCGTCATGGGCGGTATGTTCATGGGATGGTTTACAGCAACCGAAGCGGCAGGCATGGGAGTGTTTTGTGTGTTACTGGCAACTCTGGTTCGCAGGCAGCTAACTTGGGCAAAACTAATGGACGCCCTTTACGAAACAATACGTTCTTCGCTCATGGTAATGCTGCTGGTTGCCGCGGCGACGGTTTTTGGCAAATTTCTTGCGATCAGTCGAATACCATTTGAGATAGCCACCTGGATCGGTGGTTTTGACCTGCCACCTATCATCATCTTAGCTATAATCGTGTTTGTTTATTTTCTCGGCGGCTGCGTTATGGACGCTCTAGCTCTGGTGATGCTGACCATTCCAATTTTTTATCCGGTAATCATGTTTCTTGGTTATGATCCGGTCTGGTTCTGTATCATCATCGTGTTAATTTCTCAGATGGGGGTTATCACACCGCCCGTTGGTATCAACGTCTACGTCGTTTTTGGTGTAACGCGAGGGTTACCCGGAGGTGAGGTTAAGCTGGAGTCTATTTTTGCTGGGGTTTTGCCGTTTCTTGCGGCAATTGTTGTGGGGATCATCCTCATGACGATTTTCCCGGGAATAGTCACCTATCTGCCGAATCTATTATACTGAGCAGAGTTCCCCCCCGGACAGCTTAACGCCGAACGTAGGCCCGCTACATCACTTAAATTCGAAAAATTAATAAACTACATGGCAGATATGAAGTGGCAACCAAGATTACAGAAGAACCAGTGCCATTTTTGGCGGGCGCGACTCACGCCCCAAACTGAAATAAACTTGGTCACCACGAAAAGCATTCCAATAAAACGAGCACTAGGCGATGTCTTTAGGGGGGATCCCTAATCGGTCATGTCTCGATCTATAATAATGTGACTGGCATGCTCTTTGTCGCAGCGAAGGAATAGTCGCCTATGGTACATACCTAATAAGTAATTCGGCTGATCTGCATATCTCCCCCGCATTTGCAGAGGAGGTTGCTCGTTTCCGCTACCGAGACCAAGGCTCTTTTGTTTGCTGGCCCTAAAATTACTTGTAACCTACCAACATTTTGAGAATATTTGTAGAAATATCTGCCATGATCGAGCTTTCTGCTTTTCTGTATATCATCCAAAATAGAGTGATCAACAGTTATGGTGATTTTCAGATGATACAAATCCCAAGTGTGGTGCTGGTACATTTCGAAAGGTGCATGCACAGTGTGAAAGTATCACAATAAAGAAGGCTAAATATCCTTTAGATACTTTATTTCATCGATTCTAGACATCCCATTTATATTTCCCTAGGGTCCTTTCCGATTGGTTCAGCAGCGGCAATAACAAAGCTGCCGCTAGCATTGCAGCAGCAAAACCGATGTTAAAGGCCCAGGTGTAGGATCCGGAAAAATCTATGCTCCAGCCACAGACAATCGGAGAGGTGATGGAGCCGAGTCCCAGGAAAAAAGTCCACACCCCGATGACACTTCCAGCGGCGGCTTTTGGGAAAAAATCCATAGCCGCAGCTGCATAAACAGGCCACACGGCGCCAAAACCAATGCCGATCAGGATAATAAAAAAAATCTTGAGACGTAAATCCGAGACGTTAGCTATTCCCCAACAGCCTAGCCCGAGCAGGCAGCAAGACATCATCATTACTGGAATTCGGCCCCAGCGATCAGACAAAATACCCAAACTTAATTTTCCGGCCATGCCAGCCACCGCAATGATGGTGAAAAAACGGGTGGCAGTTGCATAGGACAAGTGCAATTCTTCAGAGGCATACACACTCAAAAAGGTAAAAGGCACGAGTACAGTGAAGCCAACCAGGAGATAAGAGCCGCCAATTAGCCACAAATGCAGGCTTCCGAGAAATTGACGACAGGACAATCTTGGTAATGTCCTTGTTACATCAACTCGGGAAATAGGGGATAAACCGCCTTCATTTTCCTCGGGGTTCCTGATGAACAGCAAATTTAACCCGGCAACAAAAAAGCCAAAGATTCCCAGCTGTATCCAACCGGCCTGCCAACTGGAACGTTCAACTATGATCGGGAGAAGCAAACTCCAGGCAGCAATACCAACACCGCTGCCCATTGTCACAACGGCAAGTGTGGTTCCGCGATGCCTATCATCCGCCCACTGCTGAACCAGCGAAACGACCGGAGCCCAGCAGGCTGCATGCCCGATTCCTGCCAGCGCAAAAACAATCGCCGCTTCCGGCACCGTTGTGACGAATGCCATAAGCAACGCACCCACCGCCAATAAGGCCGAAAAACAAGTGAGTAATATGCGGGAATCAAAACGATCCGAGAGGGTCCCGAGTATCGGTGAAAAAACCGTATACGCCACAAAATAAGAGGAATAAATAACCCCGGCCTGCGTCTTTGTGATCTCAAGTGTTGCCAGCATTCCCGGTAATAGCATGCCGTAACCATATCGAACAGCATAGGCTATGGAAACGGTAAAAAAAGCAGCGGTAAACACTCCGCAACCACGCAAACTCATTAATCCGCACCCTCAATAAACATAAATATACCACCATGGCACTTACACCCCTCAAGAGGGTACTGGAAAGATGCCGGCTTATTTCCCATTTACCGGGGTTACCCCTCAGATAAACGTCCCGAGTGATTTTTTATATGCTCGTCGGAGTTGACACAGATATTTAGATTATTCTGCGATGAGTTCCAGCTGCGTCTCGCCATTCTGCAGCGGTCTGCTATCGGGTCACTAGGATGCAATATTACATGTAATCTTTTTTTTGTCAATATTTTGCTTACAAAATATATCAACGATATAGATATTCAATATAGCGAACAAAGACAATTTTTAACTGTGCGGTGAACTAAACAGAAGAAAATAATTACATGTAATTAGCCGGCCATTTCTTTTCGGCATGTCCAAGCAATCTTCATTTCAATAATATACTATATCCACAGCGTACCGACAAAACGACTCTTCTGCAATTTTCCGATTTCCATTCTTGTAGATTTTTCGGCAAAGCTCACCTCTAGTTCATAACTGCCGCTCTTTTCGACGAGTCCGTCAAACTTAAAGTCTCCAAAATCATCCGACTCTTGTTGAGAAAGAGTATTGCCATCTTTCAGCAGTCTAACCGTTGCACCAACGACACATTCGGTTGCTCCATCATCTCCCGTGGCGACACTGCCGACGATAATACACTTGTCGAAACGGTGGAGATTTTTATAATAGACCCTGGGGCGTGTAGGCATTTTCTCGGATGCTAATGTTTCCATATCCTCCGACGTTACTAACCCGGCTAACCCCTCGTCTTCGATATGCAGGATCGACAAGGCCCCTGTCGGGCAAACCTGAACACACCTCGGAACCTTCCACCCCTTATCGAGCAAGTGGGCGCAAAAGGTACACTTCTGAGGCACCTGGGCCTCTTCATTCCACCAGATTGCGCCATAAGGACAGGCACCGGCAATCGCATTTTGCCCTTTGGCTTTTTCCGGATCGATGAGCACAATTCCATCCGGCCGTTTATATACCGCCTCGTTTTTTGCGGCCGCAACACATGGCGCATCGTCACAGTGCATGCAAGGCTTCGGCAGATAAGCCACATCAATGAGGGGAAATTGCCCCCGTTCTTTTCTCGAAATATTCATCCAGCGCTGGCCATGCAGCGGCTGGGAGAGTGCATAGCCCGGCCAGTCGTTGCCGCAATGCTCATCCTTGCAGGACAAAAAGCAATTATTACAATTTTCACATTTGGCCACATCGATGACAAAGCTGTATTTTTTCATTGTACCGCTCCTTCTTCCCATAACTCAACCTGTACCAGACAGGAATTGGAGGCTGTTGAGTGAGATTTCTTGATGATGTTTCTGCTGGGGGTGAGCACATTGATGCACCCGCCCCGGTCAGGAGATTCTCCCGGTTCACCGATCGGATCGTAAATAGCCGATCCTTCCGGCGACTGCATGGTTCCCGGAGGAAGTCGATCAGTGATATGCGCGGCGCAAATCACCTCCCCCCGGTCATTAAAGAGTCTGACCAGACTGTTGTTGCCAATATTTCGTTTGCGGGCATCGTCAACGTTAATCCTGACAATCCAGTAATAGTAGCCGTCAATCAAAACCCGATGATCCTTAACGTCGTTGATGACGCAATCTTTCCCATCAAACATGGTATGAAAACTATAGCGGGGATGGGGCGAAATCAGATTCAATGGGTATTTGCCGTACAAAAGCGTGTTGTGGTGACCTTCCCACGAGGGAATATACGTTGAGATCGGCGGCCGCTCCGGATCGTCCGGCGCAAATCTCTTCAGGCTGGAGGACTCGAACTCGAGCTTGCCCGATTGCGTCTGCAACCCTTTTCGCCACTCATCTGTATAATCCGATGGTAAGGGAGTTAACTCCGGCACATTCTTTTTTGCTCCTTCTGCATACCAACGATAGGAGACGGGAGCACGGTTTTCTTCCTTGGGGGCCGGAACAACATAGTACCCCTTCTTTAAAAAATCTTCCCATGACACCACCGTGGGCAGATCACTCGCTTTAAAGAGCCTGTGACACCATTGAAGCTCGGTATTCCCTTCCGAAAACAGGGCACCCATCCCGAGCCGCTCGGCCAGCTCGTGGAATATCTGATAATCGGACTTCGATTCACCGAGCGGCTCGATGCATTTATGCTGCATAGTGATGACCCTGTGGTTCCACTGAATAAACTGATGGTGACTGTAACCTCCGGAGTTGGCAGTCTCACCAATGTCCCACCGTTCAAAATTGGTACATGCCGGTAAAATAACATCTGCAAACTTGGCCTCCCCCTCAAACCAGATTGACTGATTGACGACGAATTCCAGGTTATCACTCCTATAGGCCCGGGCAAAACGGTTAGAGTCGGCCATGGTGCCGAAATGCGATCCACCATACTTGTAGTACATCCTTGATGGTGAGTGGCCGGGGGCAGGATAGGTTATTTTTTTAAATTGCCCTTCAATGCTTTTGGGATCAGTTGGATAACCCTCGCAGGACTGATTGAGAATTGCCTCGGGGATACGCAAGCGCGGAATCATCTGGGAAACCGAATTCATCGAGGGAAGCTGGGGCATACGCTGATACATGCTGATCCGAAGCCCGGTATAATCAAGATCTCCGGAAAGGCCTCCCTCCGCATAACCCGGAAAATAAAAATTGGTGTCCACCGGTGCACCCTGTTGCAGACAACCCATATTCACTCCTGGTTTGCCCAGGCCCTGCATGGCCATCAGGCAGACCATCGAGCGCGCCCATTCGATACCCGTGGCACATCTGCAGGCTCCGCCGAATCCGGCTAGCCCACCCGGCGACAGATAGGTCTTTCTGCTGCCCCACTGGCGTGCAAGGGCACGCACCACGCGAGCCGGAACATTGGTTTCCGCCTCTTGCCACTCGGGAGTCTTCGGAATGTTGTCGACCTTGCCGAGTATATAATCGCGCCATTTATCAAAACCGACGGTCAGGGTGTCAACATAGTTCTTGTCGTACAGGTCTTCTTCTATCCATACATAGGCGATGGCAAGGGACATGCTGTTTCCGGTATCCGGTCTCGGGGCAATCCATTTTCCGCCGAGGAGCGCCGCGGTATGGTTGTAATATGGGTCAATGTGGACCATTTTTATTCCCAGCGACTTTGCCCACTGCCGGCGCACGGTGCCTTCGAAGGCTCCATAAACGCCGCTGGTGGATTCAGGGTCGCTTGACCAGAAAACGATCATTTCCGCTTCCTTGAGGCAGTCCTCTACGGTGCCATAGGTATCTGTCGCCCCATTACGAATGGAATTGCCCCAGTGGTGCATGGCACCCCAATACCAACCTTCCCAACTGTCGGGATTATGAACCACATGACTCGACCCTATGGTATTCATAAACCGGGTTTTGGCGCTCAGCCAATATCCGATATTTCCCCAGGTATGATGAGAACCGCTGCCATTCATTATCGCACCGGGGCCATACTCTTTTTTCACTCTTTTAATCTCGGCTGCTACGATATCAAGAGCTTTGTCCCAACTTATCCTCTCGTATCCTGATATTCCCCTATTTTGACAATTGCGCTCTCCTTCAGGGTCGAAATCAACACGCTTCATTGGATATAAAAGTCTATCCTTGGAGTAGATCAGCGATTTAAGGCCTAAAACATAGGGGCTTACCGTTCCTTTCCGCGGCGGTGTAAAAGATTTACCTCGAGCATGTATGGTCCACGACTTGCCGTCGGTATCGTCAAATTCAACAGGAGTGATCCGAATGATCTTGCCATTTTTGACATAGACGAAGACAGGTCCTCCATTGGTGTTATTGACATACCTGATCATTTCATCGCCAACCGGCGTGCCGTACTGGAATGTATCAGAGACGGGGAGCAGCTTATCCAAGGTCTGCATGAACCAGAAAACAGATTCATCGTTCCCCTCAACATCCACCTGAAAATTTTTCATCGCGTTAATCTGCTTGAGATAGTTCCGTGGCGAAAGCATCAACCGTACTGCTATAGCCGAACTGGTGAAAATCATACACACATCCGGCTCTGTCACCATTCCTGCAAAAGAGGAGACATTACCTTTTTTAAAGACATAGACACGCCCATACTTGTCGCCACGTATTTTAATCTGTGCAGTCAGGTCTTTTTCCATCAAGCGATGCTTAAACGACGGTGTCAGTATCCTTTTGGCTTTCATCACCAAGAACGCGGCATACAGCATGAATTGAAACAGCAGGTTCGATGTATGTTCTGATCTGGCCAGAAAACTGTCAGCAGAGAGTTTCATCTTAGTTCCTCCATAAATACGTCATTGGTTTTGCATTCATTACATGCAATCACCGGGCCAGTATTTTATAGATTATTTACAGATAGTTATAATCCGCATTGTATTTGATTACCATATTTGGTAAGATAAACTTCGAAATATGGGAAAAAATATTGTTTTTACCACATACGGAAATTAACTGGGCGGTGACTTATGGATGAAAATCTCTTTTTTAAACAGGCCACGCTGCTTCTCTGCAGCAGCCTGGATGTTGAAATCGCTCTTTGGCGATGTTTCCAGTTCGTCCGAAAACACCTCCCGGTTGACGCCATGTATCTCAATATTTATGAACCAAGCATCAGCGGTATCCGATATATAGCCATGGCCGATGCTCATGGCGGACGCAAAATTGAAAAATCAATCAAGCTTCCCGCGGGTCTCATCCAGGCTATAGAAAGCGGACAAAGATTAAAAGATTATCTAATCATCAATACTCCCGAAGATGACCCGTTAGGGCGGATAATCACAGCGGAATTTGATCTGGCCGATCATTCATTTATCGCCCTGCGTCTCTATATCGAGGGGCACCGACTCGGCGTTATCGACCTGTTTGCGAAAGGCGCTGATCGTTTCAGTCAAGAGAACGCCCTGCTCATCTCGCAACTACGAGAACCGTTTGCCATTGCCATGGCAAACGCCCTTAAACATCAAGAGTTAGTCGATATCAAAGAAAAGTTGTTATCTGATAATCGCTATCTGCACAGTGAACTCATAGCTCAATCAGGGAATGAAGTAGTGGGGGCAGAAACAGGATTAAAGGAAGTGATGGATAAGGTGGCTCAAATAGCCCATTTGAAAAACACCATCCTACTCCTCGGCGAAACCGGCACGGGCAAGGAGGTGATTGCCAACGCAATTCATCGCCAATCTCCGCGTAGTAAAGAGCCCTTCATAAAGGTTAATTGCGGCGCTATTCCGGAAAACCTGATCGACAGCGAACTCTTCGGTCATGAAAAAGGAGCTTTTACCGGCGCGGTTACCCAGAAACGCGGGCGCTTTGAAAGGGCTCACAAGGGAACTATCTTTCTTGATGAAATAGGTGAACTACCTCCTTGGGCACAGATCCGCTTGTTGCGGGTATTGCAAACTGAGGAAATCGAGCGGGTTGGCGGGTCGCCTCCCATTAAATTAGATATCCGGGTAATCGCAGCCACTCACAGAGACATGCAACAGATGGTGAATGACGGATTATTCAGGGAAGACCTCTGGTTTCGAATTAACATGTTTCCCATCTTTATTCCGCCGCTTCATGCACGGATTTCCGATATACCGCTGCTAACAAGCTATTTTCTTGAAAAAAAATCCAAAGAACTGGGAATTCACCCGGTACCGGAAATTGCTGCGGAAGAGCTTAAAAATATCATGCAGCAAACCTGGCCTGGCAATGTCCGTGAGCTTGAAAACGTCGTCGAACGCTCCCTGATTCTGCACCGCCAGGGACCGTTCTATTTTCAAAGACCTCAGAATCCTTCGCCTATTGCAAAAAATGACTTTTCTCTTAAAATCGATTCTCATATCATCCCTCTTGACGAGGTTGTTCGTAATCACATTGTTCAAGCACTTAAGACAGCCCGGGGAAAAATAAACGGTACCACTGGAGCGGCGGCTCTTTTGCACATTCATCCCAATACCCTTCGCAATCGCATGAGGAAGCTCGGGATCGAATTCGGCCGTAATTGCAATACAAGATGAAGAGCTTATGCCACTCCAAGTCTGGTGTTGCATGATCCTTTTCTTATGCTTCCATTGTTCCAGCTGATCTCATAATTTTTGCCTGTTCATATGTTCGGGTTTGCGTATTTTATACACACGGGCCGCATATTCTTTACTCTCTGACAGTTTACCCATCTTGTGATAGAGTCCCGAAAGGGTTTCGAAGACAGTTGCCATGTGCATGCTGTTACCCTCATGGTTCTTTTCCAGAATCTTTCTAGCGGTCAAGAGAGCCTGTTCCGCCTCCTGGTATTTCCCTGAATCGACATATAAGGTAGCAAGGTTGTGATAACTCTGGGCGGTAGCCGGGTGGTCCTTACCGTGAGCCTTCTCCCAAATCGCCAAGGACTGTTTGAGCATCTTTTCAGCCTCGGTATTTTTTCCCTGCTCCCGGTAAAGAGCGGCCATATTCTCCAGAGATTGTGTAATAGCCGGATGGTCTTTACCAAAGGCCGCCTCCCGAATATCAAGAGCACGCCGATGTTGCTTCAGGGCCAGAGCCCTATCTCCTCTTTTATTATATATCACGGCAAGGTTATTAAGAGACTGCGCAACTGCCGGATGTTTTGCCCCCAAAGCTTTCTCTCGCGCGGCAAGAGATTTTTCCAGTAGAGACAGAGCGTCTTTATGACGTCCGCTGTTGATAAAAATCTCGGCCAGACTGTTTTGCGCTTCGGCAAGAACCGGATGTTCGCCGCCCAGAGAAGCTGTATATACTTTTATAGCTTCCTGCAGGAGCGTCTCGGACTTTTCCGTTCGGCCCGTAGCTGCGTACAATGCCGCCAACCTGTCCATTGCAGAACCAATTTCCGGATGATTGTCCGGGAGAGTGTCTTTGAAAATGCCAATAGCCTGGTTCAACAGCGGTTCAGCTGCTGTAATTAATCCTTTTGCCAGGTAGACTTCAGAAAGGTGGGTCAATATACCAGCAAATTCGGGGTTTCCAGGACCAATACTGTTTTCATAAATGACCAGGGCCCGGCGAAGCTTCTTCTCTGCGGCCTCCATATCGCCGGCCTGTCGGTCAATGACGGAGAGACTTTTAAGAATAGGCCCAAGCCCTGGGTCATCCTGGCCCTGATTTTTTTCTATGAGTTGTAGGGCCCTTTCAAGTTGCACTTTGGCCGAATCCGATTTTCCCTGTCCAAGATAAATTGTTGCGAGAGTACTGAAAACAGGGGGTAGCAATGAAGGATCATCTGCATGGAACTTCTCATATATGGCGGTAACCTTCTCCATTTTCGGCTCCGCCTCCTGGTATCTTTGCTGGGTAATATACATCTCCACGAGATTAACCAGGGTATCCGCTACTTCCAGAGACGACTCCCCATGCACTGCTTCACTCACCTGAATAGACTGAAGTAGAATCTTTTCTGCTTCCTGATAATCTCCCATTATATGATACAGTTCACCTAAATTATTCAGCGTCACGGCAACAGTCTCATGGTTTTCGCCGTTTTTCTTTACGGCATAATCCAAGGCCTCGCGGCCGGCCGCCATGGCTTCCTGGAATTGACCTTTTTGTATAAAATCTATTACCTTCTGGTTCAGCGCATCCCAACTTTGAGCCATTATCTCTCTCCTTACCCTTATCTATATCTTATGCACAATGCCACATAATCCAGGAACTACAGCAGATCAGCACAGTTTGCTTATACTCAATACCATCATTGTCTCACATAATGAATCTCTTGCCCCAATATACGGAACTAAACAATACACCGCCCAGCACCCATGTCAAGACCGTTTTACATGTAATCATCGGCGGCAGACCCAATTTTGAAAGCATATCATCCCGGGGCAATGCGCCATAAAACAAAGCCGGAAGCCTGCGAAATCCGTTATGAAACAACCTGGCCATTTTTCACCCATTTCGCTAGGGCTCCTGTGTGCCGTTTTGGGTTTGTCGTCGGCCAGGTGATTTTTTGACGTTTCCGCCATCGACCACCCCGAATACCGGTTTGGCAGGTTCCATAATGCTCCATAAGATATCGTAATTAATTCAGATGCTTTCTGGCGATTCATCTTTTGTGCGTGGTGCTGATAAGAGCATCCCGTACAAGAAGCCGGTTGATCAATGGTGCCAGGAGTGACGGAAGGAAGTACATCGGAATCTGCCCAATGGCAAAAAAAATCAGTAGGTCCAGGGTCGCCTGATCCACTAAGACTAAATACATCAAACCCATATTGCAATTGCCGCTGACAAGCCCTATTGCCATTGACGTACGTGCCCCAAGCCGCCAGAACAGTACAGTCGCAAAAATATATGAACCAAGTACCAAAAGGGTCGAAACAACCAAAATCTGCAAGACATACCAGGGTTGTTGAATAAATTTGTCGGTCACTCCATGCATAATCCCAATAATAAAAATGCCGATAAAGATAACCGAGGCGCCGTCGAGGATTGCTGAATTTTGGTGAATTCGAGACTGCCCCATGCATGTTTTTATAAGTGCAGCGACAAAAAATGCCGCGAAAATAAATAGCGCCAGATGCAGACTCAATTGCCACAATCCTGTTTTTATCTGCAAGTCGACAAGATAATACACCATTGGTGGCAGTGACAGCGGCACCAGAAGCATTGTTGCGATGGTGAGCACCACAACAATGGCAGCGTCGACACCCAAAAAGATTGCAATAGCCGCACAAGCGGTCACCGGTGGAGCAGCAGCGGTGATAAGCACTGCTTTGACAATAGGTTCAGGGAGGATAAAGAATTGTAATATTGCCCACACTGCCGCAGGGCGCAGTATCAAGATCCAGAAACTCAACAAAGCAACCCAATGCCAGCGCAGTAAGGATCTGCGTAGTTGATAGGTTTCGATACGGACCAGCGACAGTGTCAAAGGAACGAACAGTGCCGGAATCAGCAGAGGCTGGAAACTACTCGCCAGATACGGTACAAAAAGGCCGACCAGAACCCCTACAGGTAAGACGCTCGAGGCATGTCTGCCTAAAAAGCCCAGGGCAAATTGCATTTTATTTTTCATGTATTAATTGAGCCGGAAATTCTGTTCCAACCTGAACCTGATGGGCACCAGGTCAGGATAATTTTTGTCGGCAGTATGCTGTAAGATACCAGATCAGAAAAATTTCCGTTAAGGTATTAACCTCGTTTTCTTCTAAGCGGCAAGCAAGTAACTGTTTTTAAGCTGTTAAAATATCAATGTGCATTATTTCTACTCTCCAACCTTACACCTTTAACAGCTTGTTCAATTTATTTTCCAGGACTTACTTCGCTATACGAGTCCATCACATCCTTAAATATCGAACTTGATGCCTTGAGCCAGAGGCATGGTCTTGCCATAGTTTATGGTATTGGTCTGCCGGCGCATATATCCCTTCCAGGCATCCGAGCCTGATTCCCGACCGCCTCCGGTTTCCTTTTCACCGCCGAAAGCCCCTCCTATCTCGGCGCCCGATGTTCCAATATTGACATTGGCGATACCGCAGTCGGAACCTTGCGCCGAGAGAAACAGCTCAGCCTCCCGCAGATTGCCGGTAAATATGGAAGAAGACAACCCCTGAACCACCTCGTTCTGTAGGGCAATACCGTTCTCCACTCCGCCGCTATACCTGATCAGATAAAGAATAGGGGCGAAAGTCTCGTCCTGTACAATGGGATAACTGTTTTCAGCCTCGGCCAGCACCGGCTCGACATAACAACCGGAAGCATATTCATCTCCTCTGAGGACATTGCCGCCAAAGAGGATGGACCCCCCCTGATCGACCAGATCCCGCAGGGCTTTTTGGTATCCTTCTACGGCATCGATATCTATCAGCGGTCCCATATGGACGCCTTCCCGCAAAGGCGAGCCGATCTTCAGAGTGGAATAGGCTCTGATAAGGGCCTCTTTGATCCTGTCATAGACGGAGTCATGGATAATTACCCTCCTCGTGGTGGTACAGCGCTGACCGGCCGTTCCCACCGCCGAAAAGACCAGTGCCGGCACAGCCAGTTTCAGATCGGCATTCTCGGTGACGATGATGGCGTTATTGCCACCCAGTTCAAGTATGCATTTTCCCAGCCGTGAGGCAACAACCTGAGCGGCATGGCGGCCAACTCCAGTCGACCCGGTGACGGAGAGAAGGGCTATGCGCTTCTCCTGCAACATCCGCTCGCCGATATCGGAGCCTCTGCCCACAACAATGTTAAAGATGCCCTCGGGCAGTCTGTTGGCTGAGGTCACTCGGGTCACTATTCTGTGTATGGCTATGGCCGTCAGGGGTGTTTTCGATGACGGTTTCCAGATAACGGTATTGCCGCATACCGCGGAGATCATCGCATTCCATGACCAGACCGCAGCCGGAAAATTGAAAGCGCTGATAACACCTACCACCCCCAGCGGATGATACTGATCATAAAGCCTGTGCTCGTCGCGTTCCGAATGCATGGTAAAACCGTAAAGCTGCCTGGACTGCCCCACAGCGAAATCGCAGATGTCAATCATCTCCTGTACTTCACCCAGGCCTTCCTGGAGCGATTTTCCCATTTCGTAGGAGACCAGGGTTCCCAGCGATGTCTTGTGCCGGCGAAATTCGTCGCCGATCTGCCGCACTATCTCACCGCGCTTCGGGGCAGGGGTTATTCTCCATTGGTGAAAGGCGGCCGCGGCTTTTTCCATAGTCCTGGTAAAATCCTGCGGCGAAGCCTGATAGACCGAGGCTATTATTTTGCCGTCGACCGGAGACATAACCTCTATCTCTCCATTATCAACGGTCTTGCCCCATTCCCCTCCTGAAGATACGCCGGAGTTCTTTCCGCCTATTGCCAGATCGTCTAGAAATTTCATTGTGCACCTCTTGTCTCTTTGTTGTCATGGAATAATTCCTTATTAAGCAGGCTAAAATCCCTTGCTTAAAAGACTCACAAAATATATGTTACATTAACCGTAACATATGGAGATATAAAAGTACATGTCAGCATCCACCAAATTATCAAATTCAGTCAAGGCCCTCTGCTTTCTTGCCGTGAACCTGCCGGAACCGCAGAGCAGCAAAACTATTTCCGACAATACCGGGGTCAACGCCTCGAAGTTGCGCAAACTGCTGGCCGATCTGGCCAAAATAAATATTGTGACCACCACCAAAGGTGCCTCAGGCGGCTATCTGCTCGCCCGGCCACCCGCGCAAATACACCTTCAGGAAATCTATTGCGCCATAGAGGACCGCAAGGCCTTCCACCTCGATGTCACAGCATTGCCCCAGGCGAAGCTGGATGACGCCCTCGCCGTGAACAGCTACTTTCTTGATCTTTTCAGCGAGATACAGGTTGAAATTGAAAAGAAAATGAGCAATATCACACTCGAATCCGTCCTTGAAGCGGTTTCAAAAAACTGATTCGAGTGCGCGTGTACGCCTCCAGGGCCGCATATTGCACGAGTCTGGCAGGTATTAAGGAATGATTATTTCATGAAAATGTCGGACTGGCCGCTAAGGCCGCACCGCCGTAAAAAGTGCCCCGACAGTGTACGCAGAGGTTTTTCTTCCGGTGGTTCCAACGCAGTTCACTTCCGAAAAACCCGCATCCCTGATAAGCTCTGTCTGGTCTCCGACGGAGACCGCGCCGCCTATTCATTGTGACCAGGCTTCAAGACTGCCGGTTATATGGGAAGGCGGTTCACAGTCCAGGACAATATCCGCCATCTGCATCCTGCCGCCCGGTCTAAGGACACGAAAAATCTCGGCAAACAGCTGATCCTTAGCCGGAGAAAGATTAATCACACCATTGGATATCACCAGATCGAAACTGCTGTCCTGAAAAGGGAGATTCTCCGATAAGACGACAAAGGTTTCAATATCGTCCATGCCCAGTTTTTCCAGATTGGAGCGGGCGCGACCTACCATCTCCGGACTTAAATCAACGCCGCAGACCCTGCCGTCCGGGCCTGTCTTTTTGCGGGCGACAATCAGATCAAAACCCGCACCGCAGCCGATATCGAGTATGTCGCTGCCTTCGACCACCTCTCCCAGAGAGAAAGGATTGCCGACCCCGCAGAAAGGGGACAGTAAATCGTCTGGAATACCCGCAATTATATCGGCATCATAGCCGAGAGTTTGCGCTCCGACTTTGCCGGTCTGATATTTGAACAAACCATCGGCAGAAGAGGACACCTTGACGTATTTTTTATGTATGGCCGTACGAATCTTTTCTTTCTCCTCCTCGGAATAACTAGATTTTCCGGTTTTACCTGCAAGAACTGGATCTATATTTATCTGACCACTGTCAGAATCTCTTTTCGGTCCTCACTTTCCTGTTTTGAGATCACAACTAAGCTTGTCGTTCAACATTCGACTCCTTGATTTATACGTTAATGATGGTGAAAACTTTCATCTATTTTACTCATCATTTTCCCCTTCGACAACTTTTTCCGTGGGTTTGCCGCTCTGTTTGACTTTGCCTTCATCCTCCGCAAGGGCTGAAGAACCACAGTGAAACCCACCGACATAAGAACATAACGATCCTGCAGCGATTGCCCAGGCCCCAACGGCATCGCCGCCGAAGTTGCCGCCCCCGCCACTGAACTGCAAACCATCAGCAGCCGAAGATGGCCGGCGAGACCGGCCGGAACAAAGGGTACCGCCAAACCGTCTACTCCAGGAATCGACAGAGGAACCCAACCCAAGTGCAATAAGATATGGGAACCAGCTGTCGTCAAGAGCCGGTTTTCTTTCCTGCAGCTCCTTTTGAAAATATTTTTTTATTGCCAGCAGTTTTTTGCGCAAAACGGTTCTTTCCGGACTATCCACTGTCTTGGCAAAATAGAACGAGGAATAGATTGCTGTGCCGAAGAGGAAAGCCAAGCCGCTGAGCAGTAGGATGGAGGTTCCGGAGTAACCGAGAAGCAGAAAAAACAGGAGCAGAAACAGGGGTACCAGGTGCACCATTAAATATTTCCAGCGCAGCCCGTCTACCTGTCGCCTGTAGACACCACCGATGAGAGAACCGGCAATCAACCCGATGATCCCGGTAATTCCACTGATAATTGTCACTCTCAGCTCATCTGGATGAACAAAACCATTGGCCAGAAAAATGAAAAATGGTGGCAGCAATCCTATTAACATCCACAACCACATATATTCCAGGAGCTTATCTAAACGCTTTACCGCCAGCTTTTTCTGCAGGGATTTCCCGGTAAGGCGCATTCGATGAAGTGTCTGGTTTTTCCGTCGGTAATATGCCTTGAGACGCCTGGTGTCGGTGGTATTGCCATTGATGAAAAGCCGCTCCACCATAACTTTTTCATAGCCGTTGAAGGTATGCAAAGGCTGCAGCAAACTGAGATAAAGCGTATACCGGCCTGGAATATGACGGTTGATAAAGGGAAACATAACGGGCTCAAGCCAACTGCTCATTTTTTTCTCTACCACCATTCGTGCCAGCACCGCAGCCATTCCATGTCCACTGGTTTTTTTGTCCCACACCGCTCCGACCTTCTCCGGCACCATGCTGAAAAGATCCTCCCGCAGCCAAGTTTCATCGATTTCCGCAGGAGAAAGCACAGGAGCAAATCTCTGTTTTTTTCGCTCATGCAAGAAAAGACTGCCGGAGCGCCAGAGAAGGACGATCAGCAGAAGCACGGCGCAACTGAGCATAAACCAGTGCGGTGTCGCCGGTATTGACGGATCCGGAGCATTTCCGGATTGGTTTTGCGCAATTACCGCAGAACCGGTTATCAGTAAAGCAATAGCGAAGAAAATCGCTAAGAGTCGCTTAGAAATCATGGACCATCTCCGAATCGCAGGTTGTCTGCCGAAAGCCATAAAAGCCGCCTTAATCCCCTACCCTTATCCTAACAGTATTTTCCTTCAGTCTCAAATAGTTCCGGAAAAATGCTTCTCCTGAGGCTTCACCATCGACAACCATTCACACTGGACGCCTTCTCCGACATGTTTATAGTGGAATTATACCTTATTGAGCCAATCCGCCCTGCTCATATACTCCAAACTCATCCAACAACAAGGAGATTCCCATGAAGATCCTGATGGTTTTAACATCCCACGACAGGCTAGGTGAAACAAACGAGAAAACGGGATTCTGGCTGGAAGAATTTGCGGCGCCATATTATGTTTTCAAAGACAATGATATTGAAGTTTCGCTGGCATCTCCCGAAGGAGGACAACCGCCGATTGACCCCAAAAGCGATGCACCCGAGGCTCAGACAGAAGCAACAAGACGGTTCTATAACGATGAAGAAGCACAGAATCTATTGGCCAATACGGAGCCTCTGGAATCCCCCAATCCTCTCGATTTCGATGCGATTTTCTACCCCGGCGGACATGGACCACTGTGGGATCTGACCGATGATATAAATTCGATATCCCTGATCGAATCTTTTCATCGACGGGGAAAGCCCATCGGCTTTGTCTGTCATGGCCTGGCAGCCCTGACCCATGCCAAAAATGAGGAAGGTTTTCCTCTGGTCAAAGGCAAGAAGGTCACCGGCTTCACTAATTATGAGGAATCTCTCGTCCGATTAACCGAAATAGTCCCCTTTCCCATTGAAAATATGTTGCATGATCTGGGCGGGGATTTCAGCAAGTCCGACGCCTGGAAGAGTCACGTTGTTATTGACGGCAATCTCGTCACCGGCCAGAATCCGGCCTCATCGAAAGAGGCGGCCGAAGCGATAGTTGAACTTCTGAAAAAGTAGTTGAAGATAATCAACTGATCCGAATAAGCTCAATCTACCAGGCTGTATATCTGAAAAAACGATTTGGCAATACATTGCTACTCTGAATCACCGTGTCAGATCTACATAACGATTGAGCTTCTTTCGGGGTCCATCATCAATTGATAGCCTTAACCTTCTCAAGCAGGCTGCGTGATTTGGAGATGTAATCCTTTGCTTTCAGGTGGCCGGGATCATAGCGCAGCGTTTTCTCCCATTCCTGAATTGCCAGGGCGAGGTTGTCCTCGACAAAATATTTCACTCCCTTTTTGTAATGGACATCCGCCTGCATCCTCATCACGACCCCGACATTGGCAATGGCTTCTTCCACCCCTTCAAATCCAGGATCGACCTCCCGGAATACCTTCAGGGCTGCCAGGTACTTCCTCTGGGAATAGAGGAGTTCACCCTTTCTGAACAAATCCCTGTTCAGTCGTTCTGTGTCCCGGGCCAGCTTTTCCTTCTGTAGCTCCCGGATCTCCAAAATCCAGGTTTTTACGTTTTTAAAAGCCGGATCTACCCCGGACAGTGCGCCGACTGCTTCCTCATACCTTTGCTGATCACGAAGTTTTTTGCCAAGCCCCACCAGAGAACTGTTGCGCAGGTATGAGGATTCCTGATCCCCGGGATGATTTTTGAGAATCTTTTCGGCCAGAGGCAGCAGTTCTTCAAATTTCTCCTGCTTAAAGAGCTTGCGGGCCCTGAGAATATCCCGTTTGTAATCCAGCAGGGGCTGTGAATAAAATGAATCCAATACCGGCAGATGGATGATCTCTCCCGCGACAAGATCCTTCTCGTCCACTCCTGAAAAATGGATAACCGCAAAGATGTCATTATACGAACGATATACATTTTCGGAAATCTTCTCGAAGGTATCGTTTTCGCTCACCGTATAGGGCAGGACCTCTCGCGGTTTGTATCTGTTTTTCAGGTATTCCAGGGCTATCTTGTTGGAAGGGTTAAATCTAAGCGCTTCGATAAACTCCTGCAGGGCTTTATCACCCTCACGTTTATCGTAAAAGATCATGCCTTCCTGGGAATGCAGTGATGATATTTTCTGCAGGTGGGTGGAAATATCGGCTATTTTATCATCAATAACCCTTCTCGCTCCGTTCCAGTAATTCAGCGCGGCAAGATACTCTTCGTCTGCTTCGCTCTTGAGCGCGACGGCCTGGCCGGAAGAGGGCAGAGGCACCCCGGAGATAGTATTACCCGGTATGGCGCAGGCGGTAAGTGTCGCCAGCACTGCAAATGTGCAGATAAATATGATGATGCTTTTCAAACGCTCTTTGGTGGAGATCATAACGATACTTTCAATCCTTGCCCTGCTCCTGAACCCAGCTCAGCTGGGTTGACATCCTTCTTCAGGGATAGCGGCTGTCTGCACATCAAGCACTCGATAAATTTCCACGAGTTCTTCCTTACCTTTCACCTTTCGCGGCTCAAGGGCTTCCACTTCGACCAGGCCTCCAAAATGCCGGCTCATGCCATTGCCCACGATAATCTCCCGTGGTCCCGCCAGGCTGTTGAGATAGGAGGCCACATTGACACAGTCGCCGATCACGGTATATTCGGTTTTGACCTGTGAACCGATATTACCGGCGACGACAACACCGGACGCAATTCCTATTCCTATGGAACGGAGAAGGATATTGTCCTGCCGGTCGGTTTTAGCAAATTCCTGCTGCATGTCGAGCGCTGCCAGTAAGCATCTTCGGGCATGTTCTTTATGATATACCGGCACCCCGAACACCGCCAGTACCGAATCTCCCATGAACTTGTCGACATATCCGCCATGCTTGAGGATGATTTCGGTGGCTATTTCAAAAAACTCATTGAGCTTTTCGACAACTTCCTCCGGCTCCCGTGTTTCTGCATAAGCGGTAAACCCTCTGATATCGGCAAAAAGCACCGAGGCCTTGTTCTTACGGCCCTTGAGCCAGCCCTTTCCGGGGTTGGACATTATCATATCGAGGACTTCCGAGCCGACATATTTACCGAAAGTCTCCTTCATTATTGCCTGGCGATACAGTTCATCACCCATTCTGTTGAAGGCTTCCCCCAAGGTTCCCAGTTCATCGTTCCGGTGCAGGTCGACCTTATGATCATAGTTGCCCCTGGCAATCTCTGAAGTCGCCTCGACCAGTGAGGAAATCGGTTTTGAAAATCGCCTGCCGCAAATCACCGCCACTATCATCCCAAAGACGATGATCATGAGTATGCTCGCCGCCAGAAAAGCCCGCTCGTTAATAAAAAGCTCCCTGACAAAATCGATGGAAAGCCCTACATGAACCTCACCGAGCTTCTTCTCTTTAAACATTATGGGTGTACTGAGGTTCAGCACCTCAGCCTTTCCGGGAAGCGAATAATGAAAATAGGAAACAGCCCCTTTCTTCGAGGTGTTAGTGACATCCTCGAACGGCTCAAAGGTTTTATCGATTCTCTCATGGTTTGTATGGGCTTTGATGACATTATCATTATCGACGATGAATGCATAAAAATGACCGTCGACGGAGGCTGCATTGTTGATCAGGGTATTGAGTTCGAGAACATCATCGTTCAACAGGGGTATTTTGGCATTGTTGCTGAAATAATTGAGGCTGACCATGCCCATTTTGACGGTATTGTCATAGAGCTTTTCCTTCTGCCTCTCCATTATGACATATCCGAATATCACCATGGAGACCGCCAAAACAAACATTGTCGTAATGGAGAGCTGAAGCCAGATGGGTATACGTGGTGAGGCAAGGCCTTCACCATAGGACCCTCTGATTTTCCTTACCAATCCTCTGATACGATTAAGGGCCTCAACTCGGCCTGCGCTGTTTCTCCCGGCGCACCCCTCCTTCGCTTCAGCCCGTTTCAAGGGAAGTATCTTGGTCGGATCCGGAATATTTTTCTTTTGCGCCTGCATGGCCTCCTGAAGTCCATTTTTTGTGATAATCATTTCGTCCACTGGAACCACCTGACCTCATCAATTTATCAAGATATTGATTTTCCTGCAAACAGAAAATAATGTTCTTTCATACACTTACTGACAATTGCACCTATTACTCGCAAGGAATCGCCCGCAACATCCCTACATCTCTATATCGGCAAGCAACCCACATTAAATTACCCTTACCGTCTTCGACAATGAGCCAGCCGCTCTTAAGAACGAGGAATCAAGGGAATATTTTTTTCTGATAAAAAATGCCTGCCCTCTCCCCCTGACTCCTTCTTGACTTAACAATTCATAACAGGTAGTGTCTGAAACCACAACCTGGGGGAGTCTTCGGACTGAGAGTTTTGCCTCGGCAAACGACCCTTTGAACCTGATCCGGTTGATACCGGCGTAGGGAACGGTTCCAGCAGCACTCTGAAATAGTGGCCTTGAAACCGTATCCTGCGAATTCTCACTATTTTGGAGCGTCCCATGAATACACCACAGATGGAACTGGCCCGCGCAAACACTATCTCGGAAAAAATGAAAATAGCGGCAGCCGAAGCCGGGATCTCACCAGAGTTGCTGCGCCGCAATATTGCCGAAGGCACGGCGATTATCTGCCACAACAACCTGCATCATGGCGGACGCCCGCTCGCTGTCGGCAAAGGCATCCGCACCCGCGTCAATGCCAATATCGGAACAAGCAGGGATGATAACAGCATAGAGAACGAACTGAAAAAAGCTGAAACGGCCGTTGCCGCAGGAGCCGATGCCCTGATGGATCTTTCCACGGGCGGGCCGATTGATGAAATTCGCCAAACCATCATCTCAAAAACCGATGTCTGTATTGGCTCGGTCCCACTGTATCAGGCAGCCTGCGATACTGTTTCGGTGCCGGGCAAGGCGATTGTCGACATGAGCGTCGATGATATCTTTAACGGCATCGAAAAGCATCTTGAGGATGGAATAGACTTCATCACGGTTCACTGTGGAGTGACCCGCGCCACTGTAGAAAAAATGGATAGAGAAGGCCGTGTGATGGAAGTAGTTTCCCGGGGCGGTTCATTCACCTGTGCCTGGATGGAGCACAATCAGCAGGAAAACCCACTCTATCAGCATTTTGACAGACTGCTGGAACTGGTGCGCCCCTACGATGCCGTCCTTTCTCTAGGGGACGGCTTTCGCCCCGGCTGCCTGGCCGACGCCAGCGATCGGGCTCAGATCCATGAACTGCTGATCCTGGGCGAATTAACCCAGAGAGCCTGGGATGCGGGAATCCAGGTGATGATTGAAGGTCCCGGACATATGCCGCTTCAACAGATAGCAGCCAATATCCAACTGCAAAAAAGCCTCTGCCATGGAGCGCCATTTTATGTGCTCGGCCCGCTGGTTACAGACATCGGCCCCGGCTACGATCATATCACCAGTGCCATTGGCGGCGCTGCAGCAGCAGGCGCCGGTGCCGATTTTCTCTGCTATGTAACTCCGAGCGAACATCTCTGCCTGCCCACTGCAGAAGATGTTCACCAAGGGGTTATGGCGACCAGATTGGCGGCACATGCCGGCGATATCGTCAAAAACATTCCCGGGGCGATGGAAAAGGACCTTGCCATGTCGCAGGCCAGAAAAAACCTCGATTGGGAAAGGCAATTCGAGTTGGCCATCGATCCGCCACTGGCGAGAAAACGACGGGGAGAAACCACATCAGCGGATCAACATGGCGCATGCACCATGTGTGGAGAGTTCTGTGCCTATAAAATTATGAACTCGCGCAAAACACAGTGACCAATTGAGCCCGCAAAGTCCCTGAAGGTAAATATTTTCCTGCAGGGACCCATCCGCCGAACCACCCCGCACTGCTTGACATCGATCATTCCAGGCACAATACTTTCCTATATTGTAGGAGGTGGTGCTTAAGATTATAAGTACATACAACCATTCAATTTATTTCTGCCGCTACCTTTCTTCGGGAGGTACATGAAATGAAAATTGCCCAGGTTGCACCATTATTTGAGAGTGTTCCACCCCGTCTGTACGGCGGTACAGAGCGGGTTGTGTCATATATAACGGAAGAGTTGATCAATCAGGGACATGAGGTAACCCTCTTTGCCAGTGGAGATTCTGTTACGCGCGCCCAGCTGAGACCCGTCTGCGACAGCTCACTGCGTCTCCACAAATCGCCCTGTGACCATCTTGCCTACCATATTCTGTTGGTACAGAAAATTTTTAATGAGGCCCATCTCTATGACATCATTCATTTTCATATAGATTATATTCATTATCCCCTGGCCCGCCTGACCAGAACTCCACAGATCACCACGCTGCATGGCCGACAGGATTTACCAGATCTGCAACATATCTATCGGGAATTTTTTGAAATGCCCGTGATCTCCATCTCCAACTCTCAACGAACACCGTTGCCCAATGCCAACTGGCAGGCAACCGTATACCACGGGATCCCCGGACATTTCTTCACCCTTCATAAGGACCATCACGGTTATCTCGCCTTTCTAGGTCGTACTTCACCCGAAAAAGGCCTTGAAGAGGCGATCCGCATTGCCGTTCTCGCTGATACAGAGCTGCACATAGCTGCGAAAGTTGATGCCAAGGACGAAGCCTACTTCGATGAAGTAATCAAACCTCTGTTAAAGAACACGCAGATACATTTTCTCGGGGAAATCAACGAACAGGAAAAAAATGACTTCCTGGGCAATGCCCGTGCCCTGCTCTTTCCCATTCAGTGGCCGGAGCCGTTCGGCATGGTCATGATCGAAGCGATGGCCTGCGGCACACCTGTAGTGGCATTTCGCAGAGGCTCCGTGCCAGAAGTTATTGAGAATGGGGTTACAGGATTTATAGTAGATGATATCCGGGAGGCGGTGCAAGCGGTACAAAATATCGATGCAATCAGCCGCCCTAAATGCCACAGTGCTTTTAAAAAGCGATTCAGTTCGACAAGGATGGTAGAGGAGTATGTCAAAATATACCAAAAGCTCCTCGGCACAACCGACCGGATCAACGAGACGCAGTGGAATGGAGAGGTGAATTATGGAAGACGTTATTCAGATCGACGACAAATGGTATATTCTGGCAACATCCTCAAGGGCTGATGATCGTACCCGGGTGCTCAAGGCCGAAGAAACTTTTGGCCTCTTCGATCCGTTCGGCGACATCCGCCAGATCGGTCTGGGCGATTTGGGACTTTACCACAGCGGTACCCGGTATCTGAGCTTTTTCGAATTCACCGTTAACCAGAGACAGCCGCTGCTTCTGAATTCCTCTGTCGCCAACGACAACCTGCTTCTGGCCGTCGACCAGACAACTCCTGATCTGTACGAAAACAACAGGTTGGTCATCAAAAAGGGAACGATACACGTCTTTCGTTCAAAACTGCTGACAGACGGAGTATGTCACGAACATATCCGGATCGCCAATTATGGACGTCAAGATGTCGCTCTGACTCTGGAGTTTGGCTTCTCTGCCGACTATGTGGACATTTTCGAGGTGCGTGGAGTCATCCGCGAAAAAAGAGGCCTGCAGCATAAACCTGAATGTACCGAATCCTCCGTCAGCTTTCACTATACCGGACTTGACGAAATACAGCGTTCAACCATTATCAATTTCAGCCCCGCCCCTGGAGTTATAAAGCCGCATAGCGCGAGCTATTCTTTCATCCTTCCTGTTCAGCAGGAAAAAGAATTTTATATTGATATAGCCTGTCAATACGATAATTCCCCGACAAGGCGGATAAATTACCTTGATGCCCTGAATATGAACAAACGGGAATCAAACCGGGTCCTGGAAACGACCACGGAAATCCACACCTCGAATGAACAGCTCAACGATTGGCTGAACCGCTCAATGACCGACCTGCAGATGCTGACAACCAAGACCGCATTCGGCAGATATCCCTATGCCGGCGTTCCCTGGTTCAGTACTCCTTTCGGCCGGGACGGCATCATCACAGCCCTTCAGTCTCTCTGGGTAGACCCTGGCCTGGCTCGCGGCGTTCTTGGTTTTCTCTCCGACAGGCAGTCCCAGACAACCAGTGTGGCCAACGATGCCGAGCCGGGGAAGATTTTGCACGAAAGCAGAACAGGAGAAATGGCGGCACTCGGAGAGATTCCTTATAAAAACTACTACGGCAGCGCAGATTCGACTCCGCTTTTTGTTATTCTTGCCGAAGCCTATTTTCGGCGAACCGGAGATTTTAAATTTATAGAACAGATCTGGCCCAATATTCTTCAGGCACTTGAATGGATCGACAGATATGGCGATATAGACGGTGACGGTTTTGTCGAATACTCCCGAAAAAGCAGCGACGGTATTCTCCAGCAGGGCTGGAAGGATTCCAACGATTCCGTCTTTCATGCGGACGGTACCCTGGCCGAAGGTCCGATAGCACTTTGCGAGATCCAGGGATATGTCTACCGGGCAAAGACAGCCGGCGCCAAATTAGCCGCCATGGCAGGAAAGAACGACCTGGCAACGGAACTTTTCCGCCAGGCCGATGCTCTGCACCACAACTTTAACGAGATTTTCTGGTGTGAGGAACTCGAAACCTATGCACTCGCGCTCGATGGCCGCAAAAATCTTTGCCGGGTGCGCTCATCGAATGTCGGCCATGTACTCTACAGCGGTATCGCCACCAAGGAAAATGCCCTCAGAGCCGCACGCACCCTGATGAACAAGGATTCTTTTTCCGGATGGGGAATCAGAACGATACCCAGCAACGAAAACCGCTATAATCCGATGTCATATCATAACGGTACAATATGGCCTCACGACAACAGCATCGCGGCTATGGGTTTTGCCCGCTATTTCTTCAAAAACGAGACACTAAGGATTTTTACCGCCTTATTCAATGCCTCGGTATTTTTCGACTTTCACCGACTGCCTGAACTCTTCTGCGGTTTTCGCAAACTCCCCGGCCAGGGGCCCACCGCCTATCCGGTAGCCTGCTCCCCACAGGCCTGGTCAAGCGCTTCGGTCTTTTTCCTGCTGCAGGCCTGCCTCGGACTAACTTTCACTTCGGAAAAGCCCCAGGTACAGTTTCATCATCCCCAACTCCCGGATTACGTGGACTTTGTCAGGATTACCAATATGCGGGTCGGCAACGGTTTCCTCGATCTCTCTTTACGCAGGCATACTCATGATGTGGGAATCAATGTCATTCGAAAAGAGGGAGATATAGATATCGCGGTCATTGTCTAACTCAAAGTCCATCTCGGCACTTTGATGACTTTTTACAAGAAGTCGTGACGAAGCTCGAGGTTGGCTGGATATGAAAAGGATCTACCGGATCTGATGATTCTCCCAGCTGAGGTCCATCCGGTTTTATATTGACTTTTGCAGCGAGTAATACAGATTGCAGCTATCGGGAATAGAGAGCTTTTCGAGTAGATGCCGCAATAATTCTTCTGCACACAGACACTCCAAAAAGGAGAAAGCAATATGCTCAAAGAAGCCATGCTTTACGAAAGGATGGAAGGCAAGGAAGATAATCGTGTTCATTGCTTCCTCTGCAATCACCACTGCAAAATATCCGATTCAAAATTTGGGATCTGCAGGGTGCGTCAGAACAGAAACGGCACCCTCTACACTCATGTCTACGGCGAAACCATCGCCGCCAATGTGGATCCGATCGAGAAAAAGCCGCTTTATCATTTCCTTCCGGGATCGAACTCATTCTCAATAGCCACCAAAGGATGCAATTTTCAGTGCGGATTTTGCCAGAACTGGCAGATATCCCAGGCTTCGAAAGACGGCAGCAATCTTGGAGGATCCCCACTGGCTCCGTCTGAAATCGTCGATCTGGCCCGAAAAGAGCGCTGTCGGAGCATCGCCTATACATACACCGAACCAACAATCTACTTCGAATATGCTTATGAAACCGCGATTCAGGCGCATGAAGCAAGCATCTACAACATTTTCGTCACCAACGGATTCATGACAAAAGAAGCCATCAAAATCATCCGGCCTTACCTGGATGCTGCCAATGTGGACCTCAAATCGTTCCGTGATGAATTCTATCGCAAAACCTGCCACGGCAGACTGCAGCCGGTGCTCGACACCATTAGCCTGATGCGGGAGTTGGGAATCTGGGTAGAGGTTACCACCCTGGTTGTACCGGGCCAGAACGACGATCTCGCGGAGTTGCAGGACATCGCCGAATTTATTGCTGGTGTGGATACCGATATTCCCTGGCACATCAGCCGGTTTCACCCCGACTACAAAACCACCGAGAGCATCCCCACCCCCGTACAGACCCTGGAGAAAGCTCGATCGCTCGGCCGTGAGGCAGGATTGAAATACATCTATGTCGGCAATGTCCCCGGCGAAGAAAACAACACCGCCTGCCCCAAATGCGGCGAAATCCTGATTATGCGCGACTATAGTGCAAATCAGGTCCGGGTGACCGATAATTCCGGATGCCCGAGCTGCGGAGAGCATATCGCCGGTGTTTTCAAGTAAGGCCGAACAACAGGCTATATTTCCGATGCATCCTGGGGCGGTCTATTTGGCATAGGCAGATAAACGACCAGAGAGAGGAGCAGCATATTCCTGGTGACAGTGCTTCGGGAAAATACAAGTGAAGAAATAACAGACTAGATTTTGACGCTTCGCCAGGCGCAGTCCCAGCAGTCTTCGAAATACATTGGCAATGGTTTTTCCAGAACACCATCGATTCTCAGATACATCATCCGAATAGGGCCGCCGAAAAGTGCGACCATGGCAACATCGGGTTCCATATTTCTGATGACTCCGGCATGCTGTCCTTTCACCACCATGTCTTTCATCTTGAGAAAAGGAAGCGAGGTAAACACCGACTTTTCAACAGGCATTACCTCCCGGTGCTTTGTATAGAACAGGTACTGCATAGATTCAGGGGCTCTCTCCGTCGTCTCGAACAAATGACGAACGATTGCCTTGCAGCGATCATAGACGTTGTCATATTTTCTTTCTATCTCACAGAGGTGCTCATACAGGCAATTCTCAATATTACTGAACAGGGAAATGGCTATCGCCTCCTTATTGGTGAAATAGTTATAGAGAGTGCCGACACTCATTTTCGAAGCAGACTGAATATCACTGACCGAGGTATTAAAATAACCTCTCTCGGTGAACAGCTTCAAAGCTTGCAGGAGAATTCTTTCCTGGCGCTTCTGTTTTTTTTCATCTCTCATTGTTCAGGACTTTTCTAAAATTTTAGGACTCTCGGCGGGGTTAACCGGCCATTATCTCCCTTAGATCCTTAAAAAATGCTGCTGCAGAAAAGCAGCATTTCTCATATATTTTTAGGCAAAGCTAAAACACAGGATAAAATCTGTCAACAACATAACCACATTGTGGCAGAATCCGTACTATGCCATCCAATGGCATACCCCATATGCTCACCGGATTCGTATATTATTATTTATTGATATACTCCTAGAAAGTCATCGAAGTGGCCATCTTTATTCATTATATGAATCAAGTTCCCTAAGAAGGTCTGCGAGATGATTCTCAGTACTCATTAATAGAAGCTTTGCACTGTATTGGTCCGGATTCTTCTCGTAATTCTTACGGGAATCTGCCAAAATCTCCTCTGTTTTTGCTATCTGCTCTTTAATGACGTCTATTTCTCTCATTCCTCTTTTCCTTTAAGATTAATCTCTTACTTTGTTTTTGGTTTTCTTCTCCAGCTCGGTTGGGCTGGGAGTATTCTAAATTGCCCTCAGCTGAACGTCTACTAGAAAAGAAAACACCAAAGACCGGAAAGGATAAATAAGCAAAGTGAGCATAGCCGCTCAGTCCCTGTGAAACGGGTGATATGCATTTCAAAAATCACCGTTATATTGTAAAACTATCAAGATTCAGAAACTGTCCCTCGCCTCAAGCGGGGCGTAAGTAATCTGCATGCACCTTAAGAAGGCTATATTAAGATTAACTTCTAACCCAGCTGAGCTGGATAAGAACCTTTAGACAGATTGTTATCTTGCAAAAAAAACAAGGACACAATCTGTAAGATACTAATAACAGGAAAAAGACAATGGCTGATATGAATAAACTTCTAGGCCAGCTGCTGGGCGGCGGTGCGGCCAGCGGATTTGCCGGGGGACTGGCCGGCGGGCTCGCCAGTAGTCTGCTGAGCGGTAAAAAAGGACGGAAGATGGGATTCAAAGCGCTTAAGCTCGGCGGTGTCGCCGCAGTGGGAGCAATGGCCTACACCGCTTACCAGCGCTATTCTGAAAAGAGCGGTGGCGCACCGACGCAGGCTGCGCCGACTGAGTTCACTCCTGCACCACCCGGCTCTGCCTTTATGCCCAGAGAAAATGATCATGCTGCCAATGAAGCCCTTGGACTCATCCTGGTACGGGCCATGATCGCCGTAGCTCGCGCCGACGGCCGACTCGATGCCGAGGAGAGTCAGGCTATATTCCAGAAGATCCAGTCATTAGGCCTGGACAGTGAAAGTCAGGCTCTTCTGGTGGAAGAGATGGGCCATCCGGTCGATATGGATGCCATCGTCAACAGCGCCACCACACCTGAGATAGCAGCGGAAATCTATACGGCCTCCTTACTGGCGGTGGAAGTCGATTCGGCCGCGGAAAAAGCCTATCTCGCCATGCTGGCGGCACGGCTGCGACTGCCGCCGGAGCTGGTTGCTGAGATTGAGCAGCAGGTCACCTCTCAGAAAGAGCTTGCTCAAGAAAACTCCGAATGAGCGAAAACTCTCAAAATTGACAGGAACAGCGGCCTCTAATCCACCGGATTAGAGGCCGCTGAACCATATATCAAATCTGAGCCGGTATATCTCCTGCTGATATACTGAAGATGGCACATTAGAGATAATTTCTAAATTTGTTGCTTTTCAGGAGCAAGCCCTAATCCAGCGGCGCATTAAAAGTCCCAGAAGCTATCGATTTCCTCGCCTGGGTAATCCCAGACAACATTATGAGGCGGCAATTTTTCAATACTGAAAAACTCCGGCAGACGATCATCTTCCTTGCCGAACCCGGCTTTCTCGTTAAACGATTTTTCTGTTTTGAGAATATGTTTGCCCAGATTACTTACGTCATCACCATTCAGGCTGATGCCGAAACGGGCATTGATAAGATCAATGAGCGCAGGAAGGCAGGTTTCGTCATCTAAAGCGGCAAAGGCGATAAACAGGCACATGCCGGTGGAGTCGATGGCGGCTGTGGCGATCTGCAGGTTTCGGGAGAGTTCCACCTGCCCCTCTTTGGACAACGGATCAACCGAGCCGCCGACATTGAGAATATTGGTGGCGATGGAATATCCCATGGTGTGGTCCGCTCCCATGGTGGAGGTGGCATAGGTTATGCCTATACCTTTAATGGCGCGCGGATCGTAAGCCGGGATTGCCTGATTCTTAACTACAGGAACCCTGGTGACACCATAAGATCGGCCCACCAGCCCGGCGCCGCCGCCGATAATACGGCCAAGCCCTGTCCCTAGAGCCACTTCTTCACGGAGAATGCGGCACATTTCCTCGCCGTCGCCAAAGGCCAGAACACCCGCCTCCATGGCAACTCCCATGGCAACCGAGGTTTCTATGGAATCGAGTCCGAGGTCGTCCATGATGCTGTCTGCTTCGGCAATTTTATCGAGGTCATCCACACAGCAGTCCGCTCCCATTGCCCAAATCGACTCATATTCGAATCCTGAAGTCTTATATTCCCGGGCAGCATCGTTGTAAATCTGTGAACACTGAATAACACAGCCGGGATGGCAGCCATGTTTGGCTTTGCCGCCGCGCTCCTTGATGAGATCATACATGGTCTCACCGGAAATTTTCTCATGGCCTTCAAACTGGCCAAGAGTAAAGTTTCTTGTCGGCAGGCCGCCGGATTCGTTAATGATGTTGACCAGTACATTGGTGCCGTACTGCCCCAGTCCCTGGCTGATGGGATGACTGGTCAACGCTGTGGCAAAGGCTTTGTTCGCCGCCTTGAATGCATCGGGATCAGCTATTTCCACCTTTCCGTCCCGAGGATCTATGATGATACATTTAACTCTTTTTGCCCCCATCACCGCACCCAGCCCGCCGCGCCCGGCCGAACGCATTTTTCCATCCGGGTCTTTGACGGAGATGTTGGCTGCTGCCATTTTCATCTCCCCTGCTGGACCAATAGATATGATGCCCCTTTTGCCTTCATACCGGTGCCCGAGTGTTTCGACAACGGCAAAGTTGCCTTTGCCGACAAGTTCAGTCTCTTTTTCAATGGTAATCGCATCAGGAGAGAGCAGTATGGTGTACCACTGATCGCCCTGGGCCTGACCTTCGATTATCAGCGCCTTACAGCCGCAGCGGGCCAGAAGCTGAGCCGCTGTACCGCCGGCGTTGGCTTCCTTGATAGTGCCGGTAAGAGGACTTTTGGCGCCGACCGAGATGCGGCCCGAGTTCGCGGCCGGCGTTCCTGAAAGCAGACCCGGGGCAAAGACGAGCTTATTATTAGGTCCGAGAGCGTGGCACAGCGGTTCTACTTCAGCAGCGACTATAGTGGAGGTAAGTCCCCTGCCTCCATGGGCAGCCCACTCTCCCGGGACTTCTTCAATACGTGTTGTCAGATCACTCATGTTGATGCGAAAAATTTTATCTGCCATGTTCCTCTCCTGTAAACTCCTGTAGATGTCTCGTGTGACGGTATGGTTTTTCTCCCGGAGCAGCCACGAGCATGATCAGTAGGGACCGCAAAGGGTACAGGAGAGACTCCCGCGCCCCCTTGCAGTCTTCTGTTTCATGCGTCGAACCAATTCGTCTGCTGTAATTATAGAGCAGCGGTATATATGGCTTCGACATCCATATCCTTGGGAAGTCTCGGGTTGGTAAGGCCGCAGGCGTCTTTTTGGGCGTTGGCCCTCATAGTGGGGATATCTTCGGCTCTGACTTCCTTGCCGTAACGTTTGCCCAGTTCCACGAGCCCTGAAGGAATACCGATATCTGCGGAAAGTTTTTTGATCGCATCGATGGCAAGTTCCGCCGCGGAGCGAGGGGAAAGTCCGGATGTAACTTCTCCCAGGAGCTCAGCTATTTTGACAAACCGTTCTATCTTGCCGATAAGATTAAAGGCGCTCACGTGAGGCAACAGGATAGCATTGCATTCGCCATGGGGCAGGTCATAAAAACCACCGAGCTGATGCGCCATGGCATGAACGTGACCGAGACTGGCATTGTTGAAAGCCATTCCGGCGAGATACTGGGCATAGCACATTCCTTCGCGTGCATCGATATCGCTGCCATTGGCCACCGCAGGTCGCAGGTGTCTGGCGATAAGCTCGATTGCTTTTTCCGCGGCGGAGTCCGTCAGCGGCGTGGCAGCTGTGGAAACATAGGCCTCCACGGCATGGGTCAGGGCATCCATACCGGTGGCAGCAGTCAAAGCGGGCGGCATCCCCATCATCAGCATTGGATCATCAAGAGCAACACCGGGAGTGACCCGCCAGTCGACTATAGCCATTTTCACTTTCCGGCTGGTGTCGGTAATGATGCAGAACCGGGTCATTTCCGAAGCGGTTCCGGCGGTGGTGTTCACTGCAACATAGGGAGGCATCGGTTTACTGGATTTATCGACTCCCTCAAAATCGTGTATTGCACCTCCATTGGCAATCACCAGTCCTACGCCCTTGCCGCAGTCATGAGCGCTGCCGCCGCCAAGGGTGATCAGGCTGTCGCATTTTTCTTTTTTATAGACTTCGACACCATCGTGTACGTTTTTATCGGTGGGGTTGGGAATGGTTTCGTCGAAAACGATATATTCCATTTCCGCTTTATCGAGTAGATCGGTGATCTGTTTGGCTATGCCGGCGGCAGTAATGCCCTTATCGGTGACAATGAGAGGTTTGCTGCCTCCAAGCGCCCTGAGCTTACCGGGTATTTCCTTTGCCGCACCTATGCCGATCAGTGTTACACTGGGAATGAAATAACCAAATACTTCTTCTCGTATTGCCATGATAGCACCATCCTTGTCTTGAGTTGATTGATGAAAAAAATGATTGTGTCGACTTGGATATCCAGAGTCTGCGCATATACTACCTAGCAATCATTATGCCACTAAAACATATTCTATTATTCCTATATCTTATGGTGTTACAATGAGAAATACGCGAAAAGAAAGAGGTCATCCGAGGGCTGCATTTCATGTCGAGAGGCATGTTTTTGGAGAAACAAAAGCCCGGCAAGGCCGTAAAATAGCCCATTGCCTGAATATGGGTCAGTTTGATCCTTGAATTATACCGAATGAGTCAAAATGACCAGGAGCAAAAAGAGGTTTCGCCAAGTGTTCGCCATGGCGAGATTCGGACGCAGAATGATCTGGTAAAAAGTCATTGAAGTTTTAGACAAGGATGCCATCATGGTCGGTGCAAATTGCAGATGATCCGGATCAAAGATGATTTTTACATCAAATAGCTCGACAGCTTTCTATAAAGGGTCTTCCTGCCTATACCCAGAGCTTCTGCGGTTTTCCGGCGGTTTCCGGAGTAAAAGTCAAGTACCTTGAGAACATGTTTTTTCTCTGCATCTTCCAGGGAAAAACTGTCTTCGTTGTCCTCCGTGCCCGCGGCGATCTCTTTGGGCATGCAGCGCTCGGTAATGATGTTGTTTTCCGAAAGAATTATAGAGCGCTCAATAACATTGCGCAATTCACGGACATTGCCTGGCCAGGAGTAGCGCATCATACAGTCCATGGCATCCTTGACTATTCTGCAGGTCGGCTTGTCCGGATGGAGAGTGGTTAGAAAATAATCAACCAGCAGAGGCAGATCCTCCCTGCGCTCATGGATGGGCGGCATCTGTATGTGAAAGGCGTTAATGCGGTGAAACAGGGCCTCGTTGAATTGTCCCCGGGAAACTTCGTCGGCTAGATTTTTGTTGGTGGCGAAAAGAAAACGGATGTTGACGCAACGCTCCTCTTTTTCACCCACCCTGCGATAGGTTTGTGTCTCCAGTGCCCGCAGCAAGGAGGCCTGAACATCAATGGGCAAATCCCCGATTTCATCAAGAAACAGAGTGGAGTTGTGAGCAAAGGCGAGCAACCCTTCCCGGTTTTCCGTACCGCCGGTAAACGAGCCTTTTACGTGACCGAACAACTCACTGCGGGCAAGCTCTTTCTGCAGAGTGGCGCAGTTTTTGATTATCATCGGTTTATCCGAACAGGATGAGCGCTCGTGGATCAGCCTGGCAACCACATCCTTGCCCGAGCCCGATTCCCCGGTAATGAGCACGGGGATCTTTTCCGGAGCCACTTTGTCGATGAGAAACTTAATGTCACGGACTGCCCGGGAATTGCCGATAAACTTAACTTCTTTCTCCGATGTGGTGCGATGCCGAAGGATAGCATTTTCGCGCTGGAGCTGGACACGCTGGTGCGCCTTTTCCACCATGAGGTCGAGCCGGTCAAGATTGAACGGTTTTCGGATGAAATCATAGGCTCCCAGCTTCATGGCCTCGACAGCGGTATCGATATCGCCGTGCCCGGTAATCATGATTATCTCGACATGAGGCACCGCCTCCTTGACCCGGATCAGCAGGTCAAGATCGCTGACGTCGGGGAGCAAAAGATCCATGACGATAACATCGAACCAGTTGCTCCGGATCATCGCCATGGCTTCTTCGCCTGTGGCCGCCGCCATGACTTCCCGATTTTCATTGCCAAGCTCTTTGGTCAAGAGCCTGCGGATGGTTTCCTCGTCATCAATGACCAGAACCGGATATGCAGTGTTTTTATTCATTTATTCTATCCCCGGCAACATGACGCGGAAAGTTGAACCCAGACCTTCGTCGCTTGTTACTGCGATGCTCCCTCCATGATTATTTACGATAGTGAAGCAGGTTGAAAGACCAATGCCGATACTGCCTTTACCCGCCGGCTTGGTGGTGAAAAACGGTTCGAAGAGTTTATCCTGCAGTTCCAGAGGAATACCGCATCCCGAGTCCTCGACGATGATGGTAACGCCTTTTTCTTCATTGGTAGTTGTTTGTATTTTTATCTCGCCATCCTCTCCGGTGGCATCAAAGGCATTGGTGATAAGATTGATGATAACCTGCTTGAGTTGCGGCTCGTCCCCCATGATGAGAGGCAGCGTTTCTCCGAGCTCGGGTTTGATGGCGATATTATGGTGCTCTTTAAAGTGATGCTTCAAGATAAAGAGCGTGTCCCGCACACAGCTGTTTATATTGACGGGAATCAGGCTTGAAGCCACAGGTCTGCTGAAGGTGAGCAGTGTCTGCACGATATCGCGGCAGCGTATGCATTCATTGATTATGGTCTGGGTGTATTCTTCAAAATCCTCGACAACATGCGGGTCGACCTTGTTGCGAATCAGACCGATGCGCCGTTGCAGGCCTTCTGCAAACCCGCTTATTCCGGCAAGCGGGTTATTGATTTCGTGTGCTACTCCTGCCGCCAGGACACCAATGGTGGCCATTTTCTCAGCCTGATAGAATTGCGCCTGAAACTCTTTTTCCAAGGTAACATCGCGCATGGAGAGGAGAATCTGGCGTTTGCCGATGACACCTGACTCAAGCGGAGAGGCAATGACCCGAAAATGTTTGTATTTGCCTTCAACCTTGTTGATACAGAGCTCTTTGACGATATCATCGTTCTGCAAAGATCTCTTGACCGGGCAATGTTCACAGATGTCCTCCTTACCGCAAAGGGTCTCATGGAAGTACTGGCTCAGGGGATCCACACCGGGAAACCATTTGTGAAAGACATGATTGACACGCTCTATTTTTGAATCATCCGAGAGCACCGCCATTAAATCGGTGATGCCGTCCAGGACGGCCTGAACCTTTTTTCTCTTTTTATCAAGTTCCAGGTTGGAGGCTTTCAGCTGTTTTATTTTCTGCTGCAGTTCCTGATAAAAACCAAGCTTGGTGTGTTCAATACCGACCAGGTCTTCAAGTGTTGTTACCGGTTTCATCACCACACCTCCCTACATATTTCCAAGAGTTCCTCGGCCGACGCCGGACGTGGATTTGTCAAATTACAGGCATCATTCACCGCCATTGCACAAATCTTGTCAAGGTGGTGCTTCTGTTCCTCCGCTATCTCCTGGTGCAGTTTGAGGGATACATTGAAGGAGGAGAAGAATTCTTCAAGTTTGCCGATCCCTTCCTGCGCGGTTTCGTAATCGGATCCACTTCGCCGGTCAAGGATAACCCGGCCGATTTTAGCCAGTTTCTCGGTGGCATGTGAAAGGTTGAAGCGCATAACAGCAGGCAGCAGAATAGGATGGACATTACCATGGGACATGTCAAAGTGCCCGCCAAGTGAATGGGCCAGAGCATGTTCGGCACCCAACCCGGCATTGCTGAAGGCCATGGAGGCTGAAATCGCGGCAACACTGAGCTGCTCCAGAGACTTCAGTGAACGTGTCTCTACGGCCTCCGGCAGGTGGTGCAGGATAAGATCAATTGCCTTGAGGGAGTGCATCTCCGTAAACGGGGACGCGATCCTTGAAACATATGCTTCGACCGCATGGGCCAGAGCATCGGCGGCAGACTGAATGATCAGCTTTTCGGTCTTTGTCTGTAAAATAAGTGGATCGACTATGGAAAGGTTGGGCACCAGCGAACGGGTGATTATCGACATCTTTACAGTCCGCTCAACATCCGTAATAATGCAGAACTGGGAGATATCAGAGCCGCTGCCGGCGGTGGTGGTGATGAACACCATCGGCGGCAAGGGACGCTGCACACGATTGGCGCCCTCATAATCACGTATTTTTCCACCGTTGCTGGCGATAATGGCTATGGCCTTAGCCGTGTCGAGTGCGCTGCCTCCACCGATGGCGATGATAACGTCGGTATCGTTTTTTAAGTAAAATTCAGCCCCCAGTTCAACCTCGTAATCCCTTGGATTAGAGGTCACTCCCGAGTAATAAACCCAGTCAATGCCCTCTTTTTTAAGGATATCCATCAGCTGCTGAACCCATCCGGCCTCTTCAATGCCTGAGTCGCTTACCAAAAAGACTTTTTTGGCACCAAGTCTCAGTGAACATTGTCCCGTATGACGCAAACTGCCGCGGCCAAAAATAATCTCGGGAATGGCAAATTTAGTTACATCCATAGAAAACTCCGTGTGTTATCGGCTTAGGTATACCGGCTACTAAACCGATTTATCAATGAGGATAGACTCTTAAAAAGCTCGATTTACGCCTAGTATTTCAAGCTTTTTCAAAGTCGGAGTTTATGCCCGTGCGGGTGCTTATCGCAGAGTCCATCTCGGAACTTCGATGACTTTTTACGAGATTATCAAAGATAATCTACATTGAAGTTGCGATATGGACTCAGACCCAAAGACCGATAGTATTTTAAAAATAACCTCAGCGTCTCTGTACTATACACTTTTTATGCCGAACATCAAAACACGGAATTTCAATGGATTAGATTACGACGCTACACGAAAATGGGTCAAATTGACTCGTCTCGAAATATAAGGAAATCGTGGATTAAAAAAACTGAAATATCTTCAGAAGATGCGTAAAAAGACTTGCGGGTCAAGATGACTCAAAAGTGGGTCAAAAGGAACATCCGTCACGTTTACGGCGCTCAAGGTCATCCAGCCGGTCGGCCGTGAACTGGGATAGGTAGGATGGGACAATCAGATACAGATGTCTTTGATGAAAAAGGTGAACTCCATGTAAGCCCTGCTCCATGGCCGGCAACGCCACCATTTTCATGCACAATTCACAATGGATCCCTGGATTTATTTCTCATCTTTCAGGGTATCCAGTCGTCGAAGAAGGTCTGCAAGATGGTTCTCCGTACTCATCAGAAGTAGCTTTGCACTATATTGGCCGGGGTTCTTTTCGTAATTTTCACGAGACTCGGCCAATATGGCTTCCGTCTTCGCTATCTGCTCTTTAATTGCCTCTTTTTCACTCATAATTGATGATTCCCCTGAAAATTAAAAGTAGCTCTCACATTCAAAGTTCAGGTTCATATTAAAATGATCTCACCTGAACGTCTACCGGAAACCATAATTTTTAAGATTCTTTCGGATTAAACGCTACTGTCAATACCACCATGAACTTCCTTTTTATTAATTTGCCGATACATATACATGATGATGATCTCGTAAAACGAAAAAACAACAACAACTCAAGGAGACTAGACGGTTACCTTAAAATAGGATATTCTTTTGGCCATTTATGAAAAAAAGTTTTATGCTGTTAACGAGATAAAGCAGCAATAAGGAAGGGAGCTGAAAAATCCTTCATTTTCACCGCATCTATTTGAAGCTTTTCCTGCTCCCTCATAATTACTTCAGGAGTACATGATGAAACAAAAAACAGAGAATGACAAAAAAAGAGTCCCTTTCGAATTTATAATTGATATTCTTAAGTGGTTGCTGGAACTCAATCTGTTGAAACTAGGCGTAAAGAAACCAGCTTCCTAAGAATCTGGCAGATTATAGCAATTTTTTTTCTACTCAAACTCCGAGAAAGGACATCATCCGACAGGCTCTAGCCCGAATATTATAGGGGCTGCCAGGTTCGGTTCATTATCGGTCACAGGCCATTTTCTGCATCAATCTAATTTCAAGCGGGAATGAAGAGATCCACCACGTGAACTGTCAAGATACCGCATTCGCCCTAGTTTGTGTCTGTCCATAAATGGCCCTTTCATCCTAACTCTTCGTTGCTCTCGAAATTTAATCCTCGGAATATCGGCTATATGCCTCCGGTTAAATTCATCGAGCGCCTCGATTTAGAACAGGTAAGCGTTAGACTCCGAAATTACTCATTCCTGGGCAGACACTAGTTTACTAAAAGGTCACTGTCGACAATTTACTGCCACCTTGTTGCACTTGTTCGCCCTTGGGATGTTTTCTTGACTATCAAGTATCTTGATACTCAAAATAGTTGACAATGTAACTATTCCCTGTTTTGATCCTCCTCGTATTCTTACAGGAGGAAAAAAAATGGAACTCGAAACACTATTATTGGCAGCGATCCAATCCAGCTTTTTGCTTGGTCTTCTTCACGGAGTCAATCCTTGTGGTCATAGCTGGCTGGTGCTGGCCCCATTTATAACCGGAGAAAAAAATGGCGGGCGGGTTGCCCTCCTCACTTGTGCTTTTCTCGGTGGAACCGCTTTGGCCTGTCTCGCCTTAGGCGCCAGCCTTGGGGCAATCTCCCAGATTGTACCCGTGCATATGAGTGCCTGGGTGGAAGGAGGAACATCTTTCATTCTGATTCTCCTGGGCATGATGCTCATATATAATCCAGAGATACTGCACAATCATACCCATGGTCATGATCACGGACATGATGAGCATGACGGGTCCTGTCACTCAACCGGGCACGAGCACAGCCATCGTCAATGCGAGGTGCAACATGATCATGACACTTCAGATTCCCTTAATTTATTCAAGAAGCTGTCTGCCAGCACCAAATGGTTGCCGTTTGCTTTATTCGGCATCGGGTTTGTCAACATGATAGTGCCTTGTCCAACGGCTGCCGTAATGTATGGCTATGCACTGAATGCAGGGAGCACCCTTACCGCAACCCTTGTCTTTGGAACCTATGCTGTTTCCACGGCAATCGCCGTTGGGGGTGTAATATTTTTAATATACAAGGCTACCAGTATGGCAAGTTCGCTTCAGAAAAAATGGATAGAGCCGCTGATCATGCGGCTGTCCGGAGGTGTGATTGTCGTCTTTTCCGCATATAGCCTCTATCAACTATCTGCCTGACCACATAATAAAGGTATCGGACATCATGAGTCTGGAATTACTCTCACACCAACTGGCTGAATTTTACGATAAAATGTCTTCATGGGAGCATTCCATAGTCAAAGACAGCGGTTTATCTCCGGCTCAGATGCATACGGTCGAGATAATTGGCCATAATCAGGACATGAGGATGAAGGAACTGGCGGAACGGCTCGGAGTGACAACAGGAACACTCACAGTGGGAGTGGACAAACTCGAGAAATTGGGCCTGGTCCAACGCAGGCCCCATGAAAAGGACCGCCGTTCATGGTTGATTGTTTTAACCGATAAAGGAAAAAAGATGTATGAAGAACATCATGCATTTCATCAACAGTTCACTAATGAAATTTCAGGTGATCTCACCTTGGAGCAAATTAAAACCCTCACGGAACATCTCGATAAGTTACTGAAAAGGCTATAAATAGAATTTTTTCATCTTTTTTCACCAGTGTCCCAAGGCTGCAGATCCGGAACGGTCAGGCCTGCGGTCATCGCTGATTATGCATAAGCGCTGAAAACTTATCAAAGTACTGCCCGAGAGTATCTGCCGAATGGGAATCTGAGCTTAATACAAACTCGATATTTTTGGCTGCGGCTTCCCTGAGTATCATTGAGCCGGGATACTGCTCCCGCGGTGGATGGCCAAGACCTGCGGTGTTTATTTCTATCTTGACCCCCTGCCGGCTGATGATCTCCAGGGTTTCGCTCACCAGGGACCTGTACCAGAAGGAGGTCTCATCGAAGAAGGTAAAATCCCTGTTGTGCTTTTTCAGCACATCAAGGTGGCCGACGGTATCGAACCAGCCGGTGGAGATAGCCTCCTGCAGAGTCCCATAATAACGATGGCAGAGGGCTCTGCCATCGTTATCGAAATCCTCCAGCAGCGGAGCAAACTCCCCGGCGGTGCCGTTTACCAGGTGGAGCCGCTCTCTTCCGGGCAGATGATGAATGGAGACAAGCAGATAGTCCCAGCCCTGCCGGACGAGAGATTCTATCCATGGCCGAAATTCAGCAATATATTCGATCTCAAGACCGAGGTTTACCCTCAGCCTGCCTGAATATTTCTGCCGTACCTCTTCAATTTCCTGCCTGTATCTCATCAACTGACCAGCGTCGATGGCGTAACGATTGATAAACGGCAGGGGCATATGATCGGTGATGGCGATCTCGGTGAGTCCTCTTTTCAGGGCGGCGCGGGCCATGTCGTCGACCGTTCCGCTGCCGTCGGAAAACCGGGTATGCATATGGAAATCGCCGGACATGCCTATCTGCAAGATAACACCTTCTTGTTGTTGTTAATTGAGGAGCAAATCTTAATCACTTTCAATTCAACTTTCACTGAAATTCTCAGCAGCAAGACCGTTTTTCTCGGGGACACCATACTTAAATATTGACATTGAAGCGGTTTGTCTGTAGTTTTCTCTTATGGCACGCATAGCACGGGTGGTCGCACCAGGGGTTCCCCATCATATCATCCAGCGGGGTAATCGCCGGCTGGACACCTTTTTCTCAGAGAGAGACTACAAGGAATATCTTTATCTGATGGCTGACTGGTGTAACCGTTGTAAGGTAGAGATCTGGGCTTACTGCCTGATGCCGAATCACGTTCACCTCATCGGCATGTCGCAGACCGAAGAAGGGCTGCGCAAGGGCATTGGCGAAGCTCATCGCCGCTATACGCTCTATATCAACGGCGAAAACGACTGGAAGGGCCACCTCTGGCAAGGGAGATTTGCCTCCTATCCGATGGACGAGAGCCATCTTATTGCCGCAACACGGTATATCCTCATGAATCCGGTATGGGCCCGACTTGCGAGAAAACCGGAAAAATACAAGTGGAGCAGCTGCAAGGCGCATCTGGAAGGCAAGGATGACATCCTGGTGAAGGTTGCCCCTCTCGCCAGACTTGTCCCTGACTTCAGGGAACTGCTCGATTCAGAATTGCCTCCGGAGCAGTATGAGGCCCTCAAAAGCCATGAAAAGACCGGCAGACCGCTGGGCGATGAAGCCTTTCTCGACAACTTGGAGCAGATCACCGCTCGATCGCTGAAGAAGAAAAAGCCGGGACCGAAGAAAAGATAATCTCGTATAGTGTCCCCGAAATTCTTCCTGCACTTGGTAGGAAGAAACAGCATACATCAGAGTTTTGCGGCGTAAATCGCGCTCTGTTCCCGGCAACCTGATCTTCATATCTTATGAAAAACGTATTTCATCTCATATTGAAACGAACTCTGGCCAGTCTGGTGACGGTTTTCGTAATTTCACTCATAATATTTATCGGTGTCGAGCTGCTTCCGGGCGATGTCGCTGAAACGGTGCTTGGCCAGTCGGCAACACAAGAGACGGTCAAGGCTTTTCGCGACGAACTCAAGCTCGATCTGCCGCCCCACATCCGCTACGGCGTCTGGCTGGGTGATTTTCTCCAGGGCGACTTTGGCAATTCCCTGGCCAACGGCAGGCCGGTATCCGGCCTGATTGGCTGGAGGTTCGCCAACACCCTGTTTCTGGCGGCGACCACGGCAGTCATCGCCGTCCCTCTTGCCGTCCTTCTCGGTATGATGGCCGCCTTCTACCGCAATACGCTCTTTGATAAATCCATTTCCACCATCACGCTCAGCTTTATTTCCTTTCCGGAGTTCTTTATCGCCTATATCCTTATCGTTATTTTCTCCGTGCAGTTAAATATCCTTCCCAGCATGGCGGCGATCAACCCCGGGATGGGGCTCTGGGCCAAGCTTGAAGCGATCCTTCTGCCCGCCCTTACCCTGACCTGCGTGGTCACCGCTCACATGATGCGTCAGACCAGGGCGGCAATTATCAACGTTTTGTCGAGCGCCTACATCGAAATGGCCGAACTCAAGGGGGTCAGGCGCCTGCGCATCATCATGCTGCACGCCTTCCCCAACTCTCTGTCACCCGTTATCAATGTCATAGCTTTAAATCTCGCCTATCTTGTAGTTGGTGTTGTGATTGTCGAAGTTGTCTTCGTCTACCCGGGACTCGGGCAGCTGCTGGTCGACTCGGTGGCAAAAAGGGACATTCCGGTGGTTCAGGCTTCGGGACTGATATTTGCCACGGCATATATCTTTCTCAACCTGATTGCCGATGTTCTTTCCATGCTGGTCAATCCGCGGCTGCGCCGCTCATCGTAAAATGGAGTTGCTACTGTGTTTGAACTGTTGAAAAGATCACCTCTAAGCGCCCGTATCGGTCTTGGTATCGTGCTGATCAACTGTTTGATCGCCATTTTTGCACCGTTTCTTGCCCCCTATGATGAAACCAGCGTAGTCGGCGATGTCTGGGAGAGCTTTTCTTCACAATTTTATCTGGGAACAGACCATCTCGGCAGGGACCTGTTCACCCGCATGGTTTTCGGGGCCAGAAACACCATCGCCCTTGCCTTTCTGACCACCGCCATTTCCTTTGTGCTCGGAACTTCGCTCGGGTTTATCGCCGCGACCAAGGGCGGCTGGGTGGATCAGATATTCAGCCGGATCATCGATATATTCATGGCCTTTCCAACCCTTATCTTCGCTCTGATGATCATCTCGGTTTTGGGCTCTTCCATCCCTGTGCTGATCTTCACCATCGCTCTGCTCGATTCCACCAGGGTGTACAGGCTGTCCAGGGCCGTGGCCATGGACATTGAAGTGATGGAATTTGTCGAGGCGGCCCGGTTGCGCGGGGAAGGTTTGTGGTGGATCATGCGCCATGAGATCCTGCCCAACGCCATGCCGCCGCTGGTGGCCGAATTCGGCCTGCGCTTCTGCTTTGTTTTTCTGTTTATCGCCTCGCTGAGTTTTCTCGGCCTGGGACTGCAGCCCCCCCTGGCCGACTGGGGCGGCATGGTCAGGGAAAATGGCGGTGCCATCACCTTTGGCATCTATATCCCGCTGATACCCGCGGCAGCCATTGCCGTACTCACCGTCGGTGTCAATCTCATTGTCGACTGGTTTCTGCATCTGGCCAGCGGACTGCATGAATAATCGGAGGAGCTATGAAAAAGAGCAATCTTCTCGAGATACGAAATCTTTATATCGAAGGATATTACGAGAATCAGTGGAACACCATCGTCGAGGATATCAGCCTCAGCCTGCAACGTGGCGAGGTCTTGGGGCTGATCGGTGAGTCGGGGGCCGGCAAGTCCACCATCGGCCTGGCCGCCATGGGCTACACCCGGCAGGGCTGCCGGCTTGCCTCCGGCTCAATCATGCTCGACGGAGACGAACTTATGGGGGCCTCGGAAGAGGAGCTGCGGGCGGTACGAGGCACTAAAATCGCCTATGTGGCTCAGAGTGCGGCGGCATCCTTCAATCCCTTTCACCGCATCATCAACCAGTATGTGGAAGCGCCGGTGCGGCACGGGCTGATGAACTCCAGCGAAGCGGAACAGGAAGCCATCAGGATCTATGAGCGCCTTTTTCTGCCCAACCCTGAAACCATAGGCCAGAGGTATCCCCACGAGCTCTCCGGCGGTCAGTTGCAGCGGGCCATGGTGGCCATGGCCATGTCCTGCAAGCCGGACATCATCGTGTTCGACGAGCCGACTACGGCCCTCGATGTAACCACCCAGATCGAAGTACTGGCCGCCATCAAGGAGATCACCAAGAAGATGAACAAGGCGGCGCTCTACATCACCCATGACCTGGCCGTGGTAGCTCAGGTAGCCCATCGTATCATGGTGCTGCGCAACGGCCGTCTGGTCGAGGAGGGCGAGACCCGCCGGTTGATCAAGCACCCCCGGGAGCAGTACACCCGGGAGCTGCTCGCCGTGCGTTCGTTGCGCGAGGAAAAGGGGGACAGCGAAAAGATGGACATCATCCTCGATATCAACGATGTCAGTGCCACCTATACGGGAGAAGAAAACGTCCTCGAGGATATCGAACTGACCGTGCGCAGGGGCAGAACCGTTGCCCTGGTAGGCGAATCGGGCAGCGGCAAGAGTACGCTGGCCAAGGTCGTCACCGGCCTGCTGCCGCCGACCAGAGGAACGATCTCCTTTCTCGGCGAGGAGCTGCCGCCGCGGCTTGAGGACCGGGACAAAGATTCGCTCAGAAGACTGCAGATGATCTACCAGATGCCGGACACCGCCTTAAACCCGAGGCAGACGGTTCGCACCGTTATCGGCAGGCCCCTGGATTTTTATTTCGGCATCCGGGGTGAGGAAGGGGAGCAGAAGGTCAGAGAGCTGCTCAGCAGGATCGAGCTCGATCCGGACAGCTATATCGATCGCTATACCACCGAGCTCTCCGGCGGAGAAAAACAGCGGATCTGCATCGCCAGGGCCCTGGCGGCGGAGCCTGATCTGATTATCTGCGACGAGGTTACCTCGGCCCTGGACCAGCTGGTGGGCGAAGGGATCCTGACCCTGCTGCAGGACCTGCAAAACGAGATGAATATCTCCTATCTGTTCATCACCCACGACCTGGCCACGGTAAAGGCCATCTCGGACAAGATCGTCATCATGCTCGAAGGCAAAATTGTCGAACAGGGCGAAAAGAAAAAGATTCTTTCGCCGCCCCACCACGAATATACGGACAAACTGCTGGCCTCGATTCCAGAGATGGATACCGAATGGCTGGACAATCTTCTGGCCGAAAGGGCAGCAATCTATCTTCAAGAAGATAGTCAATGATATGCAGAGGTGATCCAGACATCACATTATATCTGTATTTCAAAGAGCAATTTTATCAAGGAGGACACAATGTCGGAACTCTCAATTTTGCTGAAATTATTTGAGCAGAACAAAATTTCCAGAAGGCAGTTCATCACTCAGGCTACTGCTCTCGGGCTGACAGCAGCAATTTCGCCGGCGCTGTTCTCGAGCGCCGCCCAGGCCTCAACCCCCACAAAGGGAGGCCGCCTGGTCATGGGCTGTACCGGTGGATCAACCACTGACTCAATGGATCCGGCAACGCTGACTTCCAACATGAACCAGAATCTCAACTGGCAGATACGCAACAATCTGGTGGAGATCGACCACAACCTCCAGCCGATTCCGGAACTAGCGGAGTCATGGGAGGCCACTCCGGATGCGAAGGTATGGCGGTTCAAGCTGCGCAAAGACGTCGAGTTTCATAACGGCAAGACCATGACCAGCGAGGATGTCATCTATTCCATCAACCATCACCGCGGCGAGCAATCCAAGTCGGGCGCCAAGGCCTACCTCGAAAGCATCAAGGATATCAAGGTCGACGGCAAGTATGAAATCATATTTGAATTATCCGGTGGCAGCGCCGATTTTCCTTTCATCATGGGAGATTATCATCTCACCATCTGCCCCGCCGGCACCACAGGACAGCAGTGGGAGGAGGGGATTGGGACCGGAGCATATGTGCTGCAGAGCTGGGAGCCCGGGGTACGCGCAATGGCGACGCGCAACCCCAATTACTGGAAGGAGGGCCGCGGTCATTTCGATGAGGTGGAGACCCTTTCCATTGTCGACACCAACGCCAGGACCAATGCCTTGAAAACAGGCCAGATAAATTATATGGACAGGGTCGAGCTGAAAACGGTGCATCTGCTCAAGCGAATGCCCGGCATAAATGTCACGGCAACAACCGGAACCGCCCATTACACCATGCCCATGCTGGTTGACCAAAAACCATATGACGACAATAACGTGCGCATGGCGCTCAAGCTTATCGTCGACCGTGAGGAACTGCTCAGGCAGGTGCTGCGGGGCTATGGCGAATTGGGCAACGACCATCCCATCGCTCCCGTCAATCGTTATTATAATGGAGAACTCGATCAGCGCAAATACGATCCGGACAAGGCCAGGTTCCATATGAAAAAGGCCGGCATGCTCGACCACACGTTCAATCTCCATGCCGCAGACGCAGCATTTGCCGGCGCCGTGGATGCCGCCGTGATGGTCCAGGAGCAGGCCAAAAAGGCGGGCATCAAGATCAACGTGGTCCGTGAGCCCGACGATGGTTACTGGAGTAATGTCTGGATGAAGAAGGAGTGGTGCATGTGCTATTGGGGCGGCAGGCCCACAGAAGACATGATGTTCTCGGTCGCCTATGCCAACGGTGCGCCCTGGAACGATACCAATTGGGAACATAAGCGTTTCAACGAATTGCTTTTGGCGGCGCGGGCGGAGCTCGATAACGAGAAACGTGCCAAAATGTATGGCGAAATGCAGGAGATCTGCAGAAACGACAGCGGTACCATTGTCCCAATGTACAATCAGATGGTAGAGGCATCCTCAGAGAAGCTGGGCCATGGCCCAATTTCCGGCCATATGGCCCTGGACGGCATGAGAAACGGTGAAAGATGGTGGATGAAGAAATAGTTCAACGTCTGGATAGCATTTGTGATCACGACAGGATAATATGCAACACCAAGCCAGCAAGCCTTTGATCACTAGACGTTGAATGATGTTATCGAAATAAAAAAAGAAGCCGAACAGCTGGTAAGTTCGGCTTCTCTGTTTCATGGTTCAGCAGAATTCCAGATAAATCTTCCCTGCAGCGGGAGGGCAGCAAACGCACATTTTCCGATGCTTAAAAGGAGAAGTCATGAGGTCAGGATTTTTCATTTCATTGATAGTGGGGACATTTTTTTTCTTCATGCAGCCCTGTCCTGCCAATGCTCAGCAAGATCCGGCCACCGTTGAGAACGAAATTTCACAGGACAGCATAGAAAGACTGCTGAAGGATCTTGAGGATCCCCAGAAACTGGAAAATCTTAGAGAGAATTTGCGGATTCTTCTAAAAGCCGAGGAAAAAGCGCAGGCCGAAGAGCCCGGAGTGGAATCCGGTGGGATGTTGGGACAGATGCTCTCCATCATCTCCGACAATCTTCAGGAGGTCAACCAGGTACTGGCAGAAGCCGGTAAACATGTATTGCAGATACCTTCCCTGCTCCGGGAACTCATGGTTGAGGCCAGAGATACCAAGACCCTTTTGTCGTGGGGAGAGATGGCAGGAAAAGTCGTACTGGCCCTGGTGGCCGGTCTGTTGGCTCAGGCGCTGGCCTCACGCCTCCTTGCCGGCAGACGCAAAGCACTGGAAGACCTGGATGCTTTTAACAACTGGAACAAAATTCTCCTGCTGATCGGCACCTTTGTGCTGGAATTGATTCCCATCATAGCCTTTGCCGCGGCATCTTACGGCATCCTGCCGCTGCTTGATCCCCGTCCTGGCACGCAACTGGTCGCCCTGACCCTGATTAACTCCAACGTTCTGGTCAGGCTGATCATGGCCTTTGCCCGCCTGATTCTGGTCCCTGAGAAACCTTCATTGAACTTTCTGCCGATGCGGCGTGAATCCGTGTATTATCTGTATATCTGGGTGCATCGAATAGTCAGGACTAGTGTTTACGGCTATTTTTTCCTGGAAGCCGGACTGATCCTCGGATTACCCCTCAGCCTCTACCTGTTCCTGCTCAAACTCCTCGGTCTGGTTGTCGCAATTCTGGCCATCATACTCATTATGCAGAACCGGAAAGGGGTATCGTTATGGCTTCGCGGAGACCAGGTTCCACTTGAAGCGAGTGGCCCCTCTGAACCTGAAGCGATCGATTCAGAAGACCGGAAAACACCAATGGCCGGAACATTACGGCGGCGTTTCGCTGATTTCTGGCATATCGGCGCGATCCTGGTTGTTGCAGGAATGTTTATAACCTGGGCTCTGGAAATCGATGGTGGCTTGTATTATGTTATCAGGGCCATCGTCCTAACGGTTATGGTTCTTGCTCTCACCACCTTCTTTGTGCGCATGAGCAGACGCGGCATAGATCGGCTTTTCAAGATCAGCGAAGAACTCAAAAATACATATCCCGAACTGGAAGAGAGAGCCAATCGATACCTGCCGCTGCTCCGGCATACCGTAAGAGGCATACTCTATCTTATCGCCTTCTTTTCCATCATGCAGGCCTGGGGCCTGGGAACTCTGAGCTGGCTGCTGACACCGCAGGGCGGCGCCGTCGTCTCAAATATAGTATTTATTTTTCTGATTGTTGCCGCTGCTTTTCTCTTCTGGGAAATCGCCAGCGTTAAAATCGAAAACTACCTGCTCAGAGAGCGTGAAGGCATAGCCGGTAAAAAAGGCAACACCCGCCTGCTGACGCTGCTGCCACTTCTCAAAAACGTCATCCGCATCACCCTGATTCTTGTGGCCGGCATGAGTGTGCTCGCTCACGTGGGGATCAATATCGCTCCACTGCTGGCCGGTGCCGGTGTCATCGGACTTGCCGTCGGCTTTGGCTCCCAGGCTCTGGTGCGCGACGTAATTTCCGGCGCCTTTATCCTGCTTGAGGATTCCGTTGCCGTGGGGGACTGGGTTGACACGGGAGGACATTCCGGCACCGTGGAGAATCTCACCATCCGCACCCTGACCCTGCGTGATCTCTCCGGCACCGTTCATGTCATTCCTTTTGGCGAAGTCACCACGATTCAGAATTACAATCGAGGCTACGCCTATGCTCTTATAGATGCCGGAGTCGCCTACCGCGAAGATTATGGCGAGGTGGTCCAGGCGCTGCAGGATGTTGCCGCCGAATTGAGGCAGGATGAAACCTGGGGACCTGATATCACTGGTGATCTCGAGGTGTTCGGCATGAATAATCTGGGTGATTCGGCAGTAGAAATCCGGGTCAGGATGAAGACCCTGCCCAGCCGCCAGTTCTCGGTTCGCCGGGCCTTCCTGGAAAGAATGAAGCGTGTTTTTGACGAACGCGGCATTGAAATCCCTTTCCCCCATCAGACCATCTGGTTCGGCGTCGACAAGGACGGAACAGCGCCACCGATGCGGGTCACCCGGCAACCAAAGGATTCCGGGCCGGGGCCTGAAAACATCGAAGGGAAGATGGAACAGGAGCCGCAGCGGCCTGATATTGAGTACACCTCTGAAAAGCAAGCTTCCGAAGAGGTGGTTGAGGAACTTGATCTGCCTGAAAAAGAGGGAAAAAAAGAAGAAAGTTGAGGAACAGCGGCATGAGCATTTTTTCTTCCAGGCTACCGGTTACAGTCTGGGAGGCGGCTTCTCCAACCCGGGCCGGCTCAATGCAGAGTCCAGTTTCTTTTTTCTTCCGGAGAATAGCTGCAAAACAGGCCGGTGCGAAGAGAGTTTGACAGATGTTTAGCCAGCGCTGGGTGATGTGAGGCAATTTTTTTGACGGCACTGCGAATTCGTAAGGTAACAGCCGCTCTGGCGCGCTCGGCCGCCGAATTGATTTTCCGCGGGTGTTTGCCTAATCCAAGGTTCCTGGACAGGTGATCAAGCAGGTATTCCATTTCTTCCTGCAGTTTTTCTCTTCTGCCGATGTCATTATGCTCCTCAGCTGCAGAAATTTCATGCCGCAGTTCCCTGATATGATCTTCATATTCACGACGTGCCCTTTCATCCATGGCATAATATTTCTCATCCATGCTTGATTCAGAACCCATGAGAACGGTACAATGAGTCTCCGTTTCAGGCGAGGCAAGCAGCCTGGCTATATCATGAAAACCCTTTAAATCGGGCATGGTGATTTCAATACCGTCAAATGCCATATGCCAAATGGCATGTTCCTGCCTGAAAATGGATGCTGATGCAGCTGAGTTCACCAGCTTTATCCTCTGTTGCCCCTGCCCTCCTGCCGCCAGAACATCCTCTAATCCTGCCAGCAGAATACCTTCGACAACCCTGTCAGTATCTTCCTTGTACTTGTAGGGGTTGGCATCTCTGAGCCAGTCAATTATTTCTTCTGCATCCGGTTTTCTGCCCCTGGTTATAAAAGAGACAAAGGAGTCAACAAAGAGAGAGGTGTAATTTTTCGCCGGCTCTTTCTGGCCGAGATGAGCATAGGCTGCAGCGATATAACCGGGCAGATCCACCCGGACATTCACCAGCTGCCTTTTCAGCGCCATGTTGACTGTGGTCTCGAATTTTCCTAAAACGAAATAGACCATGGAGCCATATTGATAATACCAGAGATTTCGGTACGGATTGAGGCGCAACGCCTTTTCGAAGAGCTTCTCGCCTTCTGCACCTCTTCCGAGAAAAGCCATGCAGCTTGCCAGCTGGACCAGGTTGTCCGCATCGTTGCTGTTCAGTTCAAGCGACCTGCTGATGTGATACCCAGCCTCTTCGAATTGCCTGCGGTAGAGATAAATACGCCCAAGTATCATCTGGACGAGATAATTGCCTTCATCGAGTTGAAGCGCCTTTGCCGCATAGGTGTAGGCGCATTTTTCCGACTCCTCCCACAGCTCCCAGAGCTGACAGCTCCACTCATTGAAATGAGAAAGTGAGAGTCCCGCCAAGGCTTTTGAGTAATCGGGATCAATGGCCAGAGCCTGATTGAAAAATTCCCTGGCCTCATTGTCGGTCTCGAGCGTACCGAGCCTCAATCTGTCCATACCGCGCAACCAGCAGTCATATGCTGCCAGGCTGGACACGGATTTCTCCCTGGCGGCGGAGAGAAGATTTTTGTTTACTTCAGATGAAATCGTAAATACCACCCGTTCAACAATATTATCCTGAATCTCAAAAACGGAATCAAGAGGTGCATCGAAACGCTCGGCCCAAATTATTTGACGGGTGCTGGTATCGAGAAGCTGCGCATTGAGCCTCATGGAATTGGACCTTAAAAGCAGGCTTCCTTTGAGCAGATAATCAATGTCAATATTTCTGGCAGCCTCTATTTCGTCCAGTTCGGGATCGGCTAATCTGCTTGAGGTATAAGAAGATATAATCTGTAAAGCAGAAAAATGCGACAGATCAACAATCAGCTCATCTATCAGCCCCTTGGAAAAATATTCATACTGAGCGTTTCCTGATAGTTTATCAAAGGGCAGTACTGCAAGAGAGGGGGCTCTGTTCAGGTAACCATTTTCCATTTCCTGTCTTCCGGTAGGCTGTCAACATTCAAAACATTCATCGCCTATGACATGGAAAACATAATCACTCAGACAAGCTTGTCACTCGCCTACCCTGGCGTAGTTCCGCCTTAATCACAAACAGACTGCCCTCTCACAGCCACCTGTTGAGCAGCAGATTGATCAGTACCTCTTCCATGAACAATCCCAGTGGTCCTCCCCCCTCAATTTGTCCAAAGAGCAGCAGGATGCCGCTCCAGGCAGCGACAGTCAAAATCATGGTCAGCATGAGAAACAAAATAACAAACATCGTTTTTTCATAGCTGTTAAGAGGGTTGCCGAATGCTTCTTCTCTTTCGCCTTTAAAAATATCCGCTTTAAACTGTTTTGACGGCCGCATGCTCTTCTCCTATGAGTGAGTTTCATAATCTATTGTCTTCATTCAGTAGGCGTAATTTCGCTCATTACTGCGTAAGCCAATACTGATTACCTTCACCTGACAGATACTTTTCTCTCAAAAGACCTTCGATCCTGCTTGTCTCTATGAAGAACCGTCCAATTCCGGTGGTGGATCAGAGGGGGATTGAACCGGGGGACCAATGGACTACAGATTGTTCCGGCTTACATTGTAAGCTTGGGAATTACGCCTATTGATTGAGAAGATACCAAACATCAAGCAAAAGGAGGTTCGATCATGCGTTTACTCAAGATCATTATCGTCCTATCGGCTTTGATTTTATATGGGACGCAAGCTGCAGCAAAAATACATGACAGCCGGGCGATCGAAGCAGATCCATTCCAAGCAGAACAACCGATAGCGCCCAGACTTGCAGGACTGGGAAATTATCATTTCCCGGTCACAACCGACAACCCCGAATCACAGGAGTTCTTCAACCAGGGACTGAGACTGACCTACGCCTTCAACCATTCGGAAGCCCTGAGGGCCTTCAAGGAATCGGTACGGCTGGATCATGACAATGCCATGGCATATTGGGGCTGGGCGTTGGTGCTCGGACCAAATCTAAATCTGCCGATGATGCCCGATGTTGCCCCTCAGGCGTATGAGGCCATTCAACATGCGCTGCAACGTAAGGAAGCCGTATCGGAAAGGGAGCAGGACTTTATCGAAGCCCTGGCGAAAAGATATTCCAAGATCGCACCAGAAGACCGGACTTCACTTGACCATGCCTATGCCGATGCAATGAGAGCACTGGTGGAGAAATATCCCGAAGATCTGGATGCCGCGACACTTTACGCCGCCTCTCTGATGAACCTGAGCCCATGGAACTACTGGAATCTGGATGCTAGCCCCAGAGAGAATACCACAAAAATTCTCAATACCCTGCAGTCGGTAGTTGATCGTGAACCCAAGCATGCAGGGGCATTGCATTATTTCATCCATACGGTGGAGGCACGTCATCCTGAAAGAGGAGAAAAGCATGCAGATATGCTGGGCGGATTAATGCCTGGAGCCGGTCACCTTGTACATATGCCGTCACACATCTATATGAGGGTTGGCAGATTTGCCGATTCTTATAAAGTAAACAAACGCGCTGTTGAAGCCGACGAAAACTATATAACCCAATGTCGAGCCCAGGGAATCTACCCTCTGAATTATTATCCTCACAATATACACTTCATGGCATGGTCGGCAATGGTTATGGGCCGTCCCGCAGAAGCACTGGAATCAGCCCGAAAGATAGTCGCAAAAGTTCCCCATGAGCTGAGCGCTGATAAAAATATATGGACCCTCTATGAGACGTTTTTATCGCAGCCGGTCTTTGTCATGGTGCGTTTTGGAATGTGGGAGGAGATGCTTTCAGAACCCAGACCTGAAGTAGAATCAAGATACATGACAGGTGTCTGGCACTATGGCAGGGCATTGGCTTTCCTGCATACCGGAAGGATTACTGAAGCCGAAAAAGAACTGCATGCTTTGGAAAATCAACAAAAGTTCATGAGCACGCTTGAGCATTATATCGGCTTTGGCACTGCGGAGAACCTTTTAACAATTGCACATGAAATTGTTCTGGGAGAAATAGCATATGCCGAGGGCGATACCCTGGAAGGCCTGGCCCATCTGGAAAGAGCAGTTCGGCTTGAGGACAGTCTTATCTATAACGAACCGCCCGACTGGTACTTCCCAGTGCGTCACTTTCTCGGCGCCATGCTTCTTGATGCCGGCCGGCCACGTGAAGCCGAGGTCGTATATGCAGCTGATTTGCGCAAAAACCCTGAAAACGGGTATTCATTGTTCGGATTAGCCAAGGCCCTGAAACAACAGGGCAAGAATGATGATGCTGAAGCGGTTGATATCCGCTTTAAAAGAACATGGGCTGACGCTACTCATGTCCTGGCCACCTCTAGATTTTAAAGAGTTGGCCTGGAGAATTTATCGATACTCATCTTCGCTGAGGAACTGGGCAAAATGTTCGGCCAGGCGCCTGTAGACCCCCGCCCTGAATTCGACGGTGAGCCCGACCATCCGTCTTGCCGTGGTCCAGCGCCAGTTTCTGAATTCTTTGCTGTGGGTGAGATCGAGCCTGTTTTCATCACCTATGAAGCGAAAAAGAAAAAAATAGATGACCTGCCCTCTGCCGGTCTTGTTTCTTCTTGCCTGCAGAGGCAATTCATAGACCAGGGGTTCCGGGTGCGGGGCGATAAGCTGAAGGTCGCTGGCGGTGATCCCGGTCTCTTCTTCAACCTCGCGAATAACTGCCTGATAGGGTTCCTCTTCTTCATCCAGGCCGCCCTGGGGCAGCTGCCAGGAACCGGGAATGTCGGAGCGTTCAAGAATGAGAACCTGCCCCCGGCGATTTATGATGAGTGCACCTGCGCCTGCCCTGAAGTACTGACTTGGTCTTTTCATTTCCTGCCTGATGTATGACTAACTGAAGGGCCCAATCTTCCATGCGCTTCAATGTTGCGTTCACGAAAATAGAACCGGCCTTTTCCCGCATCCCGGCAATATAATTCCAGCACCTCCCTGACTACATGAAAGGCAAGCTCATCCCAGGGAATCCTGTCCAGTGGGAAAAGATCGACATCCAGGCTTTCTTCTCCCGGATGAAATCGCCCCTGGAACAGCCCGGCCCGATAGACGAAATAGATTTGATTGACAAAGCTCAGATTGAGGAGGCAGTACGGCTGTATATCCTCGAGACGTGCGCCGGCTTCTTCGAGCGTCTCGCGCCTGGCGCACTGCTCGACGGTTTCACCGTTTTCCAGATAGCCGGCCGGGATGGTCCACCAGCCCCGCCGCGGTTCGATGGCCCTGCGGCAAAGCAGGATCCGGTGATCAATGGCCGGAATCGCCCCGGCGACTACCCGGGGATTATGGTAATGGATAATCCCGCATTTGTCGCAGACGTAACGGTTCCTGTTATCCCCGTCGGGAATTCTGAGTGCAACCTCCGCGCCGCAGTTGCTGCAGTAATTCATCACCTCTCCCTTCTCACTCGGCACTTGTTTTGTAGACCGCATCCATGGCCCCGCGAAACAGCTGAAACGACTCGGCAACAACACAAAAGACCACCGCCCGGCCATCCTCGGCAAACTCCCTGAGATGCCCGTGACAGTGTATGAATTGCTGACGCAGTCTGTTGCGCCGGTCTTCATCCTCTACTTTTTCATAGCGGCCGGTGATCGTCAGGGCGTAGATATCCCCGCGCGATGCCGCCGCATCATCTTGCCGGCGTGTGTCTATCAGCAGACTGACCGTAGGGTTTGCGCACATATTTGCATATTTTCTGGTGTTATTGTGGGTGATCATATAGGTGGTCGGGCCTTCTTCATCCGTTATATAGGCCATCAGCGAACAGTGAGGAATCCCCTCGGATACTGTTGCCAGCACGCACATGTCCTCTTTCCTCAGTACTTCCAAGATCTCATCCACATCATCATCCTTTTTTTTTCACGATGGTTCTCCGAAATCTCGGTACCACCATTCAAACCGGGAAGAATCACATTTTCTCATCAACTCTTCTCAGACTATCTTTTTTTTCGTGTTTTTTACAGGATTTCTTCACGATCCTGCTCTCTCAGGCCACATTAGTACCTTTTCGGCAGGTTCACCAAAACTGCGCAAAACCAGCATCATCAATTCTTCTGTTATCATAAATTTTGTCTCACCTTACAAAGATAAAATGAAGTTACAACAATGTCGACAGTGCAAAGAATATTTTTGCTAGAACAACGAGATATTGACTTTTGCAAATATCTTTATATCCTGCTATGACTGATGCTTCATAGAGCTTGGCCCCTCTTCCTAATGCATGCCGGGCAGGATAGGTGGTTTTTTCGGCAATAGAGAATCTTATGTCCTCCTCAGTAAAAAACAAAGGAAGCAAAAAAACGGTATCCAGGCCCGATGCCGACACAATCAAAAACCGGAAACCAGCCGAGAGAAAAGCAGAGAAACTCTCTGCAGGATTCCCGGTTGTCGGCATCGGTGCCTCAGCCGGTGGCCTGGCGGCTTTTGAGGCATTTTTTTCCGCTATGCCGGCCGCCCACCCTACCGCGATCGCCTTTGTCCTCGTACAACACCTGGCACCTGATCATAAAAGCATGCTCACCGACCTGATCAAACGTTACACGCCCATGGAAGTCTTCGAGGTTGCGGACGGGATGAAAATACAGGCCAACTGCGCCTATATAATACCGCCGAATCGCGATATGGCCCTTCTCGGCAACAAACTCCAGTTGCTTGAACCTTCGGCGCCCCGGGGACACCGCCTACCCATTGATTTTTTCTTTTCCTCGCTGGCAGAGGAACAACGCGAGCAAGCCATCTGTATCATCCTCTCCGGCACCGGCAGCGACGGCACCCAGGGTGTGCGGGCCATCAAGGCCGCCGGCGGCATGGCCATGGCCCAAATCCCCAATTCCGCCGAGTTCGACGGCATGCCCCGCAGCGCCATCAACTCCGGCCTGGTGGATTACCAACTGCCGCCAGAAGAAATGCCCGCCCAGCTCCTGGCCTATGTTTCCCAGGCTTTTGACAAGTCACGGCAGTCAGCTCTCCCCGCGCATCCCAAAAATGACAACGCTCTGAAAAAGATATTCAGCCTGTTGCGGACCCAGACAGGCCACGATTTCTCGCAGTACAAGCCGAACACCATCTTTCGCCGAATCGAACGGCGCCAGGCAATAAACCGGATTGAATCAATTGATAAATACGTCAGTTACCTGCAGCAGAAGCCGGCGGAAATTGAATCACTTTTCCGTGACCTGCTGATCGGCGTGACCGGGTTCTTCCGTGACCCAGAGGCCTTCAAGATGCTTGAAAAAAAAATTATCCCGGTGCTTTTTGCCAACAAACCGGAAGGTAGCGCGATCCGTGTCTGGTCTGTAGGATGCGCTACCGGTGAGGAGGCCTATTCACTCGCCATCCTCCTTCATGAGTATCTGGAGAAAAGGAGCCTGAAGTATACTATACAGGTCTTCGCCACAGATATCGACAGCCGGGCGATTGCCACGGCACGGGCCGGCCTCTACCCTGCGGGTATCGCCGCCGGCATCTCGCCCAAGCGATTGGCCAGATATTTTACAGCCGGGGCCGATGGCAGCGTCTACCGAATCGATAAACATATTCGGGAAATGCTGATCTTTTCCGAGCAGAACGTCATTAAAGATCCGCCTTTTTCCAGAATCGACCTGATCTGCTGCCGCAATTTGCTTATTTATTTGAGTGCCGACCTGCAGAAAAGACTTTTTCCGCTTTTTAATTACGCCTTGAATCCCGATGGCTTTCTCTTTCTCGGCAGTTCGGAGACCGTTGGTGAATTTGATGATCTGTTTGCATCACATGACCGGACAGTTAAGCTGTATACCCGAAAAGAGTATTTCCGTCAGGACTATCGATTCCTGACGCCCGTTAAAACGGCGGTCCATATGGCTCAGCCTGGTCCGGCAGGCAAGGCCGCCATACCCCGAAAGATATCGTTGCGTGAAATGACCGAGCAAGCTCTCCTGCGCGAAATCCCCTCGGTTGGCATCCTCGTCGACGGCCATGGTGACGTTCTCTACATCCATGGCCGAACAGGGAGGTATCTTGAACCGGCCCCTGGTGAAGCTGGTGTCGGCAATGTCCTGAAAATGGCCAGAGAGGGATTGCAGGGCGAACTGACCTCCGCCCTGCGTCAGGCCGCCATTTCCAGGGAACTGGTGCGACACAGCGGTTTGCTGGTTAAAACCAATGGCGACTTCACCCCTGCCAATCTTATCGTTCGTCCACTGGCGGCTCGTCCTGATCCGGAAATCGCTGCAGGTGCAACTCCGGCCTCTTCTGATGCGCCGTCTCTTTTTCTGATCGTCATTGAAGATGCCAACCTATGCTCTTCCGACCAGGCTCGCCAGAAAGCGCTGCAGGGTGTAGATGAAGACCCGGGCAGCCCGAAGACTTCCTCCCAGGGCAAGACAAACGCCCAGGTGGCCGCGCTCAGGCAGGAACTCCTGGCCAAGGAAGAATATCTGCAAACCACCAACGAGGAATTACGATCCACCAATGAAGAGATGCAGTCAATCAACGAGGAACTAACGACAACAAATACCGAACTGCAGTCCAAGGTGACAGATTTGTCTCGGGTCAACAACGACATGAACAATCTCCTCGCCGGTACAGGAATCGCTACCGTCTTCGTCGATCAGGGCCTGCAAATTCTGCGCTTCACGCCCGCCGCCACAGAGATTATCAATCTCATGTCAAATGATATCGGGCGGCCGGTCAGCCATATCGCTTCAAATCTTGTGGGTTATGATGGCCTGATCAATGACGTTAAGAGTGTCCTGGACACCCTCGTCAATAAAGAGGTGTAGGTAGAGACAGATAAAGGCAAGTGGTTTACCCTGCGCATCCAGCCTTATCGCACTCTTGAAAACGTCATCGAAGGTGCAGTAATCTCCTTCATCGATATTACCGAAGCAAAAATATACAAGGAGACACTGCAAATAACAATTTCTAAACTGGAAGCAGTCAATAAAGAGCTTGAAGGTTTTACCTATCTGATTTCTCACGATTTAAGGACTCCTGTTCGTCATATGAACAGCTATACTCAATTGCTCAAGAAAGATGCCTGGTCCGGCCTCAACGAGAAATGCCGCAGCTATCTTAACACGATACTCAAGGCCTCCCGGAATATCAGCGTGCTGATCGATGATCTTTTAGAGTTTTCCCGGATCGGAAATACCAGGCTGAAAGATGACGCAGTAGATCTCAATGATATCATCAACGAGGCCAGGCAGACCCTGGCGGTGGAAATCGGCGACAGAGATATCCAATGGAGTGTGGGTGATTTGCCTGTGGTTCGGGGAGATTACTCAATGCTGCAGCTCGTCCTTTTGAACCTGGTCGGCAATGCCTTGAAATTTACCCGGAGTCGCTCTCCCGCCATCATAGAAATCGGATATAAGGAAGAGGAGACTGAGTATGTATTTTTTATCCGGGACAACGGGGTTGGGTTTGATATGAAGTACTACAATAAGCTCTTCAAAGTCTTTCAGAGACTGCACGCTTCTGAGGAAGTCGAAGGCACAGGAATTGGGCTGGCAAACGTGGAACGTGTCATTAAACGCCATTCAGGACGGGTATGGATGGAAGGCAAGGTAGATCAGGGCGCAGTGGTTTACTTCTCCTTACCGAAAGACCAAGGGAAACAGGATGACTAAAGCAAAAAGCATACTCATAGCAGAAGACCAGGAAGACGATATATTGTTGATGGAGATTGCCCTGGCCGAGTTAGCCTTAGAGGGTGAATACGCTGTGGCGCAAGACGGGCAGGAAGCTTTGGATTATCTCTATTGCCGCGGGAGCCATGCAAATAGATCCCGTGGAAATCCCAAGCTGATGCTGCTCGATTGGAACCTGCCCAAAATAAACGGGCAGGAAATATTACAGGAAATTAGAAAAGACAAGCAATTCGATACCGTTTCAGTTGTGGTGTTTTCCTCTTCTCTTGCCGAAAAAGACCAGGAAGAGGCTCTTTTTGAAGGGGCAAACGCCTTCATGACCAAGCCCATGGATTTGGCTGATTTTCTCTTGTCAGTTAGAAAAACAGTAGCCACTTATCTGAGCTATACGTGACAAGACAAGGGCACAGGAATGGTCTAGTATGTGCATACTCATCTACTGTGCCAACAGGGGCTAAACAAAGACTAGATTCCTTCCCCCATCCCCACCATCTCCATATTGATCCGGCGGGGGGATATTGACTTGCCGGGGCGAGGGATAAACCTTCGTGTAAAGGCCAGGTGATTATCACGCTTGACAAGCGCTCTTTTTCTTTGTAAATGGCTGTTGCTTTTTGAAGAAGATCACTGCAACGATGATTGCTCATCTCTGCTATGATTTTGTAATCACTTCAATTAACGACATCCTGACCCCATATCCGCGGTCGGATAAAATAAAAATACAGCCTGAAAAACGGAAATTCGCCGGTAACGGCAAATTTCCGTTTTGTCGGTTTTAGGGAAGTGACCGCAATTTTTTTTGCAAACAGCCTGCAATGTAAGGGAAAAAACTCAGGCAGCTGTTTTTCCAGAAACGTTGAATTTGCTGTACCGGTTTCCAGGACGAAACCGACAACTTTCCTTTTGGAGGAAAATAAACAATGTCAATTTTCAGTGAGAGTGCCGCTTTTGCCTACATCCTTCTGCCGCTGTTGGTCTTTCTGGCCCGGATACTCGATGTTTCCATCGGCACGCTGCGTATTATTTTTGTCGCCAAGGGCGTGAAGTATTTTGCCGCCCTGCTCGGCTTTTTCGAATCCCTCATCTGGCTGGTTGCCGTGGCACAGGTTATGCAAAATCTGAACTCCTGGCAGACCTATATTGCCTTTGCCCTGGGTTTTGCCGTGGGGAACTATGTCGGCGTGGTCCTCGAGGAAAGAATCGCCCTCGGCAACATCCTGATCCGGATCATCACCCAGAGGGAAGCGCACGAGCTCCTCAGCGTGCTCCGCAAGGAGGGGTATGGCGTAACCAGCGTTGAAGCACAAGGCGAATTCGGGCCGGTGAGTCTTATCTTCAGCGTCATCAAAAGGAAGAATGTTCGCAAGATCGTCGCCCTGATCAAACGATATAATCCCAACGCTTTCTACACCATCGAAGATATGCGCTATGTGACCCAAACCTATCCTCTGCCGTTAACCGACCGGTCTTTGTTTTCCGCGCTGGGGATGAAACGCTCCACGAAGCATGATCATTCTGCCGCTGTTCATCCCGGCAATGCCGCGACATGACTATCGGGTTCAAATAAAACTGGAAAGTTTTTCCACGATCATCTACAAATATAGATAGAGACATCATGGAACATGAAACGAGAACGACTCGTCAAAGTCCCTGAAAGCGGAAGACGCAGGGTTTCAATCTATCTGGGAGAGGAGGTAGTGTACATGCATGGAACAATCTACAGAATCTTCATCGGTTTCCTGATGGCCGCGTTTCTCTGCACGTCGAGCCTGGTGCCGACGGCCCAGGCTGCGGTAATCGACACCTCTGTGTATCTTGACCAGGCGCAGAATATCAGCACCGATGAACTCACAGCCCTGCTCGAGCGCCAGGATGTGCAGGAACAACTGGTGACCCTGGGTGTTGATCCCACCGATGCCCGTCAGCGCATCGCCTCGTTGAGCGAAGCCGAACTGAGGCGATTGCAACAGGGGATGGACGAACTGCCTGCCGGCTCGAGTGTTCTGGCTGTTCTCGGTGTAGTCCTTGTCGTTTTGATCGTGCTGGAAATACTTGGCGTAACCAATATATTCACCAGGCTCTAAGGATTGTATTTAAGCACCATCGCCAGGGCCGGATTGCTGTGCCTGCTTCTCTGGCAGCTGTCCGGCTGCAGCCTGAAGTATCAGCCCGTCGATCTCGGCGGCAGTGACTATCCCGATCTGGAGGCGACGCCCTTCTTCCCCCAGGAGAAGTATCAGTGCGGACCGGCATCACTTGCCATGGTGCTTGCCGCCTCCGGTGTCAATATCCGACCGGAACAACTCACCCCCCTCCTCTACGTCCCGGAAAGACAGGGCAGTTTCCAGCTAGAGCTTGTTGCCGCAAGCCGCTCCTTCGGACGGATTCCCTATGTCATCGATCCCAATCTCGACGCTCTGGCCGCAGAGCTTGTCGTCGGAAGGCCGGTTCTCGTTCTGCAGAACTACGGCCTGGATTTTCTGCCGTTTTACCATTATGCCGTGGCCATAGGACTGCAGCCCGACGAAAAAATCATCCTCCGTTCAGGGACTACCAAACGGCTCATAATGGCTCTGCCGTCCTTTCTGGTGAGCTGGCAGAGACCGGGGTCATGGGCTCTGGTGATCCTGCGCCCCGGAGAGTTGCCAGCCAAGGTCGACCGGGACCGTTACCTTCAGGCGTTAGCCGCCTTCGAAAAGACAGCCTCTGCGGTGGAAGCGTTGCCCGCCTACCGGGCAGCACTCCACCGATGGCCCGACGACGGTATGCTGCTCTTTGCCTCCGGCAACAATGCCTTGATGCGAAACAGCCAGGCTGAGGCCGAGGACTACTTTCGGCAGGCCCTGGAAAGGGACGGCCAACACTTAGGGGCCATGAACAATCTCGCAGACACCCTTGCCAGGAGAGGCTGCCTGCGGGAGGCGAAAGAAATAATAGAGCGGGCGGCAACGCTGGCCGAAAAGAAAGATTCCGTTTTTTCCGAGCTAATCGCCCTCACCCAAAAAGAGATCCGGCATCTTGCCGAAACGCCGGAGAATTCCGCGGCACCGGTATGCAGATGAGGTTTTATGCTTGTCAAGAGATCACTGGAATGTACAACCTGTAAATTCGCGGTTCTAAAAATCCGGGTGCTGTAACCACAAAATAAGGCTTTACTGTAATAGTGATCTGGGCCCTCGGAAGAATTCAAGCAATATTTCCGTCTTAACAGGGGGCAGCGAGGTTTTATCTATGCCTTCATAACCAGCCGGACTCTGTAGAATCCGGGTAAAACGGAGAAAACAATGGTATTGAAAATTGACACGCCGACAATAATTGAAGCCGCGGGCAACAAACCGAAAATCATCAAAGAATATATAGGTCGGGTCAATTCGCAGACCTCAGACCTGAGTGTCGCTCACATGGCCAGTCCTGCAGGCTGGGAGGAACCGGGCCAGAAGCCGGAATTCAGGGAATACACCGTTGTGCTCAAAGGAATGTTGCGGGTAAAAACGGCAACACAGGAACTGGATATTCATCCGGGTGAAGCAATAATTGTTGAGGCCGATGAGTGGGTACAATACAGCACTCCACATGAAGGAGGAGCCGAGTATATTGCGGTCTGCCTACCGGCGTTCTCAACCGATACGGTTCATAGAGACGATGAAAAGGAGTCCTGAATGAAGGAGAACTCTGAATTGCCCAATAACCCATGTGCGCAAGTGGTTTAATCGCTGCGGTGGCACGGCGCTGATAGGCGCGGGAATAATGACTGCAAGCATGCGGCAGTCTGCATAAGCGGTTGATGAGTAATTGTATATGTCCAGAATTAAAAAAGATTCTAATTCTGAAAAAAACTCTCCTGTTGCAACCACAAATTTCCCCTTCCATCGCTAAGAAAAAGCACCATTGTTATAGGTTAAGAAATTCCTCTTCTCAGAAGAGGAATTGCAAATGATGAGAGAAAAATGCAGAAGCGCTCACGGAGTAGAGTGCAATGCTTCCCCCAACTACCACAGGGTTAAGGAGAAAAAATGTATACTGTATATACCATTCCAGGTTCGTGTTCTTCAGGTATTGTTGTCTTACTTGAAAAGCTTCAGGTTGAATATACACCGGTAAGGCGTGAAGATGTTCCCGATTATTCAGCTATCGTGCCGACAAACCAGGTTCCCGCCTTGAGAACAGCAAACGCCCAGATCATTACGGAAGGTGCGGCAATCGTCCTCTATCTCTTAGAAAAACACAAATCAGAGATGCTGCCTGACGATCTCTCCCAAAAAGCAGAATTTCTCCGGTGGCTGATGTTTGACTATGCAACCCTGCACCCTGCATACGGCAAAATGATGACCATAAAATATAAAACGAAAATGGATGAAAATGAACGGACAGAGGTTTTAAGCCAACTGGCAGATACCGTTTCCTCACTGTGGGCAATTCTGGATAAGGAATTGGAAAACAAAAGATTCATAACCGGCGATAGACCGACAATCGTCGATTATCTGGCAGCCGTTTATTCAAGCTGGGGAAAAAACTTTCCTGAGACAAAAATTACTTTGGGAAAAAACGTTACACGATTGATTAATGAGGTGGCGGAGCTTCCTGAGTTCCAGGCCGGCTACAGGAAGGAAAATTTCGAATTTCATAAATATGCTCAATAATCAAAACAAAATTCTAAGGCAATCTTGAAAAAGAAGCTGGATAGCTGATAAGCATGCGGTTTCTTTTTTGATCCGGCCCCTATTCAGCCGCAGGACCATGCGACTACCGTTATTGCGGACCCCAATCCGGAATCCGCCAGTTGCCGTTGCTGTAGATTCGGGAATGACCTTTCTTTGTTATCTCGGATAATAACGGCTCTTCCCTGCTCCTGGAAAAGGAATTTGTCACTCAAATACCATTCTGTCTTGTTGTGACCTGCTCCATCCCATTGAACCACAGACCGCCGACTACCGTCATTCCGGACCCCGATCCGGAATCCGCCAGTTGCTGCTTTCCAATTATACACCTGAAACTCTTCCATACTATCCGCAAGTGACTATCTCTTCTTTGCTTTTCTTATCCCGGCTGTTTTTATACAGACTGATGCGGCCTTGCTGCATGAACAGAGAATTGATTCGAGCCATCATCAGGATCGCTGATCATTTCCAATCATCCTGGACATTTTCCTGTCAAAGAGGACTGATATCCCTACCTCATATTAGTCCATTCGGCACCTGTCAAGAAGATCGAAGCTAAACACCAGGACCTATACCAGTTATTTTTGAGGTTCAGGCGGCATGCGATCTGCATGTATCAGGCAAAATGAATAACCAGGTCCGCTTACCAGCTATAACAACTCATAGCTTCGTATCCATGCGTACTTTTATCCAGTTCGCTGATTCAACAACAGGAAAACCATCATGGCAAATAATGCATCTCAGCAGAAAAAACCCTGGCACAGCATGACGGCAGAGGAGGTATTCAGTTCTCTGAACACAGACAAACAAGGCCTGTCAACAGATGACGCTTCCCGGCGAATTCAGGAATACGGGCCGAATAAGTTGCCGGAAAGAGGAAAGCAGTCAGAGTTTTCGCGGTTCATTAAGCAGTTCGACAACATTTTAATATATGTTCTTCTTGTTGCTGCAGTGGTTACCGCGGTTCTCGGCCATTGGGTGGATACCTGGATCATCCTCGCCGTTGTCATCATAAACGCCATTATTGGTTTTATTCAGGAAGGCAAGGCTGAAAAGGCGCTGGAGGGCATCAAAAAGATGCTGTCCCTGAAAGCAAGTGTAATCAGGGATGGCCAGAAAAATGAGATCGATGCCGAAGAACTGGTTCCTGGAGACATCGTTTCCTTGACCGCGGGCGATAAAATACCGGCTGATCTTCGAATTTTTAAAGAAAAGAGCTTCCAGGTCGAAGAATCACCACTGACAGGAGAATCGGCGGCTGTGGAAAAAAGGTCCCAAGCTGTTGACGAAGATACCGAACTGGGCGACCGCACCAGCATGGCTTATTCCGGGACGACCGCAACATATGGTAACGCTCAGGGTGTAGTGATCGGAACAGGGGAAAACACCGAACTAGGCAAAATCAACACCATGATCTCGGAGGTGCAGGAGATCACCACGCCTTTACTCCGGCAGATCCATGATTTCGGCACAAAGCTGGCTTTTGTTATTCTGGGTGCCGCTGTGGCTTTGTTTTTATTTGGCTTTTTCATTCGCGGACACAATATAGACGACATGTTTATGGCGGTCATAAGCCTGGCGGTTGCCGCTATTCCGGAAGGACTTCCCGCCATCATGACCATCACTCTGGCTATCGGGGTCCAGCGCATGGCCAGGCGCAATGCCATTATCAGAAAGCTGCCGTCGGTCGAGACTTTGGGAGCGGTCTCGGTTATCTGCTCGGATAAGACCGGAACGCTAACGCGCAACGAAATGACGGCGCAACTCATAATCATCGACGGTAAATCCTATGAGATAGAGGGTGAAGGATACGATCCTGAAGGCAATATTCTTCTGGATGGTTCAAAGGTAGATCATTCGGAGTCGGAACCGCTGACAAAGCTGCTCCAGACCGCCTGGGTATGCAATGAGTCCGAGATCAGAAAAGATGACGGCACCTGGAGGCTGATCGGCGAGCCTACCGAAGGGGCATTGAAAACCCTTGGTTATAAAGCGGGGCTCCAGGTTTTCCTGCCGGAGCGCCTCAACGACATACCTTTTGACTCCGAACATAAATACATGGCCACACTCAACCTAGTCGACAATGACAGGATCATCTATATCAAAGGAGCTCCTGAAAGGCTGCTGGAAATGTGCGATAAGCAATTAACGGCAGCTGGTGAAAAGCAACTGGATAAATCCTCCTGGCTGGACAGTATCGATGAAGCGGCGGACAGGGGCATGAGAATGATTGGTACTGCCTACAAAATTCCCGACAAAAGCACCGATGAGCTGGAAAAGGAGGATGTTGGCGACGGAGCCGTATTTTTAGGATTGATAGGGATTATGGACCCCCCGCGATCAGAAGCGATAGAGGCGGTCAGGCAATGCAAGGCTGCCGGCATCACGGTAAAGATGATCACCGGAGACCATAAGATCACGGCAAGGGCCATCGGCAGGAAAATGGGTATAGGTGATGGAGAAAAGGTAATAGAAGGCAGGGACATGGACAGGATGGATGAGAGGGAGTTGCAAAGAGTTGTTATGGAAAATGATGTCTTTGCCCGCACCAGTCCTGAACATAAAGTGAAATTGATAAAAGCGCTGCGGGCAAATAATGTGATCAGCGCCATGACCGGCGACGGGGTTAACGACGCCCCCGCCTTGAAGAACGCCGATGTCGGCATCGCCATGGGAATCAAAGGGACCGAAGTTGCCAAGGATACCGCTGAAATGGTATTGGCCGACGATAATTTCGCCTCGATTGCCAATGCCGTTGAGGAGGGGCGCACGGTCTATGACAATCTCCGCAAGGCCATTATCTTCATATTGCCGACAAACGGCTCGGAAGCCATGGTGGTTATCGGCGCCATTCTTCTGGGAATAACCATGCCCATAACCCCTGCCCAGATTTTGTGGATAAATATGGTAACGGCTGTGACCCTGGCTCTGGCCCTCTCCTTCGAGCCCATGGAAAAGGACGTGATGAAGAATCCGCCACGAGACCCGGATGATTCCATCATCGGCGGATATTTCATTTTTCGGATTGTTTATATATCCCTGCTGCTGGGCGGTGCGGTGACTGTCGTTTTTCTGATGCTTGAAGACCAACACGGCATAATCTCCTCCCGAACAGTCGCCGTTAACGCTCTGGTTTTCGGTCAGTTATTTTATTTGTTAAACTGTCGAAAAATACGGCATCAAGCCTTCGACAAGAGTTTTTTCAGCAATAAAGCCGTCTTCGTCGCCTGTCTGGTCCTGATAATACTGCAAGGGGTATTCACCTATGCTCCCTTCATGAATGACATCTTTGAAACATCTCCCATATCGTTACACCTCTTGCTTTACCCTTTGCTTGTAGGGCTGGGAATTTTCATAATTGTTGAACTGGAAAAATGGGTGGCAACCAAGAAAAAACTGCTGACGTGAAAATACCTATGGAAGCTCGTCGGGGCTGGACCTACGTTTGCAGGATGACGTTATCATGGCCTTTGAGGGCTAGGTCGATTACGGCGTAACCCTCTTCATTGTGTTTGCCAGCAGGAATCGTCAGGCTTGGTGTAAATTCCTTTCGCTCAGCAGACTTCCGACATTTTGTCAGAGACCATCTAAGTCGGAATCCAGAAGGGGCCACCCTTGCCCATTGCCTGCAATGTCTTTACAAATTCACCTGCATAATCTTGAGTCCTGCTAAGATAGTCCGGCGTCAGGCGATTCTTAAATAGAGGGCCACTGAAGGCCTGGGCATAGACGTCTACAGGAATGACCGATTCGGCGGAGACGGGGTCGTATGATGCCCAATTTTTAACATGTTCTTCCGACCGGAAGAGGTTCATGCGGCTTCAAGCCATCCCCCAGGGAATTTCCCCGCTTAAGGCCTTAGCCAGAGGAATGTTGATGTGTCCAACGGCTGTCTCGGGAGTTACTTCGAGGACATCCTCATTGTGCATGCGTATTAAAACAGGCTCTCCGCAATCCAGGCAGCGAGAGCTAATGCGAATTTCCTTATCCGGGAAGAGCCAGCGCACGGCCAGCGCTTCAAGCCCTCACTGTCCGTACCATTTTTGTTCTTCCTCAACGCTTATCAGATAAGGGGTCGGCACATTGGAAAAAGGTGCCCAGGATTCTACATAATCTGTGTCCTTGACGAACCAGCAGGCCAGAGATGATTCAGCTGCCTGGTGTTGTGCTGATCGCGCCTCCTCGGGTGAAACGCCCAGAGTCGCAGCAAGTTCTGTATAATGCGGCGCCCGCCCTGTCTTTATGAAATGCTCGATGACCTTGGTATACGATAGCTGCGTCAATACAGTCTCATCCATATCATATCCTCCTTTAAGGTGATGTTGAGAAGTTTCAGGTAAGCCGCTCCGCTGGACGTGGCAAATCCCTATCGAATCCGTTTCCGTGTTGTCATCAGAGTCCGTCTCCGCCGGTGCGACGACTTGGTCGGTTATTCTATTGTATCATTCCATTCTCGAAGTTGGAACGAATGACACCCCTTTTCAACAACAGAGGCAATTTATCGTAGATATCTCTCCCCTTAACTAGTGATAGCTGCCTTTGACCTCAAGTTCATTGTCCTCGCTTGCCGTGGAGTCAACCAGTGACTACATTTTCAGCAATCATCCGGAGGATAGGACAACGCTGAGGAGCGACCCGAGCGCCGAGATGAGCACCGAAAGGATGAGGCCGGGTCGCCTGAATGACAATCAAAAATCTATTTATTAAAAAAAACGATGGGCGAGAACAGTTCTTCCGACTACAAAAAAGATAGCCTAAAGCTTTGGGGAGCCGTCTCCATGGGCACGGGCGTGATGATTGGCGCTGGCATTTTCGCGCTAACCGGCCAAATCGCCGAGTTGGCGGGTACATGGTTTCCGCTGGTTTTTTTCATCGCCGCGATCATCGCGGGTTTCAGCGCCTATTCCTACGTAAAGATGGCACAGGCCTATCCCTCGGCAGGCGGCATCGCCATGTTTCTCAAAAAGGCCTACGGCAAGAGCCTGATGACGGGCGCCTGCGCGCTGCTCATGTATTTTTCCATGATCATCAACGAGAGCTTGGTGGCGCGCACCTTCGGCACTTACACCTTGCAGTTGTTTGACGTCAAGCAAGCCGACTGGCTTGTGCCCGCGCTCGGGGTCGGCCTGCTCATTTTCGCCTTCGGCATCAATCTGCTGAAAAATAAATACATCCAGTCCATCTCGTTTTTCACTGCTTTCTTGAAGATCGCCGGGCTCGCCGTGCTCGCGATCGGCGGTCTATGGGCGTCGGGCTTGGAATTCGAGAGCGTGAGCGCTGCACCCCAGCAGACCGGTGCCGCCGGTTTTCTCGGGGCGGTCGCCCTGGGCATCCTGGGATATAAAGGCTTCACTACCATTACCAACAGCGGTGACGAGTTGAAGGAGCCGAAGAAGAACGTCGGTCGCGCCATCATCGTTTCGATATGCATTTGCACCGTCCTCTATGTGCTGATCGCTCTAGCCGTGGGTGCAAACCTGTCGATCGAGGAGATCGTCAAGGCAAAAGACTACTCGCTGGCAGAGGCCTCGCGCCCGGCCTTTGGACAATACGGGCTCTGGTTCACGGTCGGCTTCGCTATCGTTGCCACGGTCTCGGGTGTAATCGCCAGTGTCTTCGCGGTTTCTCGGATGCTGGACATGCTTACCTCCATGCAGCTCGTGCCGCACCGTCACTTCAAGTTGCCCGGCGGGCTGCAAATGCACACGCTGATCTATACGGTCGCCATGGCCATCGTACTGACCATTTTCTTCGACCTCAGCCGCATCGCGTCGCTTGGCGCGATTTTCTACATCATCATGGACATCGGAATCCACTGGGGCGTGTTAAAGCATTTACATAAAGAGGTCGGTGCCAGAGCCTCCATTCTGATCACCGCTATCGTGCTCGACGTGGTGGTCCTCGGCGCCTTCATATGGGTCAAGGTTCAGTCCGATATGTTCGTCATCTGGGCCTCGCTCATCGGCTTGATTCTGGTTTTCGCAGGCGAAAAGCTTTTCCTGAAGATGCATGAAGCCGACGAGGGCGATCCTCACTATAAGGATCCTAAAGAGGCATCGTCATGATCTAGTGAGGCGATAGGTAACCGCTTTTAAAGCCCACCCTGACTTCTTCGCAATTCTCCTTAAATAAGATTGCCAGCCGTATGACCATGGTTATGAATTGATGGTCAAATAAAGTGTCTCAAGCCACCGGAGCGCTCTATCATTAACAATCATGACCTCCAAGGCTTGCAGATAGTGTGAAAAAAATGGTTGAGCCTTGACCGGGTTGTGATTCCATCCAGATCCTTCCATGATGGCGCTCGACGATTCTTTTGCACAGGGTCAGGCCCATGCCCACTCCCTCATATTCCTGGCTGGTGTGCAGCCGCTGGAAGGGTCTAAAAATCCGCTCCTGAAATTTTTGCTCAATACCTATGCCGTTGTCCTTTACAAAAAACTCATAACTGTCATCGGAGGGGCGGCACCCAATTTCAACCACGGGCGCATGACTGGTATTGTATTTTATGGCGTTCGCCATAAGGTTCTGAAAAAGCCGCTGGATCAAGTCCGCATCGACAGCCATTACCGGCAAATCCTGACAGATTACTTCCACATTTCTCTCTGTGAGAGTTGAATGGAGATTTTCAAGTACAATGCCAACTACCTGGTTCAGTTCCGTTGGCCTGACCTTAAAGCCATTGGTTGAAACCTTGGAGAGGGACAGTAAGTTGTCGATAAGGCCCTTCATTCGACGGCTGGCGGCAATCGCTCTGTCGAGGTACATCAGGGCCCGGTCGTCGACTCTTTCACTAGGAGTCTTTGAAATAAAAAGCTGGAGAAAACCGATGATCGAGCGGATTGGCTCCTGAAGGTCATGAGAGATGGCATAGGCAAATTCTTCGAGTTCTTTATTTGAACGCTTCAACTCCTCTGCAGCCCGTCTTTTTTCCGTTACGTTGCGCAGAATTACGTGAATATCCAGAGAATCGCCGAACATGTAACCCTTTGATGTTATTTCCACCTCCACCGATGTTCCATCAAGCCGGACAATTTTGGTTTCATAAGGGGGCAGCGATTCATTGAGGTTCCGTATTCTGTATATCCTTTCTCGCAGCTTTTCATGATAGTCGAGATGATAGAGTTCGTAAGGGGATCTGCCGAGCAGGTCTTCGGCTTTCTGTGCTCCGAACAGGCGGATGCACGCATTGTTCACCAAGGTGATTTTGTCGTGACGGTTCAGGAATATAGCATCGGGAGAGTTCATGAAAAGGTTGCGGTAACGGATTTCCTGATCTATGAGCGCCTTCTGGGCACGCCGCCGGGACAGAGCATCGCTGATAACGCGGGCCAGGGTTTTAAGGGTTGCCAGATCTTCATCCGTATAACCTCCTTCACGATTGGCCACCGAAATCATCCCGGTCGTTTTATCGTTCAATTTCAAAGGAGCGGCCATAAAGCACTTCAGTTCAGGATGCCCGGGCGGAACTCCCTTGCTGTCCGGATGTGAGGCCGGATTGTTGGTAAGAAACCCACGACCTTTTTTAAAAACAGTGGCATAAAGACCTTCAAGATGCGGGAGCCGCCGTTTGTTTGTAGAGTCCTGCTGGTTGCCCAGGGAGCATTTTTCCCAGGTGGGGTTGGAAGCGGCGATATCCAGCAGATCATCAGAGCCGGTTTCACCGAGCAGAGAAAGAGGGCTTTCGGTGACCCTTTCGACAATCAAGAGACAGGTTTTTCCGAACTCCCTGTCGTCGGCATTCTTGACCACTGCGGCGAAAATACTGTTAATTCCGCTAATCAGTATATTTTGCCGTTGGATTGCTTTTTCGGACTGTCTTTGCTCGGTGATATTATGGAAGATACAATGGGTTTCACGGAATACCTGTTGTGGCCCCCTACTGATTTTTCCGTTTAATCCCACAAGAATTGTGGAGCCATCTTTTTTGACCATCTCGAATTCCACGCCGATGACCTCACCAACCGCTTTGAATTTCTGAAAGCTTTCCTTAAAATGAGTGACATAGTCCGGAGGAAGAAATTCTCCGAAATTGCGTCCTATCACTTCATCCTTAGAATAGCCGAGAGTATCGAGCCAGCTTTGATTGATTTCACTAATCGTGCCGTTTTCATCTAAAGACTGGTAAGGCAGTGGGGCTTCTTCGAACAGCAGTCGGAATTTTGTTTCCTGCTCGGCAAGGGATTTGAGATTTTCGTTGTTTTTTCTGACATTATCCAGCCAGATTTCAAGTTCCTGAGATTCCTGAAAATGAATTTCCGGTGGAATGTAATGGATATTTTGGAGGAACAATTCGTTGTTGTAAAAGAGAATCGGATGGGCACGGATAGCGGCTTTAATAACTTTCGCAGGATAGAGACTCTTGTCGTAGGCACATAAGGATTTAAAAGGAAAATGAGGAAAGAGCACTTCTTTGATGATATTTTCATATCGCATCAATTTGTCAGAAAGATTTTGGCTTCCAAGGCCAAAGGTGGCTTCGCCTACTACTCTCAGTGCCTTATATCCTTCTGAGACAGCCTGCTTGGTTTGTTCAATCCAGAATGCCTCAATCTTATTAGGATTGAACCCGTCTTTCTCGAAGTAAGACTCTTTTACATCGACAATCGAAAGACTTCCGATGGATATAAAATCCTCAACGTCGTACCCGAGAGATAAGAAGTCTTCGGCAATATAGGACTTTTGATAAGTATCGACAGCCATAAAACATTTTTCACGATCAAGCAAACCATCGAGTATGTATTGGGCGGCAACTTGGCGAAAATGTGCAAAATTATCAAAAATAATACAGGCATGCGAATGGCTCTTATCCAGAAGAGGGAAAGCTTTTTTGTGTTGTTGTGCCATGGCCTGTGTAAATACATTTGAGCATTTTGGGAGTGGTTTGCAATGAAGGCAGTCGTTCCACCTTTGAAGTTTCCAGAATCAACTTAAAAATAAAGTATGACAAAAATATTGTATTGCAAGGTAAGCAAATGGCAGAAGGACTAGACGAAAGAGGAAAAAAGGACACCTTTTAAAAGCTGCTGGAAAGAGATAGTTCTGGGTCTCATTCAATTGACCTAACCATACTTAATTGCCGCCAACATCGGATTTTTGTGTACACGGCTCATTTCTGTAGCTCTAAATTGGCCAACCTGAGCAAGGTATGAGTCATATTCTGTCAGCGCCGAGGGTTGCATCAGGAACTTACCATCTGGTGTTTCAGTCAAAATCCCCTTTTTTATTAGACTTTCAATCGCCGGGTTCGAAGGATCAAGCTTTATACCAGCAATAGCATAGTCGATAATAACATCGGCGATGGCGTCTTTTTCAACCATTGACAACTGTTTAAATGCCTGATGGAACTCAACTGTCCCACTTGGCACCCGCCCAACAAGCGACCTTGCCACAAAAACTTCTTGTGGCGTTCCCTCGTGGATTAACTGAGGGCGGTTCCAAAAACCAAACCTATTGAAGTATGTAGGTAATCCCACTAGCACACAGCCTTTGCTGCTAATGGATTCCAGCAAGGCTAATCCACTGTTGATCAGCGTCGTGCCTATCCGGCGTCCTTGATATTCCGGTAGCACAGATACCGGACCAAGGCCATGCCAGTTCGTTGTTCCATCGGAAATCGTAACGGATGAAAAGGCTATATGCCCAACAATCCGCCCATCAACCTCAGACACCAGCGATATGGTCAGTGCGTCATCGGCACGGAGATCATTAATGATAAAATGCTCTGTGTTTTGGCTGAAAGAATGATCTTCAAAAGCTGCCTGTGTAACCTCGTCGATCGCCTTAATGTCTGATGGTTTTTCGCTTCTGATAATCCAGTTACTATCTTTCATAAAAAATACTAACATGTTTTCAATCACTTGCGGGTTTTCAATCATTTTCGCCATCCCGGAGCTGCAGAGGCTTGCAAACAAAGGAGTAAACTCAAATCAAGTGCCAATGAGAATTGGTTTTAGCAGTTCACGGTACAAATGTTCTTCAAAACAGAAATTCACCATTGAAGAACGCATTAAGCCGAGAAAAAACTGGGATCCTGTGAGTGTGCTAAAAATCCATCGGAAAAATGATGTTTAGCTGCGTTTCTCATGAGAGTCGCCGATCTATCCCCAATCCAGACCGGCTGCATTTCGCGCACTTATTGCACTTCAATAAAAAAAGGACCTAGAGCAAAACTCTAGATCCTTATATGTTTTTTTGTGCTATTTCGTGGTCGGGGCGGTAGGATTCGAACCTACGACCTCCTGCTCCCAAGGCAGGCGCGCTAACCAGGCTGCGCTACGCCCCGATTTATGTGAAGGTGTTAATCTGAACCAAGGATATGTACACCATCAAATTTCATTATGCAAGGGATTTATAGATATTGTCCATTACTTTTCTCAGGGGTGCTGATTTCCTGGACAATATGCTGAAACCGGACTTTACCCCCGACATGGATTACCTGACTAACATATGGCTCCAAGACATATCAATTTCCCTACACACTTCTATCCTTTTTTCGGTTGACATCGCTGCGGAATTTCTCTATTCATTAAGAAGTTTTTCAGGTGCTCCATTGTGAGTTTAAGAGGGAATCCGGTGAAAATCCGGAACGGGCCCGCCGCTGTAACCGGGGATGAACGCTGCAACGAAGTCACTGTCTGCCTGGCAGATGGGAAGGCGCAGCAAGTAAAATGAACCGGGAGTCAGAAGACCTGTCTGAAGAAATGTTTGATATCTTCGTGGCTGAAAGGTATCGATTATTCGTGGAAAAATCAGGGTATCCCCGAATCAATGAATACATTGTATTGTAATTGGTTCGGGGATTTTTTTTATTTTCTACAAAGGATCACTTATGAAAAGATACCTTCTCCTCATTTTTGCGGGCCTGCTCCTTTTTCAAAGCGGTTTTCCAATTTCGATTAAAGCATCTGAAAAGGAGGCGGTTGAGTCTGCCCTGTACTGGCTGAATCTTGTCGATCAGGGACAATATGAGGAAAGCTGGGAAGCGGCAAGCTCGCTTTTCAGGAGGAATGTTACCCGGGAGCAGTGGAGGGTGGCGGTTCAGGGAGCCAGGGAATCGCTGGGTGATATGCTGACACGTGAATTGGCATCGACAGAGGCCCACGATACATTGCCCGGTGCCCCCGACGGCCGCTACCTGATCATCTTTTTCAACTCCTCTTTTGTAGAGAAAAAAGAGGGTCGTGAAACACTAACCCTGATGGTGGAAAATGATGAGACCTGGAGAGTGTCGGGGTACTTTATCAGGTAGTGTCTGTACAACTATACCAGGCACGGGAATGACATTTCATCACCATCACCACCAGGAGAAAATTATTATGCCCAGAAGAATTCAGATTGTTGTCATTTCCGCCGTTCTGTCGCTTATGCTGTTTATCCCGGCGTTGCCGAGCCAGGCCCGGGATGCGGAAAAGCAGGACAAGACAGCTATCGTGGTGGCCAGCTTCGGTACCACGGTTCCACGAGCAGTCGAAGCCATCAACAACATTGTAGATCGGGTCGAGAAGGCCTACCCGCAAACAGAGGTAAGGATTACCTTTACCTCCAACATAATCCGCTCAATCTGGCGCAAACGCCAGATTGAGGCGCAGCAGTGGCTGGATCAGGGCATCCCGGAAGACATCCTCTATGTAAAGAATATTATCTCCACCATCGGCGATCTGCGCGAGGAGGGGTATCGCAACATCATTGTGCAGCCTACCCACATGTTTTACATGGAACAGTCTCATGACCTGAACAGTTATGTCCGCGCCCTGGGCTCTATCGAGACCATGAAGGAGCGCTGGCGACCCTTTGACTCTGTGGTAATGGGCCGACCTGCCCTGGGAATGCCGGGAGCCCGCTACAATTATCACGAAGATGTGGCCGCCGCTGTCCAGACATTGGCCGCCGATGCCCAACTGGCAGCAAGCGAAGATGCAATCCTCGTCTATATGGGCCATGGCAATCAGCACTGGTCGACGGGAATCTACGCCGACACGCAGAGGGAGATGCGCCGCGCATACCCGGATGTGGAGACTTTCATCGGTGTTGTCGAAGGACATCCGTCCCTGCAGGATGTCCTCGATCAGCTCGACGCCACCACCAGGAAGAAAATCATCATCAAACCGTTCATGATCGTGGCGGGAGATCACGCCGTCAACGATATGGCCGGAGAAGATGGGGAGTCCTGGAAATCTGTACTGGAAAAGAGCGGCTACGAGGTGCAGCCTGTCTTGCAGGGCCTTGGATCTAATGATGCTTTTGCCGATATTTTCGTCGATCACATCAGGGATACAGCCAGAGACCATAATCTGGTTGTCCAGTAGGTTTTTTAACTGAATAGACAGCCGGCACTGAAGACGATGAGGCCGCTTGACGATGGCGGCGCTTTCTGGTAACACGTTCAGTAACTATAAATTGATAGGTTGTGCCGGCTGGTTCTGTTTTAGCCTGTCTGGAACCAGCTTTAACAGCTCATCCTGTGCGAATCGGGAACGGCCCCGCCGCTGTAAAAACCCAAAAGCAGATTCAAACTATAGGGCATTTATGTGAGCAAACGGGCATACGCCATCATCGCAGCATGTTTTTTCACCGTCTCTATTGCCTATTCCATTCGATACGGCTATGGCATGCTTTTGCCGGAAATGCTGCCGGCCCTGGGAATTTCCAAGACCCAGGCCGGCACGATTTTCGCCGTCTATTTCATTGTCTATACCATTTTCACACCAATTATGGGCACTCTGTCGGATCTGTTCAACTTCCGTCTTTTGCTCACGGTCTTTCCGGCCGTTCTGGGCCTGGGCGCCCTGATGATGGCCCAGGTCACAGGATTTGCTCAGGCATGTCTGTTTTTTTCAATTGCCGGTCTGGGCCATGCCGCCTGCTGGGCGCCGGTAGCTTCCCTGGTGCAGAAATGGGTGCCGGACAACAAGCGGGGAACAGCGTTGTCTGTTGTTTCGATCGGAATCGGCCTGGGTATTCCGTTGTGGAGCGGGCTGCTGCCGGTTCTGGTTTCTGGGTTCGGCTGGCGGACGGGCTGGATAAGCATGGGGGTTTTCGGTATGGCGGTAGCCGTGCTTAACCTGATTCTGGTGCGCAATCCGGAAGCAGTGGAAGAGCGCCTGGTTTCCGCGCACGAACGCATCATCTATGTGGGGATCATGTACAAAACCCTGCTCCGCAGCAGAGGATTCTGGATGGTCGGCATGTCGTACCTCCTGATCGGCTTCAATGTGCTTGTTCCTTTTACCTTTCTGCCGGTGTATGCCACCGAATCCCTGCATTTGGATTATGCCGTCTCCACCCGCTTTGTCGGAATCATCGCCCTCATGGGCGTCATCGGCCAATTGACCCTGGGGCCGCTTTCCGACCGAATAGGCAGAGGCAAGGTCATGATACTGTGCAGCAGTATCATGGGAACGGCCTGCCTGGGAATGGCGCTGGCGGGAACTGCAGGGACGCTTTACGCAGCAGCCGGCCTTTACGGGCTGGCCTATGGCGCAGTCTGGCCTATGTATGCGGCCGCGGCATCGGATTCCTTTCCCCGGAACCAGACGGGGAGCGTCGTCGGTCTGTGGACCGTCTTTTTAGGCCTCGGTTCCATCATATCTCCTGTAATTTGCGGGTGGACCATCGATATAACCGGCGTTTACACCTGGGCTTTTCTGCTGGGACTGCTTGCCGGATTCTTTTCCATCGGTTTCCTGATCGCCTATAGCAAAATCAGAGAATCGACCTCAGCATGACCTGATGCCCTCTCTTCATGAGCGGCCGGGAAAATTCTCCCGATCTTCCGGGACAATTAAAAGCCTTTTTTGTTCAGCCGGAATTTCCCGATGTGCAGGAGCTGTTTCAGCAACTATATCAGTGATGTCGCCGGAACCGCCAGCTCCATTGCCCCAGGTGAGTTCAGGCGGAAAAGATATTGCGCACAAAGCAGGAGATGAGGCTGCTTGACGGTTGTGGAGTTTTCTGGTAACAAGTTTAATAACGATAGATATCAGATGCGCAAGCTTAATAGGGAATCCTGTGCAAATCAGGAACGGACCCGCCGCTGTAATCGGAGACGAATCTCGCAAACAATGTCACTGCACCAGGTGTGGGAAGACGCGAGAGGAGGAAGAACCGAGAGTCAGAAGACCTGTCTGGTACAACAAGTCCGCATTCACCCTGGAACGGTGAGGGACTAACCATTTCGTGGATAAATCAGGGTAATCCCGGAACGTGTCAAAGCGCTCCGGGATTTTTTTTATTTATGGACACTCTACTGCCCGCTGAAATATGGTCGCAGCTTCTCTGGCCGCTGACGCGCATCCTCATCTTCGTTGCGCTCGGCCTGGTGGCAGCCAGCCTGATCGAATCGCTCAAATGGACAAACCATCTGGCCGCGCTGGCCCGTCCTCTGATCCGCCTGGGCCACCTTTCGGCAATTACCGGAGCAAGTTTTACCATGGCCTTTGTCTCCGGAGTGTCGGCCAATACCATGCTGGCGGAAGCGCTGGACAAGGGCAAGCTGGAGAAAAAGGAAATGATTCTCGCCAATCTTTTCAACTCGCTGCCCCGCTATTTTCTCCACCTGCCCACTGTTTTCTTTCTTACCGTCCCGCTCATCAAAGGAGCTGCCGTAATTTATGTCGGCATCACCTTTCTGGCTGCGCTCCTGCAGACCCTGACGGTGGTGGCGATAAGCAGGCTGCTGCTGAAAAAACCCAAAACTCCGGCCGCCCCCCCGCAAAAGGCTGCGAAAAAGCCGACCGTGCGCGAGGCGCTAAAGAAGAGTATGAAGAGACTGAAAAAGCGAATGAAGAGGATCGCGCTGTTTCTGGTGCCGGCGTATGTCCTTTTCTATATCCTCGGCCGCTTCAATGTTTTTGACCGGCTTGAAGAAATTTTTGCCGCCGCCTGGTTTCTCAGCTGGCTCCCTCCGCAGAGCCTGGGCATCGTTATTCTTCATGTAACCGCAGAATTCTCAGCCGGACTGGCCGCGGCAAGCGCTCTGCTGGCCAACAACAGTCTGGATATTCGGGAGGTGGTGCTGGCCCTGCTGGCCGGCAATATCCTGGCCGCACCCATCCGGGCGATTCGGCATCAGCTCCCCTATTATGTGGGGATCTTTCCTCCTCGGCTGGCCATGGAACTGGTGGCGGTGAGCCAGCTGGTCAGAGCGGCATGCGTGATTATTATCGGCTTCTGTTATTATCAAATCACTCTTGGGTTATGAAAAAATATATGAATCCGGCAATCTCAGTCCATTTGCTGCGCACTCTCTCTATTCTCCGGTGGGAATCAAGGAAAACCGCTCTTCTTGCCATCCTCTGCTCTCTGGTGTTCTGCACCGCTCCGGCGGCAGCCTCCACTCGGAACGATACCGGCAAAACCTATAAGCGCATCATATCGCTGTACTCCGCTCATACCGAAAATCTGGTCAGCATGGGCGCCGCAGACCAACTTATCGGCATCTCCCCCTCGGATAATTTTCCTGCCAATATCTTGGACAAGCCGCGTTTTTCCTATCGCGAGGACCCGGAGAGGTTTATTGCCGCCGGTCCGGATCTCATCCTGGTGCGGCCCATGATAGAACGCTCCTATCCCCAGCTGATGGCCAAACTGCGTGAGGCCGGTATTGCCGTGGTTTCACTGCAGCCCACCACGGTCGATGAAATTTTTCATTACTGGCGGGAGTTGGGCAGACTGAGCGGCAGGCAGAAAAACGCGGAGGATATGATAGAGCATTTCAGGGCCGGGATAGACGCCATCGGCGCTTATGTCTCCCGCATTCCTCAGGACGAGCGACCATGGGTCTATTTTGAATCGATGCATCGCAAGATGAAAACCTTCGCCCCCTCCTCCATCGCCCTCTTCGCCCTGGAGCAGGCCGGAGGACGAAATGTGGCAACAGATGCCGGGCAGATCCGCAATACCAACATTGCCGCATATTCCAAGGAGCGGATCCTCTCTCATGCCGCCAAGATCGATGTCTTTATCGCCCAGAAAGGGAGGATGAATCCGGTGGATATCGATACCATCCGCAACGAAACCGGCTTTCGGGCCATCAAGGCGGTAAGGGAAAACCGGATCGTGCTGATCGATGAGCATCTCGTCTCCAGACCGACCCTGCGTCTGCTTGAGGGAATTATGCAGCTCTACGGCCATCTTTATCCCCTGGAAGTGGCGCTTTCCGGAGACAAACCATGAGCAGCCGGGCTTTTGTTATCGCCGGAACGCAGAGCGGCTCGGGTAAAACAACCATCACCCTGGGACTGATGGCCGCCCTGGACAGACTCGGCCATTCGGTGATGCCGTACAAATGCGGACCGGATTTTATCGATCCCAGCCTGCATAAGCTGGTCACTGGCAAGATCTCCCGCAATCTTGATCTGTGGATGGCCGGTGAACAATTCTGCCGCGACTGTTTCGCCCGCCATATGACGAAAGTCGATATCGGCGTGGTGGAAGGTGTCATGGGCATGTTCGACGGCGGCCCGGCCTCCAGCGCGGCGCTGGCGAAAGCACTCGATATTCCGGTGATTCTGGTTCTTGATGTACGCTCCACCGCGGAGAGCGCTGCGGCCGTTTTGAAGGGCTTTGAAACACTCGACCCTGCTGTCGAAGTGAAGGGCGTCATCCTGAACATGGTTGGCAGCAGCCGGCATCTCCATCTGGTCAGAGGTGCCATAGAACAGCATTGCCGGGCCGAGATTCTCGGGTATCTGCCGCGTACTTTGGACTTCACCATTCCCAGCAGACATCTGGGCCTGCATATGGGTGAGGAAATGCCGGTGACCGGGGAGAAGATAGAGAAACTTGCCGAAACGGTCATCGAACATATCGATATGGACCGGTTGCTGGAAATCGCCGCGATGCCAGGGCCGCCGGCTCCCGCGAAGCGGCAGAAATCAGCTGAGAGTATCATGCGCCTCGGGGTTGCCCGGGATAAGGCCTTCTGCTTTTACTATGAAGACAACCTTGATATTTTTCGTCGGGCCGGGGCCGAGATCTGCTACTTCAGTCCACTGCAGGATGAGCATCTGCCCCAGGGACTTGATGGTATCTACCTGGGCGGCGGCTATCCCGAGCTTTATGGCGCAGAGCTCAGCGGCAACCATTCCATGCTCAGGGAAATTCGGCAATGGGCCGAGGCCGGCAGGCCGCTTTACGCCGAATGCGGCGGCTTTATGTATCTCTCCGAAGGCATCACCGACCCGGAGGGGTGCTTTCATCCAATGGCCGCCGTCTTCCCCGCCACGACCGTGATGCAGACCCGGCGGGCAAGCCTCGGCTACCGCGAGATCAGCACTACGGCGGCAACCTTCTTCGGCCCTGCCGGAACGGTGCTGCGCGGTCATGAATTTCACTACTCCCGCATCGAACCAAACGATTCCATCGAACGTGTCTACCGGGTCGATAACGCCACCGAGGAAGGATACCGCCGCAATAATGTGATCGGCGGCTATATGCATCTCCATTTCGGTTCCAACGAACAGGCTGTCCACAACTTTATTCAATTCTGCAAGGATTAATTATGCCAGTTACCATCCACAAAATCGGCCCACTGGAAATTGAGGCGGAAAGCTTCCGCATGATCGCGGAAGAACTTGGTCCGCACAACTTCGACGCCACGACCTTCAAGGTGGTGCAGCGGGTCATTCATGCCACCGGCGATTTCTCCTTTGCCGAAAACCTGCGCTTTTCCAATGAGGCAATAGAGCGCGGCATTGGTGCCTTGCAGCAGGGCAAAAACATTCTCACCGATGTCAATATGGTGGCCACCGGCATCAGCAAGCCGCTGCTCAGCCGATGGGGCAACACCGTGGTCTGCAACATTGCCGATGAACAGGTAAAAAGCGCCGCCATAGCCGCGAATACCACCCGTGCGGAGATGGCCATCGAGCAGGGCATGCAGGGAAATATCGGTATTGTCGCCATCGGCAACGCCCCCACCGCCCTGTTGAAGATGCTGAAGATGCTGGAAGGAACTGCACAGGAAAATATGCCCCTGATTGTCGGAGTGCCGGTGGGTTTTGTCAACGCCGCGGAATCCAAGGCCCTGCTCAACCAGTCGAGCCTGCATTTCGTCACCAGCCTGGGACGCAAAGGCGGCAGCCCGGTGGCGGCGGCCATCATCAATGCCCTCATCCGTCTGGCGGCAGAATAATGGCAAAGAGGCTCAGAAGCGGCTATACCACCGGTGCCTGTGCGGCTGCAGCGGCAAAGGCAGCGCTGATCACCGCCCGGCAGGGGATGCCGCCCGATTCGGTGGAACTCACCTTTCCCGACGGCAGCCTTCATCGTTTTGAAGTGTGCCGCGCGAAAGCCCTGCCCCGTGGAGCCATGGCCTCCATCGTCAAGGACGCCGGCGATGACCCCGATGTCACCAACAAAGCCGAGATCTGTGCAACTGTGTCTTTTCCCGAGACGGGTATGGCTGAAAACAATGACATCGTCATGGAGAATATGCATCTTAGCGCCGGAGAAGGCGTGGGCAGGATCACCAAGCCCGGACTGGCGGTGCCGGTGGGCGAACCGGCAATCAATCCGGTACCCAGACAGATGATCCTTAAGGCCTTGCAGGAGGTGGAAAAAGAGCGAATCGTTCATGTATCGATCTCCATCCCCGCCGGAGAAATGCTTGCCGAAAAGACCTTGAACAAAAGATTGGGCATTATCGGCGGCTTGTCGATTCTGGGCACCACCGGGATCGTCAGACCGGTTTCCGCAGATGCCTGGAAAGCCACAATCGTGGCCTCCATGAACGTTGCCCGGGAGGCCGGCCTTGAGGATATCGTGCTCTCCACCGGCCGCACCTCGGAGAAAGGAGCACAGTCACTTTTGCCGCTGGCCATCGAAGCCTATGCGATGATGGGAGATTATCTGGAGTTTTCTCTGCGTAAAGCCGGCGAGAAAGGTTTCGAGACAGTTCATCTGGCAGGAATGTGGGCTAAGATCATGAAGGCGGCCATGCAGATCCCGCAGACCCATGTCCGCAACGGCGCCCTGGAAATGCAGGATGCGGCGCTGATGCTGCAGGGTTGCGACGTTGAACCTCCCCTGTTGACCAAACTGCAGAATTCCAATACCGCCCGGGAGATGTATAGCCACCTTGAGGATGCCGGACGCAGTGACGTTGTCCGGCAAATTTGCAGGAAAGCCCGGCACTATGGGGAGAAAATCTCCGGCAAAAAGGTGAAGGTCTATCTTGTCGATGCCCGGGCCCAGGTGGTGGAGCATGTCTGAGATCTATATCATAGGAATTGATGGTTCGGAGCTGCCCGCCCGCCACAAGGAATTGTTGCGCCGCTGCAGCCTTATTCTCACCTCCTCGCGGCTTGCCGCTTTTGTCGGGGACAGCCTGGCTGAGGTGCGGCCGATAACCCCTCTCGATCAGGCTTTTACAAAAATTGCAGAGGTGATTCCATCGGGCAATATTGCCGTTCTGGCCAGCGGTGATCCGCTTTTTTTCGGGATCGGCACCAGGATCATCGAGCGGTTCGGCAGAGAGCGGGTCCGGGTTTTTCCCGCCCTCTCTTCGCTGCAACAGGCTTTTGCACGATTCGGCATGGGTTGGCATGATGCCGCCGTGGTCAGTCTCCACGGCCGCACGGCCCAACATATTCCGGGTCTGCTGCTGGCCCGGAGAAAAACCTTCATCTTTACCGACCGCAGGCACAGCCCCAATCGTATTGCCGCCTCGATTCTGGAATATCTGCACCTCATCGGTGAAGAGAATATCAGGAAAAACTGCCGCCTGCATGTCGCCGAAAATCTGGGCAGTGCGCAGGAAAAGATCAGCAGCGGCTCACTCGATGAAATCGCCGGGATGCGCTGCGGGGATCTCAATGTGCTCTGTGTCCTGCTCCCTGAAATCCCGGAGAGGCCTGTTTTTGGCCTGTACGAGGATGAAATCTCCCACAGCCGGGGCCTGATCACCAAGGATGAAGTTCGCGCCGCCACCCTGCACCGCCTGCGGCTGCCGCGCCGCGGCGTATTCTGGGATATCGGCGGCGGCAGCGGCTCGATCTCCATGGAGGCCGCCGCCATGCATAGAGAGCTCGAGGTCTACACCGTGGAGCACAACGGCGCGGAGCTGGAAAACATTAAGGAAAATATCCGCAGGTTCAGCCTGTTCAACATCATCCCGGTTGCCGGCAGGGCAGCAGATATGATTGGTGCTCTGCCTGATCCCGATGCTGTATTTGTCGGCGGCAGCGGCGGTGAACTGGAGAGCATTATCAGAGAGTCCGCCTCCAGACTTCACAAAGGCGGCAGGTTGATAGTCAACGGGGTGACGGCAAGAACCACAGAAGAAGCTCCAGCACTAATGGGGGCGCAGGGAATGACAGTAACATCAAGCACGATTGAGGTAACGAGAACGGGGCCGGACGGCCCTCTGGGTTTTAATCCTATAACCATAATGGTGGGACGAAAATGAAGGGAAGGTTTTATGTTGTAGGGGTTGGCCCGGGCGATCCGGAACTGATGACCCTCAAGGCAGTACGCATATTGAAGAAGAGCCCGGTGTGGCTTGCTCCGGCCGCCCATAAAAACGGCAACAGTACGGCGCTGGGCATCGCCTCCGGGTTGATCAACGGGGAACAGAAAGAAATTCTGACCCACCATTTTCCCATGAAAAAAGTGCATGCCGGTCAACCGGCCCATCCCGAGGTGGAACGGGCCTGGCAGGAGGCGGCGGCAATTATCGCCGATCATCTTGAAAACGGCCGGGATGTGGCCTTCCCGACCCTGGGGGATCCCGCCATCTACAGTACCGGATTCTACATTTTTGAAACCCTGATGGAAACGGTTAAGGATATGGAGGTGGAAATCATTCCCGGCGTCTCGGCAATCGGGGCAACCTCTGCAGCGGCAGCGGTCCCGCTCTGTCTTGGCAATGAGCGCATGGTGGTGATTCCTGCAACCTTCGAGGATGACAAGCTCAAGGAGATCCTTGAAAATTTCGATTGCGTCGTGCTGATGAAGGTGCATCGGGTGATGCCCCGGCTGGTGGGCCTCTTTGAAGAACTCAATCTCCTAGACAAGGCGGTGCTGGTGGAAAGAACCAGCCTGCAGGAGCAGCGCATCCGGCGTGACCTGCAGCAGGCTGCCCTGGAGGAAATCCACTATTTTTCAACCATGATCGTGAGGAAAGCATGACCAATCCAATCCACTTTGTCGGCGCAGGCCCCGGCGATCCCGAACTGATCACCGTCAAGGGACAACGTCTGCTCAGGGAGGCGGATGTGATCGTCTACACCGGAAGCCTGGTGCCCCCGGCGCTGCTTCAAGGTTTGTCTGCGGAAATACACAATTCCGCTGGCCTGAACCTAGACGAGGTACTGGCTCTTCTTATCGACAGCTGGCGTAAAAGCAAAAAGGTGGTGCGCCTTCATACCGGCGATCCCGCCATATACGGAGCCATCAACGAACAGCTGGCCGTACTTGAGCAGGAGGAAATTCCCTTCAAGGTCATTCCCGGGGTCAGTTCGGCTACAGCCACTGCCGCGGCGCTCTCCACCGAACTCACCCTGCCGGATATCTCCCAGACGGTGATCATCACCCGAAGGGCCGGGCGGACACCTGTACCGGAGCAGGAATCCCTGCCGCTGCTGGCCTCCCATCAAGCCACCATGTTGATCCTCTTGAGCATTTCCATGATTGATGAAGTAGTGGAGGACCTTCTCGCCGGGGGCTACAGCAGAAGCACTCCCGTTGCCGTGGTCGAAAAGGTCAGCTGGCCGGAAGAGCGGCAGATTCGCGGTACCCTGACGGATATCGGCGCCAAGGTCAAGGGGGCCGGAATTCGCAAGACCGCGATTATTGCCGTGGGCGAGGTCCTGGCCCAGGCGCCGCCGCCGAGTTTGTCGAAACTCTATGACAAGACCTTCACTCACGAATACCGCAAGGGCAGCGAATAATGAAGATCGCAGTGCTGGCACTCACCAGGGGCGGCAAAAAACTCGCCGGCGCGATTGCCGATGATTTGCCGGGTTGCCGGGTGCTTTCCAGCAATTATGGTGTAGGTGCAGCCCTAAAGACAAACTGGCAGGCCTATGATGCCTTTGTCTGTATTATGGCAACAGGTATTGTTGTACGTTCCATTGCCGGACTGCTGCGGGATAAGCATAGCGATCCGGCAGTCATTGTCCTTGATGAAAAGGGAGACCATGTGATCAGCCTTCTCTCCGGGCACCTGGGCGGCGGCAACACCCTGGCCCGCAGAATTGCCGGAATAACGGGTGGTACAGCAGTGATCACCACCGCCTCGGATACTCTGGGACTTGTGCCTCTTGATCTCTGGGCGGCCGAACAAAAGCTTCGTGCCGCAGATGAAGGCGTTTTTACCGCGGCCGCCGGCATGCTGGTCAACAACGGGTCACTGAGAGTTTTCTGCGATGTCGATCTCGCTCAACTGCCTCCGGGGCTCTGTCTGGTGAAGGCCATCAGCGAAGCGGATCTGGTGATCAGTCATCGGTTGCCTCCGCGTGGTACTCTCAGCCTCCATCCTCACAACCTGGTTGTCGGAGTCGGCTGCAACCGCAATACCCCCGTGCATGAATTCGAAGAGGCCTTGGCCGGACTTTTCGAAGATCTTGGCTTCTCCACTCTTTCGGTGCGTAATCTGGCGACCATCGATGTGAAAAACGACGAAGAGGGTCTGCTTCTTTTTGCGCGGAAAAACGGCTGGTCCATTGATTTTTTCGATCGGGACACCATCAACACCATAACCAACGTAAGCAGATCAGATGCCGCACTCAAGGCAGTCGGCGCCATAGGCGTAGCCGAGCCCGCCTCGCTTTTGAGCGCAGATACCAACACTCTACTCAGCAGGAAACGAAAATGGCGGAACATCACAATGGCAGTGGCCAGGGCAGACTTTATGTTGTCGGCACAGGTCCTGGATCACTTGAACACCTGACTCCCGCAGCCTCCGCTGCTCTTCATGAATCGGATATCATCGTCGGCTACCGCACCTATCTGGATTTGATTAAGGAATATCTCGTGGGTAAGGAAGTTGTGGCCTCGGAGATGATGAAGGAAGTGGACCGCTGCAGAAAATCACTGGAGCTAGCCTCAGCGGGTAATACAGTGGCTCTGGTCTCCGGAGGTGACCCGGGAATCTATGCCATGGCAGGACTGGTCTTCGAAATGGCAAAAGATGCCGGCAGCAGTTGTATAATCGAGGTGATCCCCGGAATCGCCGCGGTAAACGGCTGTGCGGCCAGGCTCGGTGCTCCGCTGATGCATGACTTTGCCGCCATCAGTCTTTCCGACCTGCTCACGCCCTGGCCGGTTATTGAAAAACGGCTGATAGCAGCGGCGGCGGCTGATTTTGTCGTGGCAATATACAACCCCAAATCAAAGAAAAGAACGGAACAGATCGTCAGGGCCGCTCGGATTTTCCTGGACCACCGCGATCCTGCAACTCCCGTGGGTATTGTCACTGCAGCCACCAGAGAAAATGAAGAAATCACCATCACCACTCTTGAGAAGCTGCAGGATGCAGATATCGGCATGCAGTCCACTGTCATTATCGGCAACTCACAGACCTATATCTGGGAGGGAAAGATGGTTACGCCCCGAGGTTATGCCGACAAATATGAGTTGAAATAGATCGTAACTATTCAGCAGCACACCCGGAGTCGGAGTTTATGCCCGTCAGGGTGCTTACCTCTAAACAGTTACAGACAGGTGGTTGGCCAAATAATACTGGTCAACCTTCTTCTAAGTAACAAATATTGTTACTTTTAAAATAGCGGCCGGGGCCTCCCGGTTAGTGCGCTGAATAATTACATAGATTCCTTTATTCCCGCCTGATCTTGAGAATCCTCTGATGCTCGGAGGGCTGGGCGGCTTTTTTTTCAAATCAAATTTGTAAATCGCTGTCTCTTCGCATACAATTTTTTGTACAAGAATTGTGATCTGGTAATTTTCCCGAAAAATTGCCCATCCCCGGCAATTATCCTGCGGTCACGACCGACCGATCAGCGATCGGCCATGCTGTGCTTGAAGTTTCGTTCTGCCCCGCGCTCTCAGAAATTTTTAATCTGACAATCCTGAAGCGTCACATGATTCCTACAGGATTGTTAAAAATGAACGGAGACGAACTATGAAATTCATATTTTCCCTTATCTTCACCGTAATTCTTTTAGCGGCGGCGGCGCTTGTGTTCGCCTGGACAGGCGTTTACAATATCGCCGCCACAAAACCCCACACCGGAGTAATATCATATTATATCGAAATGCTGCGTGACCGCTCCATTGCCAAACGCAGTGAAGATGTCCGGGTACCGGACCTCGGCGACGCCAGGATCAGGTCAGCCGCCTTTTCGCATTACCACGGAATGTGCCGGCTCTGCCACGGAGCCCCGGGCTACCAGGCTGAGGAATTTGCCGAGGACCTCTACCCGGCGCCCCCCGACATGATTTCCGGGCACATTCAAGAGGAGCGCAGCCCTTCCGAGATTTACTGGATCGTCAATCATGGCATCAAGATGACCGGAATGCCGGCATTCGGCCGGACACATAGCGATTCCGAGTTGTATGGAGTCGCGGCTCTGGCCCTGGAAATACCCCAGATCTCTTCTGAAGAATATAGGCAACAGGTTGAGAAAATAGAGGGGAAAAACGGGGGAGGATACGGTGGCGAAAATCATTCCACTCAGGAAGCGGCAGAGCATAATCACTGACAAGATGCCCCGGCATTTGCCTCGCAGCCTCAAGGAAGGAGCATCCGGAAGAAACTTCCGAAAACGACAAAACCTCGTGGGGATGCCCCACGAGGTTTTGTATCTATGTTTGGCTCCCCGGGACGGATTCGAACCGCCGACAAGGTGGTTAACAGCCACCTGCTCTACCGACTGAGCTACCGAGGATTATGTTTACTCAAAATGTGCCTGCTGTTTCTTCCGGTTGAGTACCGATGTGCTGTAGAAATTAGTACACCGGAGCAGCGTAGCAAGCGGGGAATATAGCCAACCCTCCCGATACTGTCAACAGTTTTTTGACTCTTTTCTTTCCTGATTGTTTCACCTGTCATCACGGTTGTCAAAGGATAATTGGAAGGCCGGCATAATTACTGATAAGGGACTAAGGATATAACGAATAAAGGCGCCGGGAAAAATCCCGGCGCCTTTGAGTATCTGTCTAAAATTTCTTATACCCCTCAAGAGGGTACTGAAAGAGTCCAAATCGGCTGGATCGTTTTCAGATGCGGATTGGTAATTCTCTGCAGGTCAATTCCCAAAGATATTTTTCATTGCTTCCATAGCCTGCTCCATTTCCTGTTGCTCTTCAGGAGTCAACTGCGGCTGCTGAGGGTTAGACGGCATCGGCTGGCCCTGCATTTTCTCGGCCGCTTCCGGATCCTTCAGAATGGCAATGGTCTCCCTGGCCATAGTCCTGGACATGGCATCGGCTTCGGGGTCAAGAGCTGCAGTGATGCCTTCAGGATGTTCGAAATATTTCCCGGGTGCCGAACCTTCATCCACTTTTGTGGCTTCCGCCAGCATTTTCATGCCCATCATATTCGATTCCGTCTTCAGGGGCAGCCCGGTTTCATGGATGGAATATACCGTTGCTCCCATAACGTTGACCCTGTCACAGGGATAGCCAAGGATTGTTTCAGCATTTTTCTCAACATCTACGGAAATCCCACCGAGCATTGGTCCGGCACTCATCTTCTCGCTGTTTTTGAGAACCTGCTCCTTTTCTTTCTTGCTGAGCTTGTTGTATTCCTCAATCATATACTTCTGTGGATTCGCCGCCTTTACTCCGGTGCCCTCCACAAGGTCATAGGTATAAATCCACTCCGGATCGACAAATTCAGCGGTTTTTGTCTCTTGTTTCATGCCCATCATACTCATCACTGAGCTATGATATTTTGCAGTTTCCTTACCTGAGTTTTTAATGTAGAGACTCTCTGTTCCTTCCTGCATCCCACTGAGAGAATATTCAATGGTTGCCTCTTTGAAAGGCAGCTTTACATCCCACGGATTCTTTTCCCCGGCGGAAACAAGTGCCGGAAGTATCAATAAAACAAGCAGCATCACTCCTTTTTTTACCATTTCTTCCCCCATGGTTTACTTCATGTTTAAAATAATCGTGATAAATGTCTCATGTCAGAATACACGGCTACTAACACACTGCTTAGGTGGATCCTCACTTTGTACAACCTTTCCCAGCGAATTTCAACATCGAAGCCACCGGATGGTAAAAATTAGCCGCTTATCTCACTAGAATTTCATTAACTTTTTGAGCGGCAGCAATGATCTGCCCATCATCATTATAGAAATGAGGGGCAAAGCGCAGATAGCCGACAGGTGCAGAGATTATAACTCCGGCCTGTGCCAGTGCCTTCACCGTTTCCGCAGGGTTAGCGGCCGATTCCGCAGCAAGAATTCCCGAGCGGTTTTCTTTATTAAACCGGAGAAACCGCAGGCTGCCCTGATCCAGATGATCCAGAAGCACATCCTGCAGACGAAAGACCTCTTCACGTATCTCCTTTATGTCATATTTGAGAAAGATCTCCCTGAAAAGAACATTCATTGCCACTATATGATCCCAGGGAAGCGTTGAATATTCAAACATCCTGCCATCTCCGTGGGGAGCCCAGCTATGATCAAGATAATCAAGGCCCTGGCGCATCAGTCCCGGGCCTGCCATGGTTTCCTCAAGTTTCCCTCTCAATTCCGGCGAGGTATAGAGCAGTGCCGATCCCTTCGGCCCCATCAGCCATTTCCAGCCGGAGGCGATTACAGCCGATGCCTGGAACTCTTCGGGAAAGACCGGTAAGACCCCTAAACTCTGAGCACAATCGACAATCAGGTCTATATTTTTCTCCCTGCACAAGGCGCCGAGGGAGCTAAGATCGGCGGCAAAGCCGCTGGTAAACTGGACGTGACTCAGGGCTACAATCCGAGTCCTCGGGGTAATCCGCTCTTCCAGCTCTTCCATTGACCATCCCCTCGGCCTCTCGATATCGTCATAGCCTCGGGCGGGATCGGTATCACCGAGGAGTATCAGCTTTACTCCGCGTTTTTTCTGCAAGGCCCAGGGGTAGTGATTGCTGGGATACTCATGAACATAGCTGATTACCTCGTCCCCCGGCGAAAACGGATAGCCGTTTGCAATCATGCATAATCCTTCTGCAGTGTTGTGGACATAGGAAATATTATCCGCGGAAGTGCGCAGGAATTTACCAACATTTCCATGGAACTCGGGGATGACCCCGAAGTATTGAGGCAAAGCCTTGATGCCGCCGTTCGCCATAGTATCCACAAATTCCTTCATGGCTGCGGCTGCTCCCGCATAGATCGGGGAAATGGCGCAATGGGCCAGAAAGATATCATTTCTCTTCGCCGGAAATTTTTCCTCTGATTTATCAAACATTTTTATATCGCTGCTCCCTTATATCGCTGCTCCCGTATGGTCTGTAACGTCTAACCCAGCTGAGCTGGACTCCCCCTGAGATTGGCTTTAACCGACAAGATTACGGATAAAATCGCCAATAATTGCATGTACTCTCCCGGAATCCTCGCCACGGATGATGATGTGATTCTTGTAATTCAGTAGAATATATTCCTTCTCTTCGGTGCCGAGCTCATCATATATCTGTCGTGACCCCTCTCTGCCCACAATCGGATTCCTGTCTGCCTGAAGAATCAGACTCGGATGATGTACCTTTGCCGGCACCGTTTTCAGCTTTTCGAGAAAAGCTCCGACATTTTTAACTCCTAATATCGGATTCTTATCATAGTTGACATGTATATTTTCGGAATTGAACTGGAAATAATCGATATCCAGATCATCCTTTTTTATTTTTGCCAGTATCCGCGTCCAGACATCATTGCCCGGCATGAAGCTGGACGAATAGTCTTTGAGGTGCAGCGGCGGACAGACGGCAACAACCCCCGCCAGCTTCTTCAGCCTCGAGGCAAGCTCCAGAACAAGGCAGCCACCCACCGAAACGCCGCCCAGAACCACATGCTCACAGATGCTGCTGATAACAGCATAGCCTTTTTCCACGGAAAGCTGCCAGTCGGAATAGGTTTTCTGCGCCAGATCCTCGGGTGTTGTCCCGTGTCCGGCAAGTCGGGGTGCATACACCCATAATCCCTGTCGGTTTAGATAGCGGGCGAGTTCCATCACTTCCTCCGGTACCGACAGATAGCTGTGAACCAGTACCACTCCTATTTTACCGGTGGAACCGCGCAGCAAAAAAGGGCTTCCGGATTTCGAGGTTGGAACGCCGCATCGCTTGCAATCCTGCAGATAGCTTTGGTCTTCCTCCTGCACCAGCATGTCGAGCACTTTCCTTCTGACCAGAAATCCTGGCTGCCAGGCCACCAATCGCACCAGGCGCTGCAATTCCCTTAAGGGCTCGACCTCATTAGCCATGACCTCAATGGGATTGTCAATTCTGCCCCGGTGAAACAGCAGGAGCTCCGGCAGCTTTCTCTTCAACTTGACAAGATAGCCGTTCTTTTTTTCGACAACGTTTTTTTCCAGGGCCAGTTCAATAAAATTCTCTACCTTTTTAAACCTGTCATCGGTGAGAAGATGCACCTGTTCCTCCTGCAGCGACCTGTGGAGATTGTACCCTATAGCGTTTTTATCGCTTATTTTCCTGACTGCCAGGTAAACCCTTCTGCGCAGATCCATTTCCTTCATCGTGGAAAAGGGATAGCGCTGCAGGAATGAGGCGAACAGATGCTCATGGTTGACGGAGGTCATGTTATAAATGGCCTTCATATACCTCTGCATCATGTCCTCCGACAGGCTGCGCATATAGCGGGACAGTCTTTCCGAAAAATGAGGATATTCGCCGAAGGGGTGCTGTAATTCCCTGCCTACAATCCGTGAAGAGAGAAAATCCTCCAGCCCAATCGGCTTGCCGAAGTGAATATCGAGATCCACTCCCGAGAGCAGCATGGTGCCTTCGGTCATGAGTTCTTCGAGCATTCTCTCCGGCACTTCCTTCATCATCCTGGCGGCAAACTGAGAAGCGATGTTTTCTTTTGCTCTGATTGGATAATAGGTAAGATTAACCGGAACAATTGTTGTGGCTTTGCCCCGGATATCATCAAGCGATGCGATTGAGAAAGCATCGAGGAAGGTCTGAACATTGGCCGGCTCCTCCTTTTCCCTGGCAAGAAGATGATGGCGCAGAAATTCCGCACGCAGCGCCAGAGACGCTGCACCCGTATGCGGTTTATGGCTGCCTCCGTCATGGCGGATCAGGAATTTTCCTCCACCAATAATCTTCTTGGTCTTCACCATCCTGCCTTCCGGAAAGATAATCCAGTTTTCGGAGCCCGTGAGCAGACCCTTTAAGATGATCTTGTCGCGATTCGGATCCCTGGTGGAAATCACGCCGATCATATCCAGCAGCTTCTTCAAACTTCCCCTGAACAAAGATTCATCGGCCAGCGAAAAAACCGGGGTGGTGGTAAGATTATAAATATAGTAGGGAATCAGCAGCGTTTCGATTCTGGTAAAGTGGTTGATCACAAAAATGGTGGGTCCGCCGGGAATATTTTCCTCACCGTGAATGACAACATCAGCCTTGGACAGGCTGGTAAGGGTTTTAATGGCAAGGCCGGTGGTAAAATATGCGGATGGATTCATTCAACATCTCAATATAGAGGAAGGTGGGCGCAGATAGTACTATATTTGAGCAGGGAAAACAGGTCAAGACTATTTCAACCGGGTCATTTCCGGTCTCTGCCCTTACTTATGTATGCAATCATTGAAAACAATTGAGTTTTGCTAAGATTGATCTATAATAAAGATATTCCTGGCAATGACGAACCTTTATAGCCAAACCACGTATACCCCTCAAAGGGTACTCCAGCTCAGCTGGGTTAGCGGTGGGTGGTGCAATGATTGCCGCTCCGCCACAATCAAACAGTATCAAATTGGAGAAACCGAATGGCCCTCAGTCTGACCTTCACCCCCCCCGACTTTGACACGGCGGAGCTAAAAAACGGCCCATTTGCCGCCCTGGAAGCAGTACCGGCCGACGGCATCGCTCCCAGAAATTACCATGCTACTTCCAATTATCCGGAATACGCCAAACTGCCGGGATATGGCTGGGTTCTGGCACCGGAGAGCAGAATGGATGCCGTTCTGGTTGCAGACCAGGGCAAGCTCCAGGTGATTGAGGCCAGGAACCTGAAGAAAGGCGATATGGTTGTGGTCGGCAGAACGGAAAACGGAGAAGAGGGGATATTCGTGCATTCCCATTGCTTTGAGAGAATTGCGGCGAGCACGGACAAATTCACCTTTCGCTCCCGCGGCACCAGGGAAACTCCCTTTTCCCGCTCCTATGACGAACTCTACAAGATTCTCAAACATGACCGCGATCATGGTCATATCGTCTGGGTTTTAGGCCCGGCCGTCGCCTTTGACAAAGACAGCCGGGAGGCTATGCAGGGACTGATCGCCAGCGGATTCTGCCATGCGCTGATGGCAGGCAATGCCTTGGCCACCCATGATATCGAAGCCGCCCATTTCGGCACCGGACTGGGCCAGAATATCTACAGTCAGGAACTCCAGTCCATGGGACACTACAACCACCTGGACATTCTCAATGAGGTGAGAAGGGCCGGCTCGATACGGGAGAGCATTAAAGTCCTGGGCATCAAGGATGGCATCATCAAGGCCTGTGAAGACCACGATGTACCTTACATCCTTGCCGGATCAATCCGCGACGACGGACCTCTTCCCGAAACCATCGGCAATGTCTATGAGTCACAGGACAGAATGCGGCAACATGCCAGAAAGGCGACCACGGTGATCACCATGGCCACGCAATTGCACTCCATCGCCTTCGGCAACATGACGCCGAGCTACCGGGTCATGCCCGACGGTGAAATCCGTCCGGTCTATTTTTATGTGGTGGACATGTCCGAATTCTCCGCCGACAAGCTGGCCAACCGCGGCTCCGCCCAGGCCCAGGCCATTTTGACAAACGTTCAGGACTTCATTGTCAATCTCTGGAATTATATGCGGAAAAAAGACTGATAATGAAACAGACGGTCAGCATAATCGGCATCCCCATGGATTTGGGACAGCAGCAAAGAGGAGTCGACATGGGGCCGGTGGCCATACGATACGCCGGTCTGGCCCCGAAGCTGCGCAACCTGGGTTATCATACCATCGATCACGGCAATGTCGACGTTCCCGGTCATTATACCCTCTCCAGCACACGCTACGAGGAGAGGCTCATCCCCATTTGCCGAGCCTGTGAACAGGCCTATAAACTTGGTGCCGACGCCATTGCCAACGGAGAAATCCCGATCTTTTTAGGCGGCGATCATTCCGCCTCCATCGGAACCATCGGCGGTGTCACCGATCAGGGTCCCTGCGGCCTTATCTGGGTAGATGCCCATGGTGATTTCAATACCCTGGAAACATCCGCCAGTGAAAACATCCACGGCATGTCCCTGGCCATTCTTCTGGGCCGGGGATCAAAGGAACTTGTCGATGTAGGCAGACCGGGTGCGAAACTCGCCCCGGAAAACGTGGTCATGATCGGGGTTCGAGATCTTGATCACGAAGAGAAAAAACTGTTGGCACAGTCCGGCTGCACCGTCTATACTATGCGTGATGTCGACGAGTTGGGCATGCATGCGGTCCTGCGCAAAGCGCTAGCCGGACTCGCCGGACTCCCGGGGATCCATCTCAGCCTGGACATGGACGCCATTGATCCTCTGGAAGCCCCCGGGGTTGGCACCCCTTCCCATGGAGGCCTGACCTACCGCGAGGCCCAGCTCATCATGGAAACCCTCTGTGATTCAGGTAAACTGCATTCCGTGGATGTCATGGAAGTAAATCCCATCCTCGATGTCAAGAACAGGACGGCACAGGTCGCCGTCTCTCTGCTGACATCCCTGTTCGGCAAGTCCATCATCTGATGGACTGATAAAAGGCCCGATCTCCCACTTTGCAGGTTTTCCGAGAGTCGAGAGGATCAGCTCTCCTCAGGAATATTCGGCCACTTAGTTGTAATTCCACGATAATTCTTAAGGGTATATTCTTTTTCATCCTTGCCCTCGATGTAGTAATCGGGCATCAGTGGAATTTTGCCGATGTTAGTGGCAATGACATACATAGGCTGCGCCATGCCGGTAGTATGGCCGCGGATGGCATCACGAATAAGCTCCGCTCCCTTTTCCACAGGAGTCCTGAAGTGATCGATTCCAGGAGCTGGTTCGCAGTAGAAGAGATAATAGGGACGGATCCGAACCGACAACAGTTTCTGATGCAGTTCCCTGAATGTCTCGACATCGTCATTTATCCCTTTGAGCAGGACCGCCTGATTGCCGACGCTGATGCCGCATGTCTGCAGCTTGTAGACAGCCTCTGCGGTCATCTCCGTTATCTCTTTGGGATGATTGCATTGGGTATTCAGCCAGATCGGCACCTTATGATAACCGGAAAGCACTTTCATCAATCCGTCGGTGATACGATGCGGCAGAACAATCGGGACCCTCGAACCAAAACGAATCATCTCGAGGTGCGGAATTTCACGAAGTTTACGAACCAGATATTCAATCCGGTCATCCGATAGAATCAGAGGATCGCCTCCGGTGATCAGGACATCGCGAACTTCGGTGTGTTCCGAGATCCATGCAAGTCCTTCATCGACATCCATACGCAGCTTGAGATCACGATCAACTACCAGCTCTTTGCGAAAACAGTGGCGGCAGTAATTGACACAGACATCGGTGACCGTGAAAGCGACGCGGTCCTGATACTGCCGGGCGATACTGTCAGGGCGCACTTCTTCGGTTTCCCTATTTTCCTTCCAGAGCAGATAGTCCTCGATGCCGTACTCGTTGACAGTTTCCTGCAGACTTGGCAGCACCTGACGCCGGATTGGACATTGCGGATCATCCTTATCCATGAGGGAGGCAAAATAGGGTGATGTTCCCCATTTGGTGTCGAGCGTTGTAATCGCCTGCTCTTCCTCCGCGGTGACGTTTATAAATTCCTTGAGCCGATCAAGTGTATTTACAGACTGCTGTAACTGTTCCTGCCACTTTTCCATAACTATCTACCCTGTTTTGATCTTTTTACAATGATGGACTGGTTAAAAGCTCGATCTCCATCGTTGCAGCATATCGAGCTTCTCGAAGTCGGAGCTTATGCCCGTGCGGGTGCTTATCGCAGAATGCTCTCGGCAACTTCGATGACTTTTTACGAGATTATTTAGCTTGACTGAACTTGCTTTACACTATGTGGATACTGCACTTGGAATCAAGTTTCAATATCCAATTTTTCTAAAATTCTCTCGGCATGATTGAGCCGGGTTATGGCCTCATCGCCCAGCTGAGCCACAAGCTGGGAAAGCAGCGCTTCAATGCAGATTATCACGGCAGCTATGGGACTGAAAAAATAGGTTCCGTGAATGGCCGCAACCAGCAGGTTTTCCGTTTCTGTCGCCAGCGGTGATGAAAAACTGTCGGTGACGGCAACCAGATTGATTCCCTGCTGTGCACAAAACCGGCAGGCGTTGACGGTTTCTCTGGTGTAGGGGGAAATGCCTATGGCAATCACTAGCCCACCCGGCTTAAGCTGAGCCAGATCCTCTCCGATCGTATGCCCCGGTTTCCCTGCAAGTGTGACTCCGTCACGAATCATCTGCATATAAAAGCTCAGAAAATAAGCTGCAGGGTAGCTGCCTCGCAGACCGAGAACAAGGACATGGTCCGCCCTTGTGATGAGACCGAGAATTTCCGTAAATTTTTCTTCATCAAAAGCATCATGGGTTACCATCACGTTGCTCCACTCATCCTGGATAACCTTTTCGAAAATCGTTATATCATCTCCGGAATTATCCCGCTCCCGTTGCAGGAAGCGTTTGACCTGTTCACTATAAAAACCGCGCTGTTTCTTGAGATTTGTGCGAAAAAGGGTTTTCAGTCCCTGGAATCCCTGAAAACCCAGCTTTTGAGAAAGACGGGTTATGGAAGAAATATGGACACCACTCTCCCGGGCAATCTCGGAAATCGATTTGGCTGCGGTTTCGCTGGGAGCATCCAGCATGCTTTTCAAGACGGTGAGATTACGTTTGGTCAAACGAATGGAATGCTTGCCATTGTAGATTTTGACATACAGATCACATAATTCTTCCAGGCTGTCTGGTGGGAGAGCGTTTTTATTCAATTGATATCAATCCTGATGAAAAAGTGAAAATCTACGCAAGGAAACTCATTTCCAGTTCCGTTTTTTTTCACTAAAATCCTGAAAAACACTTACCAGGAAAGGCTAATAGCCAACATGCTGAAGAAAGTTCTTCAATCTTTCCGAGGGAGGATCCTGCAGCAGTGCCGTAGGATTACCGTCTTCGGCGACCCTGCCTTCGTCCATAAAAATAAGGCGCGACCCCGCCTTGCTGGCAAAGCTCATCTCATGGGTGACCACAACCATGGTAAAGCCCTCCATGGCTACGGCAGTCATGACGTTGAGAACCTCTTCCCGCAGTTCAGGATCGAGCGCCGAGGTGGGCTCGTCAAAAAGCATGATCCTGGGCCGCATTGCCATTGCTCTGGCTATGGCCACCCGTTGCTGTTGTCCTCCGGAAAGCTCAGACGGGTAAAAGTTGCCTTTTTCACCTAATCCTACCTTTTCGAGAAGATCATGCGCTACATCGTTGGCTTCCTTTTGAGAGACTCCGCGAACCTTCCTGGGGCCGAAGGCAACATTTTCCAGGACAGTCATATGGGGGAATAGATAAAACAGCTGAAAAACCATTCCCACCTCTTTGCGGATTTCGCGGATCAGATGCTTCTGAGCGGGCAAATGTATGCCGTTGACGGTCAGATCGCCGGAGGTAACGATCTCCAGGCCGTTAATGCAGCGCAACAGGGTTGATTTGCCCGAACCGGAGGGCCCGACAATGACCACGACCTCTTTTTCCTCTATGGTCAGATCAATGTCATGCAGCACCTCGACATCACCAAAGCTCTTGCAGACCTTTCTGAATTCTATCACATTGTTCGTCATACTATTTTGATCCTTCTCTCGAGATATTTCATGAAAATTGCAAGGGCTGAAGTCATAATCAGATAACAGATCGCCACTGCCGACCAGATCTCAAGTGCTCTGAAATTGCTTGCCATAATTTCCTGACCTTGTCGCGTCAGCTCCCCTACACCGATGACGATGAATAAAGAGGTGTCTTTCAGGCTGATGATAAATTGATTACCCAGGGGCGGAATGGCACGCTTGAATGCTATTGGACCGATAATGCTTGTCAGCAGCTGCAGTCTGGATATTCCCATGGACATGCCGGCTTCGACCAATCCTTTGTTGACCGACAGCACCGCACCCCGGACGATTTCCGCAATATAGGCGCCGGCATTGATGATAATGGTGATGATCGCCGCAGTCAGGGCATCAAAACGAATCCCCCGTATACCGGTAACCACCTCTATCAGCATCGGCAGCGCGAAATAAATGAACATAGCCTGCACGATAATAGGTGTTCCCCGGATCAACTCGACATATCCTGCCGCCATTTTCTGGCCGATTATGCCGGCTATGTGAAAAAAACCGTAGCTTTCTCCGCCGATCTCCTTGGTACCGGCAAGCCGCATGACACCGGCGACTGTCCCCATGGCCAACCCCCCGAATATACCAATTATCGTTATATACCACGTTAACTTGGCGCCTTCGAGCAGTGAGGGAATAGCATCCACTATGTATTGAAATTCAAAGCTCATAATGTTGTTTTACGCTAATCATAGTTAAAATAAGACAAGGGGAACCTCTAGGAAACTGGTCCCCCTCAAGTGAATTTTTGCAGAATAATCAGGGATTATTCAGGAAGAGTTCCAAACCACTTTTTGTAGAGCTGGTCGTACTCACCGTCTTCCTGCATTTCAAGGAGTGCTATATTCACCTGGTCGCGCAGGGGGCTGCCCTGCTGAAGACCAATGCCGTAATAGGCTGCCTTGACATCCGCTCCGACAGCTTTAACCCTGCCTTCTCCGGCCGTCTTGACATAATAGAGAACATTGGGGGTATCATGCATGGCTGCATCGGCGCCGCCGGTAGCTACTTCGAGATATGCCTGATCTATATTGGGGAATTTCGTAAGTTTCTCCACACCAAGAGTTTCCGCATAGGGAACTGTGGCTGTACCGGTTTTCACCGCAACCACCTTTCCTTTCAGATCGGCAGGGCCATTGATATCGGTATTGTCGATCGGGACCATCACCTTGAGACCGGCTCTGAAGTAAGGATGGGAAAAATCAATTGCTTTTTCTCTTTCAGAGGTAATGAAAATGGCAGCCAGGACAACATCCAGGTTACCGGTTGTCAATCCGGGGATGAGCCCGTTGAAATCCATAGGTACTAATTCGTAATCTACATCGATCCGTTTAGCAATTGCGTCCCATAATTCAACGTCGAATCCGGTGTATTTACCATCTTTTCCTTTAAATTCAAAAGGCACAAAAGCCGTATCGACGCCCACCCTCAGCTCCGCCGCAGCACTGAAGCCAACGGTTACGAACAGCATTGCAATCGCGGTTGCCGTTGATAGTAGTCTTCTCAAAAATGATTTTCTCATGTTCTTCTCCTTTTAGTTTTTGTTAGTAGGGATCTTTTATTCCTATCTTCATGGAGTCACTTTGTCAACAAAGATTTCCAGAAATCCCGATTGTGCAAATATGTTTGCAAAACCGGTATTGCTCCATTTTTATGTCTATCGGTGTAAAAAGCGCCGGTAAAATCATTGCAAGCACAACACGATCAAGCTAAGTTCACGCTCTGTGATTATATTCGCGGAATGAGAGTCAACCGCTGTTTGTTTTTTTTATTCTACAGGACTTCGATGGCCGGAGTCACATTACCTTAATGCAAATTCATAGGAGATTAGTTCAATCATGGAAGATTTGCCAAGCCGGATCAGCAAAGTAGATACCTTGCAGATTTTTACCACGGATCTGAATGGACGGCCTGTTACCCTCCAGGTCAACAGCGATAACCCTGATTCTTTATTCCAGAGAGGAATTGGTTTTGACGGCAGTTCGGTACCCGGATACGGCACAGTCAATGACAGCGATAAGTTGTTGATTCCTCTTGCCGAAACATTCAAGACCGTGAAATTCTCCCATGAGAATCTCGGTTTTTTGATAGGCGGAATAAGTGAAGAATACGGCAAAAGGTCTGCGCTAGATCCCCGATATCTTCTTGAAAGAACAGTGGCCCAAGCCGAAGAAGAATTTGGAATCCGTTTTTTAACCGCCCCCGAACATGAATTCTTTCTGTTGAGCAATGATGAATTCGGCAAAGATATCCATACCGACAAAGCCGGTTATTTTCATGCCGACCCCGAGGGCAAGGGAGAAGTCGTCCGTAAAGAAATCGTTTCGGTGCTGAAAAAATGCGGCATCAATTTTGAAAAAATGCACCACGAGGTTACCCCCTCGCAACATGAAATTAACCTCTCCTGTCTCGCCCCCCTTGAAACTGCCGACAGAACGGTCCTCTTCTCCTATATTACCAAAAGGATCGCTTATGAGCAAAAAATGTATGCCTCATTTATGCCCAAGCCGTTTAACGGATTTAATCGCAATGCCCTTCATTTTCATGTATCTGCCCAGGATCTGAATGGCAATCACCTCTTTTACGACGATGAGGCAGAGCATAAACTCAGCACAACCGCCCGCCATTTTATCGGTGGAATCTTAAAATATGCCAGGGAAACCTCGATAATAATGGCTGCCACCTTCAATTCCTATAAAGCCTATGTTGTCGGCAAAGAGGCTCCCATCGTGCGGAGTTGGGGACTAAAAAACCGCAGTTCAATGGTGAGGGTGCCGTATGCCACGGGACCGAAAGATACCCGAATTGAAATCCGCTCGCCCGATCCTTCCGGCAATATCTATTTGCAGCTTGCCACTATTCTGGGAATGGGCCTTCAGGGAATCAGAGAAAAGATCGACTGCGGCACCCATGAGGCTGAAAGTTCCTATGCAACGCAAAAGGCCTCCAGTCTCTGGGACAAGAATTTCCTGCCGACCAATATGTATGAGGCTCTCCTTGAAGCTGAAAGGAGCACATTTCTCAAAGATTTCCTGGGCGAGCCCCTGTATGCGCAGTATATGTCTTTGAAAATTGACGAGTGGGAGGATTTTCGGACCTTCGTGACGCCGCGCGAGCATAAAATGAGCCTGCATATTTAGTACCTTACAGATTGTCTTCCTGTTTTTTTAGCAGGAAAATCTAAAGGCTCTTATCCGGTTCAGCCGGGTTAAGGCTGCAATCGCGAAAAAAGCTTATAAACAGAATCCCCGGACCCGTAACCCTGCTCCGTTGGGTTACGGGGGTACCTCTGAAGAACCGTCTATTCATCTCACGAGCTCGATATCCTCAAGTTTATCTCGGTACTTCTTGAAATTCTCTCGCCATATGTATCCTTTCCGCAAGGAAACCTGCCACTTCTTTCAATTTCACCTGAAACCCTTCCCTAATATCTGCAAGTGACTATCTTTTAAATTGAGCGACCATCTACACACCAACTTCCGTTGACGGCTCAGAGTATTGGGTCCCCCACATTTTTCGGGAAAGCCCTGATCAACAAAAAGGAGAGTGCCTATGGCTTTATTTCGATATTCATTGATGTTTACCGCTATTTTCTTCCTGTTCATTTGCACCACGCAGACAACAGGAGCAGAATCCGAAAAAATCTCCGGCCTGGTCAAGCTCAAAAGCAACCTTGCCATGGAAGAGACTGTTGCAGCCCTGCAAAAAGCTATCAAAGATAAGGGACTGACATTATTCACTACTATTGACCATTCCGCCAATGCCGGAAAGGCAGAAATCGACCTGCCACCTACCATGGTGGTGATCTTTGGAAACCCCAAACTCGGCACGCCACTCATGCAGATTAAGCGAACGCTCGCTATTGATCTTCCCCAGAAGATGCTAGTCTGGCAGGACGAAAAAGAACAGGTGTGGATTGCGTACAACAGTGCTGAATATTTGGCGCGCCGACATAACATTTCAGAGATGGAGCATTTTCAGAAAATCGCCGGCGCCCTCGAAGGACTAGCTCGAACTGCTGCTGGAAAATGATGCGGTTTGCGGCCAATCCGCCGGATATTTCCTTACGATGCATAAGATGAAGTTATTCGCAATCAGGAATATAGGTGATTATGCGCAAATCCTTACCGGAATAATCAGAGAACCCCTGCTTCTTCTGGATGCCGACCTGCGGGTGGTTTCGGCAAATCCGGCATTCCATCATACTTTTCAAACCTCGGACACCGAAACCAAAAATCGCCTAATTTACGAACTGGCTGACGGCCACTGGAATATTCCTGAGCTCAAAGATTCTCTTGAAGCGATCCGCACCGATGCCATCGAATTAGCAGATCTGCCGATTGATCATACTTTCCCCGGGGTCGGCCGCCTGATCCTGCGGGTAAACGGTCGACGGATCGACCAGGAAGGCGACGGCAGCTACCTAATCCTGCTGGCAATCGAAGATGCTGCCAAATCCGGGAAAGAGGAAGGAGTACAACCGGCGTCGGAAATTGAATACCGCCGCCTGGTGGAAACAATCAACAGTATCATCATTGTCATTGATGCTAAAGGAGAAATCCGGTTTTTCAACAGGTTCAGTGAATCTCTCTTCGGCTATAGCAGGGAGGAAGTCCTCGGCCGGCCTTTTGTCGGCACTATTCTCCCGGAAAAATCAGGCGATGGAGAAGACAACCGCGGGCTCATTGACGAAATACGTGAAGACCCTGACCGGTTTTATATCAATGAGAGCATGGGGCTGACCAAAACGGGCGAAGAAGTCTGGTTTTCCTGGAGCGCCCGGGAAAGGCGCGACGAGGATGGCCGTATCGTTGAAATCCTGATTGACGGCAACGATATTACCTCTGAGTACAAGCAGAGAGAACGTGCCGATGTAGCGTATCGGGTAATTAACAATTCTCCGGATTTGATTGTCCGTCTGGACAGTATGAAGCACTACGTTTTCGTTAATCGGAAGTTTGCCGAGCTTGCCGGTGTCCACCAGGAGGAGTTTTACGGAAAAAAAATCTGTGAAATCAGCCTTCCCGTCGAATCGACTGCAAAAGTTGAGGAGGTTATCGAGGAAGCCGCACTAAGCAGAAGTGACATCACTTTTGAAACCAGCTATGGAAGTCGATCATATATGGTTACGGTCACTCCTGAACTTGACACCGGAAACCATATCGCCCATTTCGATTTTTATGCACGGGATATTTCACGGCGCAAGCAGGCGGAAGAGGACCTCCGTCGTGAACAGGAAAAGCTGCGTCACAGCGAGGAGCGCTTCAGAAGTGTTCTGGAAAATTCTCTGGACGTGACATATCGGCGCAATCTGCAGACCGGCAGCTGTGACTACATAAGTCCTGCCATCGAAATGATCACCGGACTCACACCAGAAGAGTTCTCTTCTCTTACCATGGAAGAAGTGCGTGAGCGATTGCATCCTGACGATCTGGAACGGGTAGACAAACAATTCAACGCCATCATCAAAAATAGAATTCTTTCAGGAATCCTGGAGTATCGTTTCAGGGCGAAAAACGGTATGTATGTCTGGATGGGTGATAATTTCAGCATCATCCATGATGATGACACCGGTGAACCACTGTACCGCGTTGGTATCGTCCGTGATATAAGCGACACCAAAAAGATGGAGGATGAACTGCGCCGGGCCTGGAACACGGCTGAAAAAAAGATGCGGGAAGCGGAGGAAAAACAGGGGATCCTCGAAGCGGTCTTCGACAACGTTCCGGAAGGATTCGTTATCTTCAACAACGAAACCGGCAAGGTGGAATTAGTCAGCCGGCACCTTGCCGAATTTGCAGATCTGAAGCGCAGGGATCTTCACAATCTCAGCATTTCAGAATACGCCAAACTGCTGGAGGTTTCCAGTACTAGAGGCGAACCTGTGGCCTTGGAGCGGATGCCGATCTGGCGGACAATGTATAAAGGCGAGCTGGTGATTAATGAACGTTATCGGCTAAAGAACTTCAATGGCGAGACCATTACCGTTCTCATCAATACTGCACCGGTCAGGGATGCTGAAGGTAAGATCATCCGCTCCATCGCTTCCTGGCGCAACATCGAACCCATGAAGCAGGCCGAAATAGAACTGCGGGCTTCCCGTGATGCCGCTCGAAAGGCTATGCGGAAAGCCGAAGAGCGTGAGCGCATCCTCAAAACCATCCTGGTGAACATTCCCGAGGGAATTACCATTGTCGAAGCCCCCGACGGCAAGCTGCAGCTGGTCAGCACCTATCATGAAAAGGTCATCGGTATCCCGGCCAGAAAGCTGTTCCGCATGAGTCTTGCTGAACGTCTCGACCTCCTCAAAAATTTTCGCCCCTACGGAGACGTAGAATCTGCCGAGAAGGAAGATTTTCCGATCTGCCGGGCACTGCATAAAGGGGAAGTCATCATCAACGAGGAGTGGATACTGGATAAAAAAAACGGCAGCACCATGGTGGTCTCGATAATCGCCGCCCCGGTGCATGATGACCAGGGAAGGATCACTCATGCGGTTACCAGCTGGCGAGACATCACTAACAATAAGGAAATGGAGGCTGAACTCCGTCGCAACGAATATGAGCTGCGCACCCTTGTAGAAAGCTCTCCGGATCTCATTCTGCGGTTTGATGAACGAATGCGCTATGTCTTTGTGAATGCCACCTTCGAGCATATGACCGGAATCGAACGGGATCGCCTGATCGGCCGTACTAATAAGGAGCTTGGCATGCCTGAAGACAAATGCGGTGCCTGGGAGTCCGACCTTGAAAAGGTATTTCATTCAGGACGTGAACGGAATATCGAATTCAGTTTCTGGGGATTGTTTGGAAAACGTCATTTTTGGGGCCGGCTTATACCGGAATTCGACCGGATTGGACGGGTGGAAACGGTTATGATGGTGGCCCGGGATATCACCGAGCGAAAACAGGCGGAAGAGCATATCCGCTACCTGAGCTTCCATGACTCTGTTACCGGGCTATACAACCGGGCCTACTTCGAAGAAGAGGTGAGAAGACTCGATTCCAGACGTTTGCTGCCGGTCAGCTTTATCATGGGGGACGTCAATAATCTTAAATTGACCAATGATGTCTTCGGCCACCACGAAGGCGACAGGGTGCTCCAGACGATTGCCGACATCCTTCGGGAAACCTGTCGGGATGAAGACATCATCGCCCGCTGGGGCGGTGACGAATTTGTCGTCATTCTGCCTGATACCGACGTTGAAACCGCTCAGGCCATCTGTTCCAGAATAAGAGAAACGGCAAAAAACAGCAGCCAAACCGTTATCCTCCCGAGTATCGCTCTGGGGACTGCGGCCAAAACTGACGCCGAACAGAATATCTACCGGATCATCATGAAGGCCGAAGCTCATATGTATGACAATAAGCTGGCGGAAAGTCGGGAAAACCAGGGGCTCGTCATTTCTTCACTTTTGGCTGGTGTCCGGAAGAAATGGCCGGAAGCAGACCAACATGTGGCACGAGCGCTGGCATTGGCGCATTCGTTTGGCAAGACGCTGAAACTGAGCGAAAGACAGATGGAGAGTCTCGACCAGATAATCCGGCTCCACGATATAGGTAAGGCGATAATTCCCGACGACCTGCTCCGTAAACCGGGGCGATTGAGCTACCAGGAATGGGAAATAGTGAAGCGCCATCCGGAGGCAGGATACCGGATCGTCAAAACTTTTGATGAAACTGCCGGAATTTCAGCAGAAATCCTGGCCCAGCGGGAACGTTGGGACGGCAGCGGATATCCCCGAGGACTAAAGGACAGACAAATCCCTTATCTCACCAGGATCGCTACGATCCTGGATGTTTACGATGTAATAACCCATGATCGCCCCTACGAAAGGACGTTCTCAAGCAGAGAGGCCATTGATATTCTGCGCCGGGATGCAGGCAGATATTTCGACCCCGATCTGGTCGAACCTTTCGTCAGCATTATTTCAGGTTAGCGGTAACTGCTTATTAATCCAGCTGAGCAGGACTCTTCACAGCCCCCTTGAGGGATATAAGAATCTTTAGACAGATTGTTTTCTTGCAAAAAACAAGAAAACAATCTGTAACGTACTAAAATCCGTAAAAATCAGGAAAAATCACGATTGAAATAAGCACAAATATCTGTATGCAGATAAAGGGCAGAACCCCCCTATATATATCCATCGTCCTCACCTCCGGAGGGGAAACTCCCTTGAGATAAAAGAGGGAAAAGCCAAAGGGCGGGGTAAGGAAGGAAGTCTGCAGATTCATGGCGATGAGTATGGCAAACCACAGCGGGTTCAGGCCGATGATATCGGCAATCGGCAGAAGAATAGGCACGACAATATATGATATCTCAATGAAATCGATAAAGAAACCGAGAACCAGTATGGCTACCATGGAGAGTATCAGAAATGCCCATTTTTCTCCGGGAAGACCGGTGAGGAAGTCTTCGACAATGTAGTCCGCACCACTGTAGACAAAAACCATGGAAAATGCGGTGGCGCCGATGAGGATGGCAAAAACCATTGCGGTGATTTTCACTGTCTCATGGAGAGAATCCATAATAATTTTCCAATCCAGTTTCCTATACATGGCGGCAAGCACCATGGCTCCGACGGCACCAACGGAGGCGGATTCAGTGGGTGTGGCAATGCCTTGAAAGATAGAACCCAGCACCAGAATGATAAGGGTCAGCGGCGGCAAAATCGCAATCAGCGCTTTTTTGATGCTTGCGCTACGGCTGATGGCAACGACCTCGATCGGCGGAGCGACCTCCTTGTTGATAAATGCTATGATGAGAATATAGAGGATATACAGGCCGACCAGGATGAGCCCCGGCATCAGCGCGGCCTTGAAAAGATCGCCGACAGGCTGCTGGAAAACATCTCCCAGGATGATAAGCACGATTGAGGGCGGGATGATCTGGCCGAGAGTGCCGGCTGCACAGATCGTCCCGGTTGCAAGGCGTTTGGAATAACCATATTTCAACATGACCGGCAGCGATATCACACCCATGGCGACCACAGATGCACCGACAACGCCGGTGGAAGCGGCCAGCAGGGTGCCCACCAGAACCGTGCTGACGGCGACTCCGCCGCGTATCTTGCCGAACAGCACCCCCATGGCCTCAAGAAGACGTTCGGCAAGTTCCGACTTCTGCAGGATGATTCCCATAAAAATGAACAAGGGGATGGCCATGAGAATGGTGTTGTTCATGATGGAATAGATGCGAAAGGGCATCATTGAGAACATCAGGAAGAATTCTTGGTAGACACTTACCAGGGTCGCTCCCGGCAACAACTCGATCAAGGCGGCGGCGGCTCCGAAAAAGATGGCGACGGAGCCGAAGGTAAAGGCCACCGGATAGCCGACCGCCAGCAAACACAGCGCAGCAACAAACATGACGATACCAATCATTTTGCACCTCCGTCATGCCTGTTGTCGTCACCGGGAGGAAGGTATTCAGCCGGTGAGGCGAAGCCGACACCTCCGCCTTTTATGACGCCGCGATAGATATTTATATTTTTAATAATGTATCCTATAGCGCTGAAGATCAGGAAGATGAAGGAAAAAGGAATCATCGCCTTGATAATCCAGCGGTGAGTCAACCCTCCCGGATCTTCAGATATCTCGTTGATATTATATGAATCCATCACATAATCGATGGAGCCGGTGGCTACAAGAAGAGCAAGCGGTATAAGGAAAAAGATGGTTCCGAGAATGTTGATCATGGCTTTCTTGCGAATACTGTACCTCTCATAGATGAAATCGACCCGGACATGACCTTCATCCTTGAGAGCAACAGAAACCCCGAAAAGAATAACTACTGAAAAAAGGTGCCACTCCATCTCCTGCATTCCCATGGAGCTGTTTCTGAAAAAGTAGCGCATGACCACATCAAAAAAGACATTGAAAATCATGAGCAGAAGCAGAATCGAAGTGATTTTGCCGACAACGTCTACAACCGATTCCATTATCGATTCTATTTTAAACAACATTTTTTCCCCTGGATTTAGCGGCTGGTTTCCCTCTTAAGTACCCTCATTTCCCAAAAAATACATTCTACTCTGCTGTACTCGAAAAATCGATTCTCATCAAATGGAAAAACCGCCTGCTCAAATGAGCGGGCGGTTTCCATTCCAACGATGGCAACGGAAAAAGCAGTATTACTTTACCATTTCCATGGTCTGCAAATAATAGTAGTCGGAGATTTCCGTCCAATCGCGTGCTTTGGCCATATATTCCTTCTGTGACTCATATACGGCTTTAAACTCTTCATTCTCCGAGGCATAGGCGTCCATTACCTCGTCGTTTGCTTTTTTCATGGCTTTAAGAACATCTTCCGGAAAAAACTTCACCTGGATATTGGGAAAATCTGTTTTCATCTCAGCCCAGGCCCTGGAACTGGCATCAAAGTTGTCAATGTACATATCAGCCGCGGCAGCCTGCATGGCAGTATTGAGTATCGCCTGATTTTCAGGAGATAATTTCTCATAGGCGCGTTTGTTGATCAGATACTGCAGTTCCGTTGCAGGCTCATGCCAGCCGGTGTAGTAATAAGGGGCAATTTTATGGAATCCCATTTTTATATCCATACCGGGACCGACCCATTCAAGAGCATCGATGGTACCGCGATCAAGAGAGGTATAAAGCTCGCCAGGAGGTATGTTGGTTACATTTACTCCGAGTTTCGCAAAAACTTCACCGGCAAGGCCGGGGATACGCATCTTCAAGCCCTCGAGATCCTGTAGGGAATTAATCTCTTTCTTGAACCAGCCACCCATCTGCACGCCGGTATTGCCTCCCGGAAATGCCATTACATTAAATTTATCATAGGTCTTCTGCATGAGTTCCATGCCGCCGCCATAATAAAACCAGGCGTCCTGTTCGGCAGCAGTCATGCCGAAGGGCATGGTGGTAAAGAAGACAGTGGTGATATCCTTGCCTTTCCAGTAATACGAAGCGCTATGGCCCATTTCATACTGGCCGCCTTTGACCATATCGATCACACCCAGGGCCGCCTTATGTTTTTCAGCTCCATCCACTTTGATGACAAAATTGCCGCCGGACATTTCCTCAACCGATTTTGCAAATTTTATAACGGTCGAGGCGAATGGAGTCAGGGTGCTGGGCCAGGACATCGCCAGCTTCCATTTAACGGCTTTCTGGGCGAGTGCCGGGGTCGCCAGCATCATCATTGCCCCGCACAACAATGAAACTTTTCCTAAAAATCTCATCTCATCCTCCTTGTTTTTGAATTTCACAACAACAGCCGGAATCAATTACCGGCGGATAACCTAACCAAAAAAAAATGGAGAAACCTGAGCTTTTGTTCGGATATCAATTCTTTTTAATCCGAAGTTAAAAAGAAGTAAAGAAAAGTTACGGAAAAGGAGAGCGTTTTAGTAATTTTCCGTTAAAGAAAAGAAGCACTTGCCGGAGACCAGCCTGACATCACTGGTATAAGACTATCATTTTCTAACATGGTTGCGCTGGACAAATGGTTTATGATGACCGGGTCGAAAGCTTTAATAGTGTCTGTCCTTCTTGCCTTTTCGGCATTCTTCATGTTAAAGGCACTAAGAAGCCAATGGATACAGGAAATACATCATTTTTATTCAGGCCCATGATGTTTTCGAAAGTAGTCCTGCACGTATTTGATATGATGCCGCATCATATCACCGGCCTCTTTAGATTTCCTCTTTCGGATCATATCATAGACGCTCTTGTGATGATCAAGAATATTTTCATGTTCTCCCTGAACCTGATACATATGGGTAAGATTTTGTTTGATGCCGATAAAAAGAAAGTCGTAAAAATTACGCATCAGATGAATCAACACCGGATTTTTGGTGGCGAAGGTAACGGCCATATGAAAAGCGGCATCTGCGTTGGTGCTGATATGTCCTTCGCTCTTGATGTCCTCTTCCATCTCCTTCAGACTTTTTTCTATGGAAAGAAGATCTGTTTCCGTGGCACGGCGGGCTGCAAGTTCTGCGGCATTGGCTTCAAGACCGAGACGCACCTCCAGGAGATCATCGAGCGTTGCCTCTTCCGTAGCCATGGCCGCGGCCAGAAGATTGCCACGCCTGTTTTCTGGTGATGCCACAAAAGTCCCCTGCCCCTGGCGATGCTCAAGCAGTCCCATGGTCACGAGTTTATTGATGGCATTCCTGACCGATGTTCGACTCACCTGCATGGAGGCAGCCAGATTGCGCTCGGGTGTAATCTGCTGACCCGGCTTAAACGCCCCTTTGTAAATCAGCTCACGTATCTGTTCAAAAACCTGATCAGATATCTTTTTCGGCTTGATTGGTTTTAGCTCCATATTTCGCCACAACAGATATAATTTAGACACACCGCGTATCAGCGACAGTTAATGTATCAGAGATTTTTTGTTATCTTGTGAATCCACTGCCGGTATGGAGTGCATCCTTCCAAAAATTGGTGGACTAATTATTCTACCACTGCCCCAGCTTCTTTTTCAAGATATTAATTGCCAAAGCTGTGAAATAAACTCTAATTATATAAAACACTTGAACTTTAAATTGTGCCATTCCAGGGAAGATCTGACATCGAAATTCTGTTGGAAAGATATGACATAGCTGCCACAAACCGGCACTGCTATTGGTATTACCAATGCTGATATTTTCTATTCTTCTACAAGTTGGACATGGCGCTATTGGATTTTAATACCGAGATAAACAAGGTAACAAAGCACCACCAGGCGGGCAAGTTATATTCTCTGTAATTATTTTTTTCAAGATTAATCTAGTGGTGATACCATTTATCAGTGGTCTATATTAAAAACAGGGTGGTTTCCAGGCTCTTTCTCCCTTACAAACAATGAGGAAAAGGATTCCCGACTTCTCTGCAGGAAGATTTTATGTTTGCATTTTTAATGAAATAGCGTACTCTTTTGTATCAATTTTTCTACATGTAGATTTTTTAATACAATAATTTGAGGGAACTTATGGAGGATAAGGAAAAAAAGCTACCCGCCTTGTCGGATAAACAGCAGCTTGATGTCCTCAATCTCGTTTTTAATCATATAGACAATGGCGCGATGGTCACTGATCCGGATGGATATATCACTCATTTCAACAAGCAATACGGACTATTTTTAGGTCTTGAGCCGGATGACCAGATTGGTAAACATGTTACCGATGTAGTAGAGAATACAAGGATGCACATTGTTGCCAAAACCGGTAAAGCAGAGATAAATGTCAGCCAATCCATCCGGGGTCAGAAAATGCTGGTCCAGCGGATTCCCATCAAGGAAAATGGAAAAGTAATCGCTGTTTTTGGACATGTTCTCTTCAAAAACATTAAAGATGTCAGCAAACTGGCAAACAAACTCTCAGAGTTGAAATCTCAGGTCAAGCGGTATCAGAAAGAGCTCAACTCGCTGCGCGCCACCCGGTATTCCTTTGAAAACATTATCGGTGAAAGCAGTCAGATAAAGACACTGATAAAGGAAGCAGTGAAATCGGCGGCGACTCATCTACCGATCCTGATTTCAGGTGAATCCGGTACCGGCAAGGAACTCTTTGCCCAGTCCATCCACAACTGCAGCAGCCGCAGATCCGAATCCTTCATTCGTCTCAACTGTGCCGCGATTCCAAAAGATCTGCTCGAAGCGGAACTTTTCGGGTATGACCGGGGAGCCTTCACCGGAGCCAAGTCGACAGGCAAGCGCGGCAAGTTTGAGCTGGCGGATAAGGGAACGATTTTTCTTGACGAAATTGGAGACTTACCACTGGAGATGCAGCCCAAGCTACTCCGGGTACTTGAAGAAAAAGAATTTGAGCGGATCGGCGGAAATCGCATAATCACCGCTGATTTCAGGCTTATATCGGCAAGTAACCAGAACCTTGCCGCCATGGTCGAAAAAGGGGAGTTCCGGGCCGATCTCTATTATCGCCTCAACGTTGTGCCTCTCCACATCCCTCCTCTGCGGGAGAGGGTTGCCGATATCATTCCTCTGGCCCGTCATCTTCTCAAGATGGCATCGGAGGAGAGCCTGCATCAGGCTACCGGTTTCAGCCATGAGGCCGAAGTAATTCTTCTCACTCACAGCTGGCCCGGCAACGTACGGGAGCTTAACAATGTCATTGAACGCACTCTGGCAAACAACGAAGACGAGGTCATAACTCCAGCCGACCTGCCTTTCTATCTGCATCAGGGAATACCAACCCAACCGGGCGTACAGCTAAACTCCCTGCTCAAGGAAGTGGTGGCCAAGGCGGAAAAAAAGGCTATTCACGATGCCTTGAAACTCACGGACTACAACAAGGCTCAGGCTGCTGCCATTTTGGGAATCCACCGCACCCTGCTGTATAAAAAAATGCAGAAATACGGCCTTTCCCTCACTGCGGAATAAAGGTCGATCCACAAACCTCGGAATCACCGATGCTGCAGCTGCCCGCCATCCCCATGGGCATGTCGAGAAAAATCCTGGGGTCCATAGCCACTAGTTTGGACGCGATGACCGGTTCAAAATCCATCTGATCGAGAATATCTTTCTGCAGGTCGACACCTGGAGCGATTTCCTTCAGCAGCATTCCTTTTTCATCTAATTCAAAAACACAGCGCTCTGTTATGTAGAGTACCCGCTGCCCTTTTTTAAGGCCGTAGTCGCCGTTGTAGGTTATGTGTTCGACGATGCCGTCGATAAATTTTTTGGTCTCTCCTTCCTGGAGAATATGCAGGCGCCCGTCCAAAATCTGCACCAGGAGGCCTCCTGCGGTAAATGTTCCCAAATATACCACGGTCTTGGCATTCTGGCTTATATTGATAAAACCACCGGCACCGGCCAGCCGATCTCCAAACTTGCTGACATTGACATTGCCCCTGCAGTCCACCTGCGCCATGCCGAGAAAGGCGATATCAAGACCGCCGCCGTCATAGAAATCAAACTGATACGGCTGATCGATGAGGACTTCGGTATTCGCTGCAGCACCAAAACTCAAACCACCGGCGGGAATTCCACCGATAACTCCGGGCTCCGCGGTAAGGACGATGTGGTCGAGCATTTTCTCTTCATTGACTACATTGGAGACACCCTCGGGCATGCCGATACCGAGATTGACGATATCACCCTGACGCAACTCAAAGGCAGCCCGCCGGGCGATCACTTTCCGTGCACACATCTCCATCGGCGGCAGGGAATCCATGGGAATCCGGATTTCCCCACTGTAAGATGGATTATACTGTTCGCCGAAGGTCTGCCAATGGTTCTCCGGCTTGGCCACGACAATATAATCAACCATAATTCCAGGTATCTTAACGTCCCTGCAGTGCAGGCTGCCGCGTTCGGCGAGCCGCTCTACCTGGACAATGACAATACCGCCGGAATTGCGGGTGGCAATGGCAATGGCCAGTACTTCAAGGGTCAGCGCCTCTTTTTCCATGGTGATATTACCGTCGGTATCGGCAGTGGTACCGCGCAGCACCGCCACATCGACCGGCCTGGTTTTATAGGCCAGATACTCTTCACCGTCGAAATTGATCAATTCGACGATATCCTCGGTGGTAACACCATTCACTTTGCCGCCGCCGTTTCTGGGGTCGACGAAGGTGCCCAACCCCACGGAACTGATAGTTCGCGGTTTTTTCGCGGCGATATCCCTGAACATCGTGGAAATAATACCCTGAGGAAGGTTGTAAGCTACTATTTTATTATTCACAGCCAGTTTCTGCAGTTGAGGAACCAGTCCCCAATGGCCGCCGATCACCCTTGTCACCAGACCTTCATGCCCCAGATGATTCAACCCCCTGGTCTTGCCGTCGCCCTGTCCGGCAGCATACATCAAGGTCAGGTTTCTGGGTTTTCCGGTTTCGAGAAAATGATTTTCTATGCCTATGGCTATTTCTTCGGCAAAACCATTGCCGACAAAGCCGCCGGTAGCCACGGTGGAGCCGTCGCGGATCAAGGCCGCGGCCTCGGCAGCGCTGACGACCTTGCTTCTTTTGAGTTTATCTTTGATATTCGTTTGAGGAATGGTAGCCATAAATGCACCCTGTCATCTGATTTATTTGTGCAATGAAAATTGTACTGGAATCATTGCTGTCATCCTTTTTTCGAAGGCTGATTCTCACTCCCTCGGCACTCATAGCTTTTTGCAATGTTCATGCCGTATACAAATTTCGGAAATTTTAATCGCTGACCGAAGCGGGAGTCCTGGCGCAATTATTGCAAATCCTGAAAAAAAAATGATACAGCCTCATTGGACAATGAGACACCTGCTTAGTTGAGATGTGTTTTCTGCTGTATTTCTCTGCAATCATGCATTAATTATACAACTTAAGTTAACTATAAAGGAGATCAGATGCTCAAGATTACGGATTCGGTGGCGGTCATTACCGGAGGCAGCGGGGGAATCGGCAAAGCCCTGGCCGAATACTGGCTCAACAATGGCGGCAAGGTCGTTCTGGCCGATGTTATGGAAGAGGCCCTTGCTGCCGCTGCTGCTGAACTGAGAAAGATCAGCCCCGAGGTTGTTACTTCGCTGTGCAATGTTACTGTAGAAGAAGATTGTACAGAACTGGCGAAACTCGCCATCAGCTCATTCGGAAAAATCAACCTTGTCGCTCCCTTTGCCGGCATCACCAGTGACGGCTTACTGATCAAAACAGACAGGGGAACGGGCAAGGTCACAGGCAAAATGCCGCTTGAGCAGTTCCAGAAAGTAATTGACATCAACCTCACCGGAGTCTTTCTCACGGTACGGGAATGCGTAGAACAGATGATCAATCATGACTGCCGGGGACTTATCTGTCTCGTCTCTTCCACGGGTTCCCTGGGAACGGCAGGCCAGTTAAATTATTCCTCATCAAAGGCGGCCATGTCGGTGATGCCGAAAGTCTTGACCGCCGAATTCTTCAGACGCGGCTTTGCCGATAAAATTCGCTGTATGGCCGTCGCTCCCGGGTATGTGGGCACTCCGATGGTCAAAAATATGGACGAACGCATAATCGGCAAGATTCTCGAGCAGGTTCCCATCAATCGACTGGTAGAGCCCGAGGAGGTCGTTTCCCTGGTCGCCGAGCTGTATCGCAACGAGGCCATGGCCGGAGAAACCGTATTTATTCATGGAGGGCTCAGATTGGGCTCAAAAGGTTGACGAACCAGAGTCCATCCCGACAAATTCGATGACTTTTAACCAGATGATCAAGGTTTAGGTCCATCTTGAAAAACAAGTGGTTGCAACCCTTTTTCTGCTTTTTCCGATGGAACCGAATTATCAAAAATTAATTATTAATACTGGGGTAAATTATGGAAAATGTTGTTATTGTCAGCGGCACCAGAACGGCCATCGGTAGTTATGGTGGAACACTTAAATCAACACCCGTGGTCGATCTGGGCGCGGTAACTCTCAAAGAAACTCTAAAAAAGGCCGGCATCCGTCCTGTCGCCGACGAGGAGTGTATCAAATTTGGTGCAGACGCCATTCGTGATGACGGCACCATCGAACTCGAATCACAATATCATGACTATGACCAGAGCCATCCACCTGTAATGATCGATCAGGTCATCATGGGCAACGTTATCGGTGCAGGCCAGGGGCAAAACGTAACCAGGCAGGCAATGATCATGGCGGGCATTCCCAAGGAGACAAGCGCCACCACAATCAACAAGCTCTGTGCCTCCGGCATGGAATCCGTGGCTCTTGCTTATCAGGCCATTCGTTCCGGCGATGCCGAGGTGGTGCTGGCAGGGGGTATGGAAAACATGTCAATGACACCCTATGCGCTGCCAACAGCGCGCTGGGGCCAGCGCATGGGTAATGGCGAGATGATCGATCTTATGGTCTATGACGGTCTCTTCGAGAAATTCTACGGTTACCACATGGGAATTACAGCGGAAAATATCGCCTCCAGATACGGAATCAGCCGTGAGGAGCAGGACGAGTTGGGTGCGCTCAGCCATCAGCGCGCTATGTCGGCAATCTCCACAGGACTGTTCAAGGATGAAATTGCTGCAGTTGCCGTTCCCCAGAGGAAAGGGGATCCACTAGTCTTTGATACCGATGAGCGTCCCATGGACACCACCGCTGAGAAAATGAGCAGGCTGCGGCCGGCATTTACCAAAGACGGCACCGTAACCGCCGGCAATGCCTCGGGAATCAACGATGCAGCGGCATCGCTGCTGATCATGTCCGAGAGCAGGGCAAAAGCGCTTGGCCTTACTCCCATCGTGAAGATCAAGGCTCATGCCAGCGCCGGACTGGATCCCGCCTATATGGGCCTTGGTCCTATTCCCGCGGTTCGCAAGATCCTCGCTAAACATAGCCTGTCAACTTCCGATTTCGACAGAATTGAGCTCAATGAAGCCTTTGCCGCCCAGGCCATCGCCTGTGTCAGGGAACTCGGCCTGAACCGGGACCGCACCAACGTTCTCGGCAGCGGTATCTCGCTGGGCCACCCCATCGGCTGTTCCGGTGCCCGCATCCTGGTCACCCTGATGCACCAGATGCGCCGCAACGATCTGCGTCTTGGCCTCGCTTCGCTGTGTATCGGCGGCGGTCAGGGTATGGCCATGGTCCTTGAGCGGATTGAATAGACAGTCTTTCTTGAAAAGAGGTGAATGACCGCAAGGACATTTGCCTCTTTCTGTGTATTCCATCTGATAAAACTCATTGAAGTTGCCGCGATGGCCCAGTCCATCATTTTGAACTATCTTCATTATCAGCTTTTTCCTCGGAACGGCCGCGCCGCAGCCAGCGTCGGAGCCAGACCATACCGGCGGCAAAAACGACGACTGCCGCAAACAGGACGCCGAGATGGCCGAGATCGGGATGCCGCAGAGTTTCGGAAATCTGGTCGGCGACAATTGTAATTGCGATGGTACCGGGCAACATGCCGACAATGGTACCCAGCAGGTAATCCTGCAGGCGGATGCTGGAGATACCCGCTATCATATTGATAACCGAAAATGGTGCTACCGGAATAATCCGGAAGGTAATGACGGCCATTAGCCCTGATTCGGAAAGCTTGTTATTCAGCCGGTTAAGTATGCTGCCGGCAAACCTGCTCACGGTTTCGCGGCCGAGACGGCGGCCGAGAAAGAACATGGCCAGAGCACTGAGTTCGGCTCCGGACAAGGCATAGAACATCCCCCACCAAGGGCCGAAAATGATGACCGTGGCTATTATCAGCAGGGTTACCGGAAATGAAACCAGCCCGCAGAGAACATAAGTGCCAAGCACCAGTATCGGAGAAAAAGGCTGCTGCTTCAGCCAGCCTGCAGCAGAAAGCACCCTGTCTATTTCCAGCCAGTCGCTCAGAGAGGTCCAGCGCCATGCCGCTGCCAGACTTAGCACAACAGCGATGAGCGCAATTACCTTCAGAACTTGCCGATAAGCGGGTAACTGCTGATCGGGGCTGATGAAATAGTCAAGGAGCTCTTTGGGCTCTATCGGCTTTTCCGGATCGAGCAGCTCTGATTGCGGCACCAGATTGTCTAATTCAGGAGAAATGCTGCCATCCATCGGCTCAAGGCTCCGCTCACCGCCTCGCAAAGCTTCAACAGCCTTGATCAATGATTCATTCTCATCCATTGCCTGGACAATATCATCATCTGCAACTCCCAGATGTTCGGCCAATAAACGATTCCGAAAAGAAGCTATCGCCTGCGCTTCCGGGGATCCAGGTTCTGCTGTAATGGCGAGGTCACATTCAGAATCGAAGCCAAGGGAGCGGTTGCTGAGATTCGAGGATCCAACCCTGACGAAGTTATCGTCGATTACCATGATCTTGGCATGCACCATCAAATCGACCTCGGGATTGACTGCAAGCCTGGGATAGTAAATTTTCAACCGTTTACAGGATCCAACCTTATGCAACCTGCCAAGAATTCGTCCGCGCAGGACATCCATGGTGTGCTGTTCGAGCCAGCCCCCGGTCTTTTTGGGCATGACAATGACAATCTCAGGTCCGTCTTTATCCTTGAGGCGCGACTCGAGAGCCTTGCCGATGTTAAATGAGCTCAGGTACTGATTTTCGATATAGATGAACTTTTGTGCTGCGGCAATACTGTCAAGATATAGTCGTTCAACCTCGCGCACCTCGTCGTAGTGCCGGTATTGCGGCAGCGTTCGGGCAAGAGCCACCTGAACTTTCTCAAAATCCGGTTTCACACTGCCGGGCCAGGGAGCATCAATCTCTTTCGTCCCGTCGATCAACGGTGCCTCACCGGACGCCCTCTTCCAGCGGGTTTTCGACAACTCGCCCAAGGCTCTTGCGGCCGGTCCGTCCACAATCATCTGTACATCGTGAAATGGAGGATAGGAGATGCCGTCCGGATCCCTTCTCAATTCATTGTCGGGAAGGTGCTCGGAAGTATCCCAGCGCCACTTGCTGAGATCGAATCCCCCAACGAAAGCGACAGCATCGTCAACGACCACGATTTTCTGATGCTGCGATGCTCCGACGGGATGGGCACTGTCGAGACAGAAATGGATACGTTTATGACTAATCCATTTCAGCCTGTAGCGCGGAAAAAACTCGCGCTCCATGGCATAAATCATCGAGAAATCCCAGCCCAGAAGGTAAATTTGCAAGCCATCGGTCTTTCTGGCCAAATAGTTGAGAAATTTACCGAGCCTGGATGGATATCCTCCGCTCTTCTCTCCTCTTAGCAGGCACAGGCCGCTGTGCAGATCCCAGCCGGTTATCATGATGGAGCGGCGCGCCTGGCGCATTGATTGATGCAGTGCCTTGAAATAGTCCTCACCGTCTATGAGGAAGGCAGCTCGGTGCGCCGTTTCCAGTCTCCAGCAGTTTTCAGATTTCCTGAAGATATCCTTCATTCACCTTCACCTCTGCTTCAGCCATAATATTTAACAGAATGGCTCCGCTCTAACCCCAGTTGAGCCGAATAAGAACCTTAGAGCCACAGCGGAGCAATGTTTGAGCTTCCCTCAGACAACACTCCCTGCCGCATCGACAGCTTTTTCCCTGGTGTCGGATTGTTTCAAGTTAATCCATATGAACCTGCTTTTCCAGCATTATCAGTTGATCAAATCGTGTTTCATAATGCCATTACAACCGCAGTGAAACAACCGGATAATACTATTTCAGCTTACAGGGAAGAGAACTGGGAAATGGTGTTTTATTATGACACAATAGATGCGAATGATTTACACTTGAAGAAGTGAATCTTCTCCAACTTTAAGACAGGGGTCCTCCAGGTAAGCTTGAAAAAAAGATGCAATTTGACTAAATTACGTGTACCAACACGGATGCGTCAGAAACAACCCGATCCCGGGCTGCTGGTTTTGGCAGAACCGACATCCCGCCATCTGAGAGCTTCATAGCCAATTTTTATGAGATTATCAAGATAGGATGTAGTCAAGGAGAACGTTCAATGAAGATACTAGGTATTTCAGCAAGCCCCAGAAGAGATAAATCCAGCCATTTTCTGCTGCAACAGTGTCTGGACGAAATCGAGAAGAGTTCCGTTGTTCTCGATGCACCCATCAAAACGGAAATAATCGACTTGTCCGGCCTGAGGATATCCGGCTGCGTTGCCTGCGGAAAATGCAACAAAGGCGTACTCTGCAGCCAAGATGACGACTTTCAGCAGATATTACCGAAACTCGCTGACCCGCTTCTCAGAGGGATAGTGATCTCAACACCTGTGTATATGGGAAGTATGACCTCCCAGGCAAAGGCCTTCCTCGACAGAACAGTGCTCTTCAGACGCAATGGTTTTCTGCTCAAGAATGTACTGGGAAGCGTTCTTGCCGTGGGAGGTTCACGCAACGGCGGACAGGAACTGACCATCCAGGGTGTCCATGCAGCAATGATGATTCACGACATGATTATCATTGGCGATGGCGATCATTTTGGCGGAATCGGCTGGAGCAATCACCCGGAAGGGTATGAGCATGATGAGGTGGGCATTAAAACTGCCCATAAGACCGGCAAGCGCATGGCCGAAGTGGCGGCGTTGCTGAAATAAATCTCACCCCCGCCACTTTCAGGGTTGCCCGATCGGCCTACTATTCGTTTTTCAATTCCCGGGCGCCTTCCTCCGGCTTTCTCAAGGTCAGATACTCGGGCAGCCCTTTGATATAGAGATCCTGCTTGGCATAGGGGATCTCGATATTCATCTCTGTAAATTTCTTATAAATCGCTTCATTGAGTTTGTCCATGGCCTGACCGCGCAGTTCCGGATTGTCCACCCAGGCAAGCAGCTCAAAGTCGAGACTTGAGGCACCAAAGGTACGAAAACGTACCCTCGCCTCGGGAGATTTACAGACCAACCGCTCCTTTTGCGCAATTTCCATGAGGATTGAGCGGACCAGATCGATATCGGAACCATAGGCTACGCCGATTTTCAAGCGTAGCCTAAGTTTGGTATGGCGTCCACCCGACTGGTTGATGATGGTGGAGTTGCCGATGATCGAGTTCGGAATGGTGATTTCGACATCATCTCTTGTGAGAATGCGCGTACTGCGCAGGCCGATATTCATAACCTTTCCTCTGTCGCCGCGGTCAAGGACGATATAATCGCCCACTTTGTATGGTGCATCAGCGAGGATAAAGACCCCCGAAAAAAGGTTGGACAGGGTATCCTTGGCCGCAAAACCAATGGCAATACCGGCAATTCCCGCCGATGCCAGCCAGGCGGTCATGTCTATCTTCCAGATCACGAATGCCGCATAAATACCGACTCCGAAAATAAAAATCTTGGCGGCATTATCGAACAGGGTCAGGGTCCTGTGCTGAATGAAGGTATATTTATAGGAGAGATCCGCCAATCTCTGGAGGACCAGGGATGCCAGCCGGGCAAAGAAATAGATCCAAATGACCACACCGATCGTGCGTATGAACCTCCCCAAAAGAACATCTATTTTTTCTGAAAGCGGCATAAGTTCGATGCCGGCATATATTCCTGTTGCTAACAGGGTAAAATAGACGGGAGGGCGGAGCAGCAGGATAATCTTGTCATCAATATCGAAACTGGTCAAGCGGCAGATTCTGCGCAGCAGCTTGAACAATATCCAGGTCAGGAAGGAAGCGACAGTGAATGTTATGAGAACTACTGCCGCTCCCTTAACCCATGGGTTGGTGGAAAAAATGGTTATCAGCGGATCAAGCAGGGTTGCCACCTGATTTTCCAGCTCTTTGGGCGTGGATGCCGCTGCAGCACAGTGGACTCCCCCGAGAAAAATGAGTACGAACATGAGCCAAGTCTTTTGCAATGCTATCATTTCCTATCCTTTTTATAACCTGATTACCCCTAACCCTCAGTTCTAGGTCGGGCCAGAAGATGCTGGTTTCAGGAATAATCAGATTTTATAATATGAGCTTCCGGATATCTCAAGTTTCGGCCACCACAGAAATCGTTCAAAATCAATTCTGTCACCTTCCTCAAATTCAACATTCTCATCCCTGAGCAGTTCCTTCTGGAGTTCATACCCCGATTCCTTCGGCAGAGAAATTTTTCCATCCCTGTTGACCACGCGGTGCCAGGGAAGATCATATTTGCGTGAACTTGAATGAAGTATCCTGGCCACCTGCCGGGCCCCTCTGCTGTTGCCGGCATGCGCGGCGATAATACCGTATGTGGACACTTTGCCTGACGGAATGGCAGCTATGATATCGATGGCCTTTTTTGTGAAGGGAGACTGCACGCTTTTCCTTGTTGCTCTAAGGTGTAGATTATTAATTCTTATGCCGTTTTTCCAGGGACAAGGCACTGATATTTCCTCAACCTGATTACCAATTTTCTACTCTGGTTGCACCAGGGGAGCAAGATCTTTTCACCCGGCTAAATAATAATTATACCATTTTCATATTAATACATGTCCCGTTCATTGTATCTTCTCTCTTCGTTACATTCAGCGCCGGAACCAGTAATGAGAGTTTAATTGTTTTTCAGCGATCCGACATTATCGTTTCTGTAAAAGAAATTCTTGCCTGGATAAAAAAATGGATAAGCCTGTCCTTATAAATCTCAAATTATAGAGCAGAGTATGCCAAGAGCAATCTGGAAAGGTGGAATCAGTTTCGGGCTGGTATATATTCCGGTAAAACTTTACAGCGGAGCTTCGCGGCACGATGTCGATCTGAAAATGCTGCGCAAGGGCGACCAGTGTCCCATCAAATACACCCGTGTCTGTCAGGAAGACGGCAAGGAAGTGTCCTGGAACGATATCATCAAGGGCCATAGGATTGATGATTACTATGTAACCCTGACGGACGAGGATTTTAAAAGGGCCAGTCTGGGCAAAAGCGACAGCATCGATATTCAGGAGTTTGTCAAAACTGAGGAAATCAACCCGCGTTATTTTGAAAAACCATATCTGCTGGAACCGGAGAAAGGAGCGGGAAAGACCTACAACCTGCTGCGAAAGGCAATCCGCGAATCGAAAATGGCCGGCCTGGCGAAGTTCGTCATGCGCAATCGTGAACATCTCGCCCTGCTCATGGCAGACGAAAAAGTGCTGTATCTCATCCAGATGCGCTTTCATGACGAACTGCGTCCGCCTGACGATCTGAAAATTCCCGACGCCGCACCTTCCAGGGAAGAACAGGATATGGCCATAAGGATCATAGAAAGCATGAGCACGTCCTTCCAGCCTGAAAAATTCAAGGATTCCTATCAGCAGAACATCAGGGAAATTATCAAAGCCAAAAGTGAAAACCGGGAGATCAGTACCGAGCAGGTCGAGGCCCAGGAATCCGCGGTACAGGACTTGATGGAACAACTGAAAAAGAGCCTGGAGAAGGCCGGCTGATCGGCCCTGCGACACTTCCGTCTAATCGGTGCAAGGTTCGAACGGGAAAATGGAGAAACTACACGACTACACTCAGAAAAGAAACTTTGCCGAAACTCCCGAACCGCACGGGACAGCCCTGGAGCCGCTGGAAAAGAATCGTTATGTCATTCAGAAGCATATGGCACGGCGGCAGCATTTCGATCTGCGCCTGCAGGTTGGGGATGTGCTGGTAAGCTGGGCCGTTCCCAAACAACCGGTAAGCGACCCCGCAATAAAGCGCCTGGCCATCAAGGTCGAAGATCATCCCCTGGACTACATCCACTTCGAAGGCACCATTCCAAAAGGCAACTACGGCGCCGGTACGGTAATGGTCTGGGATCTCGGCTATTACTATATCAATGATGGCCGGGAGTTCCCAACTATTGAAGCGATGCAGCATAAACTGCAAAAGGGAGCGCTGAAGCTGTATCTGCAGGGAGCCAAGCTCAGGGGATTTTTTAATCTGGTCGAGCAGAAAAGCAGTAAAAACAATGAATGGTTTTTTATGAAAGCCGGATCTGCCGCCGGGGAAAATGATTTTGACAGAAGCGCCCTGACCGGACGCAGCATGGAAGAAATCGCCGGTTCGGACATGCAGTGGGACAATAAAAAAGCCCGCCCGCAGAAAAATAGGGCAGGCAGCGAACATTCTGCCTCGGCAGCCAAGACTGATTTTCCGGGATACATTCAGCCGATGCTGGCAACTCTCACCAAGGTCCCTTTTTCAAAGAAGAACTGGTTCTACGAATTAAAACTCGACGGCTACAGGATGATCGGCTCCAAAAAGGGTGATGAAGTCAGGCTCCTCTCCCGCAATCGAAATCAATATACCCACATCTATCCGGTCATTGCAGATGAACTATTCTCCCTGAATGCCGATTTTATCATCGACGGTGAAGTGTGTTACATCGACAGCCGGCAGAGAGCAAATTTCCAGAAACTGCAGAATTACGACCATGAGCAGGACCATCTTCATTATTATGTCTTTGATATCCTTTGGCTCAACGGCCATGATCTGCAGATGGTGCCCCTGCGTGAACGGAAAAAAATACTTAGGCTCCTTCTCGCCGATCCTCCCGCCCATATTCACTACCTTGACCATGTCGAAGAGAATGGAGAAGCCTTTTTTGCAGAGATCCAGGATAAGCAGCTCGAAGGCATCATCGCCAAACGTGCCGATGGATCCTATGCCTCGGGAAGCCGTTCAAAGGACTGGCTCAAGATCAAAACCGGTTTTCGGCAGGAGATGATTATCTGCGGTTTCATTCCCTCCGAAAAAGAGAGCAGGGCCTTCAGTTCCCTGGTATGCGGAGTCTATGACGGCGGCTCTCTGGTGTATACCGGCCGGGTCGGCACCGGCTTCAGCGAACGGGTGCAGCAGGATATCAGTGTGGAGCTGCATGCACTGGAAACGGAAAGAATAGGAATTGAAAATGCGCCCTCAACCGGAAAAACACGTTGGGTTCAGCCTCGACTGATTGCAGAAATAGAATTCGCCGGCTGGACCAACGAGGGGATAATGCGTCATGCCAGCTTTCTTGGGCTGCGAACCGACAAGAAACCGGAGGAAATTCAATTTGAACAAGCGTTTGAACCCGTTCAGTCTACCTCGAAAGTAAAACTGACCAACCTTTCAAAAATATTCTGGCCCGAGGAAGGCTATACCAAAGAGGACGTCATCGCCTACTATCGTGATATGGCGCAGGTGATCCTGCCGTATCTGAAAGATCGTCCGCAGTCGCTTTACCGGACGCCCAACGGCATTCTGGAAAAAGGCTTCTTCCAGAAAAACGTCAGGGAAATAGTACCCGACTGGGCTGATACCATTGAACTGACAAGCAGCAAAGGTAAGAAGGTTGAATACCTGCTCTGCCAGGACGTGGATACGCTGCTCTATATGGCCAACCTGGGATGCATCGAAATCAACCCGTGGAGTTCATCACTGCCGCAGCTGGATAACCCCGATTTCATGATTTTCGATCTCGACCCGGTTGAGGTTGAAATGAGCAAGGTTGTCGTACTGGCACTGGAGTTCAAAAAGCTATTCGACCAGCTCGGTCTGCCTGCCTACTGTAAGACATCGGGCTCCAGGGGGCTTCACCTCTATGTGCCTGTACGGCAGGAGTATTCCTACGCCCAGGTCCAGGATTTCGTCAAGCTCATCGAGACCCATATACATCGCCAAAACAAAGAGCTGACCAGCCTGGCGCGCTCCCCGGCAGCCCGCCGGGGCAGGATTTACCTCGATTACCTGCAGAATGCCAGGGGCAAGACAATGGCCTCTGTATACAGCATCCGGCCTCGCCCTGGAGCACCGGTTTCGGCTCCGATCGACTGGGAAGAGCTCAACGGCAATTTCGATCCCGGCAGATTCACTTTGCGCACCATGCGCCGGCGTCTGGACAGCAAAGGAGATGTCTGGGACTCGTTATTCAATCACCGGGTCGATTTGCAGAAGATCCTGGCAAAACTTGAGGAATAAGCCAGTCTCCCTGTTTATGAGAGTTCTCTCCTACAAACGGCTTTTCTTCCTGCCGCCGCCAGGGGCCTGCGGGTCTGAAGATTGCCGCATGAGCACATAGCCAATGGAAGCGATGGCAAGAGTAATGACAAAAAAATGCGCGAACATATCCTTCTGAATGGCTCCCCAGATGATGTAGAGCGAGCCGCATCCGGCAAAAAACGGGGCGCCGAAGCGGGCGAAGGGTCCCAGGTCGGTAAAGCTTCTTATCACCCAGATATAGATGGCGATGTAAATCACATAGAGAAAGGCGATGGGAAGCTCGGAAATATCCATGAAACTGCCCCACCATCCGGCAAAGTTGCCGTACCAGACCATCAGCCAGAAGGAAGACAGCAGGAAGCCGAGGATGCCCGAATTGAGTGTGCTGTTGGTGCGGATGTTGACGGCTCTGAAAAATTCGGGCCGAGGCCCAAGTCCTCGTATAGCGATAGCGAACATGCCCCTGACCGAGCCCATTATCAGACCATTGAGGGTGCCAAGACAGGAAATTACCACGAAGACCGTCAAAAGCGTTCCCCCTATTCTGCCGAATATCAGCGATATGACCTGTACTGGAGCATTATCTCCGGCAGCAATGACCTGCTCGTTGGAAAGCACTCCCGAGATCCCGAGATAGTAGAGCATATAGACGGCGGCCACGATCATGGTTCCTGTCACCAGTGCTTTTGGCAGGGTCTTTTTGGCATTTTTGATCTCGGCATTGATGGAAGTGGCAATAATCCAGCCTTCGTAGGCGAAGGCGGTTGCCAGGGTAGCCACCGCCAGTCCGCCGCCCTCTGAAATGCCCTCGGCGCTGCGGACGAAGCTGTCCATGGTCTGCCCGCTGAGAATGCCGGAGATTCCACCGATAACCGCTACCAACCCCAGGGGCACCAGCTTGATGAGGGTTGTCGAAACCTGCCACATTCCGGCCAGTATCGGCGAAAGAAGGTTGAGCAGAAAAAAGAATATCAGGTAAAGGGACGCCAACAGCCAGACTCCCTTTTCAAGCCCCAGCAGACCTATGCTGTAATTGGCGGAAACCCAGGCAAGCACGGCCACCAAAGTGGGATAGTAGATGAAGGTCATAAACCAGGCGACCAGGTAACCGCCTTTCTCGCCGTAGGCCTCTTCAAAATAATCGACGACCCCGTTGATCTTTTCAATTCGCGCCCCGATATTGGCAAAGACGTAGGCGGTGACTATCATGATCGACCCGCCGATCGCCCAGGCCAGAAGGGCAGTGGGAAGGCTGCCGCCCGAAGCCCTGAGAACATCATCCGCCTTGAAAAAGACGCCTGATCCTATAACAATACCGACAACCATGGCGGTCGCCGTCCAAAAACCATATTTTCGCTGCAGATGATCCATTTTACCACCGGATTTGCCTTTCTAAGGTTTTGCTGATACCAAAATATTTTCCAGATTACAGAAAAAGCCTTTTATTTTTATTCCACCAAATAGTCAAGGAGATATTTTACTGGTCCAGCCGATCTGAACCGTCTTGTTGCCCCGACCTAAGGCTTGGCCAGTGTAAATTAGTATTTGCCGGCGTCATTTCCCTGTTTCCTCCTGGAGAGGGCAAAGCTTTCGATTAAGGGATTAAAGCATCTATCGCAAAGATTTTCCTGATTACTCCTGATCCTCTGTTCAAGGTCGGGACTGCTCTTTTCACGGGTCGCTGCAGCCGGACGGCTGCAGCGTAGCCCCCCCTGGACGGGATTATGGCCTCCCGAGACAAAGAGCAGTCTCAGCCTGTACCAGAAAATGCTGAGTTTCAAGGGGTAATGAGAATGATTTTCAGAAAACTGCCTGATATGATATAGTGGCAGATAGTGATACCCATTATTAAATACATGCCTAAGAGTATTATGCAGCCAAAAAAATATAATGATTTCCGGAGAGCTATTGCTCGCAAGATCCCAGAAAAGAATATTATCACAGATCCGCTCAAGAGAGTCGCCATCGGAGTCGACGCCAGCTTTTACCGTCTTGTTCCCCAAATTATCGTTGACGTTGAAAATGAGAAGCAGGTCCGGATCATTCTGCAGGAAGCCCGCAGGCGTAGTCTGCCCGTGACTTTCAGGGCTGCCGGTACAAGCCTCTCGGGTCAGTCGATCACCGACAGTATTCTCGTGCGTTTGGGCAGGGGCTGGGATCGCTGCCGAATATACGACGAGGCCCGCCTCATCCAGGTTCAGCCTGGTCTCGTTGGCGGTCTTGCCAATCGTCAACTTGCGGTATTCGACCGCAAGATCGGCCCGGACCCGGCGTCCATCGACAGCGCCAAAATCGGTGGAATTCTTGCCAACAATGCAAGTGGCATGTGCTGTGGCGTCGAGCAGAACAGCTACCAGACCCTGGAAAGCATTCGTCTGATCCTCGTGGACGGCACCGTGATCGACACCGGAGACAACAAGAGTGTCGATGATTTCAGAAAAAGCCATACATCCCTGCTTCACGACCTGGCGCGCATCAGGCAGCGGGTTCTGGAAAACAGTGAACTCGCAGGTCGTATCAGACATAAATTCAAAATCAAGAATACGACGGGTTACAGCCTGAACGCCCTCATTGATTTTGAAGACCCCATAGACATCATGGCGCACCTGATGATCGGTTCCGAAGGAACACTGGCCTTTATCGCCGATGCGGTCTACCGTACAGTCATCGAGCATCGGCACAAGGCGAGCGCGTTGATCCTCTTCACCAACATGGAGGAGGCCTGTCGCGCCATCCGGCTCCTGCGCCGGCAGTCGGTGGCGGCGGCCGAACTGATGGATCGTGCCAGCCTGGCCTCGGTCGAGGACAAACCCGGCATGCCGGAATTTTTGAAAACGCTCGATAAGTCGGTGACCGCTCTACTGGTCGAGACCCGGGCAGGTGATCCACAAAAACTTGCCGGACAGATCGAGCAGATCACCTCCTGCCTGGCAGACTTCAAAACCGTCATGCCTATCTCTTTTACCTCTGCGGCTGAGGAATACCAGAACTTGTGGAAGATCAGAAAGGGCTTATTCCCGGCAGTTGGCGCGGTCCGCAAAACCGGGACAACCGTGATCATAGAAGACGTCGCTTTTCCAATAGAAAAATTGGCCCGGGCAGCCTTGGAACTGCAAACACTGTTCGCCAAATACCACTACAATGAAGCCATTATTTTCGGTCACGCTTTCGAGGGCAACCTGCATTTCGTTTTCACCCAGGATTTTTCGATAGAAACAGAGGTGATCCGTTACCGTGATTTCATGGCCGAAGTTGTGGAAATGGTCGTTACCACCTACGACGGCTCATTGAAGGCGGAACACGGCACCGGCCGGAATATGGCTCCTTTTGTCGAAAAAGAATGGGGCACTGCGGCCTTCGAGCTGATGAAAGAGATCAAGGAGCTTTTCGATCCGGACACTCTGCTCAACCCCGGTGTTATCATCAACGAGGATGCCGAGATCCATATCAGGAATCTCAAGTCGTTGCCCGCAACCCACGAAGTCGCCGACAAGTGCATCGAATGCGGTTTCTGCGAGCCGGTCTGCCCATCACGAGATTTGAGCTTCACCCCCAGACAGCGCATCGCCGGTCGGCGGGAGCTCAGCAGAAGACTGGCGGCGGAAGGAAAAAGCAGAGAACTCAAACGTTTTTCGCGCCGTTATCAATATCCCGGCCTGGATACCTGCGCGGCGGATGGTCTGTGCGCCACCCGCTGCCCGGTAGGCATCGATACCGGAAAAATGGTCAAAGCCCTGCGCGAGGAAGCTCACGGCTGGCCGGCGCAATCAATTGCAGGTGCTGTCGGATCCCATTTTGGTATAGTGGCGAAGACGATCAGCCACACCCTCGATGTCGTTGATATCGCGCATAATTATACCGGCACCGCGTTCATGGAACAGGCCTCGGTACTTGCCAGGAAGGCCACTTTCAACCGTCTGCCTCTGTGGAACAGGGAAATGCCTTCCGGCGTCGCAAAAATTGAAACAAAGCCGGTTGATTGTACCAATCCGCTCCAGGTCGTCTATTTTCCGAGCTGTGCCAGCCGGGCAATGAGCGGTCCTTCGCGAGCGGAAACCGGGCTCGACGATCTGCCGAAAAAGACGGCATCCCTTCTGAAAAAAGCCGGCTACGAAATCATCTATCCGGAAAATCTTGATAATCTCTGCTGTGGGCAGGCCTTCGAAAGCAAGGGTTTCCTCACAGAGGCTGACCGGAAATCCCGAGAACTTTCGGACCGACTACTCTATGTGTCCAGGAATGGCGCCCTTCCGATCCTCTGCGACACCAGCCCCTGCCTGCAGCGTATGCAAGCCACGTTGGATGAACGCCTCGAACTGTATGAACCGATTGAGTTCGTCCTGCGCTTTTTGATGGACCGACTCTCATTTTCACGCAAAGACATCAGGATTGCCATCCATCCCACCTGCAGCACCAGGAAAATGGGGCTCGAAACCAGGCTCCTTGAACTCGCCCACGCCTGCGCCACCGAGGTCGTCTGGCCGGAGGACATCTACTGCTGCGGCTTCGCCGGCGACCGGGGGTTTAATGTCCCCGAGCTTAACGAATCCGCCCTGCACGGCCTGGATGAGCATGTCTGCACCTGTGACGCGGGCTACTCGACCAGCAAAACCTGCGAGATCGGCCTGGCGCTGCACAGCGGCATTCCATACCGCTCGATCCTGTATCTCGTGGATGAGGTCACCGGACCCAAGTGGGAATAGAGTCCGGCACTAATCAAAATACCAGGTAAAACTGTCCACCTCTTCCCGGGGAGTGCGGTAGCTGTTTACCAGGGCATCTTTTTCCTCATAGCCCAGTGCCATGCCGCAGAGCAGAATAGTATCCCGCGGGTAGCCGAGAATTTCCTTCACCAGGGTCGCATAGCCGCTGAGGGCCGCCTGGGGGCAGGTGGCCAGCCCTTCATCCAGTGCTGCCAGCATGACCGATTGAATGAACATGCCGCAATCCATATACGAGCCGATGGCAAGAGAAGGATCGAGAAAAAAGAAGAGCATCGCCGGGGCGTCGAAGCCGCGATAATTGGCCTCCCACTGCCTGACTCTCCCCTGGCGGTCCTGTCGCTCGATACCCAGAGTTTCGTAGAGCTGCATGCCGCAGGCAATGCGGCGTGCCTTAAAAGGCTGCTGCCATTTTACCGGATAATAGTCATAATCGCGGTCCTCCGGCTCTCCGGCGCGAAAGGCCGACAGCAGTGCATCGATGATTCTGTCCCTGGTTTCTCCCATAACCACGGCCACCTGCCAGGGCTGTGCGTTTGCCCCCGACGGGGAATAACGTGCCGTCTCGAGAATAGCATTGACACTCTCCCTGCTCACCTCTTTGTTTTGGTAGGCCCGAATAGATTTGCGCTGCCTGATTGCTTCGGAAATATTCATACGCTCCTTTGATTGGATGGTTAAACTGCTTCACCATTTCTCCTGGAATCACTGCTGCTCTGCTTATAAATTTATCATAAATTTCTTCTCCTTTACAGTATAGTCTGTTCACAAGCGAATACCGGGAGCTCTCCTCCACCAATCAATTTGGATTGAAGAGTATCTGGCTGCAGATAATCTGCCCTAAAGATGAACACATAAAAGCATTCGTGATACTGCAGAAAGTACGGATCGTTCAAAAGCAATTGATTTCAGCCCGCCAAAAGTTATAATAGCACGATGAGATCCATCACCATTTCAATTAACCTTCTTTTTTTGTTGACAATTCCATGCTGGAAAGTCTTTTTTTACCGCAAAGCGTCGCCATTATAGGGGCATCAAGGACTCCGGGAAAGGTTGGCCACGATATTCTTGCCAACCTGGTCAAAGGAGGATTCAAAGGCACAATTCTGCCCGTCAATCCGGCCGGAGGAACAATGTTCGATCTGCCGGTCTTGCGCAGCCTCAGGGAGTTTGACGGCGAGATAGAACAGGTCATTGTGGTGGTGCCTAAAGACCGTGTGCTCGAGGCAGTCAAGGATGCCATGGCCAAAAAAGCCGGAGCGGTCGTGCTCATTTCCTCGGGATTCAAGGAAACCGGCAAGGCCGGGCGGCGGCTTGAAGAGGAAGTCGCCAAAATCTGCAAAAGCCACGGCGCCCGGCTGCTTGGCCCCAACTGCCTGGGCCTGCTCAACACCCAGAACAATTTAAACGCCTCCTTCGCCGGCAGTATGCCTGCTCGCGGCAAGATCGCCATCTTCTCTCAATCGGGCGCACTCTGTACCTCCATGCTTGACCTGGCTGAAGGCCGCCGTCTCGGAATCTCCAAGCTGATCAGTATCGGCAACAAAGCGGATATCAACGAAAACGATCTGCTCTCCTATCTCGCCGATGACAAGCAGACAACGGTTGTCACCGGATATCTGGAAAATATCATATCAGGCGATACCTTCATTAAAACCGCCGAAGAAGCCTGTATGAAAAAGCCGGTGGTGCTGCTCAAATCAGGGACCACTGCAGCAGGACAAAAGGCTGCCGCCAGCCACACCGGAGTTCTGGCCGGCACCGACACCGCCTACGGTGCGGCCTTCAAGCGCTCCGGGGTGATCCGGGCCGATACTTTTGAAGCCCTTTTTGATTACGCCACGGCCCTTTCCATGCAGCCTCTGCCCAAGGGAAACAGGGTGTTGATCATCACCAACGCCGGGGGGCCGGGAACCATGGCTGCCGATGCCGTTGAACACTGCGGCATGAGGGTTGCCGATCTCGCTTCCAATACCGCAACGGCATTGCGCGACAAGCTCCCCGAGGGCGTCAGCATCGGCAATCCGGTCGATGTCCTTGGCGATGCACCGCCGGAGCGTTACCGGGAGGTCCTGCGCACCGCCCAGAATGACGACAGCGTTGACGCCATTATCATCATCCTCACTCCCCAGGTGATGTCCAACCCCAAGGAAACGGCCCGGGCCATCGCCATGGAAATCGACGGCAGCAAACCGGTTCTCGCCTCCTTTATGGGGGGCAAGGACGTCATGCCCGGCAGACTCGAGCTGACCGCGGCCGGGCTGCCCGATTACGAGTCCCCCGAGCGAGCCGTCGGCGCCCTCAAAGTAATGCACGAATATGAAACCTGGCTGCACCGGCCGCCGCGAATGGTTACCCGTTTTCGGGTCAACAGAAGGCGGGTGGAGCGCATCATTACCCGCAGCCGGCGCTTCAATATTCTGCAGCTCAATGAGGTGAAGTCCAAAAAAATCCTGCAGTCTTACGGTTTCAACGTACCCGACGGCAGGCTGGTAACCGATGCCGAAGAAGCGGTTGAACAGGCGCGCCGCACCGGCTTTCCGGTAGCCATGAAGATTGTCTCACCGGATATCGTTCACAAAAGCGATATGGGCGGGGTTAAGCTGAACCTTACCACCGCACAGCAGGTCAGGGACGGATTTGACCTGATGATGATTCGTATTCTGCAGCAGGTTCCCAGTGCCATCATCGAAGGTATCTATGTCGAAAAGATGGTGGATCCCGGACTGGAGGTAATTATCGGCGTCAGCAGAGACCCGCAGTTCGGTCCCATGCTGATGTTCGGTCTCGGCGGCATTTTTGTCGAGGTGATGAAGGATGTCACCTTTCACCTGGCCCCCATCACTCAGGATGAAGCCATTCATATGCTCAAATCCACCAGGTCCTATAACATTCTCAAGGGCAAGCGGGGCCAGAAAGGCGTCGATATCGTCGGCATCGCCAACGGCCTCCAGCGTATAAGCCAGTTGACCACCGACTTCCCCCAGATCATCGAACTCGACATCAATCCTTTTATCGTCGGAGAAACGGGAACCGATCCGGTGGTCGCAGACGGCAGGATGACCCTTTTATCGGCCGATAAAAGGATTATTATCTGAAAAAATCACGAGCATTGACGGGAAATAATAAATGGCGATGGATTACGATACTAACTGGCAGGACCGCTACAGGGAAATGGTGAGTTCGGCCAAAAAGGCGCTGAAGCAGGTGCGTTCCGGCAACAGGGTTTTCATCGGGACCGGCTGCGGTGAGCCCACCGAACTGGTCAAGGCGCTGACGGCCAGGTCATCTGAACTGGCCGATGTCGAAATTGTTCAGCTCTTTACCAAGGGCGATGCTCTCTATGCCCAGAAGAGTCATGCGCAGAGCTTCACTGTCAACTCCTTTTTTATCGGGCAGAACGTCCGGGCCATGATCCAGGAGGGGCTGGGCAGCTACACCCCGATCCTTCTCTCGAATATTCCGCAACTTTTCTATTCCGGCCAGCTCCCTCTCGATGTCGTTCTGATCCAGGTCACTCCACCTAATGTCAACGGCAAGGTCAGTCTCGGCATTTCCGTGGACATCGTCAAAAGCGCGGTGGAAAACGGCTCGCTCATCATCGCCCAGGTCAACCCGCAGATGGTATGGACCATGGGCGACAGTATGGTCGATGTGTATGACCTTGATATCCTGGTGCCGGCTAATGTACCGCTTATTGAAAGAGAAGAAGAGGAGCTGGGGGAGATCAGCCACGCCATCGGCAAAAACGTCGCTACTCTGATTCCGGACAATGCCACCATCCAGTTCGGTCTGGGCCGTACTCCCGGTTTTGGCCGTATCCCCCACGCGGCTATTCCCTACCTTTTGGAAAAGAAAAATCTCGGCATTCATTGCGAGATGATCACCGACGCCATAATAGAGCTGATTGAAGCCGGCGTTGCCAACGGCAGCAGAAAAAGTACAGACAGGGGCAGGATCGTCACCAGCTTCTGCATGGGAACAAAAAGGCTCTACAATTATGTCGACAACAATCCTCTGTTCTGCTTTCGACCGACGGAATATGTCAACGACTTCCATGTCATCAGCGAACAATCGAAGATGGTGGCCATCAACGTCGGTCAGGAGATCGATCTTACCGGACAGGTCTGCACGGACGCTGTGGACGGCAAGTTCTACTCGGGGATAGGCGGTCTGGTAGATTTCAATCGCGGGGCGGCACGCTCGAGAAACGGCAAGACCATTATCGTCATCCCCTCCGCCAGTCTCGATGCCAAGCGATCCAGGATAGTCGTACGCCTCAGCCCGGGCGCCGGTGTCTCTATTACCCGCGGCACCATTCATTATGTGGTTACCGAGTACGGCATTGCCTACCTGCATGGCAAGTCGGTACAGGAACGCGTTATGGCGCTAATCTCCATCGCTCATCCGAATTTTCGCGAACAGCTCTTCAAGGCGGCGGTTGCTGCTCATTATATCCGTCCGGAAATGGCGGATGTCACCACCGGATTCATGGTCCCACGGGATGACTTAATGCGCTCCACCATGCTGCTCAAGGATGGTACCCAGGTCTATTTCCGTTCGGTTCAGCCTACCGATGAACCACGGATGAAAGATCTTCTCTACGATCTCTCCAGGGAAACCGTGTATTACCGTTTTATGAGCCAGCAGAACAGATTTACCCATAAGCAGATCCAGGATTTCGTCTATATCGATCACCGCAAGGATGTGGCTATCGTCGGAACGGTGCCGGAGGCCCATGGAGATGATGTCATCTGTGTTGGCAGATACTACCTCGATGAGGAAACCAACAGGGCGGAAGTTGCCTTTATCATTCGTGATGACTGGCAGAATAAAGGTCTTGGGACCTATTTGTACAGACATATGGCCGAGATTGCAAAACGTAACGGTATCGCCGGCTTCACGGCGGAGGTGCTGCGCAGCAATAACCGCATGCAGACCATTTTTATCCATGCCGGACACAAGGTTTCCCACACCCTTGAGAAGAACGCCTACAGCTTTATTATCGACTTCTAGGCACGAAGACTTTCGGGAAGAAAAGAAACAACGGAGACCAGGATAAAACGTAAGGGTGGAACTTGTTGAGATTCTCCCTAAGTAAGTTAAGACTTGAAAGTTGGCTCTGAAACTTGCCGCCCATAGGCGACGACTTGAATTTTTGCCCCGACAAAATGATGCTTCATGGTTTTCCACCCATATCGGGCCCTGCCTGTCATACCCTTATCCTGGGTTCCATGCCAGGCCGGGATTCACTTGATGCCAGCCAATACTATGCCCATAATCGAAACGCCTTCTGGCCCATCATGGGAGAGATCTATGGCGCTACACCGTCGCTCTCCTATGACCAAAGGAGGCAAACCCTGGTGGACAACGGGATCAGCGTCTGGGATGTAATTAAGAGTTGCCGGAGAGAAACGAGTCTTGATTCAGCCATTGAGGAGGAATCGATCGCGGTCAATGATTTCGAGAATTTTCTGGCAGATCACCCTCTGTTGACCCGGATTTTTTTCAATGGCGCCAAAGCGGAACAGAGCTTCAAGCGCTATGTCGGTCATCTTCTCTGCACCCACGGGCTCAGCTACCTGCGGCTGCCCTCGACCAGTCCCGCCAATGCCCGCATGAATTTCCAGCAAAAGCTCCTGGCATGGAGTTCGGCACTGAAGTGAATTCCGGAAATTGCTATCCTATTCTCTTTTTTTCCTGGGCAGAAGAATGGAGGCTATGCCCTCGCAAACCACAACCCCTCTTTGATTGATGCAGGTGGTTTTGAGTCTGGCTGATTTTCTTTTCGGTCCGATTTCGAGTATTTCAGCCGTGGCGGTAATGGTGTCTCCAATACGGATCGGCGCGGTGAATTTCAGGGACTGCTCCTGATATATTGCTCCGGGACCCGGCAGCTTCATAGCCATGACCGCACTGATAAAGCCTGCCGCCAGCATGCCATGGGCGATTCTGCCGCCAAAGGCGGTGCGGGCGGCATATTCCTCATCTATATGAACCGGGTTCATGTCACCGGTGATGCCGGCATATTGATAGACATCCGATTCACTTACGGTTTTTGAAAGGCTGGCCGAATCACCAACCTTCAGCTTTGATATATCAAGGTATTGGTAGAGCATGATGTTGATAGTCTTTATGTATGAGTCTGTTGCTTTCTCAGCGTTGCGGACCTGATTTTACTATCCAGCTCAGCGGGGTTAGGCCCCTATCTCCTTTCGAAGATATCCTCCACCCTGTCCTGCAGAACAGTCAAGGTATCGCTTTCCCGGGGAGCGCGGACAAAGCCGTCCCTTGCCTTGATGCTGCACTTCCTGCAGCAGCTGAAAGGTATACAGAACCCGTGGAGATGCTGGTGCAGACCTTCGGCGACGACCTCGGAATAGCCCGGACAGTCGGGACAGAGGTTGTATACCCTGGTTTCCCCCACCTGAAAGCCGGTGGTATCGTAAAAAATACGCTTGCGTGCAACGACGGTCTGCTGTCCTTCATATTGCTTCTTCAGCTTATGCCGATTATGAAACACCTCAACTGCCTGATTGCAGATGGTCTCGATATAGCTGTTCATATCCCGCGACTGGATAAAGCGTGCCGGATCATATCCCGGTTCCCGGACATGGGAGGTATCCATGCCGGCCATGGCCAGTATAATTCCCAGATTCGTATAGGGCAGAGCTCCCTCGATGGCATATCCCCCCTCCAGCACACAGATATCGGGATTTAGGTTTTTATTCAACCGGGCATATCCCTGCGCGGTGAAATTCATATTGGTTATCGGGTCGGAATAGTGGTTGTCCTGACCTGCGGAGTTGATTACCAGCTCCGGTTTAAATTCATCCAGGATAGGCAACACCACACGCTCCATGACCATATCGAAGCCCTCCTCCGAGGTTTGCTGAGGGAGTGGAATATTGATGTTGTAGCCCGGCGCCGAAGGTCCGCCCGATTCATGGACAAATCCGCTGCCCGGGAAAATAGTACGGCCGTCCTGGTGCATGGAAATAAAAAGGGTGTCCGGATCATTGTAGAAAATATCCTGTGTACCGTCGCCATGATGACAATCGGTATCGATGATGGCGATTTTGCCGATGCCGTAATGGCGGCGGATATATTCGACCATGATCGCCTCTACATTGACGATACAGAATCCCCTGTCCCCGAAAACCGTTTGCATGGCATGGTGCCCAGGCGGTCTGACAATGGCGAAGGAGCGTTCCACTTCCTTGTCCATTACCGCCCGTGCTGCCCGGATGGCCCCACCCGTGGAAATAAAATGAGAAGCGGTCATCAATCTGGCCGCGGAAGGAACACAAAGATGCACCCTGTCAATATCCTGCTCCAGAGCCATTTCAGGATTGTAGAAGTAAATGTTTTCGACATCTTCCAATCCTTCTTCAATCAGCTGGTCCTTGGTATACAGCAGCCTTTCCTCGCGCTCGGGATGTGAGGGGCTTATACACCAGTCAAAGGCCGGAAAGAGAACGAGTCCGGTTTTTCGTGCCGCTGTCGGCATATATTTTATCATGATTTACTCCTCCACCTTCACCAGACCGGGTCGTATCTGTGCTTTCAGCGAGATGATTTTTCCAGTTGTGGCAAATCCCTTGACCGTATTCATCTCGAGCCGTTCGATAAAGTCAATCTCGGGAATGGTTTCAGCGCCCATCTCCAGCGCCATTTTCCGGACCGCCTCAATGACAAGCAATTCAGCATCTTCCATATTGAACCGCTTGCCGATGCTTTCCATGCAGGATATTTCCGGAATGCTCAGTCTGCCCAGGGAGGTGTCGCAATACAGGCTCGCCTGCACGGTTAAGCGTGCCCTGGCCGCCCCTATGGCGTTGGCAACCTCGTAATCCGGAGGAACCACACATTCCATCCCGAAGGTATCCTGCAGAAAACTCTGCAATGCCAGGGCGGGGCCGCCTATGGATATCAGCCTCTCCGGGGTGATCTTTTCCCGCTCAAGAAAGGCGGAAACCGTATAGACCGGCCGACTGAAGATTTCTTCAATCATGTCCATCACCGCTCTATGCACTGTCCGGACAAAACAATGAAGCAGCTCGACCGCCGTCTCCTCCGGCGGCTTTTCAGGGCACAGCCGCTCCATCGCCGCTCGTGCTTCCGTCTGCGAGCCCGCTTTGATCCTGCCCAGCACTACCATGGCATCGGTGGGGGTCGGTGACATACCACCAAAGGCCATGGGCGGCCCCCTTCTTTCCGGACCAATCTGAAAACCATTACCCTGCCGGATCACACTGCTGTCTCCGCCGAGACCAATGCTTTTGGTGAGCTGGGCGCGTATCAGAGTGGGTCTGCCGCCCACCGTGGCACCATACGGTTCAAGCAGCGGCACTCCGTCGGCAAATATGCCAATATCGGTTGTCGTTCCACCAATGTCGAGAAGAATGGCATCACCAATATTATCCACCAGAGCCAGCGCCCCCATAATACTGGCCGAAGGTCCGGAATGAATGGACTGGCAGGGAAATTCACAGCCGACGTCAAAGGGAATGGTGCCCCCGTCCGCCTTAAGTATATAGCAGGGGCAGGTAAGGCCCAGCTTTGAAAAACCTTCCTCCATCGCCTCCTTAAACTGATAAAACTGCGACTTCAGGGCACTATTGACCCAGGTGGTATAGACCCGCCTGGGGAAATTCGGCATGCCCGATATACGATGCCCCATGCTGATGTGGGTAAAATCATCCTGCAGCTGATCTCTGACCCATAATTCATGCTCGTTGTTTCTGTGTGAAAATTTAGTGACTATGCCGATGGAGGAGATATTGTTTCTTTGTAATTCAGAGGCGGCGGCCTGAATTTCGGCTACACCCGGGCCACGAAGAATTTGTCCGCGATGGTCCACGGCCCCGGAGAAAAAATGGAGATGATCTCCGCACTTGAGGAAATCTGGGTTCATGCCGGGACCTGCCTGAACGAACATGCCGACCTCGTCGAGCTTTTCATTGATCAAGGCATTGGTACAGAGGGTGGTACTCAGATGGATTCTTTTCAGAGCCTCTCTATCCGGGGGCAGGAGGGATTCCAGCAGGGTAATTATGGAATCTCCGAGGTTGTCATGATCTACCCAGACTTTTTTCTTTGCGGCAATGGTGTTTTTCCACAAAAGGACGCCATCAGCATGGGTACCGCCTACATCAATCCCGATAATCATCGTGTCACCTTTCTCTTTTTCGAATCAATGGCCCATTCCTTTGAAAAAATTCTTCTCTTTCGATACTATTCAATATACCAAAAAAGACAAAGACATTTTCAGGTATCTTATATGCTCTGTTTTGATGGGATCAGAAAAATTCCACCCCCCCCTCAACCCCATGCCGATCTACCTGAGACAGTCCATACATAACAAATAATAGGAGATTTCTCTTTAACGATATGATATCATCCGGGCTGGAGTATGCTATAATTGCATAAGACCCAATCTTAACACTGTGGTTAAAGAGGATTTGGTGGAGATGAGCCGCCTCCCAAGAGGCATTTATATAAACCCCCGATTCGGGGTTGACAACTATCGGAAACTGCAGGAACAAAGGAATTCACAATGGTGCAGACTGGTATAATCATGATTGTCGGCGCAGGGCAAATGGGAAAGGGGCTGGCCCAACTCGCGGCACGCTCAGGGTACACTGTCCTTCTCAATGATCTACCCGGTATCCTGGAAAAAAGCTTCATGGAAATTGAAATGGAACTGGTCAGCCGGAAAGATCTCGATGCCGAAGGCAGGCAGCAGATACTGGAAAAAATCAAGCCGGCCGCCAGCCTCCAGGAAGCCGTCCATTCCGACTATATTATAGAAGCGGCCACGGAAAATGTGACCATAAAAAAACAGATATTTACCACTCTTTCAAATTATATAACCCAACATACCATTCTGGCAACAAATACGTCTTCACTTTCCATTACCGACATTGCCTCAGCTTCTGACTGTCCGGAAAAAGTAGTCGGTATGCATTTCATGAACCCGGTTTCCTCAATGATGGTGGTGGAGATAATACGCGGTTTGAAAACCAGTGATCATGCCTGCAAAGTCATCAAGGAACTGGCCGAGAACCTCGGTAAGGAAGCCATCGAGGTCAACGATTATCCCGGATTTGTCTCCAACAGATTGCTCATGCCGATGATCAACGAAGCCATCATCTGTGTCTTTGACGGTGTTGCCGATGTCGAATCGGTTGACAGGATTATGCAGCTTGGACTGCGGCATCCTCTTGGCCCCCTGCGTCTTGCCGACATGATCGGACTTGATGCCTGTCTCTCAATCATGGAAATCCTGCATCGTGAATTTGACCATCCCAAATACAGGCCATGCCCCCTGCTGCGCAATATGGTCAAGGCCGGCAAGCTCGGTAGAAAATCCGGTGAAGGATTTTATCTTTATGACAACTGACTCGTAGAAAGCTGAAACGCCGGAGATCGGCTCGACGTCATCGCAAATTTAAAGATTTTAAGGGAATCAAGCCTCTTCTTTCGGCTCTTGCTCTTGCTCTTGCTCTTGCTCTTGCTCTTGCTCTTGTGTTTTTAAGGCTCTTTTCTTTCTCTGTTCCCGCAGCATGGTTTTTCGATCCTGACGCAATACCAGAAACCAGAGAAAACGTACCAGAACTATATAGGAAACTATGCCCGCCAGAGTAGCGACCAGCATACACCCGGCAATGAGAGGGATCAGCATATTCTGGCTGGTCTCTGCAAATGATTTTATCCGGACCAGCAGCTCAAAGGCATTCAGTTTTGCCATCTCAGCGGCTATTTGAATGAAATGATAATATACCGTCCGTATGGAAGGGCCATCAAAAAAGAATTTTCCCACCCAGTAATTGAAGGTAAAGATCGGCGGAATTGTCAGTGGATTGGTGACCATTACCGAAAGAAGAGCGGCAGGTCTGCTCACTTTTAAAAGCGTGGCCAGGAATACGGCAATTACTAACTGCAATCCGATTGTCGGGGTAAGGGCGATAAAAATACCCAGGCTAAATCCACCGGCTATGGCATGCGGTGAACCGCGGAATCCTTTGATGAAGCGCAGCACCGGCCTAACCCGGAGCAGGAACCCCTTCAATGATTTTCGGCTCTTCTCAGTGGACATAGTACCCGGTAAGCGATGATATACATTGCCATTGCCCCAAAATGGTCAGCACCACCTGGTTGGAAGATACCCGGTCATTCATGTCAAAAAATGGAACACCCTGAAAGGGATGATTTTTAAAATGAAGCATAGTACTGTACCAATAAGTATTGCCAATATCGTAAAACGTTACCACGATGTCAGCTGACCAGACAAATAGTTCGATATACAAGGGCAGAGTTTTTTGCTGGTCTTCGGCCTATTCAGGTAGTATGTCGAAAACCTGCTAAAAACCAGCAACGCGAGAGATCGGGCTTTCTCGAAGTCGAAGTTTATGCGCGTACGGGTGTTTATCGCAATACCATCGTAGTGAGGGTGCATTTAAGGATTAGAGGTGCTCTGCAGTCCATGAGAACAACAGCTGCCTGCGTTAGCGGATACTCGATTTTGAGTATTAATTCAACACCTCTTTCATATCTGCTCCTGAAATTTTGCTGGACTCGTATAATACCCAATCTACGTTGTTGCAGAGCTGAAACGGCGATCGCCGTACCACATGTACTGCCAAATGGAGAAATGGAGGTTTCATATTCCAGCCTTGGTATATCGAGCTTTCTCGAAGTCGGAATTTATGCCCGTACGGGTGCTTATCACAGAGCCTATCTCATCAACTTTGATGACTTTTTACCAAATTATTTTAACGAATAAAAAGTAAAACAAAAACTCTTCTTTCAGCCTGTTTTCTACATTCCATACAATTTTGGACATATTCGGCACGGTCCGGGTGGAGGATTTGATGCCAGCATTGCAGAAACGCCATCTTGTACCAGCATCAGCTTTTCCATTCCATCAAAATCTGCGGAAACCGGCTGAACCAGTTCGTTGTATATGTCACACCGCTTTTGCAGCATTTCCCTGAAAGTCCGATATTCTGCCTTTTGCCAGACATCGACCAGACTTTCCCGGTTGATATTGCCAAAGACGGTCCTGGTCTCGGGATATTTATTACCACAATGATATCTGTGATATTCGCTCAGCAGCGGCGGACAAAGATTTACGCACGGAGAGATGGAACCGTCCGCACCGATAAAGAGGTTATGGGTTGGATTTTTGGCGCATACCGGTTGCTCGACTTCCAGCAGAGGTGGCAGAGACAACTCTATAGAATTCAACAGTGCGGTAAGATTCCCGAAAAACACTCTGATTCGATATTTTTTCCTGCCGAGATAAACTGCCATTCTCAACTGTTCTTCGCTGCATATATACACCATGTTGGTGCAGACAAGATAATCGACACCAAGTTCCGCGGACAGCCTGATCACGGCGTTTAAGTCCTGTATGCTTGCAGGGGTGAGAAGATAGTTGATGACTAAGGGCGGCTGTGATGCCTGACGCTCTCTGTTGAAGATGCGGATGCTCTGCAGGCACTTGTCAAAACTTCCTCTGCCCCTCAGGACATCATGCCTCTGCGGCGATGCACCGGCCAGGCTGAAGGCCATGGAATCAAGGCCTGCTGCAAGTAAATTTTGCGCCAGGTCAATGGACATTATGGAGCCGTTACTACTCAGACTCACCCGTACTCCCGCTTGTTTAAATCTATTAATCAGCTCAGGACAGTCGGAACGCAGCAGACTTTCTCCCCATCCCTGCAAGTGAACAGATGAGTAATCGGCACTCTGTTCAAGTATGCTGCTGATTGCACCTGCAGATAAATCCCGGCTCTGCCATTTTTCAAAAAAATGTGCTCGCACGCAGGTCCTGCAGGTCAAGTTGCACCTGCTGGTCAACTCTATCTGCATATCGCCGATATCCGCTTTCGCCATTGTATCTGCTCCGCTCTTCTTCCGACCCATTTTCGCCGTGCATTATGACCAGAACCCTTTTTTTCAATACTATCTCATGGTGATGCGTTTGTCAGGTCTTCACCTCCGGGATAATCACTTTTTCAACCAAAAAACATAGATCATTTTTTTTCAAGCTATTTATAAAAATAATTGCTACATTTACAGGATCATGCTGACGCTCTGAAACGTGACACTGATTGCGCAATATCTTTGGTCGGTATTTCTCCCTGAAACTATACCAGCCTTGGTAGGCGCAATTATCGATATAATCGAATCAGCTGCACTGCAAATTGCCAAACCCAGCGGAGCTGGGCTCTTTACGTACTCCTCGAGGAGCGTAAGCATCCCGCAACATTATAACGGAATGTATGGTTTAAAAATCACTGTCCATGAGAAATCAGGGCTATTCGACAGGAGATTTCCGGTATGAATATCAGAGACAGCCATGAATATGAAATATCCACCCAGATCAAGGACCAGGAACTTGTAAAGCAACGCCGCCGGCAGATAGTGGACTGTGCAGTCAAATTATTCATCAAACAGGGCTATCACAAGACTTCGACCCGTCAGCTTACCAAAGAAATCGGCATTTCGACAGGAACTCTCTACGAATATATTTCCACCAAAGTGGATGTTCTTTATCTGGTCTGCAGAGCCATTTATACCGATGTCGAAGCTAGTATGAAAAATGTTCACTTTACTTCAGAGGACGGCAGGAAGGTACTTAAGGAAATTGTCCGGGAATATTTTCTTGTCTGCGACCGTTTGAGCGATCATTATCTTCTGCTCTACCAGGTCACCCACTTTTTACCGACAAATTTTCAGCAGAGGATTTTGGCTGCGGAGCTGGAAATAACCAGGCTTTTTCTGGATGCGATAGAACGGCTTGAAAAAGAAGGAAAGCTCGATCTCGACACTGATACCATCAACTTTATCGGGCATACCATCTCAGTGCTGGGCCATACCTGGGCTTTCCGGCGGTGGTATTTTGCCAAGCATTATACAATTGAACAATATATTGAAAAGCAGACAGAATTCATTCTGGGATTCCTGTCTGCTGATACGGTAATAGCTTAGGTTTACTTTAATACTAATAAATCCTATTTCATTTTCTTCTGATACCCCGACCACTTGACATCAACCTGCCGCTGTAGGTCTATTAATAATTCTGCAGATAGAGTTTTAAACCGTCCCTGAGTATCAAAATACTCGGTCACCGGCCTTCTCTCTTTTCCCATGAGTCTTTTGGATGCGCCGGTAAGTCTGAATTCTCCGTTTTCTATTTCATAGAGATCGAAAAGACCGGTTTCCACGGCAAGTTTTCCTGTCTTTATGGTAAATCTGCTGTCAAATCCCCATCCAGGCGGGCACGGTGTATGCACATGGATATATTTAGGCCCGGAAATCGTCGTGGCCTTTTTCACCTTGTCATACAGGTCAAGCGGGTAGGCCGCGGATGCTGTGGCGACATAACCGATACCATGGGCTGCGATAATCGCAGGGACGTTTTTTTTGGCCTGCAGCTTGCCCTTAATCGGCGTTGTGGTGGTCAGTACCCCCTGAGGGGTAGTCCCTGAGCGCTGCACCCCGGTATTCATATAGGCTTCGTTATCGTAACATATGTAGATTATCTCTTCGCCCCTCTCGCAGGCCCCGGAAAGCGCCTGGATACCGATATCACCGGTGCCGCCGTCACCGGCCCAGGCGACAACATTGACGTTATCCTTTTTCAGTGCCTTCATGGCGCCGCGCACACCGGTAGCCGCAGCTCCGGTTGAGGCGAAGGTAACATTGACACAAGGCAGTTTTGCCGAAGCTACGGGATACAGTCCTTGAAGAACGGTAAGGCAGCTGGGCGGCACCACCAGAATGGTATTTTTACCAAGGGCCTTAAGCCCTATCCTGTAGACGATCGAAAGCCCGCAACCCGAGCAGGCTCGGTTACCGGGATGGACAAATTCTTCTTCCGTCAGGTTGAGTATAGTTGTTTTCTCTGCCATTTCATTCTTCCTATAGTTTTAAACCGATCCAGCGTGGAGTATCTTCAATTGCTTCAGGAGACAGACATGATTCCCTTAAGGCATCAAGCAGCTGTTGTGTCTGAATTTCTCTTCCACCCAGACCGACAATATAATTATGGATAGGCGGCTTGTCCTGGCTGCGGTAGAGTGCCGACTTGATATCACCATACAAAGGGCCCTGATTACCGTAACTTAAGGCCTTCTCAAAAACAATGACACATTTTTTACCCGCCAGCGCCCGGGCAATGACGGCATCCGGGAAGGGCCTGTACAGCTGCACACCCATAACCCCGATCTTTACGCCTTCCTCCCTCATGGCATCGACAACGTCCCGGAGCTGATAGGACAGCGAGCCGATACAGACAGCAGCAAATTCGGCATCATCACATCGATACTCCTCTATAAACGGATTTCCACCCCGGCCGAACTCCTTTTCAAACTCACTGTCGATCTCAGCGTAGGTATCGAGGGCCGCGCGCAGATCTTCGTGTAAATTATGACGTATCTCTATATAACCCGGTTCAACAGTACCATCCACTCCCGGGCGGACATCGGGAAGGGTGACGGTATTGAAGTTGCCGGGATCTTCAGGGTCGAGGAAATGCTTGGGAGCAAAAGGAGGGAGAAAGTTATCGACCATGCTCTGCTCCGGCTGTTCAAAGGGCATATAGGTATGCGACAGGAGATAACCGTCATAGCACACCATTACAGGAATACTGACGGTCTGGGCCAGGCGAAAGGCCTTGATGACGGAATCAATTATCTGTTGATGGTCGTTGGCGTAAATCTGGATCCAGCCGACATCTCTCTGCGACATGCTGTCCTGATGATCGTTCCACACGGTCCAGGGAGCACCGATGCCGCGGTTGGCGACACACATGACTATGGGAAGGCGCGCTCCGACAGCCCAGTGCAGCTGCTCGTTCATATAAAGAAGACCGTTGGCGCTGGTGGCGGTAAACGCCCGTGTTCCTGCGGTTGAGGCGGCAATGCAGACTGCCATGGCACTGTGTTCGCTCTCGACGGGTATATACTGGGCATCGAGCTCTTCCGATTCCACAAATTCCGATAATTTTTCAGTCAATGGTGTCTGCGGAGTGATTGGATATGCGGCAATAACCTGGGCCCGTGATAACTTTACACCCGTTGCTGCAGCGACGTTACCCGATTCAATAATATGCATGGTACTATTTCTCCTCCACAATTAATCGTGACTCATCAACCATCTCGATGGCATCAGCCGGACACTCTTCAGCACAGATGCCACATCCCTTGCAGTATGTCAGATCAATGGTCGGGGGAATTGTCTTGGAGACTACACAATCCGGACAATACAGCCAGCAGTTGAAGCAGGCCTTCTTTCCAGTTTTCACCGGGATACATTTTTCATTGTTTATTATAGGACGGAGCACCCGCCATGAGCCGGTGTTACCGCCGTCTCCAGGGCCGGGTTTGCTCCGTGATATCATTTTGCAATAATCTCTGGTTGCCATTCACACGCCTCCAACAGAAGTATTTTCATATGCAATTCTGGCTGCATCTGCATTTAATTCCGGCTTTTTCCCAACAAATTCATTTTTGATTGCCTGCACCAGAATATCAATATCCACCAGTCCACTGGCCTTTGAAAACGCACCGATAATTCCGGTGTTGACAACACCCGGCGGCAGCCCCGCTCGAACAGCGTGAGTCGTGACATCGGAAACAGCTACTCCGGCACCTTCGAAAGTATACTCTGAAGCCGGTTTGGGGCTATTGAGGATAACCAGGCCGTTTTCCTTGAGGCCGGCAACAACATTTACTTCCTCAAGCAGGGTATGATCAAGAACGATCACCATATCAGGGGTAGTGATAGGGGAAAGATCGTAGATTTTTTCTTTAGAAATCTTCAGGGAAGTGAACACCGGTGCTCCCCGTCGTTCGGTTCCAAAGGTGGGAGCCATGACTACTCCTCTATACCCTGAAACAAAGGCGGCATTGGCAACGATTTTGGCAGCGGTAATCGCTCCCTGGCCGCCGCGGCCATGCCATCGTATTTCAATTATGTCTTTTCTCATTTTTCACCGATAATTAATTTTCGTGAAATTTCAAATAATCTCTGCTTTTTGGCAAGCTTTAGTCAATAGCTGTTTAGCATAAACAAACATCTGTTTGCTTTAACAAACACTCATACTGTTGATTTTACAGTAATATCCTTGATTTTTTACTACCAACATGGCTTACTGTCAAAAAAAATAGTTCTCCCTGGCCGCCACTATCCCGATTCAGGAGAGATAAAATGGTAATATCAATGTTATAAGCCCGAAGCAGATTCTTTTCGCACTACTATGCCAGATCTTTACAGGCAGGCATAAGATGACTGCCATTGCTGGTGTAGAGTAGTCAGAATACTGTGTTTGGCTTTTAAAAGGCATAAAAAATATTAAAAATACCTACTCAGAGTTGCTAAATAGACGAGGTCACGATGGAAATACAATTCAAAAAAGCAGACATACTCAAAGATCATCCGCAGGATTCCGACCTGGGATTCGGTACCGTTTTCACCGACTACATGTTTAACATGGATTACACCCCCGAAAAGGGCTGGCATAATCCCCGCATTGAACCCTATGGTCCCATGCAGATGGATCCTTCCACCATGGTGCTCCATTACGGTCAAGCCATCTTCGAAGGATTAAAGGCCTACAGAACGGAATCCGGGGATATCCGGCTCTTCCGGCCGAAAGACAATTTTCACCGTTTCAACCTCTCCGCCAACAGACTCTGTATGCCCGCACTGGACGAAGATTTTATCCTCGAGGCCCTGCTCGAGCTTTTGAAAATTGAGAAAGACTGGGTCCCCGGTGCCCCCGGTACATCACTGTATATCCGCCCGGCCATAATTGCCACGGACCCCTATATCGGTCTGCGCTCCTCGCACACCTACCGTTTTTTCATGATTCTCTCACCGGTTGGTGCATATTACCCCGAAGGATTCGACCCTGTGAAAATCTGGGTGACAACCGATTATGTCCGTGCCGTACGCGGCGGAGTCGGCCAGGCAAAAACGGCAGGGAATTATGCTGCCAGCCTCTATGCCACGGATCTGGCCAACAAAGACGGTTACACCCAGGTGATGTGGCTCGACGGTGTTGAACTCAAATATGTCGAGGAAGTCGGCTCGATGAACATCTTTTTCATGATCGGCGACGAACTCATTTCTCCGGCGCTGAATGGCAGTATCCTGGCCGGGGTTACACGGGATTCCGTGATCAGGCTCGCCCGGTCATGGGGGATAAATGTAGTGGAAAGAAGAATCAGCATCGATGAGATTTATGCCGCTCATGACCGTGGTGAACTTAAAGAGGTTTTCGGTTCCGGTACCGCCGCCGTCATCTCACCTGTCGGCAACATCAAGTACAACGGCAGAGAAATCCTTATTGGCGCCGGACAGGTTGGACCTCTGGCGGCAAAGCTTTTTCAAGAACTGATGGACATCCAATACTGCAAGGCCGATGACCCCTTCGGTTGGACCATGCCGGTGAAATAGACTAGTAACTATTCAGGCATCCCATCTGCACGCGATCAGCCCGAAATCCATAGACATACTATAGTTTTCCAGGCTGCTCGCGCACACATATGGAGCACCCGGAGTCCGTGCTAAGAAAGCAAACCGCCTCCGATGAACCTCATCGGAATTGCCTCCGGAAAAATTGGAATCCGGCAGGGTAGGCATAAGCCGGCTTCCGGAAAGTCCGGTTTAAATATATTTTCATAGTTGGAGAGATCATGAGTACAGGAAAGATCAGTCAGCGCATTCAGTATTTTATGGAAAAAAGAGAGATAGACACCTGCAAACTTGCCGAAGCAACAGGCCTGGATACGAAATTTATCGAGACCATGCTCTCCGCAAATATCTATCCGCCGCTGGGTCCTCTAATCAAAATTGCACGTACCCTTGGGGTACGCCTGGGAACCTTTCTCGACGACCAGCAAACCACCGACCCGTATATCGTGCGGGAGGCCGACAGGACAGCCAACTTCAGCGTGCTTGCCGAGAAAAACAAGCCGGCTTCGTTAAATTTTTTCTCTTTAGGGATGGGGAAAACAGATCGTCACATGGAACCCTTTTTTATTGAAATTCTCCCGGAATCGGCTACCCGGAAAACTCTTTCCTCCCATGAGGGCGAGGAATGGATAGCGGTGGTTCAGGGAAGCATAGAGGTCATTTACGGCAAGGAGACCTATATCCTCGAAGAAGGCGACAGCGTCTACTATAATTCCATAGTGCCTCATTACGTCAGCTGCAAGGGTGCTGTGAAAGCGCAGATCCACGCAGTGGTCTACATACCGGAGTGAGGGAGAGTTATGGAGAATATCAGCCCGCTGCAAGAACTTACCCTTGGCCAAATCCTTGATCAGACCGTTGAGAAATTTCCGGATAATGACGCCATCGTTTACGTCGACAGAGATTTCCGCCTGACTTACCGGCAATTTTCGCAAGCTGTCGATGAAATGGCCAAAGGCCTCATGGCCCTTGGCATCCAAAAAGGGGAGAAGGTGGCGGTATGGGCGACTAATATTCCCAATTGGGTGATCTTGCAGTTTGCTACCGCGAAAATGGGGGCAATCCTTCTCACCGTCAATACAAACTACAAGAGTGCGGAACTGGAATATCTGCTCACCCAGTCGGAAAGCGAAAATCTCTTCTTAATTGACGGCTATCTGGATACTGATTACATCAACACAATCTATGAACTTGTACCGGAGCTCAGGACTGTGGAACGTGGGCGACTTACAAGCCCGAAATTCCCTCACCTTAAGCGGGTGGGATTTCTCGGTCAGGAAAAACACAGAGGCATGTATTCCATGCCGGAAATCTCTTCTTTGAGCGTAATGGTAACGGACGAAGAATATCTTGCCCGACAGCAGTCATTGTCGCCTTACGATGTCGTCAACATGCAGTATACCTCCGGAACTACAGGGTTCCCCAAAGGGGTAATGCTCAGCCACTACAACATCGGCAACAACGGCTTTTTTATCGGCCAGAACCAGAGACTCAGCGAAAAGGACAGGATGTGCCTGCCCGTTCCCCTGTTCCACTGCTTCGGCTGCGTTCTCGGGGTGATGGCGGCAGTGAATCACGGCACTACCATGGTTATTCTGGAAAAATTCGATCCGCTGCTGATCATGGCTTCCGTGGAGCAGGAGAAATGCACCGCACTCTATGGGGTTCCCACCATGTTTATCGCCCTTCTGGACCACCCCATGTTCTCAAAATTTGACTACTCCTCACTCAGAACCGGCATCATGGCGGGCTCCAACTGTCCGGTGCATGTCATGGAACAGGTGATCGAGCAGATGAACATGAGCGACATCACTATCTGCTATGGGTTGACTGAAGCTTCTCCCGTTATTGCCTACACCCGGATTGGAGACGAATTCAGGCTCAGGGTGGAAACCGTGGGCCGGGCTCTACCTCACATGGAAGTGAAGATCGTCGATCCCAAAACCCATGAAACCCTGCCCAACGGCACTCAGGGGGAAGTGTGCTGCCGTGGATACAATATAATGAAGGGGTACTACAACAACCCGGAGGCCACGGCCGAAACCATCACCGCAGACGGCTGGCTCCATACCGGAGATCTGGGCGTTATGGATGAAGCAGGCAACCTCTCGATTACCGGAAGGTATAAAGATATGATTATTCGCGGCGGCGAAAATATCTATCCGCGGGAGGTTGAGGAATTTCTCTACCGCATGGACGCTATCAAAGATATTCAGATCGCAGCGGTACCCAGCAAGAAATATGGCGAGGAAGTTGGAGCGTTTATTATCCGCAGAGACAATGCCGACATCGATGAGAGCGATGTCATCGACTACTGCAGAGGCAAAATTTCACGACACAAGATTCCGAAATATGTGCACTTTCTTGACGATTATCCTATGACGGCCAGCGGTAAGATACAGAAATACAAACTCACCGAAATGTCGGAAACTCTGTGGCCGGACCGGATCTGAACAGAACGGCTCTCTTTAGTACCTTACAGATTGTTTTCTTGTTTTTTTTTTTGCAAGAAAATAATCTGTCAAAAGGTTCCAATACCCCTCAAGGGTGTACTGTAAAGAGTCCAGCTCAGCTGGGTTAGTTAAACCGTGCCCATTCTCTGAAATATTCAGGGTGAACCCGGTTCCGTAAACCAGGGATGAAAGGGTGCTTTTTCTTTGAGATATTTTTCCTTTTTCTCCTTGCCCATCTCTTTCATTTTCTGATCGCAGCATTTCAACTCCTTGCCATGACCAGGCTCCATCAAATAGATTATTTTTTGACAATTGCCGCATTCATACATCGGTAATTCCATTTGCCTTTACCTCCTTTTGACTTGAGACTGTATCGTCTTTCAAAAACTGCCAATGTGCCAGAATTCCTGGAAAGCTCCTCTTTCCTCTGCTAGTCTGGCTTATCTGGAAAGTTTTTTCTGTAGAGGTGCTAAAAAGCGTACCACAAACCTTTAAGCAAAAGAACAAACACTACCATTAACAGAAATAGCAAATATCATGCCATAGTAGAATAATGGACGGAGAGACGCCAGCGGGAGTCCGAATACCCTGTTGATCCGACAACTTGATCAAGCCGAAGATGGTACCGGCCGGAACTCACAGTCCTACGGGGCCGGACAGAGTCTTATGCCGCCGGACGGCAGGCGCTCGAAGTATAACGGAATGAAATACGATAGAGTTTCCGCAATCTCCGCAGGACTTCCTAACCCTGCGCCAAATTACGCACCGATTCCTTATAGTCGCTCCATTCCGTGGCGGACCATATCTCGGTCTGCGCATGCCCGAATGTCCGAATGATGGTGGATACCTTAAATGCCGTCTCGACATCGGGAGCCTTAAAAATATCGACATAATCGTATGGCCCCATGACTGCATAATTGTTCACCCACTTAACCTCGGGGCAATTTTCTCGAATTTTTGTCTTGATGGATTTTTCGGCTTCCTCGAGCGTTGCCGGTGATTTCAAAGCCGTTGGTGTTAAACGCGTCAACATGATGAATAAAGGCATAACCGAACCTCCTCTGCTGGAATACGGACAGACGTCAGGGACTGTTGAAAAATGAATGCAATTTATGTGACAGAATTTCCTGCAGGTGAGAATTGGTTAACTAGATATCCAGGCCGGTGAGTATACCGGATCAAAGGACAAGAGAAGATCTCTCACGGAGAATGGAGATAACGACTACGGAAGAAATCGGCAGGTTTATGAAATTTTGCTGAGAGATATTATGACGCCATTAATTTTGATTGTCGGTTTTCTTCGGCTCCTGACTTTTCCTGCTCGAAAACTTTTTCCAGCCGAAATGAGTCGCCGCCATACCGGCGACAAAACAGAGCAGTGCCGGCCCGGGATGGCTGTTATTCATCAGCCAGATACTGCCGAGAACCAGATGCAGGCCAATTATTAAAAGTAACATTCGGCTCCTTTATGGTGTCAAAATTCACGTCATCCGATATTTGGGAAAGGCTGCCCACGCTTTTCAACTTACAGGATTATCATCTCCTCTTTGGCGTAAATCACGGCAAGGATGGTGGCCGGCTCATCTCCATGTGCGGAAATTTTGTGCGGCACATTTGAATCGTAATACATTGAATCACCCGGATTGAGCACATCTTTATGATCAAGAATGCTGACTTCAACCTTTCCCTGCAGCACAAAAATAAATTCTTCACCGATATGCTGATTCGGTTCGACCTTTCGGGGATCTGCAGGATTCAAGGTTACAAGGAAAGGCTCCATCTGTCGATTTCTTTTTTGTTGACCGAGCCCCTGATAACTATAGCCGTTTGATTCACCGGAGGTGGAACCGAATCTGGTAACCGTGGCCCTGTCACCGCTCCGGGTAATGCAAAAGGGCGAGTCGCCACTGTCTCCGAAAAAATCCCCCACCGGCACCTCAAAAACCTTTGCCAGATTTATAATATTGCCTAAAGGCGGAGAAATTTTATCGCTTTCCATTTCCCTCAGCAATGTTTCGGAAATTCCGGACTGACGGGAAAGCTCCTCTAACGACAGCCTTTGGGCCTTTCGCAAGCTTTTGATTTTTTCAGCAACGCTGTTTGTATTTTCAGGCATCGTTTAACTCCTTTTCAACCATCCTGCTCCATTTGAGAAAGCCGTCTGCAGTATATCCAGCTTAGCTGGGTCAACCTGTTTCAGTCTCTTCAATAAATCGTGTAAAATCCAATTTTACCACTGAATACGCCGAACACACAGATGTTTTTTAGATCTACAGCGACGTGATCGAGCTTTTTACGGGTCCATCAATAATAGTTATTGACAGAATATGAATATTTTATATAGGTTAATATTAACTAATATAAAATGTTAACTATTGTCAATCATAAATCCAAATACGCTTTCCATTTTGTTTTGCACGGTGCTTCATGAATATAGGAACTTTGATCAGAAAACGCCGCAAGGAAAAAAAATTGACCCTCAAAATAGTGGCGGAACAGGCCTCGATTTCGGAAGGTTTTCTCAGTCAGGTGGAAAATGACGTCAATTCACCTTCTGTGGATACCCTTATCCGCATTTGCAATGCCCTCGATGTCGATGCGGGAAACCTTCTCACCCAGGTAAGCAATAAGGAAAAGATAATACTGATCAGGAAGGCGGACTGGGATGATATCGATCTTTCCCATACCGGCTTTGTGACCCGGCGCTTTTTCTCTCCGGATGATCGAACCGTCATAGACTCTTCCGTCCTGGTGATCGAGCCGGGCAAATCAATTCCGGTTCGCAAAAATATTAAAAACGGCCAGGAAGTTCTCTGCATTCTGAAAGGATCCGTGGAGCTTACGCTGAGTGATACAACCTACCAGATGGTCGAAGGTGATTCGGTTCATTTCTGGTCGAACCCGGAACATCAGAAAATAACCAACAACAGTGTCCACAAAAGTTTTGTGCTCTGGGTAGGAACCCTTTAACGCAGAATCAACCGGCCCCGTAAGAGAGAGGTCTGCAAACCTGCCACGCGGGAGATCTGATTTTCTCGAAATCGGAGTTTATGCCCGTACGGTGCTTATCGCGACGCCATCAGGAAAGAGAGTTGTCAAGATAGTCAACTTAACGCAAGGAGACCAATGGTATGATAACATTCAGCAAGCAACAGTTGAAAATTCCCAAGCTGCAGAGACCTGTATACATGGTGACGGCAGGACAGTCAAAGTTCGACCGGGCCTTTCCCGATAAACGCACCGAAGAGTTGTGTATCGACGCCTTTACCATGGCGGCGGCAATGCTGGACATCTCACCGGCTGAGCTGAAACAGTATATCCACAGCTGTTACTACGGTCACTTTGCCGACCATTTCGGCGACCAACTCCTGGGAGAATCTGTAATTCATGATCGATTGGGCCTGGATCCGCTCGGTAATGTCGGGGTAAAAACCGGCGGAGCCACGGGAGGCTCGACTCTCTGGGAGGGCATGAAAGCGGTGGCCTCCGGCTATTCGGACTGCGTTCTGGTCATGGGCTGGGAAAGAATGGACGAGGTCCCCACCGATGAAGGCAACTTTCTGATTTCCTGCGCCGCCGACAAAGACTGGGAGTCCCCATTAGGCCATATCTATACCGGATATTATGCGGTTATGGCCCAGCGCTACTGGCAGATTTTCGGAAAATCGGAAGAATCATTCAGAAGAACGCTGGCGGAGATCTCCGTGAAACACCACGGCTATGCGAGATTCAACCCCTTTGCCCAGGCGCCGATGAAAATAACCGTTGACGATGTCCTGAATTCGCCGGTTGTCGCCTACCCGCTGCGGGCCCTGGACTGCTGTTTGATGAGCGTTGGCGCGGCCTGCACTATTCTCTGCGATGAAGATACCGCGGACAAGCTTACCCAAAATACCAGGAATAAGCCGCTGCGTGTTTATGTTTCCGCAGGCTCGCATACCCTCCGCCCTGCCGACAGACTGGATATGGCCATCCCCCTGCTCCCCAACGAGACCGCGGATCAGTACAAAGATCTGGGCGAACGCTTTCCCGGTGGAGACAGATACCCCGGTTTTACCGGATTCCTGGCGGCAAGAATGGCTGCTTACTATGCTTACGGCATGGCCGGCATCACCGATCCGAGCGAAGATCTAGATCTGGTTGAGCTCCACGACGCCTTTACCATCAGCGATGTGCAGACCTATGAGGATGTAGGCATTCGCCCCTATGGCTACGGGCGTGATTATGTGGAATCGGGTGATTGCTACCACACCAATCCGCACACCGGAGAACCGGGAAAACTTCCCTCCAACCTCTCCGGCGGCCTGATCGGCTGTATGCACTCAGTGGGAGCCACCGGCATCATGCAGGCCTTCGAAGTGGCCACACATATCTGGAACAGGTGGGAAGAATACCACGGCGATGAAAATCTCTGGAACAAATTCAACCGGGAGAAGCCGGCGGACTGGACCAACCTCCAGGTCCAGGGTGCCAAAAGAGGAATGGCTATCAGCCATGCAGGTGTCGGTTCACACGTCACCTCCACCATTTTGATGGATCCCGATCATCTGATAAAATAAATACGATGAACCTTCAAAAGAAAATTTTTCACCAGGATACTAACCCAGCTGAACTGGACTTTTTACAGTATCCCCTTGAGGGGTATAAGAATCTTTCGACAGATTTATTCTTGCAAAAAAAAAAAGAAACAATCTGTAAGATACTAAAGGAGACGTGCTATGAGTATGTTCGGACAGGTTTACGTCAAAAACAATAAATATAAGCCCAAGGGCGATTTCCATCACCTCACCCCCAACACCCCTATCCGCAATGCCGATGACGACTGGAAGCTCCTCGGCATCACCAACCCACGAGACATGACCTACATGCATTCCTATGGCGGAGAGGCCATATTTTTCGAATCGCTCAGCCAGGGAAAACTGATGGCTACCCGCTGCGACAGCGCCGGCTGTGGACAGAAAGGCACCATTTACATGCCGTTTCGCATCCACTGCCCGGATTGCCTAAGTAAAAATACAGTCATCGATCTCACCGATACGGCAAAGAAAACCGCTAAAATCCATACCTTCATGGTCTGTGAACGCTCAGGCGCCTTCAACATGCTCGACAAGCCCATCAAGTTCATCAACATAGAATTTGACGGAGTGGCCACCATCCTGATGAGCTATCTCAGCTGCGGCGATCCCGAATTAGGCTTGAAAGTGGTCCCGATATTCAAGACGTCCGATCCGACATTCACCATCCTCGATCTTTCCTGGGTGGTAGAAGGGACCGGGGAAGAGGATCTTCCCCAGGGATTTAGTTTTTAAAAATTGTCACTACCCCCCTTTTTTCAATCATACTCTCCCGCTTTTCCTCTCGAGCGGGAGGTCGATACCGGAGCTGATTTCCAGAAGGAGAGAATCACCCTTAGACTTCATTTGAGACAACAGATAGGCTGGTCTGCTCTATTCCATTTTCTTTTGCGGCCAGAGCACACAAAAGAGGTATACCATGTCGAAACCATTATGGACTCCATCGGAACAACGCATTAAAGCTTCCAATATGTACAGGTTCATGGAGCGTGTCAACCGTCAGTATGGAATGGATTTTTCCGATTACGATGTTCTCTATCAGTGGTCCATAGAAAACCTGGAGGACTTTTGGGCGGAGTTGTGGGATTTTGTCGGCATCAAGGCCTCGCGAAGTTACGACCGGGTGATCGACGATCCGCAAAAAATGACGGGCGCACAATGGTTTTCAGGAAGCAGGCTCAATTTTGCCGAAAACCTGCTGCGCTTCAGGGATGAAGAGACGGCATTGATATTTCGGGGAGAGAACCGTGTCCGTCGATCCCTTACCTACCGCGAACTCTATGCGGCTGTGGCCGGGACTGCTGCTTCTCTCAAGGATATGGGCATTATCCCCGGGGACCGGGTGGTGGGCTTCATGCCCAATATGCCGGAATCGATTATCGCCATGCTTGCCGCCACCAGCCTTGGAGCGGTCTGGTCTTCCTGCTCTCCCGATTTCGGTGTCAAAGGTGTGCTCGACCGATTCGGCCAGACCAGCCCCAGAGTGCTCTTTACCGCCGATGGCTATTTTTTTAAGGGCAGGACAATTGACAGCCTGGCAAAGATCGCCGGCATTGCCGAGCAGATACCCTCACTGGAAAGAATAGTGGTGGTGCCCTATATTTCCAAGGAGCCCGATATCGAGAATCTGCCCAAGGCCGTGCATTTCACGGATTTCTGCGACCATGAAACGGAGCAGATCGACTTCGTCCAGCTGCCTTTCGACCATCCCCTCTACATCATGTATTCCTCGGGTACCACCGGCCCGCCCAAATGCATGGTACAGAGCAGCGGCGGTGTGCTCATCCACCAGTTGAAGGAATTGGTCCTGCATACCGATCTTAAACGGGAGGATACCATCTTCTACTACACGACCTGCGGCTGGATGATGTGGAACTGGTTGACCACCTCGCTTGCTGTCGGGGCAACGCTGGTTCTCTTCGACGGTAATCCCTTTCATCCGGAACCCGATGCCCTCTGGCGCATGGCTCAGGATGAGCAGATCACCATTTTCGGCACCAGTGCCGGTTATATAGCAGCCCTGAAAAACGCCGGCGTCAAGCCGGGCAGACAATTTGATCTGAGCCCACTCAAGGCCCTGCTCTCCACCGGCTCCCCCCTCTCCAAAGAGGATTTTCACTTCATCTACAGGGAAATAAAAGAGGATCTGCAGCTGGCCTCCATCTCCGGTGGCTCCGACCTTAACGGCTGTTTCGCTCTGGGCAATCCCATGGGCCCGGTCTATGAAGGCGAACTCCAGTGCCGTGGGCTGGGCATGAAGGTCTTTGCCTATGACGAGAGCGGCAACCCCGTGGTCGGCAAACAGGGGGAGCTGGTATGCACGGCCCCCTTCCCTTCGATGCCCATCTATTTCTGGGATGATGAAGACGGCAGTAAATACCGCTCCGCCTACTTTGAAGGCTTTCCCAACGCCTGGACCCATGGCGACTTCATCGAGGTGACGCCACGAGGCGGCCTGATCATGTACGGCAGATCCGATGCCACCCTCAACCCCGGCGGGGTAAGGATAGGTACGGCGGAGATTTACCGAATCATCGAACAGATTGAAGATATCGAGGACAGCGTCGTCGTCGGACAGAAATGGCAGAACGATGTCAGAGTTCTTCTCTTTGTCAAAATGAAAAACGGTTATGAGCTCTCCGATGACTTAATCAAGACCATCAGGGACTTGATCCGCTCCTTAGCCTCACCACGCCATGTTCCAGCAAAAATCATAGCAGCGCCTGATATCCCCTACACCCTTAATATGAAAAAAGTGGAGCTTGCCGTACAGAAAATGATCCACGGACGTGAAGTAAAAAACAAAGACGCCCTGAAAAATCCAGAAGCCCTCGATTTTTTCGGCAAAGTCAAGGAGCTGGAGTCATAAAAGCCACCACGGCAATGGATCGTTGTACTTGATTCAAATGGTGGCAATTTTCCCAAACTCAGGAGACACCCATGAAGACTTACCCTCAATTGAATTTTGATCTGGGAGAAACAGCAAACCTGCTGCGTGAATCAGTGCAGGGCTTTGTCGGGACGGAAATCGCTCCACTGGCGGACGATATTGACAGAAACGATGAATTCCCACTTGAGCTGTGGCGCAAGATGGGCGCCATGGGACTTCTGGGCATCACCGTGGACGACAAATACGGCGGTGCGGAAATGGGCTATCTTGAGCATACCATCGCCATGGAAGAGATCAGCCGCGGCTCCGGTTCGGTCGGCCTGGCCTACGGCGCGCATTCCAATCTCTGCGTCAACCAGATCAAGCTCAACGGCAGCGAAGCCCAGAAAGAGCGCTACCTGCCGAAACTTATCAGCGGGGAATACATCGGGGCCCTGGCCATGAGCGAGGCAGGCTCGGGCTCCGATGTGGTCAGCATGCGCCTCTCCGCCGACAGGGAGGGAGATTCCTATATCCTCAATGGAACCAAGATGTGGATTACCAACGGCCCCCATGCCGATGTCCTGGTGGTCTACGGCAAGACCTCGCCCAAAATGGTACACAAAGGCATCACCGCCTTTCTGGTGGAGAAGGGAATGAAGGGTTTTTCCACCTCACCCAAACTGGACAAACTGGGCATGCGGGGCTCTCCAACCTGCGAGCTTGTCTTTGAAAACTGCGTGGTCCCCGCGGAGAATGTCCTGGGGCGGGTGGACAGAGGTGTCGAGGTCCTGATGAGCGGACTTGATTATGAACGCCTGGTTTTGTCAGGCGGGCCGCTGGGAATCATGGCCTCCTGCATGGATGTAGTACTCCCCTATATCCATGAGCGCAGGCAGTTCGGCCGGGCGATTGGCGAATTCGAGCTGATGCAGGGCAAGCTCGCCGATATGTATTCCACCTGGAATGCCTGCAGATCCTACGTCTATACGGTGGCCAAGGCAGCCGACGCCGGCTATAAAATCCGTAAGGATGCCGCCTCCGTAATCCTCTTTGCCGCCGAAAAGGCAACCTGGATGGCACTCGAGGCCATCCAGTGCCTCGGCGGCAACGGCTATATCAACGAATTCCCCACCGGCAGATTCCTCCGGGATGCCAAGCTCTATGAGATCGGGGCCGGCACCTCCGAGATACGCAGAATGCTGATTGGCCGTGAACTGTTTCGCGATACCGCTGAATAAAAATCAGCTGTTGCGGATTACAAATTACAGATCAGTACAACGACTGCCGGGTCCTGCTTATCAGAACCCACAAGGACACGGACTGCAAAACTTCTCGCCCGAGAGAATCCAGCGGTCTGACGACACCGATGATGTTCTACTGAGGATATGGTATCAATCATTACCTTAAAGACATCCACATAACCGAGCGTTTCTGGATTGTTCTGATCGCCCCTCCCTCCAGCCAATGGTTTCACAGCTGTGCCTGTTCTGCATAGCTGAGCTTACCATTACAACTTAGCAACTCTCTTTCGCTCGTATCATTTTAGCTGAAGTAGCTTCACCCCCCTTGAATCGGGCATCACAAAAAAATTGTGGCAGCATCCAAAATCGACTAGTGTAGTCGCTGATAAAATTGAATCACCGGAGATAATGTCGCACCTGCTTCACGGATAGAGATTGGAGATAGTAGAGAAAATGGCCGAACACGAGACAAAATTTGTCTTTCCCGCAGTACAGTCAATGCCCCTGATCAACTGGTTGCTGAGCCGCTGTGTTGAAGATGGCGATTATCCCAGGGGGGTCATTTCCTCGGTGTATTATGATACACTGGCTTGGAATTTTCTCGCAGAGAAAAATAACAGCGATTTTCTCAAGACGAAGTTTCGTTTGCGCTGGTACCAGGATACCGGTTATTCAAGTTATTCCGCCATGGCCTATTTCGAAAAGAAACGGAAGATCGGCAGCTCGAGAGAAAAAATGAGGGTTGAAGTACCGCTTGACGATGCGGTCAAAAAGGCCAGGTATCTTAACGATCCTTATTTTATCGAATTACCCGGTAAGGTTTATTCTCAGTCGCTTCCTCCTGAACGCTCGATTCTTCCGGCTTTTCAGATAAGTTATGTGCGGCACCGCTTTGTGGAGCCTCTGTCTGGTGCCAGGCTTGCCGTGGATAGCGAAATCCACGTCCCGCGCATAAATCCGATGATGGTGAAACGGAACTGGAAGGAACCCTTAAATGTCGGAGTATTTGAATTTAAATCAAGCTCAATGGATTTACCGGATCGACTCCACGGCATCACAGTGTTTGGCTGCCGGAAGGGCTCATTTTCCAAATACAGCAACTGCTTCGAGCATATTACCGGCCTGACTGCTTAGGCGGTGCGCAGCTTTGGGAGAAGAAAATAATCAGGAAGATTTTCGTATTTTCCTTCATGAGTAACGTAAAAACGTTTATCAGCAGGTTGCAGAATCTGTACAGCATATTTATCAGGTGAAAAAATGGAAAGTGGATTATTGGATTTTATTGGCGGATTCGGCAATAAGGAAATTACCGACATAGGGTTATGGCCTCTCTCGGGTCTGCTGCTCATTTCACTGATCAGCGCCTTCATCGTCTCCTATCTCTATGTTCATTTCTTCAAACAGCGCTCCACCGGAAGTCAGATCCACCGTGCCTTTCCTCTTCTGGGCATATCCATTACTGCTATTTTTATCTGCATTCAGTTTTCCCTGCCGTTGTCGCTTGGCCTTTTGGGAGCTCTCTCCATCGTCCGTTTCAGGACTCCGATAAAAGAACCTGAAGAAATCGGCTTTCTCATGTTGCTCGTTGCCACCTCCATCAGCTGTGCCACCTTCAATCTGGCATTTTTGGCCATTATCCTGTTGACCGCCACCCTGGGGCTTTTTCTGGCCAGATTTGGCGGGGTCCTGGTGGATAGTTATTTGAGCAGCGGTATGATCACCTGTACACTGCCCGGCGATTCCTCAGCATCTCTTGACGGTATCATGGAAACAATTATCTCCCGTGTTGCCGGAGCGCGCATCGATTCAATCAGTGAATCAGGAGAGTATGCCGTGGTCAGTACAAGTTTCCATAAGCTTCCCGGTGCCGAACTTGTCCAGCTCAAATCTGCCCTGGCAGCCCTTGACAAGCGAGTCAAGATCGATGTCTTTTACCACAACCAAACATCTTAAAAGTGGTTCTGTTACTTAAAAAGCATCTGCCCGTCCTGCTTCTTTCCGTGATTCTGGTCGGCCTGTCCGTTGCTGCTTCGGACACCGCATATCTGACCATAGAAATGACCAGCCGGGAACAAAATTTCATTCAGATCTTCTGGGCCGGAGAAGACGGTCAGTATTCGACCCAAAGGACCTCGACGCTGGTAAGTGAGAAAGGACATAATGTTTACTCCTTTCCTTTGCACGATGCTCTTCTTATCAAAAAAGTGCGGATTGATCTTCAGCAAGGCAAAGGGGACATACCTCCAGCGCCAGTGGAAGTCCAGGCAATAGGATATTCTTTCAAATGGCTGTTCAGAAGCAGGCACTTTGACGGGAACATTGACGACTTCGATGCAGTGAAGGGAACTGCCGCAGCAAAGATCGGAGATAATGCCGAGAAGATGATCTTTACAGATGCCGATCCTCAATTTGAGTTTGATTTGAAGATACGGCCCATAACCTATCAGTTCTTTCTGCCGATTTATTTCTTTCTGGGCCTGCATTTTCTCCTGTCCCGCTATCTTCTCAAGGGAAAAAAGGGAAGGTATTTTCTTGATATGGTTATACGTGGTGATTACCAAAAGGTTCTGAATGCCTTTCTCGAAGTTCTGCAAAGGAAACGAATATCATACAGAATACTGCAATCGAGCCTCGCCGGTGATTCAATGCAGGTCCTATTTCAAATCGATATTCAATCTGCTGAGCTGCTTCGCACATTGCTGCAGGATGCTGCTGTAAAAAACCATCTGCGGAGTCTGCGCTGCGATGCAGCCCGCAGTGGAGAAATAGTGTAGCTGTCACTCTGGTAATTTTTGGTTAAACCCCAAAAGGGGATAAGTACCTAGGGCAATTCACAGCTATCAAATACATTATTCGTTTTCCTGTTTATTACACCCCTCAAGGGGGTATGAACCGAGTGGCAGAATTTCAGGAGTAAGGTTCTAAATGCGTTTACCCAGACCTCCCATACTTACCCATTGGTTGCTGGCTCTTGTCCTGTCGCTGTTTGCCGCGCTGCTGTTTTTCCTGCAGGATCATACACCTGTGGCGGAGAAACTAAAGGTCCTGCAGGTTCGCCATGTTCCTTCTGAGCTGCTCTCCTATAATAAGCTCGGAGAGCTATTCCATAAGATGGGCGCTACCACAATTATTCCTAATCACAGCTTCCGGTATAAACAGCAGTTTGATCAACCGGAAATGGAGAATATCGGTCCCTTCCAAAAGAGACGGCAGATAAGCGGCGCCTTAATCGGTATTGGAGAAGAGTATGAGTTGATGCGGGCTGCAGCAGCAAATCTGAAAAAAGCAGTAAACGACGACAACATCACGATCTCGGTGGTCACCGAAGCGGAAAACATTGACGGCGAACACGGTATTCTGACCAATTATCAGCAACGCGGTAAAAAAGCCGAACGTCTGGCTTACGCTGCAATTCAAAAAGGTGACACCCTGCTGCAGCAAAGCGCCGTCGGCTTCAGGCTGCATGGCGGTACCAGCCGGGATCCGTCTTTGCCAAAGCACAGTTACAGGCTCTATTTCAGGAAGATCTACGGGTCTCAATGGTTGGATGTTGCAGAAATTTTTCCCAAACTGGCGGCTCTCAGAACTCTGGTAGTGCATGATGATATTCCTGATGGCTGGCCGCTGAGCAACGTTATCGCCAATGATCTTTATGCAATGGCCGGGGTCAACACCACTGAATATTCCCAGGCCGAATTTATCCTCAATGGCGTCGACCAGGGTCTTGTCTGGCTCTCGCCGCATCTCAGCAAAAAATATCTCCGGCAGAAGTACAATCTCGAATCGATGCACTTTCACCGTTATCGAGGGGATAAAAAAAATTCCGTATTCTGGGAAGATATGGATAAACTATCAACTGATGCAACCTTGACCTATGAAAAGGTTCGCGGAGTGATAGATATTGAAGGTTTGATGAATTATTTTATAGCGGTTACCTTCAGCGGCAATACCGACTGGAGCCAGGGAGTGGCTTTCAAAGATGCCAAAGACGACTCTTCGACCTGGCAATGGGTTGCCTGGGACCTTGATCATTGTTTTACCGACTGGTACGCCTCCAGGAGCAGGAATCCCGACAGAGAGGTCTGGCAGCAGGAAGGGCTCGGACTCATCTTTAAAGAGAAGCTGCACAGGCTGGGGAACTCGCGGCTGCGGCTCTTCCGACGATTATTTATTGAAGATCCTTCTTTTGAGGATTATTTCATCAGGCGTTATGTACAAATTCTCAATCATGACTTGAGCCCGCAACAACTTGCTGCTCTCTATCGAAAATATGAGATAATTCTGGAAAAGTATGACAGGGAGAGTAATCCCGAACTGCTGCGCTTCTTTCAGAATCGTCATGGCCACATCCGTTATGAAATGCGTCATTTCTTTGGGTTGCCTGAGTTTCAGCAACTTCATGTCGAAAGCGATATTATTCCAGAGATATTAGTGGATAGTTATCCTGAAACGCTGCCTTACACCGGGCACTATCCTGGCGGAATGGAAGTGGTTGTCGAATTGCCGCCGAAACATGACAGTCAGGCGGGCCATTGGCTGGTGGATGGCAAAAAGGCTGCCGCCGGAAAGGTGACTATCTCTTTGCAGAAAAAAACAACAATCAGGTGGGTTGAACAATGATGTCGGCCGGCAGACATCTCGTTTCCGAGATTCGAACCGGCGGAACATATCCGCAGCAGACTCAGCGCTTACGGAAGTGAAAAATTCTCCAGGCCAGATTGGCCATTCCGGCCGCCATCATCCTTCGTAATAGATTGACGTCAGAATCTCATGGGAATCGTATTCCCCTTCAAAGCATTACTTCTGCAGCAATTCCCCCAATATCCTTTTCCACAAATGCGCAAGCGTTTGTAGATCCATCATTAGTTGAAAACTATTATTGTTTTTTTAGTTTTTAAAAGTCGTTTTTTGCTCTGTCGGGACACAATATTAGGAACAATATTATGTCCCGTAATTTTACCTCGGCCAATATTGGCGAAATCCAGGAGGCCACCTCAACATTGCTATCGCTTCTGCAGGAATCGCTTTTGTAATCCAAAGGGATCCTCAATCTCCTGCTCCGGCTTACCCATGAGCTTGTTCTCGCCCCGTTCATCCACATATTTAGTCAATTCCAGGTCGATATCCATTGGCACCTGCACATCCGCCTCTGCCAACATCTGGCGCAGCAAGGCTTCAGATTTACCGGCAAAAGCCACAGAATCGCCAAGAACACGCAACGCCTCGGGAGGGTTATGAAAGCCAACGGAATTCTCGGCACCAATGAACAGCTGACGATAGAAGGCCTCAAGATAAAAATCCTTGGCCTGTGCATAAAACCTGGGATCAAACTCAGTACCCTCTTCCTGGGCATTGTGCAGAGTTTCAAAGAGCTTGGCTGCTGTTGCCGTGGCGTAACCGGCCCGCAGCATCAGCGAAACGGTACGGTCCTGAATTCCTATGACGCGCTGCTTGAGCCATTCGGTGTCTTCTGCATGGCATTGGGCGCAGGCACGCAGATCGGCCTTGAGCGGGCTCATGACACGGTGATCCGAAACTTTTTGGACACCGATTTTGGTATAAGGCATATGGCAATCGGAGCAGGAGGCCCCTGCCTGCCAATGTGTGCTCTGATAGGAGTAGAGCTCAAATTCGGGATGACGCATGAAAGCCAGTTTGAAACCGGTAACGCTTTGTGTCCATTCCTTGTTATTCGGATCACTACGAATCTTCTCGATGATGTTTTCAACGCTGATATTTCCCCATGTACTCGTTTGCCAGGGAAAATAAATACCGTCGGATTTGCCCTCTGCCGTCTTGGTAATGTTGTAAGTCACATGGCACTGGGCGCAGACTGCAGAGCGCATCTCCTGATGATTAAGCTCTTCGGCTTGAACACCCATGGCATCAAGGGCCCTGCCCAGAGTGAAGTTGCGTGAGAGTTGAAGTGTCAGATCCTTATTGTCATGGCAGTCTATGCAGGCCACGCCAAGCTCCCGATGTTCCTCGGGGATTCTGTCGACCACTTCCTTAAAGGGAAGCTTATAATAATCCTCTCCCATATTCTCTTCCAGCTCAGGAGCGTACGGTGTTTTACAGGTCAGGCATACACCACCGGCGCCCACACGTTTGGCATCAATCTCAAGCTGATCCTTGAGCATGTTTGCATGCCCCCGTGGCTCGTTGTACTCGATGCCGAACCCCCAGCCGTTGAACAGCAGCGCCATATAAGGATACATGGACAACTTATCATAGGTGATATTATCGGCATCGAAGCCAACCTTATATTTGCTTTTACCGGCAGGAGTAGGTTCCTCGGTCTGCAGCCAGAGATCGTACTCCACCGGATAGGCCTTCCCCCAGACTGCCGGATCTATGGTATTATCGGGGATATTTACCGGCTGCACCAGCTGCGGCTCTTCCGGCGAACATGCCAGCAAGCCAAAAATGAGCAATATTCCAAGCCCGGCCACACTCTTCTTTTTCATGATCATTTTGTCTCTCCTTAAATAGCTGGTTTCATCAACATGTAACCAGCGTCTGCAGATAACCACTTTTGCTCTAATATCTGATATTATCAAATGTTCCTGAAATCTCGGTGCTTGCTTCCACATTACAATTTCCGGTGGAATATTCGCTACAGTGACAATCTGGAGCCGGCAAGCCTGTGCTGCACATTACGATGGCAGTCCCAGCATTGACGCTCCGTATCCAGCATCTTTTCCACCGTTGCAGAATGGCAGCGGATGCAGTTACCCTGTATGAATTCAATACCATGATTAGAAATCTCTATACGCTCCGGCACCGTGCCCGTATGAAATACAATCAGGTCCTTCATACCATCGATGCCCTTCCAAAGATAATATGATACCAGATTGTCATGCGGTAGATGACAGGACACGCAGGCCTGACGACGATGAGCTCCCTGGTGCTGCCAGGCTTCATATTGATCCTCCATGACGTGGCATGAGGCACAGTACTGTGGAGTCTCGGTCTTGGCCAACATTTGCGGCGGGCCGAAGGCCAGAAAAAACCCGGCACCAATCAGAAGTACAGCACCGATAAGCAGATATTTTGGTCTGAAAAATTTTCTCATTTCCATATGTTCCTCTGGTTAAGTCATGACCACGATCACGCTTTCCCGGCTCCAATGATCGTGGTCCCGACCTCTGTCCAACGTATCCTGCTAAGATCATAACATAATTAATTTTTTATTGCCTGAAAATATATCTCACCTGCTTTCCGGGCAGACAAAAACTGATGATCTATTGAATATGGTGAATGTTAGTAACTAATGTCAAACGATGACAGAGATGTCAATTCCGGAAATCACCAAAGATCGAAATTATCAGTCGGATTCTTGAGTTTTCCCTTGTCTTGCTTATAATTAACAGACGTACATAACGCGAAAAGCTGAGATCATGGATAAAAAGTTGCATTACATTTGTCGGGAGAGGCTTCTCATGAGTATTCAGCCCACTCCCTGAATGTATATACCTGGTTCCTTGACGCATCCGGAGAAGTACTGCAACAAAAACTGGTATATTCTTCCGGATACCGGAACTCCGCCTACGTGGAAAAGCAGAGTCGCTTCCGGAAAACCCTGATCTCCCCCACGAAGCGGTGGGAATATCTTTCAGCCATTCGTCTCAAATACGCCGGGGCCGTAAATAATTTTCGGAATTCGATTATCATCGAGATCGATCTGTTTTGGGTCCTGGAACCCTTGGTTTTAAAGCACTTTGCCGCCAATCCGGAAAATGACCTCCGGGAAGATTACACACGACGCAATTGGCTGACAACAGAACTCGAGAAAGGGAGGCAACATGATAGAACTCAGGAAGATCAAGCGGGAAAATATCCCTTCAGCACTTGAGCTGGCAAAACAGTATCGATTGCTTAATGAACCGGATGAGGCGGAGAGCATCTGTCTTGATATACTGGAGGTTGACCCTGACCATCAGGATACCTTAATAACTCTGCTTCTGGCGCTGACGGACAAGTTTTCCAGCAGCGGCCTGAGTCCGTCGTTTGAGAAAGCCAAGGCAATTGTGGACAGACTCCCAGTTCCATACTGTAAATCTTACTACAGAGGTATACTCTATGAACGTCGAGCTAAAAACTACCTCAAGCAGGAAGAGCCCGGAGGCGGCGCTGCAGCATATCAGTGGTTCGCCAAGGCGATGAAATCGTACGACGAAGCGATCAAAACCTGCGATCCTTCAAATCAGGATGCGGTACTGCGCTGGAACTCCTGTGCGCGAATAATCAACAGCAATCCCGAGGTCAGGTCTGAAGAGAAAAGCGCGCCTGAAATGCTTCTTGATGCCTACGATGAACCGCACTGATCCGTCGTAAACCTCGCAAACCGTATGATCAGCTTTTCTCATCATCGGCCCGATGGCTGTGCGCCTCAATCATCCGCTTGGTCTGGTTAATGCGTTTAGTGATCAGTATCGAACGTGGACAGACTCTGGTGCACTCGAAGTGATTTTCACAGGGCCATACCCCATCAGGGTCATGCAGAACCGGAAGCCGCTCCTCAAAACCGCGGTCGCGGGTATCCGCCAGGAAGCGATAAGCCTGGCTGATCGCAGCCGGGCCCAAAAATTTTCGATTCTCCGTTAACACGGGACACGCCGAATAACACGAAGCACACAAGATACAGTTTGTAGTGTCGTCAAAGACAAGGCGGTCCTCCTGGGACTGGAGACGCTCCTTCTCCTCGACCGGCTCGTCATTGATGAGATAGGGCTTGATGGACCGATATTTGGCAAAGAAATCAGCCTGATCCACAATCAGGTCCCGCTGCACCGGCAGATACCGCAGCGGTTCGACGGTGATGGTATCTCCGAACTCCGCCACAATATCCTTGATCAGCATCTTACAGGCCAACCCGTCTTTACCGTTGATGCGCATGGCATCCGAGCCGCATACCCCGTGCGCACAGCTTTTGCGAAAACCCAGGCTGCCGTCCTGAAATCGCTTTACCCGCATCAAAGCGTCCAGCAGCCGTTCATTGGGCTGCGCCTCAACCTGATATTCCTGGAAGTATGGCTGTTCATCGCTGTCCGGATTATACCGTTGGATCTTGAGATTGATTTTCATGGTTCAACTCCTGTTTGCATCAGTAGGTGCGCGGTTTTGGTTCCCAGATCGAGGTATCCACCGGCCGGTAATCGATACGCACCGAATCCTCTTCCAGATAAGCGAGAGTGTGCTGCAGCCAGTTATCATCGTCGCGCAGCGGATAATCTTCACGGCTGTGTGCACCACGGCTCTCTGTCCGGTTGAGCGCCGATGTTGCGGTGATCAGGGAGAGATCCAGCAGGTTGCCCAGCTCGATAAGCTCGAGCAGATCGGTGTTGAACCGTGCGCTGGTGTCCTGCACACGAACCTCCCGATAGCGTTCCCTCAACTGCCGTATCTCTGCTACCGCCGTCTGCATTTGCGCATCGTTGCGGTAGATGCCGACCTTTTCCATCATGACCGTCTGCATCTCATCCGCTATATGACCGCCGTGATGTTCTGATTTTCCCTCAGTCAATCCGGAGAGCCACTCGCGGGCAGGGTCTGCCGCGGCCTCACTGAGCTGCGGAATCTCGGCATGCTTGACATAGTCCCCGATATGCCGTCCGGCCCGCCGGCCGAAAACTACCAGATCGAGCAGGCTGTTGGTACCCAGACGATTGGCGCCATGCACGGAGACACAGGCGCATTCTCCAACCGCATAAAGTCCATTTATCAGACTCCCTTTGCCGTCGGCCACTACACATCCATGGACATCGGTGGGAATGCCGCCCATGGCATAGTGCGCCGTCGGCAAAACCGGGATCGGTGAATCCGCGGGATCTATGCCGAGGTAGGTTTTGCAAAATCCGGTAATGTCCGGCAGCTTGGCCAGCAGCGTCTCCTTGCCTATCTGAGTTGCATCGAGATTGACATAGTCGTCGATCCTGCCGTCTCCGCGGATTCCCTTGCCGGCCCGGATCTCAGTCAGCAGGGCGCGGGCGACAATATCCCGTGGTGCCAGGTCGAGCAGGACCGGCGAGTAGCGTTCCATAAAGCGCTCGCCGTTGCGGTTGCGCAGTATTCCTCCTTCACCGCGCACCGCTTCGGAAATCAGGATCCCCAGGCCCATGATGCCCGTAGGATGAAACTGGAAAAACTCCATGTCCTGCAGGGGAATGCCGCGACGGGCACAAACGGCCGGTCCGTCTCCGGTATTGGCATAGGCGTTGGAGGTGACCTTGAACATGCGGCCAAAGCCGCCGGTGGCAAAGAGCACCGCCTTAGCGGCGAAGATATGCAGCTCCCCGCTGGCCAGTTCCACGGCCACCACGCCCCGGCAGATGTTGCCCTCCCTGATCAGATCGATAACCTGGAATTCATCGTAAAAGGCAACCTCGTTCTTAATGCATTGCTGATAGAGGGTCTGCAGAATCATATGACCGGTTCGATCTGCTGCATAGCAGGCCCGTTTTACTGCTGCCTCTCCAAAATTTCTGGTGTGGCCGCCGAAACGGCGCTGATCAATCCGCCCCTCTGCGGTCCGATTAAAGGGCAGACCCCGGTTTTCCAGATCATATACCGCCTGGATCGCTTCCCGGGTCAGGATCTCAGCGGCCTTCTGGTCGACCAGATAGTCACCGCCTTTTACCGTATCAAAAGCGTGCCATTCCGCTTTATCTTCCTCTACATTCCCCAGTGCCGCACTGATGCCGCCCTGAGCAGCTCCGGTATGACTGCGAACCGGATAAAGTTTTGACAAAACCGCCGTTCGGGACCGCTGACTCGCCTCCAGCGCTGCATAGAGGCCCGAACCGCCGGAACCAACAATAACCGTATCGAATTGATGAATCACAAGGCATCTCCTTCTGCCCGAGGGCATGAAAAATGACGTTGAGGGGACTCCCAAGTTTGCTTGTATATCATGTATATCAAATACAAGGACCATCAGTCAATGCAGTGGAGTAGTATCTATATTGCTATTGATAAAATAAATCCTGATTGTTTTGTGGTCATGCTGCAGAGTGCCTAAACATGAGATCCGGCAATCACACCTCGGCCACGATTTTGGCTATCGCCTGAGAACGCGGTGCATGGTTGGCGAGAAAGACTGCCACAAGGACCACTACCCCTCCGAAAAGCTGTACGGTTGTCAGCGACTCTCCAAGCAATACCCAGGCTCCCAGGGCGGTTACCATTGGAATACCGTTGATGCATACTGAAGCACGGGCGGCAGGGATCTTGGTCAGCGCATAGTTGTAACAGAGGAATGCACCAATCGTGGCGAAGAGTGTCAGGCCAATCAGGGCGATGACCGAATCCGCCGATACCGCTTCCCAGTTGAACTTTGGCAGATCCCACAGAAAGGCGGGGAAAAAGAGTATGGCACCGAAAATAATCTGCATACCGGTGATCTGAAAGGAGGGAATGGTACTGCCGAGCTGTCGGGCCATGATCATGTACGCCGCGGCGGAAAGAACGGCGCCGAAAATCAGAAGATCACCGATCAGGCTGCCCTGAAGCGCAGTCCGCCCCTGATCTCCAAAAACCAATAGAGAGACACCGATAAGAGAGAGGAGGATCCCCAACAGATTAACGGGCCGCATACGTTCCTTCAGCAGGATAGCCGAGAGCGCCAGGACAAACACCGGAATGGTGGCAATGATCAAAGCTGTCTTGGTTGCGGAGGTATACTGCAGGCCGAGGGTTTCACAGGTAAAGTAAAGCCCGGGCTGCATCAGGGCCAGGAACATCAGGGATTTTACGGATTTTCTGGAAATCGGCGGAAATCCGGTTCGTCGAAATAGTATTGCAAAAAAAAGCGAAGCGCCGAAAAAGCGCAGAAACATCAGGCAAAACGGGGTAAAGCTCTGCAGGGCCACCTTGGTGGCAACAAAAGAGAGCCCCCAGAATATAACGGCCAACCCCAGAGCGACATACGTAAAAACAGGATTTTCAGAATTCATTCTTTTTTTCTCCACCATCACCGGGATTTTCCCCCTCTCACCCGGTCGGCAACGGCCTGCAGAGCAGGTTTCAGGAATTCAAAGCCGCCCGATTCATTGATGGTTTTTCTTGCAAGTTCATTCAGGCCTCCAGGTGTCATGGATTCATCGGCAAGCTGGCGCAACCTGCCGCCCGGACTTTTCCGGGCGAGTGCGGACAATGCCTCGAACATGGCAGCGGTATAGTCGCCGGCCTGCTTCTGTTCAACTCCGGTTTGTATCGCCCAGTCTGTAATGGTGGCCAGCATCTGGAAATATGGCGCCATCAGGGAAGTGATCACGGACAGAGATTCAAGCTGCTCTTCGCTTTCAACCGTAATCACGGTGCCTACATTTTTGAACAACTGGTTAACTGTATCATTGTCGGGAAACACCACAATCGGACCGATATGCTCGGCTGCGCACGGCAATGGAACTGCTCTGCTGATGAAACATGAGCTGTTTGTATGCGCAGCTATCTGAGAATTCTGCGTGCCGCTCAACAGATTCACAAGTATCTGATCATTCCTGAATTTCAGGGAATCCAGGACCGACCCCCGATCCCTGGGCAAAAATGCCAGGACCACAATATCACTCTTATCGACAACATCCTGATTGGAGCGGCCAACCGTTACCTGAGAAAACCGCTTTTGCAGCAGTTTTGATTTATCCTCGTTGCGTGGAGAGACCGTAATAGAGCCGATGCCCCCCTTTGAGGTACATAGTCCGGTAACCAAAGCCTCAGTGATAGCACCCGTACCAATAAAACCCGTCCTCATTGCATCCTTCTCATCACTCAGCAATCTTTTTCTCATCTTTCAGAACAATTGCCAGATCCCTGCCTGCCTCAAATGCTTCCTGAAGGCAATCATCCCGTTTGTCGATCTCGCCCTTGCGATCTACCCCTCTGCAAAGCACGGTTTTCCAGAGACCGGCATTGAGAACATCGAAGAAATATTTGACCGTGAGCAGGGCTCCATCAAAGAGTTTTTTTCCAGTTGTGGCCCCTATCGAAATAAACACCCCTTTGCGGGTCTGAGGGGCATTTTTAAAATCCTGTTTTTCAATCCAATACTTCCGCACCCAGAGGGACTGACAGCGATCCATTAATATTTTTGTATGCGCACTCACGGTATAAAAAAAGATCGGAGAGGCGAGGATGATGCCGTCGCTGGCTTCCAGTTTCTCCAGAACCTTGGGAAAGTCATCACGGATAGCGCATTCACCGGTTTTGATGCATTGATATATTTCCAGACAAGGAGACATGTTGTAATCCCGAAGGATCACTTCCTCTACCTCAGCGCCCTGCTGCCGGGCGCCGGCCACTGCCTGCTTGAGCAGGGCGGCACTGTTGCCGTCACGTCGGGGACTGCCGTAAATAGCGATAATTTTGACCATGCAACCTCCTCCTCAGGGCGCTGCGCCTCTATTAGTGCCTTACTCCTAAGAAACTGCCACAAAAAAACAAGAAAACGAATAATGTATTTGATAACTGTGGATTGCCTGCCCTATCCAAGGTACTTATCCAGCTCAGCTGGGTTCGATGCTTTCCCGCCTACCGTTATGTGATATTTTCAGTTGGAAATGGACTCGTAAAAAGTAGCCACGATGTCAGATGGCTAGATAAAAAGTTCGCTATACAAGGCGCAGTGTTTTTGGCAGGCCTTCGACTATACAGGTAGTATGTCGAAGGTCTTCCAAAAACCTGCAACGCGGGAGAGCGGGCTTTCTCGGAGTCGGAGTTTATGCCCGTACGGGTGCTTATCGCGACGCCATCAATCAATGGACTTTACTCTCCCCACCAGACCGTTATCCAACCGGACCTTGATGCCATGTGGGTGACTCGGCGAATTCGTCAAAATATCCCGAACAATGCCCTCGGTGAGCTTTCCAGAACGTTGATCCTGCTTCAATACGATGGATACTTTTATGCCGGCCTTGATATCGGCTCTTTGTGTTCCGGTTTTCATTTTCAATTCCCATAACCATTTTAATATCGCCATTCCAGGCTCAATCCGGCTTCCACCTGCCGTTCACAGAATACACTCTATACAGATTCTATCACAGCATTTAATCCAGCAAGTGCTGAATAGTTCTGTAATTTCACAACAGGTAAGGAATGATGATCGCGTAAAAAAATTATCAAATTACCGAGAAACTCTGCGCTTATCGCGAGCCCACAAAAAATAATATGTTCATCATGGAGGCAATTGCCCACATCACCAGGGCATAACGCCAATTGCTCTGAATTATCACTTTGGGAGAAGCCTTGAATCGACTGACAAGAGCCAGTCCCACTCCCGATAACGGGCTGCTTGCCGTGGACACAGCCCAGCTGGTGAGAAATAGAAAACCAAGCTGGGAATGATCGGGATCAAGGGGTAACAGCAACGGGCTGACGATTGCTATGCTGACCACCGGATGAACCCCTACGATCCCGATGAGTATCATTGCTCCCAATATAATTGCAAACATCAACGGTGTAAACGAACCTTCGAGAGTAAATACCGCGGGATAAACATGAGTTATTGATTTAATGCCGGTAGAAAAAACTCCAGTAGCGAGGAACAAGGCAAACTGACTGCTCACTGTTGATATCCTGTTATCTATAAAATCACGCAATGTCGGCAGCCTGGGCCTACCTTTCATAAACAGGAGGGCTCCTGCAGGGGCCAGCAGACAGATGAGGACCAGAACGTTTATGTCATGCCGGAAGTGATGCACACCGATGACAACAGCGGCCAGAAAAAGCGGTATTGCCAGACTTTCAGTTTTCAGAGGGTATCCGGAAAATCGTGCTTTGCTGAAAAAACATACTTCAACAGTTGAGTAACTTATTGCAATAATGCTCATCACAGCACCGGGAATCAGCGTCTCTTTCCATGACATATCAGGAGCATAAATCAGGGCAACACCCGTGGCGATAAAAAAGGGCGACCACCATGCAGCTGCGCAGAATGAACGCGCCAGGATGATCATCTGTACCTTGCTAAGGCTCCCATTCCTTTGCAGTCTGTCACCAAAAAGAAATACTGCCGACAAATTAATTACAGCTCCAAGCAGATGGGTGCCGATGGCCGTGGTTATTACAGCCTTTTTGCCATTCGGCAAAGCAGGGCCTTCAGTAACGGAGCTGGTTAAGGTAAGGAAGGAGACAGCGACAAACATTGCCAGCAGAGGCAGATTGGCAGCAAAAATTTGCCTCCAGCCCAGATAAATACCCTGGCCGGCTGAAAAGAAAAGAGCTGCCAAACCGATTATCAGCAGCCACAGGGTTTGTTTACGGGAACTTTTGCCGAGAAATTGCCACATCACCACGGGTACCAGCCAGGCAGAAATTGTCGGCAGTATCAGCAGAAAAGGCAGCTTTACACTTAAAAGAAAAAAAACAAGGGTACCGAATATAATCCACCCGGCATATTTACTCATAGCTGATCATAACCTTCATCATCTGCAGGATAGGATGCTACTACACCAACTCGCTGATGAATTTTATCTAAAACCAGACGTTTCTGTGCAGGACATCGATATTTTTTAATCGCGTCCACCCTGACTCTGGCGCAAAAGCAGGTAAGATATCAGGTAAGGATCAGAAAAAAAATAAAATAATCCAGGGATGCACAGTTTTTCGCCATGGGTATCAGGATATTGTCTGATCAGAAAGGTATGTTGATGCCAATCGGCTCAGAGTTTTCATCCAGCCGGATAGCAGCGATAAGCGGGAGCTCTTGTTTAGTACCTTACTCCCCAAAGGTGTAAAAACAAGAATGCATTTGAAATCGTTGAGCTGGATATGCACTCAAGGTACTTATTTGCGTTTACCGGCGTTAGAGGTAAGCACCCTGACGGACATAAACTCCGATTCCGGGTGCTTATATAGCTACTATTCTGCCGCTCTCAGCTCTGGCCATAAAGGCTCTTTACCTTCCCCCGGTCTATGGAACCGTCTTTATTCAGGGGCAGCTCAGCGACAAATTCGACATATTGCGGCTTCTTGAATCTGGCGATTCGTGCACCGACGAATTCTATTACCTCGGCAGCTTCCAGGGTGGCATTTGCCTTTAGCAGACAGACCGCCTTGATGCCCTCCTTCCACTTGGGATCCGGCACACCGATAACAACTACCTGCTCCACCGCGGGATGCTGCAGGATGATCTTTTCGACCTCTGCAGGATAGACGTTTTCACCGCCCGGTTTTATCAACTCTTTTTCAGCCTTTCGTCCGGCATAGAAAAGAAAACCGTCCTCATTAAAACGGCCGAGATCACCGGTGTGATGACGACCTTCACGGAAAGTGTAGGCATTGTCCTCGGGCAATCCCCAGTATCCCTTGAACACCATGGGTCCCTTGAGGGTGATCTCTCCCGTTTCCCCGGGAGCAACGGGTTGATCGTGATCGTTCACCAGCTGAACATCGCCCAGCGGGATAGCCTTACCTGCCGAACCGGGGCAGTCGTTATATCGACCCATGGAGGCGAGACAGGATGTCTCCGTCTGGCCATACATGACGTAATAATACCCGTCGGTGACCGATTGGAATTTTTCTATGACCTCTGGAGTCCCCAGGCCGACAACGGACTTGAGCGAACTGATATCGATTTGATTCTCTTCGGCGGCCTTGAGAATAGAGTCAAGAATCGGAGGAAAATCAAAAAACAGGGTGGCCTTGTGCTTTTGGATCAGATTGGCCGCGGCAGTGGCCTCGAATTTGCTGATATTGAGGTTGGCACTTCCGGCGTGAAATGCACTTGTGGCCAGGAAAAGTCCGCCCACATGAAAAAGCGGCAACAGATTCAGGTGGACATCTTCCGCACCAAGCTGCAGGTAATACTGAAAATGCATGTCCGCAAAGAGCATGTTGCCATGACTGAGCAGGGCGCCGCGCGGGCGTCCGGCCACCGCAGCCGTGTGGATAATGACAAATCCGTCCGTACTTTCAACTTCGGCAGGGGCCACATTTTCAGCTTCCTGCATCAACTCAGTAAACGGTACTAATGAACCACTATCACTTTTCAGATTATACGATCCCTGAACATTTGATTCGATACTTCCGCTCTGCAGAAGCGGTTGGAATTCCGCATCGGCAAAGATGATCCTAGGCTGACAATCATCAAGATTAAAGCGGACTTCATCGCCTGAAAGCCGCCAGTTAACCGGTAGAACAATGGCGCCTAAATACGCTGCAGCCCCATATATCAGAAAAAACTCCAGACTGTTTTTGCCAATAACACCGATGCGGTCTCCCTTTCGGATACCGGCCCGGGCCAGTCCGGCGGCCAGGGAGTCAACCTGCATCTTGTATTCAGCGAATGTCAACGTCCTGCCGTCGTCGACTTCATGCCAGCAAAGCTGTGGGCCGAAAGCAAGCGCATTCCGTTGTATCACATCATAGAAAGATAGATCGTATAGTCCCATATAACCGTCCTCCGAATTTCCCGGGTCAACAATTTCTCTAGAGTCTGTCCAGGAATGAGCAATTTCGGAATCTCCGTTTACCTGTTCTAAATCTAGGCGCTCGATGAATTTAACCACGGGCATATAATTGATATCGGAGTCTTCGTTTACCTCCGAGGATTAAATTTTGAGAGCAACCGGTAAGCGCAGACTCCGACTAGTTAGAGCAGATAGCGCAGGCTTCGAAAGTGCCATTCAGGGGCAGACACTAGATAATATTGCAGCACCGAAGATCTGTATATCTATTCCGATTAGCTTAATTTTATAGTTTTAGGCGAATACCTGACAATTTTCCTTTTCGTCAGTCCGGACCTGAAGGAAGCCGGCTCAACAGCTACGGACTGTTGACACTCACAACGGGACATGGAGCCTTGAGGATTATGTACTGAGCATTCGATCCTAATATAATTTTCTGGGTTCTCGATTTTTTCTCAATTCCCACGAAAATCTGATCGACATCATTTTCCTCCGCGAATCTGACCATATCTTCGCCGGGTGCCATTCCTCGCGCCAGCTGATGGGTTTCACAGGGTATATTTTTTTCTTTGAAAAAATTTTCGGCAAATTTCAGGTCCTCGGCGGCCTTCCCAATTTTATCCGGTTTTTCACTTGCACCACCTACCATGGAGGTTACCACCAGCACCTCTGCTCCAAAAAGATCGGCGTAGGTTCTCGCCAGAGATAGCGCAGCCCTGGACACCTCCGAGCCGTTATACCCTACCAGGAATTTCATCTCTTCTCTCTCCTTCTCCTCTGAACTTTCCAGGGAAATTACATCCAGCGTTTCCGCCTCTTATAGGATTTGACTTCTTTAAACGACTTTCTTCCACCACCTCTGGTTATACCCATATAAAACTCTTTAACATCTGGATTTTCCTGGAGCTCTTTGGAAGAACCTTCCAGTACGATCCTGCCGGATTCCATGATGTAGGCATAATCCGAGATATCCAGGGCGATCTTGGCATTTTGCTCCACTACTAAAATAGTAGTGTTTAATTCACGGTTTATCAGCTTGATATTCTCGAAAATCTCCTTGACCAGCAAGGGAGCGAGCCCCAGAGAGGGTTCATCGAGCATCAGCATTTGCGGCGCCGCCATCAGCGCTCTGGCAATTGCGATCATCTGCTGTTCACCACCGGAGCAATAGCCGGCCATACGGTGAGTAATATTCGAAAGACGGGGGAAATGGCTGTACATGCGGGCATGATCTTCCTTGATCCGCTGCGCCCCATCCTGCCGTGTTATAGAGCCGACCTTGATATTCTCATCGACGCTCAGATGCTTGAAAACCCGCCGTCCTTCCGGCACCATGACGGCTCCAAGCTTGACCACATGAGTGCCGAGCAGGTTGGTAATATCTTTACCCTGGAATTTGATATATCCTTCGCGGATAAATCCATTTTCCGGCTTCAATAGCCCGCTGACGGCCCGCAGTGTCGTGGTTTTCCCGGCTCCGTTGGTACCCAGCAGGGCGACAATACTACCGGTGGGAACACTCAGGCTGACGCCGCGCAAGACCTGAATAATATCATTGTAGACAACTTCAATATTATTCACTTCCAGCTGTTTTTCAGTTTCTCTCATGATAATACACTGATTCAGGCTGATTCTTCTTTATGCCGATGACCGGGGCCGGGCATACTCTTCTCCCGTACCACGGTTCATGGTGATACGGGAGAAGCATTAAGTGAAGAGATATTGCTGGTCCGGTTTCTCTTTTTTGTCTACTCGATCTTCGCTGTATATTCAGGCACGAAAGGCTCACCTACCGACTTGAAACTGCCGTCTTTGACAACATAGAGCTGCAGAGTGTCAACGCCGGCATGGTCGGTTTCCGAATATGTTACCGGTCCCACCGTGGTGTGCGGATTAAAGGCATTATCGCCATTCATGTTCTGGAGTTCTTCATACAGCGTCTCTTTGTTAATTTCCTTGCCTTTCTCCTTGGCCCGCCTGATGACCTCCGTTGCCACCTGCGCCACCATCATGCCGTTGGCATAGTTATGAGAGTTGGCGGTCTTTTCATCGCGGTTATATTTTTTGGCCAGATCCAACTGCATTTCCGCACCCTTGCCAGGCTCACTTGTAACGATATAGGAGGTTGTCCAATAGAAGTTCTCCGATGAAGGTCCCGCCAGGGCAACCAGATCGTTGCCTCCGGTATAATGCGCACCCAGAAAGGTAAATTTTCCTTCTTCTCCAAAGGATCCGGCTACGAGCCCAAGACCACTGGCATCTTTTAACATTGTTGCCACCGGAGATTGGACGGTATGACTGATTATATACTGCACATCCTTGCTTTTGAGACGCTTCAGCATTGCGGTATTGTCCAGATCCTTGCCATGCTCGACAACTTCAACGATTTCCATGTTGAGTCCGGCGGCAACAGCTTTCTCCACATCCTCGACCGGTCCTCGGCCAAAGGCGGAGGGATGAATGAACATCGCCACTTTCGGAGCACTTTCTCCCTTATGATTCTTGACAATATACTCGGCAAGACCAATCGCTTGAGCGGAATAAGAGGCGATAGGCAGAAAAATATAATTGGAATCTTCAAGATTTCCGGCATGAAACGAGGCAGGAATAGTAGGCATTTCTTCTTCTTCAAAATCCCTTTTCAGCGAGAGCGTGCTACCGGTGGAATAATTCAGATAAAAAACGATCCCCTGGTCGAGAAAATCTTCAAAATTGCGCTTGGTTACATCATTATTGTACTGATCGTCGCGAATGGTGCAATCGATCCTATCCTCGCCCAGCATCTTGGTGTCGTTGACATAGTTGAAATAATCCTCCACCCCTTTAGCGTAAGGATTACCGGCATCCGAAGTCGGTCCGGTAATGGCAAGAGACAAACCAAGTTTATGGACTTCTCCAAAGGCCTGAGCAGGAAGAGCCATCAGGCAGGATGCCGCCGTCAATAAAACCCATCTGTTTATTGTGTTCTTTTTCATATCTCCTCCTTAACATTAGGTTGTGTCTGTCCATAAATGGCACTTTTGCCCAAACTCGTCGTTGCTCTCAAAATTTAATCCTCCGAGCGCCTAGATTTAGAACAGGTAAACGGAGATTCCGAAATTGCTCATTCCTGGACAGACACAGGTTGCGGTGTTGAAAAACAGATACGAAGACCTCATCAACTGACGGATTGGGCAATTTATGAAAGCTGATTGTACCGCCCCTTGGGCAAAAGAATCATCTTCAACTGCTTTTCGTTCAGACACGTGCTGGAGCTTCAACTCTCCATATTAAAAAACGCCCTGCGGCAGCGGCGAAGTCGGCATTCAATAGCGGAAAGGCCACAGCTTCACGTATGAGCGTGCAATCCGCCACCAGTTGGCAATTCCCCTGGGTTCAAACATGAGAAAAAGAACAATGACCAAACCAAAGCTCAAGGGCTTGAGGGCAGTGGTAAGATTGGTTGACGTAGTCAGATAACTGCCGGCCCACTCGGAAAGACGCTCGACCTGGAGATCGAGTACTTTTATAGCAACCGGTCCCCAGAACGATCCATGCAGCGTCCCCAGCCCGCCGACAATGGCCATGGCGAGGTAGTTGATCGAATGATGCAGGGTAAAAGAATCGATACCGGCTCCCCGATAGAGATAGGCATGCAGCGCACCGGCCACTCCAGCCAGAAAACCCGCAAGAGCAAAGGCGTATACCTTGGTGAAGCCCGGGTGCATGCCCATGGCATCGGCAGCCCTGTCGTTGTCGCGCACCGCAACAAGACAGCGGCCGTAGCGGGTGCGCAGCAGGTTGCGCACTCCGAACCCAAGAAAGACGATCACAAACAGAATGGCATAGTACCAAAACAGATAGTGATCATCGCGCATAACCTTGCCGTTCAACCAGAAAACCCGGCCAATCGGTATGGTCTGACCCTGGTTGAAAAAATTCATGAATTTGATGACCCACTCGAAGATCATCTGGAAAGAGAGTGTGGCAATGGCCAAATAAAGATGCTTGAGCCGCAATGCCGGCAGGCCGACAAGCGCTCCAAACAGCGCACCCATACAGCCGGAGAGCAGAATCATCAGCGGCCAGCCGTGGATGATAAGAACATGGGTGTCTCCCAGAACCCTGGCGAAGGAAGCGATAGTATAAGCGCCGACTCCCACAAAGGCGGCATGCCCGATTGAGATCAAACCGGCGAATCCTGTTACCAGGTTCAGGCCCATGACGGCGATGATGGCCACAAGAATATTATCTATAACCAGCATATACTTGTTACTTACCTCGAAGAGAAGAGGCCAGGCAAAAAGAAGAAAGATGAAAAGGCACATCACCGACCTGTCCAGATTGGAGAAAAAGATCCTCTGCTCCTCCCGGTAGGAGGTAAAATAATTTCCAGTAGCCAGCCAGCGATTTGATGACATAATTATACCCGTTCTATTTCATGGATCCCGAACAAACCGTGGGGTTTAAAAAGCAGGATAATGAGAAGAATTATGTATGGTAAAACCTGTCCAGTCCCGTTCAATCCCCAATTACCGTCGAGATAGCCACCGGCAAACTGCTGAATCAGACCCATGATTATGCCGGCTACCACGGCTCCGAGGATCGAGTCCAGTCCGCCCAGGATAACCACGGGAAAAACGACGATGCCAAAAGCGTGCAGTGTTTCAAAATTCAACCCGGTTATATTGCCGATGATTCCGCCTGCCGCGGCAGCGCTCAGTCCGGCCATGGCCCAGGCCAGTCCAAAGACCCGCGGCACCGAGATACCGATGGACATGGAGGCCAGCTGATCATCCGACACCGCTCTCATGGAGATGCCTACCGTTGACTTTTTAAAAAACCAGGAAAATCCGGCGATCAGTACAATGGTGACTCCCACACCCACCAGTTGTGTCCATGAAATGGACACGCCTCCAAAGGCAAGAGGGGCGGTCGGCAGAAAACTTGGGAAAGAAAAGTTTTCCGAACCAAATGGAGTAAGGTAAATGAGCCCGTCAAGAATGGACATCAGGCCGATGGTCACCATGATCACGGAGATGATCGGCTCACCGATCAGGCGGCGCAGAAAAATCCTCTCAACGCTCATGGCCAGAAAGAATGTGGCAATCATGCTCATCGGAAAGGAGAGATAAATAGGAATACCCATCCATACCGTCAGGGCATAGGTAATAAAGGCGCCGGCGGCAATGATCTGGCCATGGGCTATGTTGAGCACCCTGCTGGATTTGTAAATCAGGACGAATCCGAGAGCCGAGAGGGCGTAAATCGATCCGACCACAATGCCGCTGACCACCAGCTGAAAAAAATAGCTCATCGATCTTCCATTGTGTAAAAGTGGATGGTTGTGTTCACCGTGGTTGTCTGGCCGTCCTGATACTGATAGAAGGCCTCGACCTTTTTCTCCGTTACCTCTTTGTCGTAGAGGGCTTCGTACAAATCGGCATACTTTTCGCGAACGAACTTTCTCCTGATTTTGCCCGTCTTGGTAAGTTCGCCGTCATCCATATCGAGCAGCTTGTATAACAGCGCGAAACGGTGAATCCGGAAATGGCTCTGTTCGGCATTCCGGTTGATTTTCGCCACCGCATCCTGGATAAGCTCGGCTACTTCCGGCCGCGTCGAAAGCTCCATGTAGGTGCTGAACGATATCCCTCTGTCCTCGGCCCATTTGCCGACCACAATAGGATCTACATTGATAAGCGCGGCAATATATTCCCGTTTATCCCCGAAGATCACCGCCTCTTTGATGTAGGGGCTGAACTTCAAGCGATTCTCCAGAAACATCGGGCTGAACATCTCCCCTTTCTGGGTGTGCATCACATCGGAAATACGATCAATAACCACCAGATGGCCATTTTCATCGATATAGCCGGCATCTCCGGAATGCAGCCAACCACCCTCGAGCAGCTCTGCCGTCTTTTCCGGCAGGTTGTAATACCCCGGAGTAACCGAGGCGGAACGCGACAATATTTCACCTGCATCGGAAATCCTGCATTCCGTTCCCGGCAGAGGCTTGCCGACGGTGTCGGGCCGCACGTCGCCATCGCGATGCATGTAGGCAATGCCGACAATTTCGGTCTGGCCGTAAATCTGCTTGAGATTGACCCCGAGGGCCTGATAAAAGGTAAAGAGCTCCGGTCCCAAAGCGGCGCCACCGGTATAGGCTCGGCGCAGCCGGAGAAAACCGATCTGGTTGACCAGAGGACGGAAGATCATCTGCTTGCCGAGCCAGGCCAAAACCCGAAGTTTGCCGGGCATCGGCCGGCCCGTCATACGATAGCGGGCGGCCTCTTCTCCTATCTTCATGAAAAAGGTATAAACGGTGCGATTCAACCAGTATGACTCGTCCATTTTCAACCAGATCTGAGAGCGGATTGTTTCATAAATACGGGGAGCGCCGAACATGAAATGCGGCCCGATTTCTTTGAGATCCTCCATGCTGGTCTCGACGGACTCCGGAAAGTTGATGGCAATTCCGGTGGCCATCGCCACGCCGAAGGAATTCATCTGCTCCCCTATCCAGGCAAAAGGCAGAAAAGAAACATATTCATCGGTGTCCTCCAGCGGATCGACTTCGGTGAGCTGGAGCCCCATATTTATATAGTTGCGATGAGTCAGCATTGCTCCTTTGGGCAACCCTGTGGTGCCGGAGGTCAGGCAAAAATGGCAGACATCGTCGGGGTCCCCCTTATCGACCAGATCATCAAAGTTCTGCGGATGCTCCTGATGGTATTCATCCCCCAGCCTGTAGAGATCTTTGACGGACATGAACCAGCTATCGCTCTGATAGTTCCGCATTCCCCGGGGATCTTCGTAGATGATCTTTTTTACCTGAGGAATCGTATCCCGAATCTCCGCGACCTTATCTACCTGTTCCTGATCGTTGCAGAAGACGATGCTGACATTGAGGTAATTGAGAATACCGCTAATCTCTTCGGGAAGGCTTGTCTGGTATATTGCCGCCGAAATTCCCCCCACAGCCTGGGCACCGATGGCCATATAGAGTGCTTCCGGAATATTATCACTGATAATGGCAATCTTATCTTCCTTGTCAAAACCGATTTTTCGTAATCCAAGCCCGGTCTTGCGCACGGCATCATAATATTCATTCCAGGTAATACTATTCCAGCAGCCGAAATCCTTTTCCCGCAAGGCGACTTTCTCTCCGGTTTCCTTGACCCGCCAGCGCAGGAGCTGAGGAATACTGTACTGCAGTAAGTGGCTTCTCTCGTCCATTATAAAACTTACTCTTCTCCAATATAGGCTTCAATAACTGTAGGATCAGCCGCAACCTCTTCCGGGCTGCCGGAGCCGATCAGTTCGCCGAAATCAAGAACGTAAATCTGATCCGAGATATCCATGACAACGCCCAGATCATGCTCTACCAGAACTATGGTAATGTCCCACTCTTTCTTCAGATCAAGGATAAAGCGTACGATGTCTTCCTTTTCCTCGATATTCATTCCCGCCATGGGTTCGTCCAGAAGCAGGAGCTGGGGCGCCAAGGTCAGCGCCCGCGCTACCTCCACACGTTTCTGGACCCCGTAACTCAGATTGCCGACCATACTTTTCCGATAGAGCTCCAGCTCCATAAAGTCGATAACCTTTTCGACAAAGGCCCGATTCTCGGCCTCGATTCTTGACGTCTTGCCGAAATAGACAAGCGCGTGAAACAGAGAATAGCGCAGGTTCTGATGGCGGGCGAGAAGGAGGTTGTCGAGAACCGAGAGTCCTCTGAACAATTCAAGGTTCTGAAAGGCTCTGGCAATACCCATACTGGAGATCTGATGGGGAGATGCATTGGTCAGGTTGCGCTCACCATAGTGTATATCTCCTTTGGTAGGATGATAGAATCCGGAGATGCAGTTGAGAATACTTGTTTTGCCGGCACCGTTCGGTCCGATAATCGAGGTGATGATCCCGGGTTCAATGGTTATATTGACCTCGGTGAGCGCGTTCAGACCGCCAAATGTGAGAGTAACATCGGAAACAATTAATTTCGTCATAGAGTCTGTAATATCAACAGTTTCAACAGAGTTCGGTTTCTATCCAAAACGTCGGCCTCTATAGCCAGGGCAATTGTCCGGTTTCCGCTGGATTAGAGACGAATATCAATATATTACTACTCGGGCCAGGACATGCATGTGCAGGGTAGTTAGTACCTCACTCCCCAAAAACCGACATAAAAGACACGAAAACGGAAACTCTTTCAAAAGCCGAGATCTTGAATACTGCCAAGGTGCTTATACCCCTCAAGGGGTACCGTAAAGAGTCCAGCTCCTCTGGGTTCGACAACACATACATTGTATATTGAGCTGCGCATGAGGCACAGCATGTAATGCGAGACTAGGTTCATGTGAGAGGTTATCCGAAGACAGGTAGATAAGCTGTCGCCGAATATATTGATAGAATACTAGAAACCACATATTTCGCAAGTTTATATAATAGTGGGAAAATAGTGGTATATTCCCACTATTTTTCCATAGCCAGCAGATGAGAGCGAAGATTTATCTTCTTGTTTTTTATACCTAATTTATCACGGATATGGTGACGGTGAAAAAGAACGGTATTTTTGGAAACCAACAGAATTTCGGCAATTTCCTTATTGGTCATACCCTCCTTAACCAGGCTTGCGACTTTAATCTCCACAGGAGTAAGATGAACCAGGCCCGAGGCCAGCTTATCGATGAAAGGTGAGATTATATTATTCAGATTCGTTTCCAGAATCCGGGCAAGAGTTTTCTGCCGGTCGTTCAATCGTCCGTTGATAATCCCCTGCAGGTAGGGATTGACCAGTTCCTGCACGTTGCGCAAAACAATCTCACCGAGCTCCTTTTTATCTTCTTCCCGTTGCTTGAGAAGCACCCTGAGAGCGGTATTGACTTCTTCAAGATGATCCGATTGGGCCTGAAGCTCTTTTTCACGTTTTCGCAGGGCCTTTTCGGCCCGCCTGCGGTCTTCTATTTCCTGCTCGAGCTGTATGTTCGTCTGCTCAAGCTCTGCAGTTCGCTCCGCCACCAATATTTCCAAGTGGTCCCTATAATTTCTCAACTCATCTTCCGCTTGCTTCTGGGCGCTGATATCGCGCAAGGTCACAATATTGCCCTGTGGCCGGCCATCATCTCCCTGATAAAGAGTCGAACTCAACTGAACATCCAGGATTTTGCCGTCCTTGGTGTATCGCCTGGTTTCAAAAAGATGAATCTTCTGACCACTGAGCATCCGCCGAATGGCCTCTTTTGTTTCCGCCACATTTTCCGGGGGAACGAAGTCAATCTGCTTGCCGAGGAGCTCGTCCCTCGACAATTGAAAGGTCTGCTCAAAGGCCGGATTGACGTAGGTTGCCACTCCCTGCATGTCATAAACCACAATGGGATCGGGGGAAGACTCAAGGAAGGTGCGGTAACGACTTTCGCTCTCCCGCCAGAAAGCTTCAGTCATTTTTTTCTGGACCAGTTCACGCCGCACATCCGCATAAAGCCGCGCTTTTTCAAGGGCAATAATTGCCAGTGCGGCGAACTGCTCGAGAGTGGCGATATCCTCCCTGCTGAAACGTTTGTCAGCGTCGACATGGGCAAGACCGATGACCCCCAGCACCTGGTTTTCTGATTTAAGCGGTATTCCCACTATGGAGCGCAGTCCATCGAGAACCTTATCGGCAATGCGGCCGGGCCAGGTCAAATAATCCTCTACAAGAACTGGTGCTTCGGCCTGCCAGACCCGACCTCCCATACCTTCGCCGAGAGAAACCCTGCGGCCCAGCTGGCCCTTGAAAAAACCCATTCCCATCTTCATCTGCATCTGCTCTCCCCCGGCATATGGCAGATAAATATAGCCATGCGCGGTGCCGCTGAGAGATGCCGCCCGTTCGAGAATATTTTCCAGCAACTCTTCCTTGTCCAGCTTATCGATCAAGCCCAGGGAAGTCTCGTGAAGGGCCTTCAGGGACTCATTATGCCGATGAAATACCTCCTCAGCGGCCTTGAGGCGTTTAAACTCCAGATTGAGCGTTTCGATCTGCCGGGCCAGATCCATGTAGGAAGGTTTTCTGCTCATAATTTAAGATTAGCTTTTATCTTTTGACGGCATGGTAAAAGAGCATCAAGTTTCCAGACAGGGTTGCCTTGTCCGGGAGAAACCAATCTCTATTTCCTGCCAGGCCTGCAAGCAGCAAGACAGAGCCAGCCGGCCAAAAAAAGTATTCCTCCTGCCGGGGTGATATATCCGGTATCAACGGAACTAAACGCCATCAAATAGAGGCTGCCAGAGAAAAACACAATCCCGCCCAGGAAACAGAAGCCTCCCAGAACTGCCGGCCTCGCCGGCTGCTTCTGAGAAGCGATCAACAGCGATGTACAGAGAAGGGCCAGTGAGTGAAACATCTGATAACGCACCCCTTTGTCTATCCAAAGGGACTGCATCTCATTAAATAACCCGGAATGGGCTCCCCAGGATCCCACAGCCACAGAGATGCCGGCCAGCAGCGAACCGAGAAGAAAGAAAAGACGAGCCATTACCGCCTCCTTATTGAGCAAACCCAGAAAGTCAGCTCAACCGGATTTGCCGTTTAGCATTGAGAATATAGAGAATACTTGTATTTTACATTGAAACGAAAAGGAAATTGTGTCAACAATCTTTTTAACAGGCAGGCATGGTGACGATCTCACAGAATCGAGACAATCAGCACTGACCAAGTTCCCGAAATTGATCTTCGGAAATACCCCGTGGGTTAAAAAAATCTATCACATAAGAGACTGATACATGGAGAAATCATTTCAAGATCACTACCCGGAATCCTACAGTCACTGTTACGGCTGCGGTTCAAAAAATGACAGTGGGCTGCAGATAAAGAGTTATTGGGATGGCGATGAATCCGTCGCGGTTTTTCATCCCGAGAAATATCATATGGCCTTTCCCGGATATGTTTACGGCGGTCTGATCGCTTCGATAATCGATTGCCACTCCACCGGAACTGCGGCGGCCGCGGCCTACCGGGAAGAGGGACGGGAAATGGGTTCAGAGCCCGCTTTCCGCTTCGTCACGGCTTCACTGCATATCGATTATCTCCTGCCCACACCCTTGGGACCCCCACTCCACCTGCGTTCACGGGTTACCGAGATCAAGGGAAGAAAAGTCGTTGTAGAAACCGAATGCATCGTCGAGGACAAGGTTACCGCAAAAGGGAAAGTTGTCGCCGTTCAGATGCCGGAGCATCTGCTACCGGAATAAGGATAACAGGCGATCGGCCCGGCTAAAACGGATCAACCCTCTACCTTATTTCTGCCATGCCGTTTCGCCTGATACAGAAACTTATCGGCGGTATTGATCAGTTCATTCAATTTCTGTCCCTGGATATATTCGGCCACGCCGATGCTGACGGTTATCGATACCTGGTTTTCCTGACAGATGATCGAAATCTTCTCCGTTGCCGCCCGCAGCCGCTCTGCTATTTTTTTCGCCTGTTCGCCTGTTGTCTCCGGCAGGAAAATCAGAAATTCCTCCCCGCCCCAACGGGCTACGACATCACGCTTTTGAGTATTTTCAACAAAAACATCAGATATTTTTCGCAGGAAGTTGTCGCCGCATTCATGCCCATAGGTATCATTAATCCCCTTAAAATGATCGATATCGGCAATCAACACACTGAAAACTTTGCCGCTTCTCTCCAGGCGGCGTAATTCACTGCGGAGCTGCTCAAACATATCTCTTCTATTGGAAAGACCGGTCAGTTCGTCTTTTCTGGAAAGACGATCGAGTTTACGGCTGAGATTGAGCAATTCCTTCCTGCCGTCCTCCCGGGCATATTCATACGCCAGAGCGACAAAACTCGTCGAGAACATGGCTGCTATAAAACGCAGAGTAAAGGCGGGGGAATACTCCGTCTTCAGGAGAATGTTGTCGGGAACCATCAACATAAAGACCACCATTCCAAGAAGTGCGGCAAGATATATACATCCGGGGATCAATCCCAAAATATAAAAAATCATACCCGGCATAACGAACATCCAGAGGGGACCGGTATTACTACTTCCGCCGGTACTGAGAAGGTACAGACCGAGAAAGGTCATCATGGTAACGACAATAGTTGAAGAAAGACGATACCTGCCGGTCATATGAAGAAAAACATAGTTTGCGGCACTGAAACCTGCTGCGGAAAAGACCACTACTGCCAGCTGAATATTGCCTTCCTTCAAACCGATTATACCGAATGCAACCAGAAGCGCAAAACTGATAATGCTGAACACTGAAGTGATGATAACCTGCTTACGCACATCGGCACTGCTTTCCTTTACAGAACCGGCATAGATGATATATTTGAACCAGTCGCCAATCATAAAATATTTTCTCTGACCCATAGAAAAACTTCCGGATACATCTGTGCCGACCAGCCCGTTACGGTCATCCTTATCAGGGCCAAGAGCAATAAATAATATTCATACATACCATCGAAGAAACAGAATTGCTCATGCTGATTCGATGTCCTTCTCCGAGATGAGCATCGATCTTTTCTTTCCGCTTATGGCTTCGGTTGCACCGATAAAAAATGATACTCACTGTTCCTTAATGATGCACTCGTAAAAAGCGTAATCTAGGTCGGTTCGGAAATGCATTTATCGGTGAGGAAAAGTAAAGATCCCCGGCTGAATTATTCTTTCTCTTTTTCGGCCAGAGAGGCGAGGTGCTGATAGTCTCTGAAACAGTCCATATCCGTGCTGACCCCCGGATCATCGATGGGCAGGCGCAAAACACTGCTAGGACATTCGGCAATTATTCGATTCATTGGTTTTACGTGGGCACCGCGAGAAAGATGTGCAGCAGGAAAAAGCGTGGGATGGCCGCCGCGGCCGCCATATGTCGGTATAAGGATATGATGCGGATACCGCTCATGCTGCCGGCTCAGGAGCCTGTAGCTCGAAGAAAGAACCAGGGGGTGATCGGCAAGCCCGACCATTATCCCGCTAACTCCATGCGGCAAAAGATCAAGGCCGGCCTGCAGCGAATCCGACATCTGGCTCTCAGGATCACGGTTAACGGCAACCGCCACAGGCATGTCGGCAAGAAGAGGTACAATCTTTTCTCTATGGTGACCCAGCACCACAATTATATCGATTATTCCAGCACTAAGGATACGATTCAGGCAAAAGGTAAGCGCCGGCTCATTCCGCAGCGGCAACAGCTGCTTTATCCGCCCCATGCGACGTGATGCCCCAGCCGCGAGCAGTATGAAAGCCGTCTTGCAGACCATGGCTGCTCCTTCTCTGAATAAGTTGAGCGGTGATGCTCACCGCTATCTCGGCAGGAGAACGGGCACCGATATCAAGACCGACCGGGGTATAGAGCCTGACCAGCTCCTCTTCACCGACTCCTTCTTCCTGCTGCAGCCGCTTGAGAAAAGAGGTGCGCTTACTGCGGCTGCCCACCAGTCCGACATAGGATGCCGGCGTGGCGAGGGCCTTGCGGATCACCGTGTAGTCGTGGGCATGGCCGCGGGTTGCACAGACGATGCAGGTGGAAGGGCTCACCCGCAATTGATCAAATATTGTCTCGAAATCACTGGTCATGACCCGGGCCGCATCCGGCAGCAGTTTGGGATCGGCGAATTCGGGCCGATCATCGACGACAATCACCGAGAAACCGACCGCGGCCGCCGTTCTGCAGAGGGCCTGGCCCACATGACCGGCACCGGCGATGATCAAACGGCTGGCGGGCAGGACGGGTTCGATATAGAGGGTGGCCCGGCCACCGCAGACATACGTCGGTGCCGCAGATAAATCCACATGATGGAGAACCGTTTCACCTTTCTCCATGGCAAGCAGAGCGGCATCGACAGCCTCTTTTTCCATGGTTCCGCCGCCCACTGTGCCGATGATATCGCCATTGCCGAAAACCACCATCTTGGCGCCGGCCTTGGCAGGCGCCGAGCCCTTAACGTCAATGAGCAGCACCAGGGCGCACGGTTCCTGCCGCTGCTGTTTTTTGACAAGCTCCTCAAAGACCCGTTCCGTCCCAACCGATTTTTTATTCATCAGGCTATTTTTTCTCTCCTATTTTTTCTCCCGCTTTGGCAAGTTCCTCTTCAAGCATACCCCGAAACATCGCTATCTTGTAACGGTTTTTGTTCAAAGGTTCGGCATCGGCAACGGCAGCCGAGGCGGCGGCCGCAATAGTCTGCGCATTGAGCGCTTTATTTTTGAGCTCTTCCTCGGCTGCGGTACTGCGCCATGGTACAGGCGCAGCCCCGGAGAGCACCACGGCAGCCCTGGATATCCGGCCGCCATCCGCGCCAAGCACCAGAGCGACACCGGCCAGGGCGAAATCCCAGGCCCTCCTGGCCCGAATCTTCCGGTAGGAGGAATATTGGCCTGCAGCAGCATCGGGAACGGTGATGTGGGTGATGATCTCGCCCTGCTTGAGCGCCGTCTCCTTCTCGACATCGTCCTGCGGCAGGACATGAAGGTCTTCAATGGCTATATTCCTGTTGCCGTCCGGGCCGGCAACGTGAGCCACACCGTCACAGGCGACCAGCACCGGGGCCGTATCCGAGGGATGAGTGATCGCACAGATATGATTGTGTCCGAAGATGGCGTGAAACTGGTTTTCCCCGCCGAGGGCGAAACACCTCTCCCCGCCCTTGCGCAGACAATGGAATTCACCGCGATAGTACCAGCATCTTGGTTTCTGGCAGAGATTGCCGCCTATCGTTCCCTGGTTGCGCAGTTGCGGACTGGCAACTTCGGCGGCTCCCTGAGACAGGCCCGGGAAGTTTTTCTTCACCATGCTGTTCTCACTGATTTCGGTAATGGTGGTCAGCGCCCCTATCTGCAGACCTTCATTCGTTTTTCTTATACCTTTGAGCTCTTTGAGGCCACTGATGCTCACCACCGTCCTGCTGTCTATGATCCGTTCACGAAGACAGCCGAGCAGATCGGTACCGCCGGCATGCACCCACGCGCCTTCATGGCGCAGCTGGGTGATGGCCTCATCGAGCTTCAAGGGACGTACATAGGCAAATTTCGGCAGCATGGCTTACCCCTTTGTTTTCTTGGAAAGTTCACGGATTATATCCATAGGCAGAACCGGTGACTTGGTAAAACGAATACCGGTGGCCATATACAGAGCATTGGCAATGACTGCGCCGGTCGGAATAGTGACCGGCTCGCCCAGTCCCTTGGCCCCCGTATTATTGGCCTCGGGATCGTCAATCTCGATTGCCACGCTGACTGTTTTCAGCGGCACATCGAGGGCGGTCGGCAGCTTGTAATCGTGCCAGTTCCGGTTGCAGAGTTTGCCGGTCTGGTTTTCATCGAGTTGGCGGAATTCGGTAAGCGCGAAGCCGATTCCCATGACAATACCGCCATACACCTGATTGTCGAAAGTTGCCCTGTTTAAAACACGTCCGCTGTCATGTGCACCGAGAAATCGCAGCAGCTTCACCTCTCCGGTACGAAGATTGACCTCGAGTTCGCAGAATTGCGCGGCAAAAGGATTGATCACTTTATCTTCGATATTGGGACCGCGATATCCCACACCGATGACCTCGCCGCGTTTCTTTAGACCGCTGATCTCTTTGATCTTCACCTTTTTGGAGCTGTCATTGCCCGAGACAATTTCATCACCAATATATTTTAATTGTTCCACTTCGACACCAAGGTCTTCGGCGGCCATCCTCTTCAACTCCTGTTTCAGGGCGATGGCGGCATTGCGTACCGTCGGCGCTTCGGTGGGCACCGTCTTGCTGCCTCCACTGGGAGTGGCAAACTGGGTGGTGGCCGTATCGGCATATTCTATCTGGATAATTGAAGGATGAACACCCAGCTCTTCGGCGGCCACCTGCGCCATCACCGTCTTGGTGCCGGTGCCGATGTCGCTGGCGCCCATATTGAGATTGACGGAGCCGTCCTTGAAGAGCTTGAGAATGACTGTGGAAGGCGGTCCGCCGTCTCCGGCTATCCAGAGACAGGCACCGGCCCCGACACCGCGCTTGATGTATTCATTGCCTTCATTGTACTCCCTGGCCTGCTGCAGGGCTTCCTGCCATTGAAATTCTTCTGCGCCCCGCTCCAGGCATTGGCGCAGCCCGTCAGTAGTATAGGGTTTATCCTCCCTGGCCTGGCTTTTCTGCGGAATGTTGCGCAACCGGAATTCAACCGGGTCCATGCCAAGTTTATCGGCAAGCTCATCCATCATCTGCTCCAAAGCCCAGGCGCCCTGAGGATGGCCAGGGGCGCGAAAGGGCCGGGCCGGGCCGGCATTGATCAGCACATCCCTGCTGATGGTGCGGACATTGTCGCAGAGATAGAGATCGCGGATCAACCAGTCCACCAGCTGGACACCGCCGGCAGGATAGGCTCCGCTGGGTCCGCTGCACTCGAAATCAAAGGCGGTAATGGTGCCGTCTTTTTTTGCTCCTGCCTTGAGCCGCATACTATTTGCCGGCCTGTTGCCGACACAGAGAAAGGTTTCCTCTCTGGATAGCAGCATCTTCACCGGCCGGGAACATTTTTTAGCGAGCAGGGCGCAGACGGCGGTATATTTCCCCGGTTTGAGTTTACTGCCGAACCCACCTCCCATATACTGATTGGAAACCCGAATTTTGGAAAGCGGCAGCCCCAGCGCCTCGGCGATGCGCGACTGTACGGCATACACTCCCTGGCTCGACTCCCATATGGTCAAGCGGTCACGATCCCAGTTGGCCACGCAGCCATGTAATTCCAGCGGCGTGTGGAGCTCGACAGAGGTCCGATAGCTCTGCTCCAGAACGACATCGGCCTCGCTAAACCCCCTTTCCACCTCCCCTCGGGAATACTCCTCCTCTTCCAGCAGATTGCCCTCTCTGCCGATCCTGACCGCCCCCTCATCGAGAGATTTTTCATGGTCGACGACAAAGGACAGGATCTCATACTCTACCTGTATCGCTCGTGCGGCATCGCTCGCCTGATACCAGGTATCGGCGGCGACGGCAGCAACAATCTCTCCTTCAAAGCGGCAGTGGGGGTCAAAAAGGGGTACTTGGCGGTCCTGGTACTTCCATTTGATGTCTTTTGCTTCCCTGGACTCTCCGGTAAGAACCGCCCGCACCCCTTCCATCTTCTCCGCCTCCGATACATCGATTTTTTTCACCCTGGCATGTGGATGCGGGCTGCGCAGAATGGCACCATAGAGCATTCCAGGCAAGAGAATATCCGAAGGATATTGAGCTGTACCACTGACCCTTTCATAGCCATCGACCCGGGGTAGCGGCTTACCGACCACATCGGTTTTCTTCCAGAAAGAGGGGGCATCTTCCCCTACGGGAGTTTCGGGAACGGGAATACCTTCCCTGTAGTAAATGTCATCGTTGGCTGCCATGGATTATCTCCCCTGGTTTTTTTTGAGCCGGGCCGCCTTGTCGGCGGCGGCGAAGATATTCTGATAGGCTCCGCAGCGGCATAGATTTCCGGAACAGCCTTTTCTGATTACCTCAGGAGAAGGCGACTCAACCTTGCGCAGCAAACCCTCAACCGCCATAATCTGCCCTGAGGTGCAGTAGCCGCATTGAAAGGCATCCTCCTCGGCAAAGGCGGTCTGAACCGGGCCAAGTTCCTCGCCATCCAGCAAACCTTCGACGGTGGTGATCACCTTGTCTTCTGCTTCAACGGCCAGAGTCAGACAGGAATACCTGGGCACGTCGTCGATCAGCACCGTGCAGGACCCGCATTCGCCGCGGTCGCACCCCATTTTCGTACCGCCAAGCCCGATAATCTCGCGCAGTACATAAAGCAGAGACCAGCGCGGCTCCACCAGAAGAGTATACATGTTGCCGTTGATGGTGAGTTCGACCTGCTTTACCGATGCATCGGGCATAACCTGCTCTCCCGGAGCGGCCTGAAGCTGTCTGAACAGGGGGGGAGAAAGCAGGGAAGTGGTGACCACTCCGGCACCGACCCCGATAAACTGTATGAATCCCCGGCGGCTATAACCTGCAAAATCTTTTTCTTCTTCATTGTGGCTCATAACTCCTCCTCATAAAAAAGGTGGATGCAGATTCTCTGTCTCCGTTGCCTGGATTAGTACTTTACAGATTTTTTTCTTGTTTTTTTGCAAGAATATAATCTGTCTAAAGGTTCTTATCCAGCTCAGCTTGATTAGGATGTTGTGTTCCAAAAAGCAATTTGCATACCATCATTGAGTAACTCGCTCCTCAGAGACCTATCTTAAAAAAGAAAATCGAAAGTGAATTTGAGAACGGATGCTTAAACAGGGCGACATGGTCTCATATCCAACTCAGCCGGGGCCTGCAAATTTCTCCAAATGTCTGTTCACCCGAGTATTCCGACAAAAAAGGCCCCTTCAGTCCTGCTTAACCGGATCAGTCCGGCCTGCCTGGACGGAAATGACAATCAGGGAAAAACGGCATAGCCGTAACGAGGCTGTATTCAAATCATAGGCAATCCCCTCACCAACTGGCACACTGCTTGAAACTCTGTATGTGTTGAACCGGTGCTTGAGGGGGCCGCATCATAATCACCTTCGCCTCTCAGAATAGTGATGCTGCTCGTGTCGATATATCTCCGATGAGTTGAAATATACGATCAAACGGTCACTGGCCGCCTGCATCTGCAGTGTCAGTCCCGAGCAACCATCCCGAAAAAAAAAAGCAAAAGGAGGTTCATGATGAAACATCGGAAAATGATGATCACGGCGGCGCTCCTGGCCGCAGCCATGCTCCCGGCCGTATCCTCTATCCAGGCGGAGTACGAGAGTCATGAAAAAATGGGTATTCCCGAGGATGTCGACCCAATCCACTCCACCTATATTCCAGTAGTTATAAAAGAAAGCTTGCAGAGCACCATGGAAAAAGACAAGGCGATGAAGGCTGAAGTCATGGCGCGCCAGCAGACCCTGCTCGAACGCCGTTATGACCTGAGCGACAATCCCTCCGAGGTCATGATGTCTGCAGAAAGAAAAGCCGTTCAGCAGGGAGTCCGGGTGAAACTTCTCCAAGGCATGACCTGGGAAAAGCTCTCGACAATGTCGCCGTCGGAAATACGTGAACAGGATGCCTTTCCGGAAGGATTTCTTCCTCTTCCCCATGCCAAGCATGAAACCGGCGGACAGGTGATTCCACCGGAACAGATTAAGGAAATCAACAATCTCGAACAGCGCAACCTCGAGCGTTTCGATGTCGAATTCGACCTGCCCAACCACCTGCTGCCCGAATATCCACCGCCGATATTTCTCAGCAGCAGACCGGATTTGGGGGATGTTTCACAGGGCAAGCTGCTTTCCATTAGAAATTATTATGAGATAATGCACGGAATAATCACCCCGGTGCAGATGGAGGGGCTGAGGCTTCTGCTCACTCCATTTCCACAGCAGCAGTTTAACCAGACAGAGGATCGCAAAGTGGAAGAGGCAACATTGGGAATCTCCTGCCTGGATTGTCATGCCAACGGTCATACCAATGCGGCCTTTCACCTCAACCCGGATACCAGGCCCCATGTAGCCCGTTTTCGACTGGACACCGTCAGTCTCAGGGGGATGTTCAACCAGCAGATCCACGGCTCGAAACGATCATTGCGTTCAATTGAGGACTTCACCGAATTCGAACAGCGAACCGCATATTTCGACGGCGATCACGTAACTGCCGCAAAGAAAGGTGTTCATCTGCCGGATCGCACCAGCCAGGTGGCCATGATGGCGCAGATGCAGAACATGTTCGACTTTCCGCCGGCGCCGAAGCTTACGGTTTTCGGTCGTCTCGACTCGGAAAAGGCCAGTGAGAAGGAGCTCAGGGGAGAGGAAGTTTTTTTCGGCAAGGGGCGCTGCGCCGAGTGTCATCCCGCTCCATTCTATCTCGATGACAAGATGCACAACCTGCGGGTGGACCGTTTCTATAAGCCCCATATGAGCAACAAGAAATGGATAACCGGGGTAGGACCCATCAAAACCTTTACCCTCAGGGGTATCAAGGATTCACCGCCCTACATGCACGACGGTCGGCTTCTGACGCTTGAAGACACGGTCGAATTCTTCAACCTGGTCACCGACCTCAAACTCAACGAAGAAGAGAAAGAGGCCCTTACTGCCTTTCTCCGCTGCCTGTAGGCTTGAGCCGGGTCAAAAACGCGGGTATTCTCATTTAAGGAATATCCGCGAAAGATATGTCAAGCGGCAATACGAAGACAGACATCACACAGCAGACCGAAAACGACGTCCAGGCGCAGCGTATCGGCAACGGAGCTGTCGATTAGCAGTTTGGCCTCCGCAGGAAAATCCTCATCGCCGACCCAGTAAAGCAGGGCGACGTCGATCGAGCCGAGTATGTGAAAGCTGAACGAACAGTCAGCCATATCCAGAGGAATGCCCTTGAGCGACTCGCATTTGCGCTGCAGTGCCTGAAGATCGTCGCCAAAAGCCCGGATGATCAGATCTGTGGGGATGGCGTGCGGTCCCCGAAAAAAAGTAGTCCCGCCGACAAGATCCTTCTCCGAGATAAAATTGGAGGCCGGGACCGCTTTTTTGGGGGACAGCAGATAATTAATGAGAAAGACATAGAAGTAATCATGCGCCTCGGGTGCGCCGTCCAGGGCTTTGATCAATTCTCTCTGCGGATATACTGCGAACCTGCTGTTCCATGCCGAAACTTCATAGCATCCTTCTTCCTTGTTATACCGGCAGAACGGCGCCATGACGATATCATCCACCCTGCGTTCAGCCAGTTCGGCGAAAAGCTGTTTATCCACCATGCCTGCCATATTCCCTCTCCTTTTAGTACCTTACTCCTGAAAAACCGTCAGAAAAAACAAGAAACGAATAATGTATTTGATAACTGTGAATTGCCCTCTATATCCAAGGTACTTATCCCGGCCGGTTTACCGGCTTCCCGGGGTTAGTACGTTACAGAGTGTTTTCTTGTTTTCTTGCAAGAAAATATATCTGTCTAAAGGTTCTTACACCCCTCAAGGGGGTACTGTAAAGAGTCCAGCTCAGCTGGGTTGGTATCATTTGCATCTGCGACAGTTTCAGAGAAAGCCGTTTTGATGTATTCGGCAAAATCAATGATTCTCTTGTTTGCGCTATTGTGACAGATGATGCGTCTTTTGTGAAGCAGGAAAATTCAATACCATAGAGATTTCACGCCGATTATTTTACTTGCAACTTTTGCAATCTTTTTCTAGTCTTCCAGGTTTGGTATTCGGAAGGAACGTAGATCACACCGAATACCCGCTTATCCCGGTTTTTTTCTGTTGAGCAAGATCCAGCCCGCATTGCCGGACTGTTACCATTCTTCGTGGAGTGGTTTCTTCTGCGAAATCTTTTCTGCAGATCTATGGAGTTATCGGGTAAGTGCATTCTGCCGGAAGAAAAACAACCGGCCGGTCACAGGTCTCAATCACGGGAGGGGAGTATGAAAAAGAGTATACTGACACTGTTTTTTGTGGTTATCGCGACGCAGCTCAGTGCTGCAGAGCCTGTTAAAATCGGCATGATCACCACGCTTTCGACCAAAGCCGGATACCTTGGGGAGGATACCCGCGACGGCTTCAAGCTGGCCATAGCCCAGGAGAGCGGCAAGCTCGGCGGTTTTCCCATTGAGCTGATGGTTGAAGACGACAGCAGAAAGCCTGAAAAAGGCCGGCAGATCGCCGAGCGATTCATCAAGAAGGATAACGCCAGGATTCTCACCGGCATCGTTTTTTCCAATGTCGCCATGGCCGTCATCCCCAAAGTCGTCCGGGAGGATGTTGTCTACCTGAGCACCAATGCCGCACCGTCAAAGCTTGCCGGTAAAGGATGTGATCCCAATTACTTCAGTGTTTCCTACCAGAATGACAATCTTGATGAGGTGGTCGGGCAATATGTCAACGACAGCGGACATAAGAGTGTCTATCTCATTGCCCCGAATTATCCCGCCGGCAAGGATCATCTCGCCGGGTTCAAGCGCTATTTCAAGGGCGAAATCAAAGGTGAGGTATATACCAAACTCGGCCAATCCGATTATGCCGCGGAAATTGCAGGTTTGCGGGCGGCCCAGCCGGAATCGGTCTTTTTCTTTCTGCCCGGCGGCATGGGCATAAACTTTCTCAAACAATATTCGCAGGCAGGTCTTGCCGACGAAATCCCGATCTATGGCCCCGCCTTCTCCTTTGATGAGCGCATCCTCGAGGCCGTCGGTCCCGCTGCCGAGGGAGTCAAAAACGGTTCTCAGTGGACTCACGACCTCGATTATCCGGCCAATATCCAGTTTGTCAAAGCCTATAGGGAAGCATACAACCGCATGCCCACCCTCTATGCCGCCCAGGGTTACGATACCGCCCGTCTGATCGGCAGTGCATTAAAGGAGGTGAACGGTGATCCGACCGATCTCATCAAGTTTAGAGCAGCTCTGAAAAAGGCCGATTTCGAATCCGTGCGCGGCAACTTCAGCTTCGGCAACAATCAACATCCCATCCAGGATGTGTATATTCGTGAAGTCATTAAAACGGCAGAAGGCTATACCAATAAAACCGTGGAAAAGGTCTTCTCCAATCATGTTGATGCCTACGCCTCCGAATGTCCAATGTAGCTGACGGTACAGGGGGGCCGCGATCCGGCCCCCACTCTTATGCTTCTTTTCTTTGAACAGATTCTCAATGGTCTGCAACTCGGGATCACTCTCTTTCTGATGTCGGCGGGATTGACTCTCGTTTTCGGCATAATGCAGGTTATCAACCTGGCACACGGTTCTTTCTACATGATTGGCGCCTATGTCTGCGCCACCGTGGCGGCCCGGTCCGGATCGTTTCTTCTTGGTATGGCGCTCGCTCTGCCGGCCGCGGCCCTCTGTGGCATGCTGATGGAATTTGTCATCCTGCGACGGCTCTATAAACGTGAACATCTCGATCAGGTTCTGGCAACCTTCGGGCTGATCATGTTTTTCAATGAACTCACCCGAATCCTCTGGGGACGCCAGCCCCTCTACCTCAATGTGCCGTCATGGCTCAGCGGCAGTATTGAGCTGCTGCCCGATCTTGTCTATCCGGTATACCGCCTTGCCGTCATCGGCGTCGGTCTGTTCGTGGCCCTGGCTCTGTGGTTCATGTTTTCACGGACCAGGTTGGGCATGCAGATAAGGGCCGGAGCCTCGAACCGCGACATGATCGGCGCTTTGGGCGTCAATATCAAACTGCTCTACACCATGGTATTCGGACTCGGCACAATGCTGGCGGGACTGGCCGGTGTTATGGCCGGTCCCATTCTTGCCGTGGAAGCGGGCATGGGAGAATCCATTCTCATTCTGACCTTCGTGGTGATCGTCATCGGAGGAATCGGCTCAATCCGGGGAGCCGTCGCCGGGGCACTGCTGGTCGGCCTGGTCGATACTCTCGGACGGGCCTTTCTGCCCACCCTGTTCCGCCTGGTGTTCGAATCGGCCACCGCCGACGCTGCTGCTGCTTCTCTTTCCTCGATGGCCATTTATATCCTTATGGCAGCGGTTCTCGTATGGAAACCCACAGGCCTTTTTCCGGCGCACAGCTAATGAAAGCAAATTTTCGAAAAACAGCGGCGATTACCCTTGGTGCAGTCTTTCTGCTCCTTCTCCCGGTTGCCGCCATTTTGGCGCAGGAGCCCTATTTCATCTCCCTGTTCAGCAGGATCCTCATCTACGCCCTGGCCGCCGTCAGTCTGGATCTATTGCTCGGCTATGCCGGCATGATCAGTCTCGGCCACGCCGCCTATGTCGGCATCGGCGCCTATGTAGTCGGTATATTCTTTTATCATGCCTCCGAGATGGAACCGCTTTTCTCTTTTCCTTTTCTTCTACAGGGAAGTGAAAACGCTATGCTGGTGCTGCCCCTGGCTGTCCTCGTCTCTGCCTTTTTTGCCATGGTCATTGGTTCACTCTGCCTGAGGACCAAGGGCATGCATTTTATCATGATCACCCTGGCCTTTGCCCAGATGCTCTATTACTTCTTTGTCTCCCTGGGAAAATACGGCGGAGACGACGGTCTCTCCCTTTATTCGCGCTCAACCATGCCGGGCCTGGATCTGGATAATGATCTGCAATTCTATTATTTCTGTCTCTTCCTGCTCATGGGTTTTCTCTTCATGGCCAAGAGGCTGGTGGAATCCCGTTTTGGCCTGATGATCAGAGGAGGCAGCAACAACGAGCGGCGTCTCTGTGCCCTGGGGATCAACTCCTATAAATACAAGCTGGCCTGTTTTGTCATCGCCGGCGCCGGAGCCGGTCTGGCAGGAGGACTGCTGGCTAACCAGACGGAATACGTCAGCCCCGGTCTGATGCACTGGACCCTTTCCGGGGAATTGATGGTTATGGTCCTGCTCGGCGGCCTGGGCACGATCTTCGGCCCGGTCCTGGGTGCCGCGGTCTTTCTTCTGCTCGAGGAAACCCTGGCCATGTATACCGAACATTGGATGGTCTATATGGGACCCTTTCTGGTTATCGTTGTGCTCTTTGCCAAACGCGGTCTGTTCGGCCTCATTACCGGGGAGAAACACAACAATGGTTGAAACAATCCTCGAAGTGAAGGGCCTCAATAAATCATATGGCGCCTTGCAGGCCACAAAAGAACTGAGCTTCGCTGTTGAGCGAGGGCACATCCACGCTCTCATCGGGCCCAACGGCGCCGGCAAAACCACCCTGGTCAATCAGCTGACCGGAGATATCCGCTCCGACAGTGGCAGGATAATATATAAAAACAAGGACATAACCGGACTCAGGGATTACCGCAGGGCACGACTGGGAATCGCCAGGTCTTTTCAGATCACCCACATCTTTGAGAATCTCAGCGTTGCCGAAAACATGGCCCTTTCCATCTGCGCCAATGACGGTCATAATTTCCGCTTCTGGTCCGACAGTATGAAAAGCAGAATCGTCAGGGAAAAACTGCCCGAAGCGCTGGAACGCATCGACCTGAACGGTCGAGCCGATGTACGGGCAAGCGCTCTGTCGCACGGCGAGAAGCGACAGCTCGAGGTGGGCATGGCGCTCACCGGCAAACCCGAGTTTCTTATACTTGATGAACCCATGGCCGGATTGGGTCCAGGCGGGACCATCGAGCTTTCCAAGTTGATAAAAAGGCTCAAGGGTGATCTGACCATCCTGCTGGTGGAACATGATATGGACGTGGTCTTTGCCCTTGCCGATATTATCACGGTGCTGGTATACGGCGAAAATATCCTCACCGCACCTCCCAGTGAAATCCGGCGGGATGAGCGGGTGCGCTCCGCTTACCTTGGAGAAGGTGAGTAATGCTTAAGCTTGATAAAATTGACACCTTTTACGGAGAAAGCCAGGCGCTGTTTAAGGTCTCGCTCCAGGTCAAAGAAGCCGAGGTCGTCACTCTTCTCGGCAGAAACGGCATGGGAAAAAGTACGACGATCCGCTCCATCATGGGTCTCACCCCGATCCGGCATGGGCAGATTTCCTTCGCTGAAAAACTAATCCACACATTGCCAAGCTACAGTATCGCCCGCCTGGGGCTTGGTCTGGTGCCGGAGGGCAGGCAGATTTTCCCCAATCTCACCGTCCGCGAAAATCTCATCGCCACGGCCTCTAATTTTACCGGATCGGCTACCCCCTATACCACTGACGATATCTTCACCATCTTTCCGCGGCTTAAGGACAGGCTTAACAACTTCGGCAATCAGCTCTCCGGGGGCGAACAACAGATGCTTGCGGTCGGCAGAGCCCTGATGATCAATCCCAGATTGCTCATTCTCGATGAGGCCACCGAAGGCCTTGCTCCCCTGGTTCGCCGTGAAATCTGGCGGGGCCTGGCCATTCTCAAAAGCAAAGGTCTGGCAATTTTAATAATTGATAAAAATCTCAAGGCTCTGATGAATATAGCAGAGCACCACTATATCATGGAAAAGGGCCAAATAGTCTGGGACGGTACTACTGCCGAGCTCCAATCTCTCCCTGATCTCCAGTCCCGCTACCTGGGAGTATGACTTGTGAGATGAGTTTGTCGTGTTATTATAATTGTGCCGTGGTGTTCAGAATTTTTTCACATTACTTTACTGGAATACCTTGTTATGCTTACCTGAATTTAAGACAAGGAGCCGATAGCTAAAAAATATGATTGAAAAGATCAAGTCCAGTATAGGTTTTAAGCTGCTTCTTTTACTTACAATCGTCATTATTCTGGCTATTGTCCCACTTACTTTCACCGCCCTGCGTTCTCTCAAACATTATGGTCAAATAGCCGACGAATTGCACGAAGAGCAAATACGGCTTCAGGCGCTTTCCGGACTAACAAAAATCACCAGCGAGCAAGCGGGCAGATATCAGGAATATTTTAACCGCATTGCAGCTTCTGCTGCTCTTTTAGGGAGCCAGGCCTCGGCAATTTATGCCGATCTCCCCATTTATTCGGCAATTCCACTCCAAAAATATTCCTACAAATTATCGAAAAAAAACAATACCTGGAGAAACGACAGTGTCGACCCGGTGGTGACTCTTTACTGGGGGGAAACAGATATACCGGCAAAGGTCAGCGAGGAAATGCGGGCCATGACCCATTTGACCCCTCTTTTCAAGAGAGTCTTGCGGGAAAACCCCGAGGCACACGCGGTCCACACTATTTTTATTTCAGGGATGGGCCACTACTTCACCAACAATGGTAGAAGCAAAAAAGCTGCATTTGACATATTGCCCACTACGGTATTCGATCTCCGCCATGGAGAACCGATGACCATCTTTGGCCGAAAAAAGCAGGAGAAATATGATGTCAAATGGACCGATATATACAAGGACATAGTCACTAATGACTATATGCTGACCGCCAGTGCACCTATTTATGATGACAATGATGTGTTTCGTGGCATAACCGGCATCGACATACCTCTCAGTACCATCATAAGTGAAGTTTACGCCTATGACAAAATTCCCTCCAAGGACTTGATCCTGTTCTCTTTTATTCTGAACGAAGATGGGCGGATAGTTGCAATGCCGCAAAAATTCGCTCAACTTCTCGGTATAACTTTTGATCATCCAGATTTTGCCAATACCGGCGATCGTCTCAATACCTATCTCTGGGAATCACACCATAAGAGCGTCCAGGAGATGGTATATACCGCCAAGAGGTTAATAAATTATTCGGGAAAGCTCTCGATTGATTCCAAGAATTACTACATCGCTACCAGCAAAATGCCCAAACAGGGATGGATTTTCGGCATAGCTGTCCTGGAAGAGGATATGCTCCTCTCTGTTGCCGAGAGCCGCCAGGAACTGAGCAAAACCATTAAAAGCATGGCTGCTAAGGGGGTCTTTATTTCTTTGTTCACGGTGTTTATTGCTGTTTTCATTATTTTTACCTTTCTCAAATATCTGATCACTCCTCTGCGCAAACTTGCTCTTGCAACAACCCAGGTCGCCGCGGGAGACCTCACGGTCCGCAGCCCGGTAACCTCAACCGATGAAGTCGGTGTTCTGGCGCGTTCGTTCAATTCCATGGTGACGCAACTCGAGGCCGTGCAGATGCAGCAAGAGCAGCATTCGAACTCTCTCAAGCTGGAGGTGGAACAGAGAAACGCGGAGCTGTTCAGACAAAAAAAAGATCTGGAAAAAATCATAACCCAGCTCAAAAGGGAGATTGAGCACAGACAGATAATTTCTGAGGCCCTGCGTCATAGCCAGAAGATGTACATTGATACCCTGGAATCATCCAACGCCGGTGTCTATATCGTTGAAGACGGCATCATCAGCTATGTTAATACATCTTTGGCCGAAAACCTTTTTCGTTCCTCCAAGGAGGAACTTGTTGGAAAAAGCCCTCTGGAACTTTTTTGCGAAGAGGAACGCCCACTCGCTGCAGAGAACATACAGCAACGCCTCAAAGGTGTGGACATTCCCCCTTATACAATTAAATGTCTTCGTCCGGATGGCTCTTCTTTTCCTGGAGAAATATGGTCAAGGGTTTCAGCCTGGCAGCATAAGAAGGTACTGGTCGGCACAATTTCCGATATCAGCGATATTAAAAAGAATGAAGAACGTCTCCAGATCCAGGACCGCCAGCTCCAGCAGTCTCTGCGCGAAAAAGAAGTGCTGCTCAAAGAGATCTACCATCGGACCAAAAACAATATGTTGATTATCATATCCATGCTCGATCTGCAGAGCGAGGATTTTGAGGACGAAGGTCTCAAAACCATATTCCAGGAAACCGAAAACCGGATCAGATCGATGGCCCTGGTCCACGAGAAACTTTATCAGTCACAGAATCTTGCAGAAATAGACATGGGCAGCTATCTTCATGATGTTGCAGAATCACTGCTCACCTCCATGGTGCTCGATAACAGGATAAAACTTAAGATAGATGCCGAACCGATACTGATTAATATCGATTATGCAGTCCCGCTGGGATTGGTTGTCAACGAAATAATAACCAATTCCATCAAACATGCATTTCCGAACAAGATGCCGGGTTCAATTTTTCTGAGTATAGAAAAGTCGGGCTGTAAAGAGCTCTTGCTGACCATAGCGGATAATGGTATTGGTCTTCCTGAAGAGGTTGATGTGCTGGGCAGCACCACCTTCGGCATGGGAATCATCATATCCAGTCTGGTCAAAATGCAGCTTAAGGGCCAGATCACGGTGGAGCGCAGTCAAGGCACACGATATCAAATCAGTTTTCCTGAACCAAAGATAGTGCAGCGTCTATGAAAAAGCAGCCGATAAGGATAATGGTGGTCGAGGATGAAATTCTCGTGGGCATCATGATTGCCAAAAAACTGCGGGCCTTCGGTTATGATGTCAGAGATGTCATCACCTCAGGAGAGGAGGCTATCGATCAGGCCGGATATGACCAGCCCCAGGTGATTCTTATGGATGTCACCCTGTCGGGAAGCATCAATGGCCTGCAGGCAGCCCGGCAGATTAAGGTTAAATACAATATCCCCATAATCCTCTTCAGCGGCTACAATAAAGAAGATCTGGCCAAAGAGGCCGAAAAGATTGAACCTGTAGCAATCGTCTCGAAAATGGGCAGTATTGCAGAACTGCAGGCTGCTATAGAAAAGGCCGTTGCCGGCTGAATTTCAATTCCTGTTGACATCCCGTCACTTTGGAAGCAGATGATTATCCTCGCTGTTCATCGATCCGCTGCAATCCTTCCATAAGTATTCCGATAAATTCACCAATCGGCGGAAGCCTGTCAAGTTCAGCGGGGACCCCTTTGGTGTAACTGAAATGGCCGCTTTTCTCAGATAGAAGCATCAGGATAGCTTCGCGATTTCGGAGTTTGAGAAAACGGGCATGAATGATTTGGCCATCCCTGAAAAAAACCAGTGCCTTGCCCTGATCAAGAGCCAGGGAAACCGTGCCGGTCTTCTGAGCTGAATTGATAAGCTGAAAGAGATCGACAATGGTGATCTCTGCCAGCTCTCCGGTCATGCCCGAGGTAATATTTCCTGAACGCAGGGCCATGGTCTGAGCTCGCTCTACCAGCATTTTGAAAAGAAAAAGCTGCAATACCGGATGCTTTACAATGATCTGCTTAAAGTTTTTGATACTCAGCATGGCCACCTGGACGGCCGCTATGGATCGTACCGTCTGGCTTATCGGTTCGCCGGTCAGCAGGCTCATTTCACCAAAAATCTCCCCGTGCCCCAATTCCGCCAGACGTGAGCCATCGTCGGCCATAACCGCCACCCGGCCTTTCAGAAGAATGTAGAGGTGATCACCGGGGGCTCCCTTTTTTATAATTATCTTGTCAATGGGGATGGTCTTCAAGTCAAGAAGCAGAGTGAGGTCGCTGAGGGCATCATCATCAAGAGGTTCGAAGATGGTCAGGTTTCGCAGCACACCAAAGAATTTATCCAGGTGCTGGCGTCGACGCTTCTCTTCCGTCTCATTGAGAAGCTTCATCTGCAATGTTGCAAAATCTTTATCTTTTTTAAACTCAAAACTGACATGCCCCTCGCAGCCGCCGCAACTGAATTTCGTTCTCTGGCCGCCTAATTTAGAAAAACCGCCGAAGCTGTCCCGAGAGCTGATGATTTTGACTATTTCCTGTGCCAGAAAAAGGCAGCCGGGCTTGAAGGAGGAAATCGAAAGGCAGCAGTTAACAACCTTGAATTCTTCACCGACATTATAGATAGGACAGGAACGTTCCTGGGTGACAATAAAAATGGCATCACGAAATTTAACAGCTTTCTTTTCCACGGCACGCTCTTAGTGATAGTCTTACCCTGAGAAGTCATTTCCGCTAAATTAGCGGGTAAAAAAAGCCCTAACAGGATACGACCTTCCATCCAAGAGTTCAAGATAAAGTATTGAGACGTATTTGTTTGCCGTTAACTACAGGAGGGCGGAAGTTTTTAAAACCATTCCTGGTTCATGAAAGGCGCCGTGTTCCGGGCAGCTTTCAGAGGTCAATCAACAAACCTGCAACGCCGGAGATCGGGCTTTTTCGAAGTCGGGAGTTTATGCCCGTACGGGTGTTATCGAGGCCTTTTAAAGAGGATAAAAAACCCACAGATAAGTAACCAGAGCTGTCGTAAAAAGAATACTCGCACCGAATCCCGCCTTCATATAATCTCTGGTTTGGTATCCACCGGGCCGCATTATCAGGGCATTGACCTGATGTGTCGGAAGCATGAAGGTGTTTGATGCCGAAATGGCAACCACCATGGCAGCGACTACCGGATTAGTTCCGACATCCACAGCCATATTCATGGCCAGCGGAACCATCAGAACCGTTGCACCGACATTCGAGGCCACCAGCGAGAAAAAAGCGGACAGCAGGGAGATGATCAGCATCAGTGCCAACGGGGAGGGATTGCCAACCGCCTCCAGGACCATGGTGGCGATATAGGCCGCAGCCCCGGTCTTCTCAAAAGCCGTCCCCAGAGGAATGAGGCCGGAGAGCAGGAACACGGTCCGCCAGTCCACCGCCTCGTAGGCTCGATCCGCCTTGATAACTCCGGTAACAATCATGCCGAGTGCACCGGTAAGCAGGGCAATGGAGAGCTGAACTTTGAAGGTCAGGGCCAACACCAGGGAAAGTACCAGAAAAAAAAGAGCACAACGTGTTCGCTCCGGCCGCAGATCCTGGCCTTTGATATCTTCGAGAAAGGCAATATCCGTTTTTCCGGCCAGAAGCCTGAATTGCTCCCATCTGCCCTGCAGAAGAATTGTGTCGCCCTGTCTGAGTTGGGTTACATTAATATTATCCAGGATGATTTCATCACGACGGACTATGGCCAGTGGATTGACATGAAAGGTTTCCCGGAACTGCAGCTCCTCCATGGAGTGCCCGCTTAGATTGGAATGCGGAATTACCACACCCTCGACCACGCCTGATACTTCGGGATAATTGAGATCCCGGAAAACATCGTGCTCTTCCTTGACCGTCCAGCCATGATCTTCGGCGATTTTGGCGATGCGCTCCTCGGAACCGATCACCCATAATGTATCACCCGGTTCTATATGAGTTTCTTGGGTGGGCGAGAGATCCTTCCGCATTCTGTCAGCCTTGACTACGCCCACCACGGTAACATGATAGCGGGGACGAATCTTCAATTCTCCCAAAGTCTGCGGCGGAAAATAGGGAGGCACCTCTATCTCGTAACTGCTTCCCACTTCTGAACCATAGATCTCCTGGAGACGCTTTTCCATTGTGTCTTCATCAATCAGGCAGGCATCACTTGGCAGGAGCTTTCTGCCGAATAAAATGAAGTAGAGAAGGATGACGGCAAGCAGGACAATGCCTATGGGAGTTACAGAGAAAAATCCCAAAGGTTCAAACGGCGCATTATCGAGCGCCTGAGGATTATTGATCCACCAGGACTCCATAAGATCATTGAGCATGATAAGAGGACTGGAGCCTACAAGGGTAAGGCAGCCGCCGGTAATGGCACAAAATCCCATGGGCATGAGAATCCTGCCCGCGGAGATATTGAGTTGCCGGCTGATGCGCATCGTTGCCGGTAAAAATAGGGCAGCCGCACCAATATTCTGCATAAAGCTTGAAATAAAGGCAACCGTAGCCGCGATAACCCCCATCACGCGGGTTTCTTTCACTCCGGCTACTCGAATGATATGTTCGGCGACAAGGTTCATTACCCCCGTTCGGTTTAATCCCGCACCGATGATCATCACTGCGATAATAGAGACGACCGCATTTGAGCTGAGTCCTGCAATAGCCTGATCACCGGTGACCACGCCGCTGAGAGGCAGCAGAACCATCATGAGAATTCCCACAAGATCAACGCGAAGAAGATCGAACACGAACAGCGTCACGGCAATCCCCAGAAGGACGAAGACGATAATCATATCAGTTGTCAGTGCGCCGGCTTCCATTATTCTCCCGTGAGTCAGATATCAACATCGATTATGAACTCATCCAGCCGAGTTGACTCAGAATACTTAAAAAACAAGCAAACAATCTGTAAAGGGCCAACTCAGCCGAGCTACGTAAGTATACGATTAAATACTACAGCTTCCAGGCAGATCGAGCAAGAAGATTTTCCGGTATATACAAAACGATTAAATCTCAGCCGAGGCAAAAATTCCGCTGCCTTTGAGAGGGGTGGTTTTTTGGACCATCAGCTCATCAATCACCACAAGATGGGTCTGCCGCGGACCGTGGGCGCCGTGAACCATATGGGCCTCGATGTCCGCGGTCTTGGATGAACCGGTAATAAAGACAAAAGACTCCTTTGGCGGCTCATCTCCCAAGAGGGCGTATACTTCGGTCAAATCGGCGAGTACATGCTCCAGACGGATGAGAGCGATATGCACGGAAGGCAGCAATGATGTGGATCGCGGCCTGCCGGGTCCGGTGATCTGTACTACGGTTGCGGATTCCGCCACCGCCCATCTGGGTACCGTTATACCGATAAAGGATTCAACTGACTTTTCACGCACTTCACTATCGTTTGAATATGCGGTGTGGACATGGACGGCCTCACCGGCCATTCTTTTCCAGAGCCCGAGTTCTATGAGATCGGGATGATCGTGCTGGATGATCTGCCTGGCGGTGCTGAATTCCGGTTTGGTTGACTTGATAATTGCCACGATCGTCTCAGCAGCGGCGTCAAGCGAAGAGACCGGATGAACCTCAAGCCGAAGCTGTTCACCGTTATCCTGGAGGATCTGCAAAAGCGCCTGTTTTTCAACATGAGTCCGATACTGTATTCTATCGAGAATCAGTGAATCGTCGACATCGGCAAACACTGCCGGACACTGCTCCATGTCCCTGGTCTCTTCTTTGGTATAGCCAAGCGCCGTTCTGATATCTGCGAGGAAAACGCCTTTCTCATCCATGGTTCACCTCATTGTTGCGTTTCTGATTCCGGCTGTGCTTTTTCTTCCAGCGCCTGTTGAACGGCTCCCTGGCAAGAGGCGGTAAGTCACGATCATTGGTCCACCTGGCCCCGGGGCCCATCATTTTGCCGATCATACCCGATTTGCCCATGAATGGTTTCTGCAGAAGGCGGGCGCAGCGCAGCGCCAGCCGGTAGAACATCGAGTTGGAGATGATCAGACGATAGAGCTTGAAGGCAAAGGCCTCACTCGGTTTATGCTGTCTGGCCTGCCATTTGGCGTCACCGTAGGCCAGTTTGTGCCTGAGGGCCAGCAGCATGCGCGGCAGGTCGATTTTCACCGGACAGATATCAAGGCAGGCTCCGCACAGGCTCTCACCCTTGCAGAGATCGGCATGTTGGTTCATGCCAAAGAGCAGGGGGCTGACCACCGCGCCGATGGGACCGGGATACGGTGAATGGTAGGCATGGCCACCGATCCTGCCATAGACCGGGCAGATATTGAGGCAGGCCCCGCAGCGTAAACAGGCCAGTACCTCTCTGAATTCAGGATCTCCCAGAATCTTAGACCTGCCGTTATCGACAAGAACCAGGTGAAATTCCTCCGGCCCATCCGGATCGCCCTCACTTTTCGGTCCGCCCACAAAACTCACGTAAGTACTGAGTTTTTGCAGAGCCGCCCCCCGTGTGAGTAGCTGCAGCATTCCCTGGTGCTCCTGCATGGTAGCCGCAATCCTTTCGATTCCCATCAGGGCCAGATGAATCCTGGGCATGGTGGTGGCCATGCGGATATTGCCCTCGTTGGAAACCAGGCTGATTTTGCCGGTTTCCGCACAGGCAAAGTTGCAGCCGGTAATGCCCATATCGGCATCGATCATTTTGCGGCGCAGTGCTCCCCGGGCGGCCCGGGTCAACTCCGGCGGATCATCGGTATAGTCGATGCCCAACTTCTCCTGGAAGAGTTTGCCAATTTGCTGCCGGTTCAGGTGAATACAGGGGGCGATGATATGCGAAGGAGCATCTCCGGCCAGTTGGATGATGAACTCTCCCAGATCGGTCTCGACTACTTCTACGCCCTGCTGCTCCAACGCCTTGTCAACACCAATTTCGGCAGAGAGCATCGACTTGCCCTTGACGACGGTTTTCACCTCGTTCTTCTGCGCCACCCGCAGACAATATTTGACCGCATCACTTCCGGTTTTGGCAAAGTAAACATGACCGCCCGCTTTCTGGACATTGTCCGCCAGCAAAGAGAGTACTACATCGAGGTTTTCAATGGTCGACATGCGCCGGCGTTTTACCCTATCGCGCAGCTCGTCATCGTCCTTGGCTGCCCAATATTCCATAACCCCCTTGCCAAATCGATTCTGCAGTTTTTTCAGGCTGCTCTGCAGGACGTGATTTTCCAGGGCTTTTTGGGCGTCTTGGCTGTATGTAGGCTCCTTGGTTCTTTTCATGTCCGCTCTCCCCGTCCTGCCAGGATTTCGGCAATATGTTTGACCCTGACCTTCTCGCCCCGCCGTGAAAGCCGGCCCTGGATGTTCATAAGACAGCTGACATCGCAGCCCGTTACACAATCTGCGCCGCTGGCCAGGATATTGTCTATCTTTTCATCGGCCATGGCCGTGGAGATCTCCGGGTAGTTGACGCTGAAGGTACCGCCAAAACCACAGCAGACATCACTGTCATTCATCTCTATCAGCTGCAGTCCTTCAACATTCTGCAGCAGTTTGCGGGGCTGGGAGCGGATCCCCAGGCCGCGCTGCAGATGACAGGAATCATGATAGGTCACTTTTCCGGGAAAGTGGGCACCGACATTGACAGCGCCCAGAACATCCACAAGATATTCACTGAATTCATAACATTTGTGGCCCAGCGCCTTGACGCGCATGCGAAACTCCAGATCCTCATCGGCAAAGAGCTGGGGATAATGATGGCGGATCATATGGACACAGGATCCCGATGGACAGACAATCCTCTCGGCGCTGCCGAATATGCGGACAAATCTTCTCGCCGCCGCTCTGGCCTCCTTCTGATAGCCGCTGTTAAAAGCGGGCTGGCCGCAGCAGGTCTGATCAGCGGGAAAGGCCAGAGGAACCTTCAGTCTGGTGAGGACTTCGACCATGGCATCACCCACATCCGGAAACATGGAATCCACCAGACACTGGATAAATAAAGTTACTTTGGTATGCATTTGATTCCTTTCTTCAAAAAAAATTGATGGCGTCGTAAAAACTCTTCATCTTCTTCGTTGCCACAAATTTTCTACTATTACGACGTACCTTAGTACGCCGGAATAGTAGAAAATTTTCGCACCTCGAATATGAAGCTTTTTACTTAGCCATCACAGATTCTAACTTTTATTGTCAAAATTGATTATCAATCAAACTCAGCCAAAGATGCCAGCATGATTGATTAGTATCTAAATATACAAGGTAATCAATTAGAACGTCATTCCGGACTTGATCCGGAATCCATCTCCCTCGAATACCTCTGCCTTGCGGATCTTCCCGGGCACTGATCCGGAACCGTATGACAGTAAGAACAAACTCCTCCAAACACCTTCAAACCCGAACGCATCTTTCCAGCTGAGCGACCCTGACAATCAACAAAAACATTCCACCTGAATATGCAGAATATGCCTGTTACCATTTTTCAGGCAAGAGCATTCCGAGCTGTTCTCGGAATACTATTTTCTTGCCTCAACCTATACTATCATATAAAGTTCAGCGTTCCAGGAATTTATTGCAACTCAGACTCCCAAGAGGACCGCCATGAAAAAAATTCTCACATTTGTATTTCTCTACTCACTGATCACCCTGAGCAGTGCTGCGATGGCTGCCGAGACTCTGATTTCGATCAGTCAGTTCGTCGACCATCCCTCATTGAATGAAGTTTTGCAGGGCTTCCAGGACGATCTGGCAGAAAACGAAATCGAGGTGCGCTACAAGGTATATAATTCACACGGCAACATGGCCACAACCGGACAAATCGCCAATCAAATTGTCTCCGACAACCCGGATATGATCGTCGCCATCGCCACGCCGAATGCCCAGGCCTGTGCCAGAATTTTCGAAAAACACGCCCGGATGAGTGGTACCCCCATGGTGTTCACCGCCATTACCGATCCTTTGGCGGCAGGGCTGGTCAGCAATTACGAGCATCCCGGGAAAAACATTACCGGTGTTTCAAACCGGCTGCCCATGGACAAGCATATGGAGATGGTGCTCCGTTTTGTGCCCGATCTGAAAAAGCTGGGAGTGATGTACAACTCGGGCGAGGTCAATTCAGTCTCCAACGTCAACCGCATCAAAGAGGCGGCGGCTGTCCTGGGATTTTCGATCGTTGAAGCTCCGGCAACCAACACCGCCGATGTGTATCAGGCAGCCCAGAGTCTGGTGGGCAAGGTGCAGGCTATCTATATTCCCACCGACAATACCGTTATTTCCGCGCTGGAGAGTGTAATCAAAGTGAGCGAGCGGGTCAGGCTTCCGCTTTTTACGGCCGACACCGATTCGGTTAAACGGGGCTCCATTGCCGCCATGGGTTTTGATTACTACCTGCATGGCAGGCAGACCGGCGCTCTGGCCCGCCGTATTATCGCCGGCGAAAACCCTGGTGATATTGCTGTTGAATTCCAGAAAGAGCTTTCCTTTCATGTTAATCCAGGAGCAGCACAACGCATGGGATTGACAATTGACGAGGACATACTTAATTCTGCCGACTTCCTTCATTGATGACGCCGCGATAAGCATCCGTACCGGTATAAACTCCGGCTTCAAGAAAGCCCGATCTACGTCGTTGTAGGTGAAACGTGCTGCGGCAGTTTGATCTGCTATTGTTCATCCCAGAGTCCGGCCTTGGTATAGCCGGATCCCGGACTCTCCCAGAAGGCCCCGTCAACATAGCGGAATCCCCTGTCCAGTTCCGCTATTTTTTTCATTTCATCGCTGCCAAGAGTGATACTCCCAGCCTCTAGATTTTCCTGCAGGCGCTGCCGGTTTACCGATTTGGGAATCACCACGGTTTCTCTGTGCAGCGCCCAGCTGATGAGCACCTGAGCGGGAGTGCAACCATGCTTCCCGGCAATTTGTGCAATAACTTCGTTTTCCAGCAGCGCCGGTTCATCTTTTCTTTTCATACCCTTGGGTCTGTCGGCCGATCCCAGTGGTGAATAAGCCGTGAGAAGAATGTTCTTCTTGCGGCAATATTCAAGCATATCATTCTGCTGCAGGTAAGGATGGAGTTCGATCTGATTCATCATTGGCGGAACAGAGGCCGTCGCCAGCAACTCGCCAATTCTTCTGACATTGAAATTACATACCCCGATATGTTTTACCAGCCCCTTGCCGACGCATTCTTCCAGGGCCTGCCAGGTCTCTGTTATCGGCGCCTCCTCCGGCCGCAGATAGTCTGAGGCCTTTCGCGGAAAAGATACCCCCGGCTTGAATGCCACCGGCCAGTGAATCAGATAGAGATCAAGATAATCCAGACGCAAATCGGCCAATGTTTTCCTCAAGGCCGGTTCGACATCAGCGGCAAGATGCGCATTGTTCCAGAGCTTCGAAGTTATCCAGATATTTTCACGCTTGATCTGACCCGAATCCGTCATTTCCTTGAGTGCAGCCCCGACTTCCTCTTCGTTCTCATAGGCCGGCGCACAATCTATATGGGTATAGCCGATATGAAGTGCTTCCCGAACGGCTCCGTAGACATCCCCCTTGCTCGATTTCCAGGTCCCCAGGCCTAAAGCCGGAATTTTTGCTTCCTGATAATTCATATATTTCATATATTCCCCCGCCTTGTATTTTGATTATCATTGTGCCGGAATTTTTGTCTGAAAAGGTCCAGAAATAAACGATAATATTTTCGCACCTCCTCAGTCAAAAATGACTGTTAAAGAAAGCCTTGGAAAAAAATTCGAATTCGGCAGCATGGCTGGCTCAGCTTTATTGACAGTAAATGAAAGAATTCCCCAAAAAGGTCCAACACCTTAATAACACTTTGAATGAATCATTGTATGTCAAATATTCCTCCCCGTCAAATGGGGTCATGTTGATTGTCTCCATATTGATCATCATATTTATTCGGAAGAGACAAGAGTTTAGGAAAATAGTCCGAGCCGGGAGGACATCTTCTTGCCTGGTTGGACATATGGAGTCACCATCATAACCTCTTCTGTGTCAATTTCTTGTAAATCTTGGCTGCAAAATTTCAAATATGATGATCTCGTAAAAAGTCGCCGAAGTCGCCGAAAAGACCCCTGCGCTTATCTCGACTACATAAAACTTAAAAGACCATATCAAGAAAACTCATGTCCTTAAGCTAACATGGCATAATGTATGCTTCCTTGATCGATGAAACCTTTTGTCCATACAAACGGCAAACCAGGAGGTAATTATGAACATGTTGCGAATCCTTTTTGCGGCGGTCTTCGCAGTCTTGGCGGCATCTTCCCTGATGGCCCAGAATGTCAAAAAAGCTGATGATAATAGCTGGCTCAGCCTAAACGGTACTGTTGTGGCCACAGATAAAGCCGGTTTTGAGATGGATTACGGCTCAGGGTTCATCAAGGTTCAGATGAACAACTGGCAGTGGTATGACCCTAATCATCCCATTCAGGTGGGCGATAATATTAGAGTTAACGGCATAGTCGACAATGATCAGGGTGAAAAACCGATCATAGAAGCAAGCAGTATATATATCAAGGATTTAAATACGTATGTATTCAAGAAAGAGGCGGGTGACATCTTCCAGCCTGCAATTGATCAGGAGGGGGTTTTTCAATTGCAAGGGGTCATCGTCGATACCGATAATCGCCGGTTTACGATGAATCTGGGCTCAAGAAAAGTGATTATCGACACCACGGAATTGCCTTACAATCCACTGGACGACAAGGGATACCAGCAACTGAAAGTTGGTGATACCGTTCAAGTCACAGGGGAGCTAAAAAAAGACAATACCCCCTTTAAAACTAATGTGATTACGGCAAACGTCGTGACGACGCTCCTGGAGGACAAGGGGAAAGTTATAGGAAACTGAGAGCACCCTTCAGAAGGAGGACAAATATACACCCCGTCTATTCGCCTGAGGCGAAGAGCAAGTTATGGTAGACCGCTTCAATGTGGTGTAATTGTTTGGAACTTCGTTTATTCATATACCTTCTCCTCTGTTTCGTGGGCATGCACCGCATCGTTTTCCACATCACGTACGGGTTGTTTTGACAATACCTTCTGGTATTCCTTGTACCATTCATTCTGTATTATCAGCTGCATAATCTGGTTGGTACCGACCCATATCTGGGACAGTCTGATGTCCCGCACTATTCTTTCCAGTGGATAAATATTCGTATAGCCTATCCCTCCCATAACCTGCATACAGTTGTTGGCGATATCCCAGGCCGAATCGGTGACGAACTTCTTGGATTCGGAAACCATCCTACGAATCCGACCCGGCTGTACCTTGCCCGAATCCACCGCACGGCAAGTGGTATACACCATGGAGCGAGCGGCATCCAGCATCATCACGCTGTCGGCAACCTTGAAGCCGACCCCCTGAAAATTCATGATAGGCTGTCCGAATGCTTTTCGTTTGGAGGTATACCTCGTGGCAATCTCGATTGCAGGACGTACGGAACCCAGGGTCATTGCCGCCGTCCCCAGCCGCTCCGGAACCATGTTGGTCATGAACACCTCGAAACCCTTATTAATGCCGTTGAGGCAGTAGCGTTCGGGCACGCGCACATTTTCAAAGATGACGCGACCGGCACCGCCACCGCGGACTCCCATCAGACCGTAGATGTACTTGCTTTCAACACCCGCGCGACGTGGAACCATAAAACAGGAAATCCTTTCGTGGACCTTCTCCGAGTCAGGATTGGTTAATGCGTAAACCATAAACCAGTCGGCACCCTCGGCTCCCACGATGAATCGTTTCTGGCCATTGATGATCCAGTCGCTACCGTCTTTTGTTGCGGTTGTAGTGGCGCCGAAAAAGTCGGAACCCCCACGTGGCTCAGTGAGACACTCCGCAGCATAGACTTCACCTTTGAGCAGCGGTACGACCATCTCCTGCTTCAGTTCTTCAGATCCATACAATACCACCGCTTCGCAGACTATGTCGGCACCGACTCCCCAGAGACAGGCCAGCGAATAACTGGCAACACCTACTTCTTCCGCAACTATGGCGTCATCCACCCAGGTGAGGCCCCTTCCCCCGTATTTTTTGGGCAGCCTGATGCCGAGAAGGTTGCGTCTCCCCGCTTCCTTCAGGTATTCATGAGGAAATTGTATCTTTTCGGCATCCATGTCCAGTATCATTTCTTTCGGCACCCAGTTGGTAAATTCCCTGGCCTCGTCGCGAAGCTGTAATTGTTCATCCGTCATCATGTAATCAAACATCCTGCCCCCTTTGAATTGGTGAGAGTGATAAGCCTGATGGACCCGCGATAAGCACCCCGTCACGGACACAAACTCCGTCTTCGAAAAAGCTCGACCTATGCCGATGCAGACCTGAAACAGCAATTCGCCGTATCCCTCCTGACAAATCCCCGTTTCAGGAACTACCCCTGGCTGCGCCTATTGCAGAATTCATCTCGGCAACTTTGAAATTTTTTTCTGACTACCCCTGAAACCCGACATCTTCTGGACCGGCCGGTACCTTGAGCTGAGGATGAGGGCAACCGATAAAAATTTTCGGGATTATCTTATATAGCATGTAAATAGGTTATATTGTCAAATATTTAGGTATTGTATTTCAGGTAGATGATTATAGATCGCAGGTCTCCTCGCAGAATCCATCTTTTGATACCTCTGGATTCCGGAGCCGTCACCCCCGACACGATCCGGCTTCGGAATGACGGCGGAAAAAGGCTTTTGCTGATGACCAGCTGAGTTATAATATATAATCAGCAAAAACAGATACTTATTTCCAGTGGGCAAGAACGCACAATGCTGCCCCCTACTGAACGAGATGTTTATTCCTGTAATTAAGGAAAGGAAGGATTGTAATTTATCTTTAATTCGTATTCTTCTTAAACGTTGACCAATTCTTATCAGCCTTATTTATATTTCCGGGAATATCTCTGCTCCATTTTTCATAGGCAGCCTCGCTGCAGTTCAGATAAAGCCTCCCATTGACGATCCTCCAGACTTCGGGATCAGTTTCCGCCTTCCGCTCTTCCGTCATAGCCCAGGCACAGTACCCGTCATATTGCGGGGCATACTTTTCCGGATTGGCCGCAAACAGATTCCTATTCTCTTTACTTGAAAAATACCAGGTCATACCATGCCATTGGTGGGTGAATTCCTCATCACCCTTCTTCGCCTCACCGTCAACAAAATAGGAGACAGAGTCGTATCCCCTTATGGCGACATCATTCTCCGTCGAACTCTCTGCCGCTATGCCTCCGAATGCATTCAATATGAGTGCAAAGAAAATGCCGATCAGGATCTTATTGGTTGAGCGTGGTAAGTTCATATTCTGCTCCTTTGTTCTTCCAGTCGTTTCACCTTATAGATTGATTATTTTACTGCAACAGTAATTGCTTGAATATTTTTTAACTGATTACCCCAGATCCTCAGCTTAGGCCGGAAATGCTGAGTTCAGGGGTAATCAGTTCCTTTTTATCAGCCGGGCCTGAAAGGTAAGATGCCAGAAATGGGAGACGCCTCCGTTTGTCTAAAAGCTACTTCAGCTGGCTGTCTTTACTGCCGCGTCTATTATAGCCTGTTTGTGCTGTCTGTTGTTTTTCGTTCTTTTCCTGGCAACTGATGCAGAAGCGAACGCCCGGAACCGCTTTTCGGCGAGCCTCGGGAATGGCAGCTTCGCATTCCTCACAATGAGTTAAGCTCTCACCTTGGGACAAACGACTTCTGGCCAGTTTCACTGCATCTTCAACACTGGCATCTATTTGATCCTGCACAGCCCCGTCACGCGACCAACCACCAGCCATAACTTTTGCTCCTTTAATAATGGACGCACCATTCTTGATAATCTCGTAAAAAGTCATCAAAGTCCTGAGATGGACTCTGAAAAAAGCCAATACAAACTATAATCAACATACAGGCTTCGTCCATACCGGTTAATCGTGCAAAGACTCTTCAAATCTCGACTGAAGATGGATTTTGTTCACCTGTTTCCCAGTACAAAGATGCTCGGGTCCGAGGATTTGAAAGTCCTTTTCTTTTCAGCTCATATACGCCATACTGTTGCGGTGAAGGATATGCACAGCAACCTTTCCCCAACCTCAACAGGATAAGTATGAAAAGACAATTCGCTTTTCCGTCTCTGGTTCTCTGCTGCCTATTGTTGTCCTCCTGTTCGTATCTTGCCAACAAGCCATTGAAAACACTTCAATACCAACATGGCCAAGCCCCGACCAAAAATCTTTTTGTCTTTATGCGCGGGCTCGGCGGCAGTAACCGCAGTTTTGAAGATGCCGGCATGGTTGATGAGGTCAAAAAGGGTGCGATTCCCTTTGATATGGTCGCTCCAAATGCGCATTTTGCCTATTATGCAGAAAGAACATTAATAGACCGGCTCCATGAAGACGTCATCCTGCCCGCAGTCCGACAGGGCTACACCAATATCTGGCTCGTCGGCGTTTCCATGGGCGGTCTGGGCTCTATGCTCTATTGGAAAGAGCGGCCTGAGCACATCAGCGGGATCTTTCTTATTGCACCCTTTCTCGGCTATGACGACATTCTCGACGAGGTTTATGCCGCAGGAGGGGTGCGGCAATGGCAACCGGGCCGGTATGATCCCGATGAGCAATGGGAAAAAATGTTCTGGCACTGGATAAAAGACCGTGTCGACGGCAAGACAAACATCCCGATCTTTCACAGTTACGGCAACAGCGATGAATATATCAAGGGCCAAAATCTTCTTGCCACCGTCATTCCTGAAAACCGGGTGATACGGATAGAGGGAGGCCACGACATCAAGACTTTCTCATCCCTCTGGAAGCTCTTTTTGCAAAGCGGTCTTTATAACACCGCCAGGTAAAAGAAATGCAATGACCCGGGCAGAGGCTCCCTCTCGGCCGCGGCATGTCTCTCCGCTCACCATTGAAAAAACCGGGCAGGACTTCAAATAATTAACAGTATAGACCGACTGGATAAGTGACTGATACTTGCAAAGACTACAGCATAAAAGTATTGTGCTAACGGATAAAACTATACCCGAAAGCCATGACACCTCAGTGATGAGCAAAAATGAAGACCTGGAAATACACAGACAGAGATCAGGAAGGTTCAGGAAAGGTTTTTGAAGACGCCGAAAAGCCTCATTTTCATATCGCTCAGCCCCCTGAAGAGAATTCAGAAATCAATCGCGAAATAGGCGAACGAAAACGCGCCGAGCAGATAACCCGTACCCTCTTTCGAATCTCAAACGCCGTCAACACCACCAAGAGTCTCGACGAGCTATATGGTTCGATTCATCGCATACTCGGGGAAATTATCAATCTGAGCAACTTTTTCATTGCCGTCTACCACAAACCGACCGGCAGAGTTGCCTTCCCCTATTTCATCGATCTATATGATTCAGCGGATGTATATGCTGACCAGATAAATAAATCAAACTCCCTGACCGGGGAAGTTATCCGCAAACAGAAAGCGATTTTTCTCGACAAGGCGGACCTGCAGCTGAGAGCTGCCGAAAACCGCCTTGTGGGAACGGCACCAATCGCTTGGCTCGGCGTGCCTTTAAAAATAAAAGGTGAAGTGATTGGGGTAATGGCTGCACAGTGTTACGAGGAACCGCACCCTTTTAACCTGATTGATCTGGAGATTCTTAATTCTGTTTCCGAACAGATTGCCCTGGCTATCGAAAGGAAGAGGAATGAACAGGCCTTAATCACAAGCGAAAAAAAGTACCGTACCATCATTGAAAGTATTGAAGACGGCTATTATGAAATCGATCCTCAAGGGAGATTGAATCTTGTCAATCAGGCACTGTGCGGAATGCTGGGATATGAGGAAAATTATTTGGTTGGTATGAATGCCTTAGGATTTATGAGCGAAGAATCTCAACGTAAAATCAAAGAATCCTTTGCCTCGATCCTCCAAACGGACCAACCCGGAATAACTCTGGAACTCCAGCTTCACCGCAGCGACGGCGGTATACGTTACGTCGAAACGGTAATCTCGGCAGTCTGCAGTGATGATGCCGGCCCTGTCGGTTACAGGGGCATTGCCCGGGATATAACAGAGCGCAAAAGTGCCGATCATTCCCGTAAAGTTCTGGAGCAACAGCTTCAGCAGTCCCAGCGTCTGGAATCACTGGGTACGCTCGCCGGCGGCATTGCACACGATTTCAACAACCTGCTCATGGGGATCCAGGGTAGAATCGAACTCATATTGAAAGACCTCGAAGAAGAACACCCACATCACCTGCAGCTGGCAACCATTGAAAGTTACCTGGAAAGTGCCGCGAGTTTAACTACCAGGCTGCTCGGTTTCGCCAGAGGCGGAAAATACCAGGTTCAACCCGTTGATTTGAATGCATTGACAGAAAAAAGCACGCAGATGTTTGGCCGGACAAAAAAAGAACTTTCCATAAGCTGCACCCTGCAGAAGGATCTATTGCCGATAGAAGCTGATTCCAGCCAGATCGAGCAGGTTCTGCTCAACTTACTGGTCAATGCCGGGCAGGCCATGGCGGCAGGCGGACACATCGCGGTCACAACAGGCCTCTCTCAAATAGATGAAAATGAAGCCCGTTTTCACGATATTACCCCCGGAAAATATGTGCAGCTCACTCTCTCCGATAACGGCAAGGGCATGGATAAAGAGACGTTGGGGAAAATTTTCGATCCATTCTTTACCACCAAAGCCAGGGGAGGCGGTACAGGGCTAGGCCTTGCCATGGTGTATGGCATTATTCGCAACCATTCAGGTGCGGTTTCCGTAAAAAGCGAATTGAACCGGGGCACCACTTTTACTCTTCTTCTGCCGGCATCGCATAAAAAGATCCCGTCTGAAATCGAAAGATCATCGACTGTGGTAAAAGGCTCCGGAATGATTCTTTTGGTGGATGACGAATCGATGATCATCGAAGTGGCCCAGGAAATTCTTGCCGTTCTTGGCTATCAGGTGCTGACGGCAGCATCGGGCCGCGAAGCTCTCGAGGTCTACGCCAGTAACCGAAAGAGCATAGATCTGGTTATTATCGACATGATCATGCCCCGGATGAGCGGCGGTGAGCTCTTTGACAGGCTGAAAGAAATGGATCCGGAGGTCAAGGTTCTGCTGGCCAGCGGTTACAGCATTGAAGGCGAGGCCCGGGAAATTCTGAAACGTGGCTGTAAGGGTTTCATTCAGAAGCCTTTTACCATTTCGGAGTTGTCGGCCAAGCTCAGCCGGCTGCTGGTTTGAAAAAAATACTCATCCGGCTCCGTTGGATTAATCACTAATGATAATCGTAAAAAGTCATCTACGTTGCCGAGATGAACTCTGGATCAGCTGTTTTACAAAATCAGACATAAGCTTTAACACCACCCCAGAGGTCTCCAGATGAGGAGTATGGCCGCATTCTTCCACTATCTCCACACGACAAGGGCTCGAAGTTTTGGTAGAAATAGAATTAACCTGATCAATTGAACCGTACTGGTCGTTCTTTCCCTGGATGATAAGCAGAGGAACCTCGATGTCCGCTAAGAGATACTCGATGTTCCAGTGCCGAAAGGATTCGGAGAGCCATATGTCCGACCAGGACCTGAACACGGTTTCTGTTTTCGCGCCATGATATTGAGCCAGGCCCTTTAGCTTTCCTCTCTGCCAGGCTTCTTCTGCTGCCTGTATCCCGGTGATGGTTTCCGAATCGACAAAGACATGAGCAGCCTCTGTTATTATGCCCCGCAGTTTAGAAGGCCGTCTGGCACCATATATCAAGGCAATGCTGCCACCGTCGGAATGCCCGATGAGAATATAGGGGGTATCTGGAATGATCCTATCAAGAAATGCCGGAAGCTCCCGGAGAGCATACTCATGGAGATAGCGGTTTGTACGCGGCTGCGGTAATGGAGACGACATCCCGTATCCCCGGCGGTCGTAAATCAGACCTGGACAGTTCGTCGCCCGGCACAACTGCTTGGGAAAATCGCGCCACATTGCAGTACACCCCAGTCCCTCATGCAGGTATACCAGACAGGGCATATCCGCTTTTCCTTCTATTGTGCGGTAATATAAACTATGGTTCTTTTCGATTAGGATATGTGACAAGATGGTCTCCGTATGACTTCAGGTTCAGCCAAAATGATAATCGAAAAACCGCAAAGTCCAACCACAAAAAGCGTCCTCTGCTGCTCCAGTCCCTTCGGGCTCAGTGCAGTTTTTTGGCTTTTGCCGGACTGCACCCTGCTCCACTGACAAAATTTTCGCCAATCACTTCAAAGCCAGCGTTTCCTGCGAAAAAAGAGCAGCAGCCCCATGCTGACCACGACAACCAGGACCCAGAACAGCCAATAGCCGTAGCGCATACCAAGCTCAGGCATATTATACGGGCTTGAGGTATCAAAGTTCATTCCGTATACCCCGGCCAGAAAACCTAGAGGAATAAAGATGGTTGCAATAATGGTCAACACCTTCATGACCTCATTCATTTTATTGCTGACACTGGAAAGATAGATATCCAGCAGCCCGGAGACCATATCCCTGAATGTCTCGACGGTGTCTATCACCTGGACGGTATGATCGTAGACATCACGAATATAAAGCCTGGTGGTTTGCTGGATAAGAGGGTTTTCGGTACGCTCGAGACGGCTTATAATCTCTCGCAGGGGCCAGGTCGCCTTTCGGATCAGGATCAGCTGCCTTTTCAAATCATGAATTGTAGCCAGATCATCGGGGCTTGGATCATCGATCAAATCATCTTCGGTCGCCTCGACCGTCACGGCAAGGTGCTCCATGATGACGAAATAGTGATCGACAATGGCGTCGACCAGAGTATAAGCCAGATAATCGGAGGTCATGAAGCGTACCCGGGGGACGGTATCGCGCAGCCTTGCCCTGACCGAATCGAAGACATCACCTGACCTTTCCTGAAAAGAAATGACAAAATTCTCTCCAAAGATAAAGCTGAACTGCTCTGAGATGATTCTATTTTCATCCTCATTGGGATAAAGCATTTTTATGGAGAGAAAGATATAATCATCGCCGATTTCAAGTTTCGGTCTCTGCTCGGTATTGGCTATATCCTCACGTATAAGAGGATGCACCCCGAAATGGCTGCCGATTTTTTCGATGACCGAGACATCATGCAGACCATCTATGTTTATCCAGCTCATGACCGGCTTGTCCCTAAAGGGAAAACATTCTTCGATGGAACCAACTTTAAACTCCTGCAATTCGGTTCGGTCGTAATTGATTATGCTGAATTCGGGTTTCTCTATTTTTTTCTGGCCGACAAAAACAACCCGCCCGGGCCTGTCTCCTTTTGTGGCTGCATGCCTTTTTAAATGCCTTACCATCCTTGCCCTCCCTTGCTGATCAGGTTATCACATTTCATGTTGTGTTATACCGGATATTCCATACGTAAATGGAAGACTGAAATTTTTGTGCCATTATTGGCCCTGTCTCAGAATCCGACTCTTCGCCTTTTACAAAAAAAAAGATAATTTAGACCCGACTATTTGTCTCCGGGTATTTGAATTTCCTTCCTCCGCTAATTATCCTGAAAATCATGATATACTCATATTGATAGACTTCAGATTACTAACAATTTTTTTAAAACGGGAATATCATGAAATCACGACCATCGCTTTCCAATTATCCCACATCCAAAGAGGATGCCAGGGAAACTGCCAGGGAGCCATTGACTCCACAAACGGTATCCCCAAGCTTCCATTTATCCTATACGGATATTGATTTCCTCACCCGCGAGGAACTTCGGCCGGTTCGCCTCCAGCTCGAGCTTTTGAAACCGGAATTACTCCAGCAGGAACATGGCATTGAGGCAACCGTGGTGGTATTCGGCAGCAGCAGGATAGTCGAACACGAAATAGCGGCCCAGCGCCTGGATGAAGCTAAAGCGGCGGCGGCCGAAAGTCCGCAGGATCCGCTGCTGAAAGAGCGCCTTGCCGTGGCACGAAGTATCCTTCGAAAGAGCCACTATTACGACGAAGCACGAAAGCTCGGAGCATTACTGTCGAAACTGAAACACCACGGGACCGGCTGCAATATCGTGGTCATCACCGGAGGCGGAGGCGGAATTATGGAGGCGGCAAACCGCGGCGCCCATGATATCGGTGCGGAAACCATGGGGCTCAACATTGTCCTGCCCCGCGAACGGGAACCAAATAGTTTCATTACTCCTGAATTATGCTTTCAGTTTCATTATTTTTCCATCAGAAAGATGCACTTCCTCATGCGGGCTCAGGCGCTTGTTGCCTTCCCCGGGGGCTATGGGACCCTGGATGAGCTGTTTGAAACATTGACGTTGATTCAGACCAGAAAAATCCACCCCCTCCCGGTTCTTCTTTTCGGTAAAGAGTTCTGGCAGAAGCTATTAAATTTTGAAGTTCTTGTTGCAGAAGGGGTCGTAGGTCCGAACGATCTGGAGATCTTCAGATTTGTGGAGAAAGCCGAAGAGGCGGCGGAGATTATAGAAGAGTACCTCAACTCCAAAAAACTGTGAATAACCACATTTGCAGCACTCTCAAAATCAAGCTCAGTATTGCCGGCTGAGGATCCGGAGATTTAAGAGAAGACTATCTGCGCTAACCGCAAGGGAAGGTTTTCTGTCTTGCACGGTAATCGGCAGAATCAGACGGCAGGACCGATTATCTTTGCCCCCTCGTAATAGCAGCTCCTTATAGACAGCAGTTCTCTTTTTCCACCAAGAACAGCCTGGATAGACCCCACGGTATGGTCAGAGAGAAAACTCCAGAGGGGCTGGTCTACCTGAGGCATCTTCGGAAAGGCCGCCTCAATTTTTTTATCCCACATTTCTGCAAAAATGAGGAGATCATCGGGGTAAACCACTGAGCGTGAACTACCTTCAGGGGCTGCCTCAAAAGGTTCTATAATATTGAGGTAGCCATAGTCGTCCGTCAATTCCTCCCCCGCTTCTATATCACGAACTGCTATTTCCAAATCATACGGAGTAAGACAGCAGTTTGCATCAAAGCTGTGATTGATATACCGTCCATTATCCCAGCAGAAGACATAGTTCCCCTGATTGTTGCGGAATGAATATTTGAGAAGGATTTGCTGATATTTTTCATCAAAACTATCCATCTCTTCAGGGAGCAGCACCCTGTCAAGTTTGTCCAGAGTCCAGGTGATTGTCCCGCAGGCAATTCTGCCGGTGGCAAAAAGACCATATCCTTTGGCATCGTTTATGTAACGTACTTCGGTGGATGGATGAATCATGGAACATCCTCTAAATTGAGCGTTTTTTTCATTTGCAGTGCGGTACAGCCGTCTTCATAATAATTATCTTTTCGGCCGACCGGGCTGAATCCGGACATGCGGTACAGTTTAATCGCCGCCTGGTTATGTTCGCATACTTCAAGAGTGAGCATGCTGCAACCGCAGGCGGAGGCAGTGGTTTCAGCATGGCGCAGCAGTTTCCGTGCTATCCCCTGTTTTCTCGCTTCCCGAGCGACTCCCAGAGAATAGATGCGGAGTTTACCGCTTCTCTTTCTTTTCAGCAGGACCATCGTGCCGACTAGTCTTCCCTGCTGTTCAGCCTTAAGGACAAAGCCGTTGGCTCTGGTCAGGAGATACCTGAGTTGCCGGGATGAAAGACGATCGACGGGAAAAAGCCTGTCCTCAAGATCTATTAGTTTTTCAAGATCGGCCACTCCGGCGGAGGCAATATGTATCATCTTTTCACGATCGCTGTTTTAATTTCAATCTCTCGACAAACTCGCGCAAAATGATGCGATAGAGTTCAGCCCCCAGAATTGTATCCTCGATGCCGTGATCCAGGGACGGATTATCATTCACCTCTATAACCACAACTTCATTGCCCACACATTTGATATCCACACCGTACAAGCCCTTGCCGATGGCAGAGGATACCTTTTTAGCAACACCGGTCACTTTTCTAGGCACCAGATGAACCGGAATGGTTTCCACCCGGCCCGACCTGGTGCTGCCGCTGGGTTTATGCTGATATATCTGCCAGTGCCCCCGAGCCATAAAATATTTACAGGCATAAATGCACTCACCATTGAGAACGCCGATACGCCAGTCGAATTCGGTGGGCAGAAACTCCTGGGCAAGCAGGATGGATGAACGCCGAAACAGGGTTTCCTGCATATTGGCATAATCCTCCGCCGAGGTGACCAGAGATACTCCAATGGAGAACGAGCCATCGGGAATTTTCATCACCATAGTATTGCCAAGATGTTGTGAAACTTCCTGGTAAGTGGGCTGCATCGCCTTGAACAGCAATCTGGATTTTGGAGCGGGGATTCCGGAGCGGTCCATCAGCTCTTTCAGATAGACCTTATTGGTGCAGCAGATGATTGAGGAAGGGTCATCGATGACTACCATATCGGCCTGCTGCGCCGCCTGTGCCAGCTTATAGGTGATATGATTTACCGCGGTCGTCTGCCTGATGAAAAGCGCATCGAACTCCATCAGCCGCGCAACATCCATCTCCGTTATCAATTCAGCGTTTATATTCATTTTTTTCGCCTCATTGACAAAGAGGTTCAAGGCACCCTTATTGCTTGGGGCAAAACTCTCCTCCGGGTCATGCAGGATGGCAATATCGTACCTGGCAGGCTTTTTGGTACGTGGCTGCCGCCACACCTTCTTATTGAATTGATCAAGGCAATTCGCAAAAAGATCCTGCTGGTGATCGTCGAACTCGCTGAGTGAAAGTGAACGTATAGCGGTTATCTCGGTAGGTTTTTCCGCGTTAAAACTGATGCGCAGCAGTGGACAGGGGTATTTATCGAACAAATACCGGGCCAGCCGCTCATATTTATGATCTTCGCATTTACCAAAGAAGAGATCGAGATGGAATTCATCTCCGTTTTTGGGCGAAGGAGCCCCTTCATTACATTTACAGAGCCTGAGCAAAGAGCTTTCCAGCTTGCCCGGCATAAAGTTATCAAGCTTATTCAGTGTTTCTACAGTTGGAAGTATCCTGTGTTTTCTGGCCTGAGCCAGCAGTGAGCAGTAATACCCTTCTGAGTGATAGGAAATATCCGAACAGAGATTAATAACCTGATGAGACTGTTTGCTCAGTTCATCCCACTGCAGGTACTGGATCGCGGTAATGACGCTGTCTGTCTGATAATACGGCTTCCATTGGTCAAGAGAATCTATGATGATAAGCAGGGAATTCATTGTTTTTTGCTCATGTTGATGATCAGGTCAAAAATCATCGAAGTTGCCGGAATAGTGGAAATGTTCGAAATACCAGAGGCAGTATCTGAAACGAAGTTGGCAGTATCAACGATGTAGATCAAGTTTTCTCGAAGTCCGAGCTTATCGGGTGTCCATCCATATTGAAAAATATGTGCCCCGCTCAATACAGGCTCTTTGACAAACTGCCGTTTATCGAATTGCTGCCTCACTGCGGGATCACCTGGACCTCTCCTCGATGCTGCGATAATGTAACCCGGTGGGTCCTGTATATTCGGCACGCGGACGAATCAGACGATTATTGCTCCATTGTTCAAAGATATGCGAGGTCCAGCCCACGGTCCGGCTGATAGCAAAAATCGGGGTGAATAATTCAACGGGCAGCCCAATGGCACTGTAGAGGGATGCACTATAAAGATCGACATTTGGAAACACTTTCGTTTTTTCTACAACTACTCGCTCTATTTCACGTGTTATTTCATAATTCTTTATATTACCGGTCAGCCTGGTTATTGAACAGGCATGCTTGCGGAGAACGTCAACCCGTGGATCTTCACAGCGATAGACACGATGACCGAATCCTGGAATCTTGATGTTGTTCGCGAGCTTGTCCAGGATCACACCTATAGCCCGGGAGGGCTCGCCAATCTCCTCGATCAACTGCATAACTTCCATGTTGGCACCACCGTGCAGTGGTCCTTTGAGAGTGCCGATAGCAGAGGTAACCGAAGAATAAATATCGGACATCGTCGCCGAGGTCACCCTGGCAGCAAAGGTGGAAGCATTCAATTCATGGTCGGCATGGAGGATAAGGGCCACGTCAAAAGCCCGTTCGATGACCGGATCCGGTTCCCGGCCCTGCAATGTGTAGAGAAAGTTATAAGCGATGCCGTGTCCCGGAATCGGCTTAATCGGCTCCAGCCCCTGGCGCAAACGCTGATGCGCCGCAATCAGGAGGGGAATGCGCAAGGTGAGGCGCTGAGCCTTGCGAAGACTTGCATCGAGGCGGGTATTGCCGCTATCAGGATCCCAATGTCCCAAAGACGACACAGCCGTTCGGATCACCTCCATGGGTGTCGCAGCCTTAGGGAACATGCGCAGTATCATGGTCGTTTCCACAGGCAGGGACATCGATCCGGTAAAACCGTCAAGAAACGCTTTGAATTCGGTAGTTCGAGGCAGGCATCCATACCAAAGCAGATAGGCGACTTCTTCAAATGTGCTTTGTGCTGCCAGATCGAGCACATCGTAACCTCGATATACAAGACGGCCTTTGTTGCCATCTATAAAACAAATCTCAGAACTACAGGCGACTATTTCGGCAAGACCGCCTTCGCTTTGCCTTTTTGTCTCCTGCAGTGCTGGCACTTCTTCAAAAGTCGTCTTCACTGCCGGTCTTCTCCTATAGTTGAATTAGCAGTTTTTTTCCAGGACAGCCGAGACTTGCACATTCCTTGCCAAAACTTCTCTAAATATCTATTTAACTGTATATCTGATCTTAATCGATTTAACGATTCCAAAATATATCAATCTTTGGGGAGAATAGGAATGTCAGTTCGTACTAGCTGAGAACTGTGTAATTCCGCTATGTTTTCCTACATATTCCCGTATTCTCCTGCCGAAAATATTCAAACAGAGTCCCCATGAATTCCTGGTAGTTCATTGATTCTACAGTACAAAAGATGATACCTCCAGGCACCCATCTGAGAGTGAATCAACTTTAAAAGAGGAAAACAACTTCCTAAAAAACGCTATATGACATAATTAACAGAACTCCATTTCCGAAGCTGATTACCCCTAATCCTCAGTTCAAGGTCGGGACTGCTCTTTTCACGGGTCTCTGCAGACCGGGCGGCTGCAGCGAAGCCCCCATGGACGGGTTTATGGCGTCCCGATGAAAAGAGCAGTCCCGGCCTGGGCCATGTGGTACTGAGTTTCAGGGGTAATCAGATTTCCGAATGAGGTGTCTTGTGGAAAGAAGCTCGGGCTAACTTTTCCTGCATGCAATTTGTTTAGGAGATGAAGGGTTAGGAAGCCATTTTTGCGGAATGAAATTTGGTTGGTATTTTTTGTCTTCCTGATACCTCCGGATTCCGAATCAGGCAAGACTTGCCCGGTCCATCAGGATTCGACAGCATGCCGAAAAGGCATCGCCATCAATCTTACCGATCTGCATTCGTACGATGAAGGTCAGCTACGATAGGGGTTCATCACCAGGGTCGGACAGGGAGCATTCTTGATGACACGCTCGGCAACGCTGCCAAGAAGGACCTTTTCCATTCCCCTCCTGCCGTGCGTTCCGATGATGATCAGATCGGCCTGTCGCTCCATGGCATAGTTGATGATTTCATCGACCACGTAGCCAAAGGAAACCTTGCTGCTGCATTCCTTCCGGCATTTGCCTGCGACCCTGCCGGTCATTTTCTCCAGCAGCTTCTTCGCCTCCTCGACCCGGTAAGCATTAAGCTCCTCGTAGGAATATTCACCGAATACCATTTCTCCCATGGTGCCGTATTCGAATTCCACGCCATGAAAAAAGCTTAAACCACTGTCCAGTCTGTTAGCCATATCGACGGCGTACTCCATCAGTTTCTCTGTGTGCCGGTCAAGGTCCACCGGCACGACTATATGATTGATGTCCTGCATATTTTCCCTCCGCCCGATAAAAAATAACGGATTACCAGTGAAACTCAGCCATAGATACCTCTGTTTCCGGCCATGTTATCCTCTCCAACACACCAGAAAAAACGACACCACCGTATATTCCATTTCTTTAAGTAAACCAATCTACAGCGATGCCGGTGCAGGCGGAAATAAATGCCCGGCGCTCTCAGACCATTCATCTAGCGGATTGCTTCTTCGCTATTTCCGCAACATGAGCCCCTTGAAAACGGGCTATTATCAACTCATTTTCAGATGGTTGACGGCTGCCGTCGGTGTCAGCAAGAGTGCTCGCCCCGTAAGGTGATCCACCAGTGATTTCGCTCATATTCATGAGTTCCTGACAGGAATAGGGTACCCCCACAATGATAAAACCAAGATGCAGCAGGGTGGTGTGAAAGGAGGTGATGGTGGTTTCCTGTCCACCATGCTGGGTAGCGGTGGAGGCATAGACGCTGCCGACTTTGCCGATCAGCTTCCCGCTAAGCCACAGCCCCCCGGTTTGATCAAGGAAGTTGCGCATCTGCGAACACATGTTGCCAAATCGCGTGGGTGTACCGAAGATAATGGCATCGTAGTCAGGCAATTCATCCACCGTGGCGATCGGAGCGTCCTGGTCAAGCTTGGCGCCGGCCTTCCTCGCAACTTCTTCAGGCATCAGCTCCGGCACCCGCTTTATGGTTACTTCAGTACCTTCTACCTGAGCGGCTCCTTCAGCCACCGCTTTTGCCATAGTTTCGACGTGACCATACATGCTGTAATAAAGAACAAGAATCTTTGCCATAGTGATCTCCTTATTTTCTCTGATGGTTCAGGACATCCGAATATGGGACTATCGGATGATAACCTTTTGCAGTTTTGACGCCGGTGCAATTTTCTGCTTATCAAAAAACCGATGATCCAGCTAAAAAATCATCGAGTTTGCCAAGATGTTCCCACCATGAACAATAAACATAAATCCTTGTTTTACCATAAGACTTTATGTCATGAACTTAACATTCTCATAACTGCTTCAAGGGGTCCTCGCTTGAAGTGGGTCAGCCAAAGATGGCCGAAGACCGCTCCGCACAGGTAAAAGGTGGCTGTCGCTACAACCGCAAAAGCCAGGCTTTGTCCTTCAAGGCGGCCAATAGCTTCCAGTATACCCAGGCCGACAATTACATGGGCCACGTAAAGCGTCAGCGAGAACCGGCCGGTTGCAGCTAGAGCGCGTATCCAGGCAGATCCGGGGCAGCGCTCTCCCAGGGCAATTGATGCGGCTATAACCGCGCAGGCGGTGCCCACCGCCGAGCAGAAGTAAAGCGGTGTGGGCGGCATCGGAGCGGTACTAAAAAAAGTGGTTATGATTTCTCCATTGATGGAACCGCTCATTGGTCCGCCATGAAAGGTAAGCCGGCTGAGAGCTTCAGCGGCAATGGCTACCGAAGCCCCCCAGAGAAATAAATGGCGGCATACGGCAGGATCACCTAGATCCCGGCGTCCGAGGATCATGCCGACAAGCAGGAAGGCAAGCCAGGGGAAGACCGGATGGAAGCCATTGAAGAAAAGACTGCGAACCATCCCCGCAGGTGACCAGAAATTAATATACTCCAGGGATTTCCAGTTCCAGTCCGCCTCATAGTCCAGCACGGAATAGAGAATGACGGATATTGCCACGATCAGGCCGCTGTATACCCAGAGCCTGAATGCGGGAGCGGCCAGTAAAAATGCAGCAAAAAAGAGATATAGGCCATAGAAATGCAGAATATCGGCAGGCCAGACAGAGGCATACAGCATGCCTGCGGCAAACAGAAACAGAGCACGCTTCAACAATATACGACGATCCCGGGCCAGCAGATCCTTGTCATTCAACAGCCGGGATTTACGGGAAAGCAGTGAAACTCCGACACCAGCCAGAACCACAAAGGTAGCGGCAACCCTGCCTTCAAGGAGTCCGATCAAGCTGACCAGCCAGTCCGGACCCTTGTCGGTTGCCCCCATCACGATCTTGTAATTGACCAGGATCATGCCAAAGACGGCAAGAGCACGGGCAATATCATAACCGATTATCCGCTGCTGCATGGTCCTCTCCCTGCTGCCTGGATCAGTTAACCGCGGCCACGGTAATTGGCAACCCCCTGTTCAGGAAGCCAGAGGCCTTGAGGAGGCTCTCCTGTCTGATAAAAGATATCAATAGGAATTCCGCCGCGCGGATACCAGTAACCGCCGATTCGCAGCCACTGAGGCTGTATGCACTTGATCAGACGAAGAGCGATTGAAACGGTACAGTCTTCATGAAAAGAACCGTGGTTGCGAAAAGATCCCAGATAGAGCTTTAATGACTTGCTTTCCGCAAGCCAGTCGCCCGGCAGGTAGTCAATCATAATGTAGGCAAAATCCGGTTGGCCGGTTATCGGACAGAGAGAAGTAAATTCAGGGGCGGTGAAACGAACAATGTAAGCAACCCCTTTCTGCGGATTTTCCACCCTCTCCAGGACGGCCTTTTCAGGACTCTCCGGCATGGTGGTCTGAGTGCCAAGCTGACTAAGATTTGTGTATATTGTTTCGGGGCTCATTTCACTTTCCTTGTTTTTTCCTGATATCCCTCATATGCCAGAGGTAATATACCGCAGGCACCACCAGCAGGGTAAGCACCACGGCGCTCATCATACCACCCACCATGGGTGCTGCAATCCTGCTCATCACCTCGGTCCCGGTGCCGCTGCCGTACATGATGGGCAGCAATCCTGCTATGATGGCTGTTGCAGTCATGGCCTTCGGGCGCACGCGCAGGGCACCGCCTTCGATCACGGCGTCGTAGAGGTCCTGTTTGGTGAGCATATTGCCGGCAGCTGTGCTTTCCTCTTTTTTATGTTGCCAGCAAACATCCAGAAACACCAGCATAATCACGGATAATTCCGTGGCGACTCCGGCCAGGGCAATAAATCCCACGCCCGCGGCCACCGAGAAGTTGTAACCTAGCAGATACATCAGCCAGACCGATCCAACCAGGGCGAAGGGCAGCGTGCCCATGATGATCGCCACTTCGGCAAAGCTCCGGAAGTTCATATAGAGCAGCACGACGATAATGGCCAGGGTCAGGGGTACCACATAGGTCAGCTTTTCCTTGGCGCGCAGCATGTATTCGTACTGCCCGGACCAGCTGAGTGAGTAGCCCGGCGGCAGCTCGACCATGTCCGCTACCACCTGCTGAGCCTTTTCCACATAACTGCCTACGTCAACACCCTCGATATCGACAAGGGTCCAGCCGTTGAGCCGGGCGTTTTCACTTTTGATCGCCGGCGGACCATCCTCGACGAAGATATCGGCCACATCGCCCAGGGTGATGCGCTGGCCGCTCATGGTGACGATGGGCAGAAGCGCGAGCTGCTCCGGCGAACTGCGATAGTCCTGGGGATAGCGGAGATTGACGGGATAGCGCTCCAGTCCTTCGACGGTCTGGGTGACGTTCATGCCGCCGATGGCGGTGGCCACCACCTGCTGCACATCGGCGATATTGAGGCCGTAACGGGCCGCTTCTTCACGCTGTATATCCACCTTGATATAGCGGCCCCCTGCCACCCGCTCGGAATAGACCGAGGCGGTTCCCGGCACATCCTCAAGGACGGTCTCGAGCCGCTGGCCGATGGCCTGGATGGTCGACAGCTCGGGTCCCGCCACCTTGATGCCCACAGGAGTCTTGATGCCGGTGGCCAGCATGTCGATGCGGGTCTTGATGGGCATGACCCAGGCGTTGGTCAGACCCGGGAGCTTGACCAGGCTGTCGAATTCTTTCCTGAGGCTGTCGGTGGTCACACCCGACCGCCACTGCTCACGCGGCTTGAGCTGAATAAAGGTCTCGATCATGGTCAGGGGCGCCGGATCAGTGGCAGTTTCAGCCCGGCCGACCTTGCCGAATACCGATACCACTTCGGGTACGGTTGCGATCAGCTTATCGGTCTGCTGCAACAGCTCGCGCGCCTTGCCTATGGAAATGCCCGGATAGGTGGTGGGCATATACATTAGGTCGCCCTCATCCAGGTTGGGAATGAATTCGCTGCCGATCTTGTTGATAGGCCACAAACCGATGAGGATCACCACCACCGCCCCCAGCAGGACGCTTTTGGGAAAGTGCAAAACTCCCCGCAATGCCGGCAGATAGATGGCAATCAACAGCCGGTTCAGGGGATTTTTATGTTCGGGCATAACCTTGCCGCGGATGAAATAGCCCATCAATACCGGCACCAGGGTAATGGCCAGCGCCGCGGAGGCCGCCATGGCATAGGTCTTGGTGAAGGCCAGCGGCGAAAACATCCGTCCTTCCTGGGCCTCCAGGGTGAAGACCGGCACGAAGCTGACGGTGATGATGAGCAGGGAGAAGAACAGCGCAGGACCCACTTCGCAGGCCGAATCGGAGACGATCTGCCAGCGGTTTTCTCTGGTCAGCGGCGTACGTTCCATATGCTTGTGCATATTCTCGATCATAACGATAGCGCCGTCTATCATGGCACCGATGGCAATGGCGATGCCGCCTAGCGACATGATATTGGCATTGAGCCCCTGCATGTGCATGATGATGAAGGCGGTGAGGATGCCCACCGGCAGGCTGATGATGGCCACCAATGAGGAGCGGATATGGAAGAGGAAGATCATGCACACCAATGCCACTACACCGAATTCCTCGAGCAGCTTATGCCAGAGATTGTTGACCGCCCGCTCGATCAAGGCACTGCGGTCATAGACCGATACCACCTCGACACCCTCGGGCAATCCTGCCTGCAACTCCTTCAGCTTCTTTTTGACGCCGTCGATGGTCTTCAGGGCGTTTTCGCCGAAACGCATGACGATGATGCCACCCACTGTTTCGCCCTGGCCGTTCAGCTCGGCGACTCCGCGGCGCATCTGCGGCCCTTCCTCCACCTCGGCCACATCCCTGATCAGTATCGGAGTACCGTTGGCGTTCACGCCCAGGGGAATATTTTCTATGTTTTTGGCGCTTTGCAAATAGCCCGTGGCCCGCACCATATACTCGGCCTCGGCCATCTCCACCACCGAGGCGCCGATCTCCTGATTACCCGCCTTGATGGCCATCTGGAGCTTGGAGAGGGGGATGCCGAAGGCCCGCAGCCTCTCGGGACTCACCTTGACCTGATACTGTTTGACCATGCCGCCGACCGAAGCGACCTCGGAAACCCCGTCAACCGTCTGCAGTTCATATTTGAGAAACCAGTCCTGCAGGGAGCGTAGATCGCTGATGTCGTGCTTGCCGCTGCGGTCGATCAGCGCATAGAGATAAACCCATCCCACCCCGGTGGCATCGGGTCCGAGCTGGGGGGAGGCGTTTTCCGGCAATGACGGCGCCACCTGGCTGAGGTACTCCAGCACCCGGCTCCTGGCCCAGTAAAGATCGGTGTCCTCGTTGAAAATCACGTAGACGTAGGAGTCGCCGAAAAAGGAATATCCTCTGACGATTTCCGCTCCCGGCACCGAAAGCATAGCGGTGGTCAGGGGATAGGTGACCTGGTCCTCCACCACCTGAGGGGCCTGGCCCGGATAGCGGGTCTTGATGATAACCTGGACATCGGACAGATCGGGGATAGCGTCAACCGGTGTATTCTTCAACGAATACAAGCCAATGCCTACTAATATCACCGTTGCCAGCAGAACAAAAAAACGATTGCCGACCGACCAGCGTATAATGGATTTAATCATTGATAGACTCCTACTCCACCTTCATATCGTCGAGGCTCATGTCGTCGATGCTTAAGTCATCAAGGCTCCTGGTATCTTCAGCTCCCGGAACATGCACGGCGGTAATCTCATACCGGTTTTCATCCTTTTTGGTCACCTCGACATGGAGCTCCCTGCCTTCCTGCAGCACCGTCAGATCGACATCGTCTGCCACCGTGAAATCCATGGTCATTTCCGGCCAGTCCCATTCATCGATGGCCTCGTGCGTAACATTGACCATGCGGTGATCGGCCATCACGGTATTGATGGTGGCCCTGGTCCAGACGCTTTGCGGTGGCGGCGGTTCTTCCGCATGGTACATGCGTTTGAAATCAGAGGTCTTGCTCGATTCAGAATCGATGAGAAACTGTGCCGACGTCACCACCTTATCGCCGGCAGAGAGTCCCGAGAGGATTTCGGCGGACTCCTCGTCGTAGCGGCCGACCTCGACATTGACCGACTTGAAATAGCCCTCGCCCAGATCCAGCACCACCCGGTTGGACCGCCCGGTGCGGATGACTGCCTCCTTGGGGACCACCAGGGTCTCTTCGCCGCTTTCGGCATGGATAACTACTTGGGCGAACATATTGGGCTTGAGCAGATTATCTTCATTATCAAATCTAAGCCGTACTGAAACGGTTCGTGTTTTGGGATCAAGGGTCGGATATATATAGTCAACCTCGCCCTGCCATTTTTTTCCCGGCAGGTAATCAAGGGTCATGGTGACCGGTTGACCTACGGCGACACGGGAGGCCTGCCGCTCGAAAACTTCAGCATCAACCCAAACCTGATCCAGGTTACCGATAGACATGATGGTTGTGCCGGGGGTGACATAGAAACCTTCGCGTATATCGAGATTGTCGACCACACCGCCCTGGGGTGAAAAAAAGGTGACGGTCTGCTGTGCTTCCCCGGTTTTTTTCAATTCCTCGATTGCCTGTCCGGGGACGCGCAGGGCGGCCAGACGATTTTCGGCTGCCGTGACCAATCGATCTGCATTACGATCCATGGCGATGAGCAGCTCTTCCTGCGCATTGACGAGTTCCGGAGAATAGAGGTCATACAGCGGTTGTCCCTTTTTTACCGGATCACCGGAGGCCCTGACATACAATTTTTCGACCCAGCCATTGACGCGCGGATGAATATGGACCAGCTGATCTTCATCGTAGCCGACATAGCCCACCGTCTGGATAAGGAACTTCAATTCCTCCAGGTGCGCCTCACCGGTGCGCACTCCGAGATTATTGACTACATCGGGAGAGATCCTGACCGTTCCGGGACCGGCATCCCCATCACCGCCGTCTTCCTCATAAACAGGCACCAAATCCATACCCATAGGAGACTGGCCCGGCTCGTCTCTTCTGTAATTCGGATCCATCGGAGCAACCCAGTAGAGCGGTTCTTTCTCCCCCGATTCCACTTCGGCCGTCTCTGAGCCTCCCGGTAGATTCAGCATACCGCTTACCTTGGGATATACCACAAAGGTGAGCAGAGAACCTATGACGGCTCCGATTATAAGCACAATCACACCTGTACTTTTCTTCATTTTTTATCTCTCCTGGTTCCGAACAAGAATGTCTTCCGCGCTTTTCATAAAATAGTAGTTCAGATTGATTATCGTCTTTTCCATCTCCACATCTATATCCAGCGCATCGAGTTGAGCATTGAGTTCGGCTATGCGAGCCCGCACCACTTCGGCAAAATCACCGTCATAGTTGGTATATGCAGTAAGATATGCCTCCGACTGTTCATGCACCTGGGGCAGCAGTTGTTTCTGATAGAGCTGTTGCCGCTGCTTCAATCTCCTGAGCTGTGTTTTGTTTTTTTCGAATCCTGCTATCATTTTTCGAATAAGAGACCATTTTTGGGTCTTTACCGCCTCAGCCTCGGACACTGCTGATTGCAATTCCTGCTCCGGACGATTTTTGGTGAGAATGGGCAGATCGAAGCTCACGCCGAAAGAAATAAAATCGGCACGGTCTCCGCTAGGCGGATCATCGCGATATCCATAAACGGCGCTCACTCCCCACAGGGGTTTGTATCGCTCCCGGGCAAGATCGATGCCGAGATTATTGGCCTCAATCTTCCGTTTTATCGCCTGAACAGCGGGGTGCTCTATAAAATAGCCATAGAGCACCTGCGGATCAGCCTCTCTTTCGCCTGTATACAGAGGCTCATTGAGCATGGGAATGTCGGGCAAATCCCGCGGCAGTTCAAGATTCGGTCTGCCCTGCCGACCGTCCGACGGGCTGCCGAGGTATTCCTCCCGAAAATACCCGCTGACCCATTCCGATAATTCCTCCAGCGCCATTTCCTGTTTTTGCTTTAAAACCGTGAGTCGATCATCCAGCCTTGTGAGTTCCAGTTGGGCGCGAACGATATCCTGTTGCCTGGCTCTTCCAAGGGTGGCGGAATAGCCGGCCTCCGCGATATCCGCCAGTTGAATGAACAGCGAACGATCCTTCTCGATCAGGGCAATGCTTTGCTGGGCTTTATAGGCCTCCAGCCAAAGCCGACTGACGGTAACCACGGTATTTGCCTGGCGGTCCAGACGCTGAAAGGGATATTGCCGTCCCATGGTCCGCAGCTGCTCCCGCCTGATCCGCAGAGTGTCACCTCGCGGAATGGTTTGGGTTACCCCGAAGGTGATCTGGGTCATGGGTTCCTGATCGATGTCGAACGTATCGGTTGGAAAATTAGCCAGTCCTGCAGAAAATCTGGGTTCAGGCATAACACCCTCGGAAATGCTTCTCGCCTCAACCGCATCCTGCGAATACCGGTTTTCAACAAGCCAGGGGTCGTTGGCCTGGGCTGCTCCCACCGCTGTTTCCAGGCTGAGTACCTGGGCAGCCGTACTCACCGCCCCCATGGAAATCGAGCAAACACCGATGACCAGAGCTGTTTGGAGCAGTACTACTCTCTTACTCTTCATAATCGATAGTTTGTGCATGATTGTTTTTTTCACTGAGATTTCCTCCCGGCCCTGTGGATGGTTATCTGTCACAACCGGGGCCTTGCTTTAACAGACCCCCGGTTGTGATACTCAATGAACTACATAGCCATATGAGGATACCAGAATTTCACGGTATGGGTATCCTCACCCGCTTTGAAAAGAGCGATAACGCCCCATTTACCCGGTTCGTCAATGGTGAAATTAGCGGCGAAGACTCCGCTGCCGAAATCCTCCAGTGAAGCAAGCTGCTCTTTGCCGGACGGAGAGACGAGCTTTACCTTACCGACAACCTTTTCTATCTTTTCACCATCCCGCATAAAGGTAGCCATAACGTGATGGGTCCTGCCTTCGGGATCCTTCATATTCATAGCGGCAAGATCCATGACCTGAAACTCCGCATGAATATCACCTGCCATGACGGCATGCTTGAAGGTTCCATCCGCACTCTCGCTGCCGTGGTCCATCCCTTCCATTGCCATGGTATTCCCGCTCAACATGATGCATGCAAAAGTGATGAATAAAATGATCTTTTTCATAATATCTCCTCGGTTTTTTATTTGATATTCTCCAGGACGGTCTATTCTCTAACCTGAGAAAGCCGTTTTTACTTGCCCTTTCCGCATTGTTTTTATTGGTTTTCAACCACCCTGAAGCAACATGTATGCCAACTCAATAAATTCACGGTCTTGACCGCGGTAGCTTTGTTAGCTACAAGGGATGGGGGGAACAGATATCAGCGCACAGTTGAACAAGGACGCAGTGCCCAATTATTTGACAGCCTCCCAGCCACGCTGTATCATTTCTGGACAGTCCATTAAGCTACTTCGATGACGAAGCTCTCGAATGGCCAGATAAAACATGATAACCGCCTCTTTGTATTCCTGGTGCGGAATTTGCAAATAAACAGCTGGGAATGAGCGAAGTTGCTGAACCGGCATTGTGAAGATTCTAAAAACAAATAGATTACTAATGAAACTCCGCTAGTTTCATGCTGCCTGCCTTGAAGGCTTCACGATCCCATTTTTACTGTCATTCCGGTCCCGGACCGGAGTCCGGGATGACGAAACTAACAGATCCCCGAATATTCTTGATAATTTGCCTGAAAGGCAATCATCTTTAGCTGAGATTTATTGGTGATTAAATAAAATAATGCAGTCAATCCCCCGCTCCACTCATACTTTTCGATTTTCAAGGGCGGCTGTGGGCCTGCTCTCCGCCACGATAGTGCTCGGCGTGATTCTTGTTTTCTCGACACTTCAGAATATCAGCAGAGCTCAGTCACTCATGGAGAAATTTCTCCTGGATAAAGGAGAAACAATTATCCGGGCAATTGAAGCGGGCAGCAGGGCCACAATGATGCATCACATGGGCGCGGGCGATCCCCTGGATACACTGCTGGCGGAGTTTGTCAAAGACCGGGATATTCAATATATCAGTATCGTCGATACCGACGGAACTATCCTGAAACACGCGGGTTCTTCGGCCGATGTAACTTTTTCGGAGAACGAAGTAGACGAAATATTTTCCTCCAGCACCTCCATTACTAAGTTAAACAGAGCGGAAGGAATGTACACCCTGTCGGCCCTCTTCGAAATTGACTTCCGAGGATCACGGATGCCGATGAACTCAAGGTACTCACAATCTTCTGAAAATGAGGCTGATAAAAAAATACTCTCCATCGGCCTTCTTACCAGACAATTTGATATCGCCCGTCAACAGGATGTTCGTCATACCATGTTCATGGGTGCAATTTTGTTTCTGGTCAGCAGTGCCGGTCTTTACTTTCTTTTTCTTTATCAAAAGATACGGATTACCGGCACCAACCTTGCCAACATGAAGCTCTATACCGATAATATCATTGAATCCATTCCCGTGGCCGTTGTAACCCTGGATGTCGATGATAATATTGTTTCCTGCAACCGCAACACCGAAGAGCTCTTCGCATCTCCGCTCTCCTCAATCAAGGGAACAAGCATTTATACCGCTTTTCCCAAATGCCCCATATACCAGCAGGAAGCCTGCGAGAGTCTGCTGGAATACGAGACGGAATGCCCCGGCGTTAACGGCAGACAAATTCCCCTGCGGGTGAGCTGTTCTCCTCTGGTCAATCATGAAAACGTCAAGATCGGCAAGGTCCTGATCATCCGGGATATGAGTTCGATCAAGAGCATGGAAATTCAGCTCGAGCGCTCCCGCCGCATGGCGGCGCTTGGTAAAATGGCGGCAGGCATAGCCCATGAGATCCGTAATCCACTTGGCACACTGCGGGGGTTTGCCCAGTTCTTCGGCAGCCAATCAAAATCCATTGAGGACAGCAGGAAGTATTCGGAGCTGATGATCAGTGAAATAGACCGCTTGAACCAGACGGTATCAGGTCTGCTGCAATTTTCCAGACCGCGAGCCCCACAGTTCAAAAAGGTTGAGATCGACCGCCTTTTTGAAAAAACGGTTTCGATGATGGAAGCAGATTTCTCCAGTAAAAACGTTGAACTGCAATGGCAAAAAGATTGCGGAATCGATATCAGGGCCGATCCCGACCTGCTGCTGCAGGTGCTCATGAATCTGATCAAAAACAGTATCAAGGCTACGCCTTCCGGGGGAGCTATCACCCTGGCCTGCGCTCAGGAGGATCATTATATCAGGATTACTGTTGCAGACAACGGCTCCGGGATGTCCGAAGAGGTCCGGGAAAGGATGTTTGATCCGTTTTTCACAACCACCAGAGCGGGTACCGGCCTTGGTTTAGCGGTCAGCCACCAGATAATCGAGCAGCACGGCGGCGTATTTGAGGTGAGCACTCAACCGGAAACAGGAACCTCTATCAGCATTCTTTTACCTTATGACATGGAGAAATAAGATGGCCAAACGACAGGAAACCATATTGCTGGTCGATGACGACTCCAGTCACCGCACCATGCTCAAAGTCAACCTGGAAAGCGCCGGATTCCCTACTCTCGAGGCTCAGGACGGCGATGAGGTTTTGCCGATACTGGCTGAGAAGGAAGTTGATCTGATTCTGCTCGATTTAAAAATGAAGCGGATGGGCGGTCTTTCCACCCTCTCGATGCTCCTGCAGTCCGGCATAAAAATTCCGGTAGTTGTGATCACTGCCTTTTCTTCGGTTGAAAGTGCTGTCGAGGCCATGAAAAAAGGAGCCTTTGACTACATCACCAAACCCGTGGATATCGAAGAGCTCAAACTGACCATCTCCAGGGCACTCAACTTCAGGACACTGGACGAAGAGAACAGATCGTTGAAGAAGAAGTTGGGCGAGAGATATCAATTTGACAATATTATCGGCAAGAGCCCTGCCATGCAGGAAATGTTTGCCACCCTCAAGCTGGTCGCCCCCACCGACTCGACTGTTCTGATTACCGGGGAATCAGGCACCGGAAAAGAACTGATCGCCGATGCCCTGCACCAAAACAGCGCCAGAAGCAACGCCGCGTTTGTCAAACTCAACTGCGCCGCACTCCATGAAAATCTTCTGGAAAGCGAACTTTTCGGTCATGAAGCCGGCTCCTTTACCGGAGCCTCAAGCCAGAGAAAAGGTCGATTTGAACTTGCCGATAAGGGTACCCTCTTTTTAGATGAAATCGGGGATATGAGTCTTGCCACCCAGGCCAAGATCCTGCGCATACTCCAGGAGGGCGAGTTTGAAAGGGTAGGAGGAAACAGAACCATCAAAGTAGATGTTCGTCTCCTGGCCGCCACCCATAAAGATTTGCAGGTCATGATCAGCGAAGGGACCTTCCGTCAGGATCTGTTCTTCAGACTCTCGGTCATTCCCTTGCATCTTCCAGCGCTGCGGGAGAGAAATATAGACATTCCCGAACTTGCGCAATTTTTCCTTAAACGCTATGCCGTAAAAAACAGAAAAGATATCAAAGGCTTTCATCCGGAAGCACTCAATCTTCTGATGCAATACGACTGGCCCGGCAATATCCGCGAACTTGAAAATACTATAGAACGAGCCACCATACTCTGTCTGGGAGAACAGATCACCCCCCGGGAGTTGCCGCCGCAGTTTTTTCCTGAAGGTGTGCAGCCACAAGCGGCCGAGAGTTCTGTAAAGGCAGATTTCACCCTGCGCGACATGGAACGTGAAGTCATTAAAACGACACTTGAAAAAACCGGCAACAATAAAAGCGCTACGGCAAAAAAGCTGGGGATTGCCCGTCAGACCTTACTGAATAAACTTAAGGAGTACGGTATCGAATAAGGGCAGACTTATGCAGATTACATATGCGGCACTGACCGACAAGGGTCTAAAAAGAAAGAACAATGAAGACGCCTATTCCATTGAAAAAGGACCCCGGCAGTCGAATGTAAATGACCGGTACGACGAGCTTCTCTGTGTTATAGCCGATGGTATGGGCGGACACTCCTGCGGTGAAGTCGCCAGCAGGATGGCATGTGACGAATTCTCCGGATTTCTGGATCGTCAACTCCTCAGACAACGACCGGAGGTCATCGAAAAACGGTTCCAGCAGAAAATTTTTGATATCGACAACCGGATTCGAAATCATGGCTTCACCAATACCCCCTGCATGGATATGGGGACAACCCTTTCAGCAATCCTCTTCCTACGGGAAAAAGCGGTCATAGCGCATGTCGGCGACAGCCGTATTTATCGATTGCGCAACAGGAACCTTAAGCAACTGACCACCGACCACAACCTGGTTCAGGATTTAGTCAGAGAAGGTCTCATCACTCCGGAAGCTGCGCTGACGCACCCTTTCAGGAACAAACTGACTCAAGCTATCGGAACCAACGAGCCTGTCGAGCAGGTTGACACCCAGCGTATACAACTTGCTCACGGCGACAGGTTCATTTTATCAACCGATGGTCTGCATGGAGAGGTCGGACACGCAGAAATTGAGCAGGTCCTCTTAGCCTCGGACTCGCCTGAGGGGGCAGCCGAGCAATTGATATCTCTGGCCCTGCAGGGCGGAGGCAGCGACAATATCACCGTCCTGGTTATCTTTCTCAGTTAAGGTGGACTCGATCCGGAATCCAGTTGTTTTAGATAGTTATGGGTTTCGGCGAGCTTGTCATCATTGATAATCTCGTAAAAAGTCATTGAAGTTCTGGGATGGACTCTGCGATAAGCACCCGTACGGGCATAAACTCCGACTTCGAGAAAGCTCGATATACTAGGCGTGTATCTGAAATGGTGACTTGGCAGTACATGTGGTACGGCAAATCGCCCTTTCAGATCTACAACGACGTAGATCGAGCTTTTTACGAGTCCATCATCATTTTGATAACTACAAAGGTGATATCGTCCTGCGGCGGTACCCCTTCCAGAAAAATATCAATCTCGCTATTGATCAATTCAATTAATTTTTCGGGCTCCAGCCTGCTGTTTTCGATGATAATTCTCTTGATCCGTTCTTTGCCGAACATTTCTCCGCGAGAATTCTCGGCCTCCCAGGCACCATCACTGCCAATGACAATCAGCTGATCCCTTCCTGTTGTCGCCACCTGATTGCTCTCATACTCGAGGCTGCTCTCGACTCCCATTGCTATACCCTTCCCATAGAGTTCGGTACATTTTTGATCGCCGACCTGAAGCAGTAATGCAGGGTCATGGCCGGCCCTGACCCATTCCATGGTTTTTTGCCGAGGGTCAACGGCAATATAGAAGAGCGTGACGAAATTTGAAGTAGCTTCGGTATCACGGCACAATACCCTGTTGACATCGGTGATAATCTCAGCGAGAGTTCCGGGTTGATCGTTTCTCGCCCGCAGCATTGCCCTGACCGAGGCCATAAGCAAGGCGGCACCAATACCGTGACCAACGACATCGCCGACAATCGCGCCCACCCTTTCCGGTCCATTTTTATACCGGACCAGATCGAAAAAATCCCCTCCGGTTTCCTGGCAATACCTGCTTACACCACAAATTTCTATATTCTTGTCCTTGTATCTGGAACCGGGAAGAAAATTCTGCTGCACCTCTCTGGCAATTTCCATGGATTTCTGCAGTTCCATTCCCTGCCTGATCTGCGAAGTCATGGTGTTGAAGCTTTTGGTCAGCTCTCCGATCTCATCACTTGAGCGCACAGGTAACGGAGGCCCAAAAACACCGCCGGCAAGATTCTCCGCGGCTATTGATATCTTTCTGATGGAACCGGTCATTGTCGAAGTCATGGAACGGATGAAGGCAATGATCAAAATGATGGCAGTGGCGAAGAGCATGGAATAGTAGAATCTGAAGTCCAGGATAGGCTGCATCACCGTTTCACCCGGAGCAATAACGACCATATACCATGGTGCCTCAGCCAGACGATAGAAACCGCTTATCTCCCGTGGCGGATTACCTTTGCCGAAAATCGTGCCGTGGGATTTTTCCTGGATCGCGGCAAGTGTCAGCTTTTCCAGTGAAGAATCGCCGAAGGATCTTATCTGCTCCGAGGCTTGAGCAGCCTCATATGAGGAATGAGCAATCACATTACCCTCCATATCAATCAGCATGGTTCTGTTGCTTTTCCACCATTCTGATTTGGCCAGCTCTTCGACAAGATCGGAAACCGTAATTTCAACCTTAATGCTGCCGCTTTCGCCGTGCTCTGGTTCAATCAGAGAGCTTTCTAATACCACCGACTGATCACCTTTCTCCCAGGAATACACAGGGGAAGAAATTTCCAGCGATCCTGCTGAGTGATGCTTTCCACCAGTGCCCCCCATGGCATGCAGCCCATTTTCCGTATCGGAATCCCAGGTAATATCAACCTCTGCGACACCTTCCAGCTCCTCAAGCTGTTCCAGGGTATATTGCAGCGCAAGGTGAGCCATTTCCGCTCCGGATGCATACTGGAGTCTCTGCAGCAAGTCTTCCGGTAGACCCAACCGCATGTCCACCCGGTGAGCGGCTTTTTGCAGATTGGCTATGGCCGTCTCACTCCATTGAGTCAATAATCCTTTTCTGGCAAACACATAGCCCCCCCATCCAATGGCCGTGAGAAAGAGAAATGTCGGGATCAGCACAAGCACGACGATCTTCTGCTGCAAAGATTTAAAGCGGAATGTAATCATTTTAATATTTATCCGTAATATGATGCGAGCTGACTATCCTGTGCTCCTTACCATGAAAATGGAGCAGCGGCATGAATACCGAGAATACATCAATACACTTTTTCATTTCAAACTCTCCTAGCTCCCGTTTTTCCATAGATATTGTCATTGAGAAGGAGTTATGCATCGATCATGCCACCAACCACTGAAGTGTGTTTGGCTCTAATAACAACAGGTTTTACCAGCGAATTTTTTCCATTACTTCAAATTATGGACAAGCACTGGAGAGCTTTTGAAAATATTGCTTTTCCTGGCTCAGCTTCACTGTACAGATTTAAGACATGGTCAGCCGGTGAGAAATCAAATATGTGCGCTCTGCCGGATTAAACATACTTTGGTCAACACCGTGACTGGTCGGTAGACAAATTCTTTCTGATTAGCAATGAAACTCAGCTAGTTTCATGCTGCCTGCCCAGGAGATTTTACAAAAGCCTATTTTTACCGTCATCCTGGACTCCGATTTGGGACCGGAATGACAACACAAACATATTCCGCGAATATTCTTGATGGTTTACCCATAATTTAAGTTTCTTTGGTTGAATCTTACTGGTTATAAAAAATCCTTTTGATTAAAGGACATGACAAAACTGTCCCTGCAGCAGAAATGGCCAACCAACCCTTTCACAATTCATTTGCGGCAATCCGATAGGTTGTGCTGACGAAAGAAAACCCAACGCTTTTGCTCATTTCTCTTCTCTGCACTTTGCAACAACAAAATAGCGGAACATTTATTGCAAATTCAAAACACAAAAGAGGCCGATCTCCACTGAATTGAACGAAAAAGGATAAATTTTGCGCCGACGACGAAACACCAGGAAGATTGTCGAAAATTTCAGCGATAAGCCGCTTTTTCACTGGGCTCTGCATGGCAATGGCTGGCTCCAGCTTCTTCTTGTTCTTTTGGTCATTCTCGTTGTCGTTGCCCGCGTTGCCCCTCTGGAAATACAGAAACGCATTATCAATGAATCGATCATGCTGCGCAGCTATGATAATCTTTATCTTTATTGTATTATTTATCTCGCGGCAATCATCAGCTCAAATGCATTGAAGTTCGCCATCAATACCACGCAGACATTTATCGGCGAACGTGCCATGAGCACCATGAGGCAATCGCTCTACAACTATGTCATTTCTCTGCCGCTGAGCTTCTTCCGCAAGACCCAGCCGGGATTCGTGGTTTCGTCCATTATCGGTGAATTAAGCACCATAGGCACATTTTCCGGTATGGCCGTTGCCGTACCTTTGACCAACATCCTCACTCTTGCCGCATTAGCCGGGTATCTCATCTGGCTCAACGCCAAACTGGCGCTGGCAACGCTGGCAATTTATCCTGTTGTGATTTTTCTTTTGCCGAAGCTGCAGAAAAAGGCGAATCTCGCCAACAAACAGCGTGTTGACATATCGCGAACGACATCAAGCAAAATTGCCGAAACAATTTCAGGAATCAATGAAATTCATGCTCATGGGTCCTTCATCGAAGAAAACAAAGCCTTCGCATCTTTGATTGAAAAGTTGAAAAAGGTCAGGATCCACTGGTCTCTTCTCCGCCACGGTATCAAATCCACCAATAATCTTTTCGTCAGCCTGGGGCCGTTTATCGTCTTTATCCTGGGTGGATATCTCGCCATTGAGGGAGAACTGGAACTTGGGGCACTGGTTGCTTTTCTCTCTGCCCAGGAAAAACTGTATGATCCCTGGAAAGAACTGATTGACTATTACCAGCTTTATAAAGATGCTCAGATCAGATATGAAAAAACCACCGATCATTTCAACATCGACAGCGAAGTTAATTTCTCGCAGGACGACGATGGCTTACCGCCATTGCTGGGAGATCTCACTCTTGCCAATCTTTCATTTCGGACAGATGACGGGCACCTCCTGCTCAAGGATATCTCTTTTACACTGAAGAAAGGGAAACATCTTGCCCTGGTTGGTTTTTCGGGCAGCGGCAAGAGCACTCTGGCCAAATGCATCGGCAACCTGCAGAGTTGTCCGCCGGGCTCGATATTCCTTGATGGTTTTGATCTTACGGATTTGAGTAAATCGTATGTAGTCAATAATATCGGTTTCGTATCCCAGCACCCCTTTATTTTTACAGGGACGTTAGAAGATAATCTGCTGTATGCCCATAATGCGAAATACTCCCTCGAAGATCATCCGCTCCCCTCTCTCGACGACAAAATCGAGGCACTGCAGAATAGTGCTCTTTTTGTTGACGTTCTCCGCTTCGGACTAGATACAAGACCACCTGCCGGGGATACGGATTTCACAACAAAAGTAATAAAGATGAGAAAAAATTTCCTGCGGAATTACCGGGACGACCTCTCTGAATTACTTGAATTCTATGATCATCCTCAAAGCGGTTGCCCTTCGGAAACCTATCTGGACGATCAATCCATAATCAACAATATATTTTTCGGGAAAATCATTTCGACCAGATTCGAAGATCAGGAAAGGATAAACCAGGCTGTCGTGCAATTACTGATTGAGGAAGATTGTCTGGAAACTGTCACACAACTCGGACTCCACTACAATGTCGGCAGCCAGGGCGTAAAATTGTCAGGCGGTCAGCGCCAGAAATTAGCCATTGCCCGGGTAATTCTCAAAAGGGCTAATTTTCTCATCCTGGATGAAGCGACTTCAGCCCTTGACAACACGTCGCAGACACGGATAGAAAGAATGAGGATGACCAAATGGCGCAACAGAATCACCGTTGTCGCAGTAGTCCACAGACTGGACATTATCGACAACTATGACAAAATCGCAGTAATGAAAGATGGACGAATCGTCGAAATAGGATCATACAGCGAGCTCATCGATCAGGGAAAATTTCTGAAACAGCTCATTTCCGAAAAAACAAAGTGATGATGGCGTCAAAATTTATCGAAGTTGCCGAAGTGAGAGAAAACCTATGATAATGAAAGAGTTACTCCCTTGAAACCGCTATGACCATAAAAATCGCTCTTACCAGAAAAGACCGTTATCAGCAGGTGCTGGAAGAGAAATCTATGGAATTCAAGACGCTTTTTCACCTTAACCATCGTGATATTTTTGAAATTAACTTGATATTGGATGAGGTTTGTACAAATATATTCGAATATAATCCGGAAACCGAGGACCTGTTCATAAAAATTGAAGCCACTTGCGAAGATGATCTTTTACAAATGATTATAAGGGATAACGGTATTCCTTTTCAACCCACCGCTGTTGCGGCACCCGATACCCGTCTGCCCCTTGAGAAACGAAAGGCCGGCGGCCTTGGCCTCATGCTGGTCAAAAGATATACGGATACAATTGCTTACAAGAGACTTAAGGGATTGAACCAGACAACGCTCACCAAAAAATTACGCTAGGAGTTTGTCGGAGTATAGGCATTTTGGTTCAGATCGAGGCATTTTCAGGAAATCAAGCACAGCCATATAATTGATATTGCGAGCATTGATTTTCTGGAAATAACGAAGATATGGACCAAAAGGGCATACTCCGACAGGCTCCTAGGAGTTATCCGTGAATGGTCGGAGTTTATGCCCGTCAGGTGCTTACCCGAGCCGAGACAGAATGTCTCTTCTCTGACAGGCCCCCGGAACTTAATGCGGCAGAAACTCCTTTTTTCCGGTAACATGCGGGATTACCACTTCAGCATTACGTGACATAAAAAATGAAAATTTCAAAAACAGCTGAAAACGAATATCTGATAATTGCCGTATCAGGGCGGCTTGATTCACACACCTCAACGGAGCTGGAACAATTCCTGGAAAAGCAGCTGGAGTTCGATCATCATGGAGTTATCCTTGATATGATACATCTGGATTATATATCCAGCGCGGGCCTGCGTCTTATTTTAAATACCTCCAAGCTTTTAAAGGGCAAAAATGAAGACTTCGTCCTTTGCCGGATGCAGGATCATATACGAGAAGTATTCGAGATTTCCGGCTTTGACACCTTCCTCAATGTCTATCCTTCCTTAAAAGACGCTCTAGGCCGGCGAAGCTCCTGAAACACCTGCCAAAACACGGGCGCCGCCACCTTTTTTTCAATGACCTGTATCAATACAAGAAACTGCTTTATGCCATTGGCGGCTCGATCCCGAATATTCTACGATAAAAAATTCTTGCTTCAGCTTTAAGCGGAAAGTCAGCGCAATTATTTCCCCAGGGCTCTCTTTATCTCTCCAATCTCTGGACACTTATCTCCTTATTTTTGCAATTTGCCGTCCAAAATTTGGGCACTTCAGTAAAGAACCGAACCACCTTCTTTTGCATATGTTGAATTTTCTTATTGATTCAAACAGTTAAGCCAAAAACTGAAGTTTTCCAAAATGGCACGGCTAATGCAATCCATACAGCAAATGTCAACCAACTCTTTAAAATCAACAGGAGGAATTATGAAAAAGGTAATTTTAGGAACGGCGGCAATTATGCTTATCGCCGGTTTAGCCTACGGGCACAGCAACGAATTCTTTAGAAACGGCGGCCATCATATGTTTGGTGCGGGAAATCACATGCAGACCGGGATGTATATGCAAGGACCGGATGGAGCGGTACCTCATGGAGCCATGTCCTATGGCGGCTGCCGGGGATTCGGTAATTATGATACCGGAATGCGGCATGACCGTGATTTTCTTGATGCAACCGCTTCCCTGCGCAAAGAAATGCATAATAAGTACTTTGAATTATCTGAAGCCTCACGTAATCCCGCAACCTCTGCAGGTGAGCTTGCCCGGCTTGAAAAGGAAATTATCGATCTTCGCACCGAAATGCACAACCTCAATACCACTGAGACTGCTCGCTGATGCTCTTACCACTCTTTGTCACTCAAAGACGAGTCCAGGTTTCAAACAGCCGGGAGTGAAGATCCTACCAAAATCCACTTATCGTCATTCCGGTTCCGACGGATCCGGAATGACGAGATAACACTTTTCGGTGCATTATTGGAGCATTATCAGCAAGTGTCTATGGCTCATTTTAGTGCCTTACAGATTGTTCCCTTCCCCATGGTCACGGGTTTATGGCGTGCCGATGAAAAGAGCAGTCCGGACCTGGGCCGGAAGATGCTGGTTCCTTGGATGATCAGATAGATTTATTTTGGGCGGTAAATATCATAGCGCTGCATCTTATTATACAGCGAGCGCCGTGATATCCCCAGAATATCGCTGGCCCGGGAGCGGTTATGTCCCGCATGTTCGAGCGTTCGCACTATCAGTTCTTTCTCCACCTCTTCGATGGTCATGCCTACCCGAATAGTCATCTTGATATCCTTGTCGCGATACTGACTGATGCGGGGAGGCAGCTGAGGGATATCGAGAATGTCTCCAGTGCAGGAAATAACCGAGCGCTGAATTACGTTTTTCAGTTCGCGGACGTTCCCCGGCCATGGATATGATTCGAGGCAGCTGATAAAACCGGGCGAAATGCCGCGAATGAATTTCTGAAAGGTATCACTGGCATTTTTTATCAAATGATCCACCAGCAGATGAATATCCCCATGGCGCTCCCGCAGCGGTGGCATGGCAATATGGAGGACATCGAGCCGATAGTAGAGATCTTCCCGAAATTTGCCCTTGCGGATTTCCTCGGCAAGATCGGCATTGGAGGCGGCAATCATCCTGACATTCACCGGTATGCTCTCCTGACTGCCGATCCGGCAATACTCGCTGGTTTCAAGGAGGCGCAGCAGGCTGATCTGCATTTTTTCATCGATAGTGGCAATCTCATCCATAAAAACGGTGCCGCCTTCTGCGACTTCAAAGCATCCCTTGCGCTGGGAAGTCGCTCCGGAAAAGGCGCCGCGTTCATGCCCAAAGAGTTCACTGGCAACCAGGTCGGTGGGCAGAGAACCGATATGGACCGGCACATATGCCTCTTTTGCTCTGGCACTCAATTCATGAATGGCAAGAGCTGCGAGTTCTTTTCCCGTTCCTGTTTCTCCTGAGAGCAGGACAGGAATATCCGTGGCGGCCGCCTGGCGAATCTGCCGGTACACCTGGCGCATGGCCGTAGAACGCCCCACCATACTTTCGAAGGTCGTTTTTTCCACCTCGGTGCGCAACATCATGTTTAAACCAAGCTGGGGTTTTCTCTCCAGAGCGGTTTCAATGAGCAGTTTGAGCTCCTCATCGGTGACCGGCAATACCGAGTAGTGGAAGACCCCAACGCGCAGTGCCTGATGGGCAATTTTGAGTTTTCCCGGATGAGCGAAGAACAGAATGGGAGTACCTGGACATTTGGCGCAAATCAATTCCAGGATATCCAGCGCATCCTGCGGCTGATGATAGGCAACAGAACTGCAAAAAAGCATCAAATCGAATGCTTCTCTTTCAAAGCGGTCTCCGACCTCTTCCAGGCTGCGCTCATAGGCAAAGGTGAAGCGTTCTTCGGTGAATATGTTCATCGCCTGCCGGGCCAGGCCGCGGCCTTCGTCGACACAGATTATTTTGATCTTCCCGTCATTTAAGCATTCCATAGTTTTTCCCGGCCATTGAAATTCGGCTGAATGTCCGCCCTGCTTTTTTGGGACTGAAACAGCGGCGACAGTTTCTGCCCCGCCTAACCGCGTACCACAAGAACGAACTGTTTGGATTTCGGCAGCCTCCGAATGCAGGAACAGATGGGAACATTTCTTAGCATGTGTAAATATTGCACATAGCTTATTTCCTACTACACCTCGCAGTATTGCCGCGTATCAGCGGCACAGTTAAACATCCCTATATAAATAACGCAAGTACCAGCTATACAAAAGAATCAGAAAACCTTCAGTGACGATTCATCCATTATGATTCAAAATCATTATGAGCATAAATTGCCCATAATTTCCATTTTTCCGAAACAAGTGGTTTTATTTTGCCCATCCAGGTGGTCTCAGCAGCCAATAAGTCCCTCCACCATGATTCGCCATGGCCGCCAAAGATTTTTTCCCCATTGAAAACAACGGCGGGGAAACCCTTTGACTCCCTTGCTTCAACAACAACCTCTTCCTGGTATGGCTTTTGCTCTTGCTTTTACGTTTTTCACCGATACCAACCCGGAACGGGAGTTTGCATGTCTGGCATAACCCAGAACTTGGCCTCCATATCACTGAAATTACGGGTAAACAATACCAGCAAACAGAAGGGAATGAAAAATTATGAGCAAATTACGGAATAAGCACGTATTTACCAGCGAGTCTGTAAGTGAAGGACATCCGGACAAAGTCTGTGACCAGGTTTCAGACGCCATTCTTGACGCCTGCCTGGCAGAAGACTCTGCCAGCAGGGTTGCCTGCGAAACGGCGGTAACCACAAATTTCCTCATCAACCTTGGAGAAATTACCTGCAGCGGCTGGGATAATATCGATCCGGAAAAGGTTGCGCGCCAGGTTGTCAGGGAAATCGGGTATGACAGGGAAGAACTTCTCTTTTCCAGCGAGACCTTTAACTACGATTGTCATATCCACTCTCAATCCAGCGATATCTCCCAAGGGGTCAGTGAAGGCGAGGGACTCTTCAAGGAGCAGGGTGCCGGCGATCAGGGGATGATGTTCGGATACGCCACCACAGCCACACCCTCGCTGATGCCCGCTCCCATTCATTACAGCCACCAGCTGCTGGAACACCTTCAGAATCTGCGCAAGAAAAAAAATATCGCCTATCTGCGTCCCGATGCCAAAACCCAGGTATCGGTCCTCCACCAGGATGGTGTTCCCGTGCGCATCACCAATGTGGTTATTTCACAGCAGACCGACGAGGTGCCTCTGTCAAAGGTTCGTGAGGATATCATTGACGTAAGCCGCGATCTCCTTGAGCCCTCGGGCCTTATCGACGACAACACCGAGTACTTCATCAATCCCACCGGCAAATTCGTCATAGGCGGCCCTCACGGCGACGCCGGGCTTACCGGCAGAAAAATAATCGTTGATACCTATGGCGGCGTAGGCTGTCATGGCGGCGGTGCTTTCAGTGGTAAGGATCCATCCAAGGTGGACCGTTCCGCAGCCTATTACGCCCGTTATGCCGCGAAAAATATCGTCGCCGCCGGTCTTGCCGAAAAATGCGAGATCCAGGTAGCCTATGCCATCGGTATCGCCCGGCCCCTGTCCATCAATGTCGATACCTTCGGCACGGGCAAAGTTTCCGACGAGAAAATTCAGACCGTGCTGGAATCAGAAGAAATCTTCAACTTCAGGCCGGCAGCGATTATCAGAGATCTGCAGCTTATGCAGCCCCAAGGCTGGAGTTATCGGGATACCTCGGTGGCCGGTCATTTCGGCAGAGACAAGTTCTCCTGGGAGAAGACGGACAAGAGCGACGCCCTGCAGCAGGCTCTGGGACTTAAAGTCAGACAGGTAGCTTAAAACTTTAATACGACAGTAAAACCAGAAAAATATCGAAAAAGTTCAAAATATAAAGGAGTAGGAATGTTATCAGAAACATCGCAAGCTTCCAAGGCGGGTTCAGCCGAGGAAAATGATTATAAGATTGCCGACATCACCCTGGCCGCCTGGGGACGTCGCGAAATTGAAATTGCCGAGCAGGAAATGCCAGGACTCATTGCCACCAGGGAAAAATACGGTCCGCAGAAACCTTTGCAGGACGTACGGATCATGGGAAGTCTGCACATGACCGTGCAGACCGCCGTGTTGATAGAGACACTTGTGGCTCTGGGAGCCGATGTGCGCTGGGCCAGCTGCAATATCTTCTCCACTCAGGACCATGCCGCCGCGGCCATTGCCGAAGCCGGCATCCCTGTCTTTGCCTGGAAAGGCGAAACTCTCGAGGAATACTGGTGGTGTACGCAGCAGGCCGTAACCTGGCCGGACGGGAAAACTCCGCAGCTGATAGTGGATGATGGCGGCGACGCCACCATGCTCATCCATAAAGGATATGCGGCGGAAAAGGATCCCTCGCTCCTGGAGATTGCCGTTGACAACAAAGAGGTGCAGATCGTCCATCAGCTTCTCAAGAAAGTCTACAGCAGCGATAAAACCTTCTGGCATCGTGCAGTCAAGGAATGGATAGGCGTTTCCGAGGAGACCACCACCGGTGTTCATCGTCTTTACCATATGCAGAAGGAAGGACAATTGCTGGTGCCGGCCATCAACGTCAACGATTCGGTGACCAAGTCAAAATTCGACAATGTCTATGGCTGCCGTCATTCACTGGTGGACGCCATCTGCCGCGCCATGGATGTGATGCTGGCCGGCAAGACCACGATGATTTGCGGTTTCGGCGATGTCGGCAAAGGCTCCGCAGAATCCATGGCCGGCCAGAAAAGCCGGATACTGGTCTCCGAGGTTGACCCTATCTGCGCGCTGCAGGCCTGTATGGCAGGCTACACCGTGTGCAGGGTTGAGGATGCCCTGGATACGGCGGATATCTTTGTCACCACCACGGGTAATATGAATATCATCACAGCCGAACATATGAGCAAAATGAAGGACCAGGCTATTGTCTGCAACATCGGTCATTTTGATAACGAGATAGAGGTTGATAAACTCAACGACTGGCCTGGCATCAAGAAGGTACAGATCAAACCGCAGGTAGATAAATACACCTTCCCCGACGGCCACTCCATTTACCTGCTGGCCGAAGGCAGACTCGTCAATCTGGGCTGCGCCACCGGCCACCCCAGTTTTGTCATGTCCAACAGTTTCACCAACCAGGTTCTGGCCCAGATCGATCTCTGGCAGAATCGCAAAACCCGGGAAGTCGGAGTCTTCACCCTCGACAAAAAGCTGGATGAAGAGGTGGCACGGCTGCATCTGGATAAGCTGGGCGCCATCCTTACCGAAATGAGCCAGGACCAGGCCGATTATATCGGTGTACCGGTTGAAGGTCCCTACAAGCCCGAGCATTATCGCTATTAACCGGCCCCGTCGCCGGCGGGATAACATGCCGAAACCATACAACCGGTGAAGTGGTGCAGTGCGCTGTTCCACTTCGCCCCAGAGAAAGGGAGAAACCATGAACCAGGAAACACCGGAGCTGTGGAAAGCCACCTATGAAGCGAAAACTCCGCAGGAACTCATTGAGGCCTATGGAAAATGGGCGCACCTTTACGACAATGATACCCTGGAGGTAATGGGCTATGTCGGGCCCAAGGTGGCGGCGGATATGCTGGATTTCCACCTGGAGTCCCAGGACAGCCGGGTGCTGGATGCCGGATGCGGTACCGGACTTGTAGGAGAGATCCTCGACAAGCTGGGCTACGAGAATGTCGACGCCATGGACTTTTCAGCCGACATGCTCAGTGAAGCCGAAAAGAAAGAGGTTTACAGAAAGCTTTACCAGGAAGACATGAACGGCAGGCTGGCCATTGCCGACAACAGCTATGACGCCACCATCTGCGTGGGCACATTCACCTTCGCCCATGTCGGTCCCCACGCATTCGACGAGCTGGTGCGCGTTACCCGTCCCGGCGGGCATATCTGCTTCACCATCCGCGACGGCGCCTACCAGGAATATGGCTATCGCACGAAAATGCTGGAAATGGAAGCTACCGAGAAATGGCAGCTGCAGGAACTCCGCGAAGAAGATTATCTGGTCAAGGAAAATGTGACCGCCAAATTCTGTACCTATCAGGTTCTCTGATAGCCGCAGCAGTTGCATTGAAGTTCATATTCTGTAAGGGAGGTTAAAAAATGGTCAGTGACAACAAGACACTCGACAAAGTATATACCGCAAAAAATCACGAACAACTCATGGATGCCTATAAAGACTGGGCATCGGATTATGAAAACGATACCGTCGGTCGTTTCGGCTATGTCGCCCATGTTGCCTCAGCCGAAGCGCTCGACAACGTACTGGAAAGCCATGGCGCCCGCATTCTCGATGCCGGCTGCGGCACCGGACTGGTAGGAGAGGAACTCTCGGCACGGGGATACACCACCATGGACGCCCTCGATTATTCCAGGGAAATGCTGGAAGAGGCCAGGCGGAAAAATATCTATCAGCAGCATATCCAGGCTGACTTGAGTAAACAGATCGACATCGTGGAGGACAGCTATGATGCCGTCGTCTGTACGGGAACATTCACCTACGGTCATGTCAAGGCCAATGCCTTCGATGAGCTGATCCGCATCACCAGGCCCGGCGGCATTATCTGTTTCACCATCAGGGAAGGAGCCTACGAGGACTACGGCTACCGGCAGCACATGATAGAGCTGGAGCAGCAGAACCAGTGGGAGCTTCTCTCCATGGAGAACACCGTATATTTTAAAAAAGAGGATGTTTCCTGCAAGATATGCACATACAAGGTTCTGGACTGATGTGAAAAAGCTTAGCCCAATCATGAAAAATGCCGCTGCGGAAGCTTTTTTGCTTTCCTGCAGCGGCATTGACCGTCTCTGATGAAACCTGGCTGTCTTTTTACGAATCTCCGCCGATCTTTGCCAGTTCCTGCCTGGCGATGCTCAGGTTCTTCTGGGCGGAGGAATAGAATCTGGGGTGAAGTTCGATGGCTTTTTCAAATGCTTTAATTGCCTTCGTATATTGCCTGGTGGACAGAAATTCATACCCCATGTTGTTGTAGGCTGCCGATTCGTCTTCGGATCCGCGCCTAAAGGATTCCAGCGCTTCCTCATAGAGGCCGAGCTGAAAATAGGCGAGGGCAAGATTGTTATAGATTTTCCTGTCATTTGAAATCCTCGCCGTTTCCCTGAAGAGAGCTACCGCCTTTTTGAAATTGCCGTTCAGGTAATAGGTGACTGCTAAATTGTTGCTGATCCCGACATCGCCCGGCTTATCCGCCAGAGCCTTCTGAAAGTGATAAATCGCCTGATCAAAATTCTGCTTCCTGCTGTAGATCAGCCCCATATACTGATGAGACAGATACAGTTCAGGATCAATTTTCAGCGCCTCAAGAAAATTCGACTCGGCCTCCTTGAAATTCCCCAAACCAAAGTCTACTCTCCCCAGGCCTTCAAAAGCCCTGGGATCCTTGCCGTCAAGATTCAGTAGTTTACTATATATTGCCTCGGCCTCACCATATCGCTTTTTCTTTAAAAGCAGTGCCCCCTGTTTGTGAAGAAGGGACACATTATCAGGCTCTTTTGCCAGCCCTTTGATATAATGGAAATAGGCTTTGTTTATATCACCCCGGCGCAAATAACGATCTCCCATTTCTTCAGACTCGGAAACCGTCATTTCTTCCATATCCCTTCGGGAAGAGGGCTCCGCAATCATCTCCTGCTGGGCCTGTTGACGTTCTATCTGCCTGTCCAGATCTGCGCTGCCGCTCTGCTGAAGATAGGAGCAGCTGCTTAATACCAGAATGGCTCCAAGAAACAATGCAGTTTGCAATAATGCCGTGATCAGCTTGTCTACACAATTAAGGTTGCCTGCAACTTTCTGCATAATTTTTATAATTTCCAATAAAATTCAGCCAAAGATACTTGTCATTCGGGCAAATCACCAAGAATATTCGGGAATGTGTTAGTTTCGTCATTCCGGACTTGATCCGGAATCCATCGTTCTTTGATGCTTCTGGATTCCGGATCAAGTCCGGAATGACTGTTAAAATGGGCTTCTGTGTCATCTCCAAGGCAGGTAGCATGAAACTAGAGTTTCATGGGTAAGATAATTTTTTTAACGCTTTGCCAGAGCCAATTGCCTGTAATAGTAGTCATCCGGGAAATGCATATTTATCAGATCCCGTCCCAACAAAAGCCTTACACCGATATACGATCTCCCGAGATCTTCAACTTCCCGAAGATCCTGAGCACCGGGGATAACCCCGGCAAGTTCCTGTGCCGCCTGCAGATATCCCTTCCTGTAATAGATGATGCTCTCTGTAAAGCGGAAATGGTCTGCATTGGTTATCCGGCGGATGCTGAAGCCGTGATCGCGCAGATAGTCAGCGCTGCGGCCTGCCATGCCGGTAACTCCATTGCCATTCGATACCTCGAAGGCTACATCAGCAAGAGTCAGCGGGGCGGTTGCGCTGCCATCGCCCTCGATCCTGGTGGTGGTTTTCGGGGCAAGAGTGAGAATTGCGGTGTTCTCTTTCCCGGCTGTCGGAGGTATGAACGCAGTTTCTGCAGCTTCTGCTGCCGGCCCGTGCCCGGCTTCCTCCAAGGCCTTTGGTTTTAGCCTCTTGCTATAAACCGGCTTTGAATTCAAATCATTCTGTATAACAGGTTCCGGTTGATTAGAAAACTTTAATGATGGCTCCAGCGTGTCTTTCCGGAAGGAGGAATCCGGAGTTGAATCCATGCCGGCCAATGTTTGCAGAGAGGCTTTTCGCGAGTGATTATCGGCTATCTTTTCTCTTTCGATGACCGCCATGGCCAGTTTGAGGTTATTGCCGATACGGACATTGCCCTCCGACATATCGAGAGCTTTGCGCAGCAGGGCTATTCCTCGCTTGGAATCACCGCAAAGAAGACTGGAGCAGGCAAAATTATTGTAGATATAGGGCAGCTCCGGATCGCACTGTATGGCCTGCTGGTATGCCCGATGTGCCAAATCGCAACGTTTCAGGCCATCATAGGACATGGCCAACCCGTTGTAGGCCTTGCAGAAGTCTCTATCATTACGCACTGCCTTGGAAAATTCCACGATAGCTTTATCATATTCTCCCTGCTGCTGGTAGTAGCGCCCCAGTTTATAATGCGCTGCCGAGAGCGTGTCAATCCGTCGTATGGACGACCAGAATTTCTCGGCAGCCTCCCGGTTTTGTAACGTGATTTTTTCATCATCCAGCATATTAAAGTAGGAAAGCTGGTTGGTATGAAAGCTGCATCCGCTGAAAAACAGGCAAAGGAGAAACAGAACGAGCAGCCTGGTTTTCATAAAATACATTATTGGGCTCGCAGCTGATTGCATAATCATTTATCTACCCCTGTATAAGTACGCGAAACACCTGAATGGCGGCCGATCCGGCGATAACGACAAACATTGCCGGAAAAATAAAGACTATCAAAGGAACAACCAGCTTGATAGGCAGCTTGGCGGCCATCTCTTCCAGCCTGCTGTAGCGTTTTTGCCGCATCTCATCCGCATGAATCCTTAAGGCATTGGCCACTCCTGTTCCATATTTATCTGCCTGGATAAGGAGATTTACCAGATTGTCCACATCGGGAAGATTTGATCTGCGGGCAAGATTTTTGAGGCATTCATTGCGCGATTTTCCCGTTTTCAACTCAAGCGAGAGGATCTTGAATTCCTTGGCCAGCTCGGGGCTTGTTATATGTATTTCCTGAGAAACCCGGCGAATTGCGGAATCGATCCCCATGCCGGCTTCCACGCAGACCATGAGGAGATCCATGGCATCGGGGAAGGCTCTGTTTAATTCCTTGTTTCGGGATTTTCCGACCAGGCGCAGCCAGAGAACTGGCAGAAAAAATCCGACACAGCCGGCGGCAATAGCCCCAAGTAGCAGAGTGCTGTTAAAAGGGCGGAGGTAAATAAAGTGGGAGACAGCCAGTAGCAGCAGCGGCGCCAGGAGGAGAATATATCGCAGTGTCTGATAGTAGCGTATTGAATACTTATTATAAATGCCGGCCCACTGATAAAAAAGAGGGGTGTCGGTGTAAATTTCCGTCGAAGTTCCTTCTTTACCTTTGCCAAACCGGGCGAAAAGGCCCTTTTTCCCCGGTGCCCGATCGTCTGAGCCGGAAGATGTCTTTCCCTGTTCGCCGCTGCTCATCTTTTCTATCCGTTCTACAAATGCTCTTTTTTTGCTGGAGGTGGACAAAAAAGAAGAAAGAGCTAAAGAAAGAAAGAGTATGGCTAAAAAACTCACTCCGGCTAGAATCAGGGGTGTATTTTCCATAAAAATAGTCATACGTCCAATTGCACCAGTCTATACATGATAAATGAACCTACAGCCATCATCGCTATAGCCGTGATAATGATATAGGGGCCGATCGGGTCATTGAGTAAAATCATAAGATACTCGGGATTGAGGACAAAGATGGCCGCTCCGGTTAAGATTGGCAGGGCCAGCAGGATTATCGCCGAAAGTTTGCCTTCCGCGCTCATCGTCTTCACCTTTTCACGGAAGCGGAATTTCTTGCGAATAACCTCGGAAATTTTTTCCAGCATTTCAACGAGATTACCGCCGGTCTCTCGTTGAATAATTGCGGAGGTTACGAAAAATCGCAGCTCCAGTGAATCAATTCTTCGGGAAAAATTTCTCAAACAGGAATTTAGGTCTCTGCCGAAGTTGATCTCTTCAACCACCCGGTCGAATTCCTCGCCGACCGGGTCGGCTATTTCCTCGGCCACCATCTTAAAACTGGAAAGTATCGAATGCCCGGCTTTCAGTGAGTATCCCATAAGATCAAGGGCATCCGGGAAAAGAACCTCGAACCGGGCCCGTCTCTGTTTGCGTCGATACAGCAGATAGAAATAGGGCAGCAGCATGCCGATGACGACGATGATACAGCTCAACGGCAGGGGATAATTGAACAGTCCGCAGAGAAGAAAGAGCACTGCTCCAACGACCAGGATTAGCAGAATATAAATACCGGCGAGGGTCTTTACCCCACCCTGCTGCATCAGCTCATCGAGTTTCCCGACGGCTGGAATAGCCGACAGGAAAGTATTCAATACTTTAATATCGCTGAATTTTCTATAATAGAGGATATCGATTTCCTCTTCCGGCATCGAGTTGGAAGAGTATCGCTCCACAGCTCCGCCGATCGAGCGTCCGTCCGGCTGCTTGAAGAGCGAATAGAGCAGCTCAAAAACGATAAGGATGAGAAAAAAGAGAGCGACGGTTAAAACTATGTTCATTGTTCACCTGTTGCAAAGTCAGAGGAGCCTATTCCATGTCAAATAACTCTTGCGGTATAGAAATCCCCGATTTTTTGAATCTTTCGAAAAACTTCGGCCGTACACCGTGACCGCGGAACTGTCCCAGCACGATGCCTTCTTCGTTGACGCCGCGCTGCTCAAAAGAGAGAATCTCCTGCATGGTTATCACACTTCCCTCCATACCCGTAATTTCCTGGAGACTGACAAGTTTTCTCGAGCCATCCACCAGCCTCTCCACCTGGACCACGACATCGATGGCTGAACTGATGAATTTTTTGATATAGGTGCTCGGCAGGTTGAAGCCGGCCATATTGACCATGGTCTCGATGCGCATCAGTGCATCCACCGGGGTGTTGGCATGGACCGTGGTCAGGGAGCCGTCGTGCCCGGTGTTCATGGCCTGGAGCATGTCAACGGCCTCGGCTCCGCGAACCTCGCCGACGATGATGCGGTCCGGCCGCATCCTCAGGCTGTTGCGCACCAGATTCCTCTGGGTTATCTGCCCTTTTCCTTCAATATTCGGAGGTCTGGTTTCAAGACGGACAACGTGGTCCTGCTTGAGCTGCAGTTCGGCTGAATCCTCGATGGTCACAATTCTCTCGGCAGGCGAGATGAACTGGGACATCACATTGAGAAGCGTGGTTTTACCGGAACCCGTTCCTCCGGAGATAAGGACATTGAGCCGTGCCTTGACGATGGAGGTAAGAAGCTCACCCAGTACCGGGGTAATGGTTTTGAGCAGCACCAGATCCTTCAGGGTCAGCGGGTCGACCGAAAATCTTCTGATCGACAGGCAGGGTCCGTCAAGAGCGAGAGGAGGAATAATGACATTGACCCGTGAACCATCCGCCAGACGAGCATCCACCATCGGTGAGATCTCATCGATTCTTCTGCCAACCGCGGAGACTATCTTCTCGATGATGCGCATCAGGTGATCGTTGTCCTTGAAGCGCACCCGGGTACTTTCTATTTTGCCGTACCTCTCCACATAGACGGATTTGTAGGAATTAACCAGAATATCGGAGACCGAAGGGTCCTGCATAAGACTTTCCAAAGGTCCCAGACCGATAACTTCGTTTTCAATTTCCCGCAGAAGGCGGCTGCGCTCTTTGGCATTAAGCGGCATGACTGCAAGATCACCTTCAGCCAGAACGGTTTCCGTGGCCTTATTTATCTCTCGGCGCAGGCGGCTTTCTTCAATATCCTCAAGGAGCGACAGATCTATTATTTTAGTGAGTCTGTCGTGAATATTGGACTTAAGATCGACATACTCATCGGATACATCTATATCGGCGAGATATTCATCCTCTGCATTGGCAGATGACTTCGATGATTGTTCCAGATTTTTCAGGAGCTCGGCTAATTCCAAGTCATTACCTCTTGATCGTTAATTTTTGCTGAACCAGCTGAAAATACCGCCAGCCCTTTCCAGTCCGGAATCGGCCACCGATTCGGCCAGTTGTGAATATGCCCTGGCGATATTGGAATTGCGCGAAACATCGGCGATGGATTTGCCGTTATTGATTGCCGTCATAGACAGAGCGTAGTTATTGGGAATAGTGGCGGAGATATCTGTTCCGATGATTTTGTTGGCCTCCGCCAGGCTGACCTGGGCCTTTTTTTCAAATCGGTTGGCGATAATACGTAGTCTGCCATTGGTCACACCATTGGCCGCAAACACGGATTGCTGCAGCTTTCGTACATTGATGATGCAAGGCAGGCTGAGAATGGAGACCAGGTAAATCTGCTCCGATTCGGTAAATATCTTGAAGAGATTCTCATCAAAATACATGCCGCCGTCGACGACGATATAGTCAAAAAAATTGCGCATCGATTTAACTACCTGAAAAAGTGAACCGGCAGGCAGGAGTTTTTCGGTATCGACCTTCCCGGGAGCGGGCAGCACATAGACGCCCGAAGAATGCCTGACCATGGCGCTCTGCAGATAGGCGGCATCAAGTCTGCTGATATTGCGGCCGATATCTTCCCAGTTGGTATCCGTTTCCAGATCCAGAAAAAGAGGAACCTCCCCCACCAGTCTGTTCATGTCGATCAGGGCGACCGATTTATTTTTGTCGCGGGCCTGAATGCTGGTGGCAAAATTAACGGCAAAGGTGGTCGTGCCGACCCCGCCCTTGGCCCCGAGTACGCTGTAAATTTTACCCTTGTTAACCGTCTGATCGGCAACAGTATTCTGGTTGTGCGCCTGGTCCTTTACCTTCTGAAAAGCGGCTTTTACCTCCTCGACATCGATTGGCTGGGTAAAAAATTCCCTGGCCCCGGCCCGTAAAGCAGGCAGGAGGATATCCGCCGTCGTCTTTGGTGAAGTGAGGAAAAGATTACCGACAACATTTTCCTGAAGCAGTGCCTTGATGGTTTCGAATTCAGCGGAGGGATTGCTGCCGATCTCCAGGACCAGGATATCGACCCAGGGGGAATCCGTGTTCTCCTCCAGTGTCAATCCATCAAATTTCTGAATGATCCTGGAAAGGCTCTTTCTGACCTCGATGGTTTTTACAGCAAGCTGGACAGATAATGTCGTGTTTTGAGCATCCATACGTTCCTTTTATGCAGCCGTTAAATAATTTTATCCACTTTCAAACTTTTGCTATACTGTAGTCATTCCACAAGCAAAGGATATTCAGCCAAAATACCAAAATTTTCTCCGCCAGTGACCCCGGTAGGTCTATGTTCTATACAGCTTGGAAGAAAAAAGATGTTCTTGTTCTGATACATCACTTCATAATCTTCTGCAGTTACCGGCCTGCCATTGACATTGGCAAGCCCGTAGTTGTCGACAAATGACTGCCAGCAGGCAAAGCCGTCAGGATCGGTGCAGGTCCAGGTGGGATCATCGTTCACCGTCATTTCCCGTGGAACATCATTATACTGGGGATCGTTCTGAGGAATCATCCAGAGAATATCCACTGTTACCGCGCCAACCAGATTCACACAGTTACCGACGTTATTTTGAGGGCACTCCACCACAGGAAGCGTTAAGGACCAGTTTCTTACTCCGTTTGTTGCGGCCCGCCAGCAGTCATAAAAAGCACTAAGCGTACTGTTCTGCACTCCGCCGGTTGCACCGATTCCATTACCAAAATTAAGCGCTTCGGTATTCCCTCCTGCGCAAACCAGGTCGGTCATCTCTGAGGCACTGGCCGTGCCACAGGGCTGGGAAAAATTTGTCCAGCCCCCGGTGTTGCTTGTGGCGACATTGCCGCCGCTGTTCAACATTCTTCCCATATTGCAGGAATAATTTCCATCAGCGTCGGTTATGGATTCCTGGCAGATAGCAATTGGCTGGTCAAGTTCTCCAGGAAAAAGAGTTCCGGCAAAACCGATATAGGCAACGGCATCGTTACTAACAAAGAATTGATCAAAACCCAAAATTCGTGCTAAGAAAGAGGGTGTATCCGATCTGTCAGCCCGAACTCTGACGGCATTAATAAAATCGGTGTTCGAATCAAGATCGCCGAAAGATTGCTCCTGCCAATCTATTTGAGTAGTGTTAAAATTTGCTGTAAATTCTCTAGTTGAAAAGGACCAGTGTCCTGGTTCTGCAGTTATTTCGACGACCAACTGATTACCTGTCCTGTTTGAAGATGCGATACGCTCCGCTTCAGCAATCGCCGCCTGACTATTCAGCGAGCCGTCATCATTAAATAAATTGGCTGCTCCCGCCAGTGCTGCAGCGTCTGCGGCGTTGTGCAGCTCATTGCGAACTCCGTACAAATGACCGACATCAATCGCCAAAGCAGAAAACATCAGCAGCACAGTGAGTACAACAGCAACATATACTGCAGTTGCTCCTTTTTCCTTGTGCATCTTTATATGGCTATAGATACGCATCCTAAACACCCCCGGTGCTGGCTAATTCCATTCGCATTCTGCTTGTTCCTTCTAAGTCGATATCACCAGTGAATCCTCCGCCAATCAGGTTAGAAAGGTTTGGAAAAACAAGGAAATCATAGGTATAGTTGACTTGGACTTCGATATCTGTTCTAGAATCGCCGTTACTGTCTATTACCTCAATGTATTGGATTGCAGGAGGCGATATGGTGCTGCCAGGCGATCCAAGATTGATGAGATAATTATCGGTATAGTTCCTTACAACCGCTTCCACCTCTGATTCTGTTAAAGCAAGATAAGGTTCAGTAATACCCCTGTTGAATACGATTGCCGCTCTTGCCCCTTCCCGTGAGGCATTGGTAATAACCGCCTTGTCAAAAAGAAGAATGCCGAACTCGACAATTGCGAAGGTGAGGACAAAGAGAAGCGGTGCGATCAGGGCAAATTCGACTGCGGAAGCACCATTTTCAGACTTCAACATGATATGATCTCCCGATTCATAACTATTTAATTGTCAATCCGCCGGAGTCGACAGAGTAGGTGCTCGTTTTCGGCGCTGGCTTATCAAATCCTTTTTCATACCTGAGAATCGTCTTTACAGCTACGTTACCCTCCAGTCCGAGAGGAGGGCCGGCGCTGATTCCGGCTGCGGGATTATGAATCTGGCTCTGCCTCGCAAGTTCATAGGAGGTTCCATAGAAACTGTCCACCGGAGTTTCAAATTTTGCACAACCTGCCGAGCCAGCGATGATCGTTGCCGTCAAAATAGTGAGAAGAAGTCTTGCCATGATTTTTACCTCTTTTGACACTCTGGAAAATATTTTTATGGAGCTATGTTCAGACTATTCCGGAATAATGTAGCCGAAGTCACCCTCTATAATTGGACCCGAACCTGTTTCCATCGCATTGTCTGCTCCGGGATGCCGCCGATATTTTTCTAGCATGCCGAGCATTAGAGACTCGAAGGGGGACGGATCTTCAAAGGAATCCGTGGGCAGCGGCAGCTCATCGCCATCCACCGGTTTCACCAGATGAGGGGTAACAATTACCACCAGTTCCGTCTCATCTTTCTGATAGCGCGTACTCCTGAAAAGCGCGCCTAAAACCGGAATATCGCCCAGAAGCGGAAATTTTTTCACCGATTCGCGCACATAGTTCTTGAGAAGCCCGGCGATGGCAAAACTCTGGTTGTCCTTGAGTTCAACCACAGTTGACATGCGCCTGGTATCGATCGATGGGACGACATAGCCCGCATAGGAGATTGTTTTGGTAAAATCAAGTTCCGAAACTTCCGGCGAGACCGCCAGTGATATGGTATCGTCGCCGAGGACCGTCGGGGTAAAACTGAGCCCGACCCCGAAAGGCTTCCATTCAATGGTGAACTTGTCAAATTCCTGAGCGACCGGGTAGGGAAATTCCCCTCCAGCCAAAAAACTGGCACTCTGCCCGCTCTGGGCTATCAGAGTCGGCTTGGCCAGAATATGAAGGAGACCTTCCTGCTGCAGAGCATCGATGGCGACAATGAGGGTATCACCGCGGAGGAAGCCGAGTACCGAATTGATCGAGTTGGAAACCTCAAGCGGATTTCCCGGCCATCCAGCCGCCGGAATGGCAGTGAGGTTGTCCAGCACGCTCAGGGCGAAGGCGTCGGAGCCATCCCAGGCAAAGTTGATGCCGAGCCGGTTGCCCACTGATTTGGAAATTTCGGCAATGCGAACCTCCAGCATCACCTGCTGGATACCGCCGACCTGGAGCAGATTTATCACTTTCTCAGGGGCAAAGGCCTCGGCAAGCGCCAGAATCTTTGCAAGCTTCATGGAATCGGAAACCGTTCCGCCCAGTGTCAGGAAGCCGCCGGAAGATCTGACCAGCACCTTTTCACCGGGAAAGATCTCATGGAGGCTTCTCTTCAATCCGGAGATATCAGGACTGACGATCACCTCGTATGACCCTAACATGCCATTGTTTTCCCCCCAGAGAGTCAACTGGGTACTCCCTACGCTTTTACCGCTGACAAAAACCCATTTGGGCGATTGCGACTTGGAATAAACAAGTTCGGCGATTTCAGGATTAACAATATGGGCTCTTTTTATAACCGCGGAAGATTGTATTTTAGCAAGCTTGTCGATGGTAAGGTGAATGGATTCACCGCTGTCGGTATCAATATTGATTACCGAAGCCGAGGTCTCCGCCGACCGGACCGGAGATGCCGCCGCAACCAGACCTATAAGACAGAAAATGAACACAATCGCCGGATGCTGTTTCTGACGCTTTTCCTTCTCCATTATTTCCCTCATTGATAATCCCGTAAAAGTCATCGATGTTGCCGGGATGGACGAGTCCATCCTCATTAATTACCGTCCATTGTTATCCTGCTGACCTGATTGCCGTTCATCACTTCGATAATATGTTGCCGGATCGGCCGGCTGGGAGCGGCGGCCATCTTTTTGACATTAACCGGCTCGATACTGGCGGTGGCGAATGACTTCAGCAGGGACGGCACTGTTATTCCCTTGGTGAGTATATGGTCGGTGTCCGAATAGCCTCGCAGCGCCAGTTGAATTCTACCCTGATTGACGGCGAGGGCCAGTTTTTCGCCCTCTTCAAGATCGACCTCCAGGGTGACCACGGTGACCCTGGTGGCCTTTTTATCATCACTCTCCTGGGCCTGGGTGCCTACGGAAAGGACCACGATGTTCTCAAGGACTGTTTTAGTAATCTGACTCCTTCTTTCTCCCGGCTCCTCCAGGCTGACCAGAACATCGACCTTATGACCGGGATGTAAAAATCCGGCAACGCCGATGACCTCATCCACCTTGATGGCCATGGCCCGTTTCTGCGGGGTAATAAAAGCGGCCATACCGCCTCTGGTGAAATCGGTGGGAGCCAGCGCCGATTCAAGAATTGGTTCCGTTTCCCCAATAGGCTTGATGATCACCCTGCCGACAGCCGTGGCGAGATCGGCGAAATGTCCTCTGGGCACCGATGCCTTGAGGTAGGAGACCAGGCGCAGGTCCTGTGCGGTTATCTTGGCGCCTCTCTGCAGGTCGCCTGCAGCCACGGCAATCTGAGCTATCTCCTGATTTTTTGCCGTTTCAGCGGTGGCCGGCTCTAAAGAAGACTTCTGGTAGACGATATAGCTCACCAGGGAGGCCGCTGCCAGGGCTACGATTAAAAAAAGTATACGTGCTGATTTATTCATACTGCCTCCTTAAGGCCAAACAGTTGCTGCAGTCGTTTTCTAGATCCCAAAAACAACAAGCTCCACGGTATCCTTCATCATATAAAGAGCAAACAAAAATACACCGCCGGTAATTGCAACGGCATATGGTATGCCATCTTTTTTATCTCCTTTGGCTGTATTCTCCCTCACATACCCCGGCAGTAAGGCCGAGTAGAGCATTCCTGTGAGTGTTTCTGTTAATATGCGCCGCTTCAGCATCAAACCTATGGCGAATACCCCTCCCGCAAGAGCAATAAACACCAGCGCAATGGCCGTATGTGCCGGACCCAAAACTGCGCCTACCCCTCCCATCAGTTTGACATCTCCTGCACCCATGCCACCCATAAGATAGGGAACAAGGAAAATCAGAAGCCCACAGGCCACCCCACTCAGGCTGAAGAGAAAACCACTCAATCCACCTGACAAATATTGAAGCAGGAGAGCAGCCAAAATTGTTGGGTATGTCAGAACGTTGGGTATCATTCTATATGACAGGTCGGTATAGCAGGACAAGATAAGAATCGATGCCAACCCGCAGTAGAGAAACATCTGGAGAGGACTGTCAAACAAATTCATAAACATACTTGCTTTGCCTTTTCATTTCAAAAATCAGTAATTTTAAAAAAAAGCTTAGGGTGCCGCTGCGCCAGTTAACTCGTCACTAACCGCAGTAAAAAGTGTAACTAAAGCATCCCCAGTTGTACCTAAAATGGCTACAATAACGACAGCTATTAAACCAGCTATCAAACCATACTCAATAGCAGTTACACCATCTTCTTCCACCAAAAAATTCTTAATCATAGTTAATATTGAAGCCATTATTCACTCCATTAAAAATGAGTTCCAATACGCGATATCATGTATTATCTATTATTGAGCCCACCTGACAAGTGAACAGGAGAGCAGCCAAAATTGTTGGGTATGTCAAAAGAATTCTATATGACAGGGCGGTATAGCAGGACAAGATAGAATCGAGGCCAACCCACAGTAGACAAACATCTGGAGAAGATTGTCAAACAAATTCATAAACATACTTGCCCTGCTTTTTCATTTCAAAAATCAGTAATTTTTAAAAAAAACTTAAGGTGCCGCTGCGCCAGTTAACTCGTCACTTATCGTAGTAAAAATGGTAACTAAAGCATCCCCAGTTGTACCCAATATGGTAATAATAACGACAGCTATCAAAGCAGCAATCAAACCATACTCAATAGCAGTTACACCATCTTCTTCCACCAAAAAATTCTTAATCAAGGTTAATATTGAAGCCATAATACCCTCCATTGAATTGAGTTTCAGTGCGTGATATCACGCACCATTATTATTGAGGGAATTCCCCCCTGAAAAGCTTTAGTGCTAATGTTTAATATCAATCGAATATAATTGACTAAGTACATCCCCCGATGTATGGATTACCTTACCATTATGCCTATCATTGATTAGAATTGGAAGGATTTTTTTCACTAACAGTAAAAAAAGTTAAGTATTTGATCTTAAAGGTTTTTAATTGGTACTTATACGTAATATCACTTGCTGATAATACCTATTGGCAGATAGGTATTTTTACCTATCCAGGCTAGCAATTTTACTGCCAGCCTTAAACTTGCACCTGTCAGTTTGCCGCAGCATGCTACCTCATTAAGGCAGGCGGATAGAGTATGAAAAGGATGGTAATTTGTTCGTGCTCTAACGATTTTCTCCAAGTCCGGTAGCGGAGAAATACAACATCATGGATCTGTCAAGGTCGGCACTGGTCATACTCAACGGTTTATTATCATATTTGGCGATATTGACCAGCTGCTGCAGGATATCTCTGGGGTGACAGCTCCGCAGAGACCTCACGCCGCGAAAATGCCGTTCGAGCAGATCTTCAACGGCCTTTTTATCGTAAGGGATATTGAGGTTGTGTGACTCTTCCTGAAAAATTGTGATAAAATCCTGTTCGCTGGGATCCTGCATGTGGATTTTATACGGGATTCTCCGCAGGAAAGCCTCATCGAGATAGCGCCCCGGATCAAGGTTGGAACAGAAGACCAGCAATGCGTTGAATGGAACCATTATCTTGTTGCCGCTGGGAAGGGTAAGGTAGTCGATCCTTTTCTCGAGAGGCAGCATCCAACGGTTCAGCAGGGCTTCCGGTCCGACACGCTGGCGACCGAAATCGTCGATGACGAAAATGCCGTTATTGCCTTTGAGCTGGAGGGAGGCTTCACAGATTTTCGTCTGGGCATTAAAACCAATCTCCAGGGAATCAAGATCCATCTCGCCGCCGACCACGACTGCAGGACGTTCGATTTTCACCCAGCGCTGATCGGCTTTCTCCAGAGGCTCGCTGCTTCGTGCAGGGGTGTGGCATTGCGGATCATAGAGCTGAATCAATGCTCCCTCGACAATAATGGTTTTGGGGATATATATGGTATTGGTAAAGCATTTGGCGATCCGGGTGGCTATTTCGGTTTTTCCGTTACCCGGCTCTCCATAGAGGAACAGCCCCCTGGCGGAGTTGACCGCCGGGCCGATGGAATTATAATACCTCTCAGGCAGAACAAGCCCGGCAAATGCCTTCCGCAGCTGATCCCGTCCGGGATTTTCATTGCGGATCGATTGTTTTTCTATGCTGGAGATATATTCCTCAAGCGGAACCGGTACGGTTCCCATATAATTTGAGTGCTCCCGGGCAAACAGTGCCTTTTCGCGGCCCTCCTCGGTTAAGATATAGATGAAATCATCTATCCCCGAAGTCAGCTGATGGGAAAGAAGGAGACGCTGCTTCAAATCATAGAGCAGATCTTTGAAGAGCTTCAGCGGCAGGCCTATTTTTTGTGAGATATCCTTACCGCTCAGTGAACCGTAGGAAAGAAGCAGCTTACAGATCAGATCCTCGATGAAGATCTGATTTACCCCGGTCTGCTCCAACCTCGCCGGCACCTCCGGAAAAAAGGGCCCGGAATCTTTTCTCTCTGCTTTATTGTCTGCTATTCGTAGTATAGCGCTTAATGTACGAGTCATAACAATGTCCTCTTACTTTTATAAGAAAGTAAAAATGCCGCCGTTTTTTAATAAAAAGATACTACTGGGTATAGAGGAAAAACGAGCATCACTGTTCAGAAGAAAAGCGAACCTGAGGATAATTTCCTAAATCAGCCTAACTCGGATTTTCTCTTTTTCCTAGCTTTTTTTTTCCTGGTATTAAGAATTTTTTTATATAAAAGTTATTTTGAGATCGAATGGAAAGCTGTGTCAGTTGCCATTTAGACTGCTGCAACCGGCTCTCATAGAATTCACATTTATGATCTTATATTATGTTGGGATTACTTCCACACCCCCAAGGTTCGGCGGTTTTTGATTGATCGGGTTTTAGCTGCCCTCACCAAGAACCCGGTACACTTTTTATGAATATATCTTGATTCAACTCCGGTTAGGATATTATCCTGATAAAAAGGTTTAAAAGGAGGTGAAGTCGCCGGGTATCTCTTCCTGCACATAGGAAAATCACCCACCCGGTCCGAAGTATACCGAAATAAGGATACAAAAATGACTGCAACGGAAACAACGAATAGTCTCAAAGAAAGTAAAGATATTTACCAAAACGGCTACGCCAAGGCTCTGGAACTCCTGCATAAATGTGCCTCAAAAGACGGTTTTCTGGCATCGCCGACCGAAAAAACCAACTACCGCAGAATCTGGGGCCGCGACGGCGCCATCCTGGGCATTACCGCCCTTATGACCGATGAAGCCGACCTCATCGACGCCGGCCGGCAGACCCTGCAAACCCTTGCTGCCTATCAGGGACCGCATGGCGAAATCCCCAGCAATGTCGACACCGCCAGCGACAGGATCAGCTATGGCGGCATGGCCGGACGGGTTGACGCCAATCTCTGGTTTATTATCGGTTGCGGTGAGTACTGGCGGGCGACGGGAGATGACGATTTTCTCGATGAGATGATACCCGCCATAGAGAAGGTGCGTTTTCTCCTCGGCGCCTGGGAGTTCAATAACCGCGGCCTCCTCTATATCCCCGAGACAGGTGACTGGGCCGATGAATATATTCATAACGGTTACGTCCTCTTTGACCAACTTCTTTATCTGCAGGCGCTCCGCACACTTTGCGCCATCCACAGGGCCCGGCAGAATACCGAGGATCATGCTCTGCGGGAGAAAGTCAGCCGCCTGAAACACCTTATCCGGGCGAATTACTGGTTTGTCGACGACATCATCCCCGACGACGTCTACCATGAAATCCTCTACAAAAAAGGGCGCAAGGCCGCCACCAAATGCGCCGCCAGCTATTGGGTCCCTTTCTTTTCACCCCACGGCTATGGCTACAGATTTGACAGCCTGGCCAACGTTCTTGTCTCCCTGCTCGACGTTGCCGACGATGAGCGCAGGGACAATGTGGAAAAATATATCAGAAATACCGTCATGACCGACGGCGAACAGCTGCTGCCGGCCTTTGCCCCGGTAATCAAACCAATGGACGATGACTGGAAGGATCTGCATATGACCTTTACCTATACCTTCAAGAATGAACCGTATGAATACCACAACGGTGGTCTATGGCCGATGATATCAGGTTTTTATGTTGCCGATATGGCACGGCGCGGCAAAAAGGACATTGCCGAGCGTCATCTGCAAAAGATCCATGAAGCCAACAGCCTGGTCATGGATGGGGAGCCCTGGGGCTTTCCCGAATATATCCACGGCAGCAAACATAGTGCCGCCGGAACCCGCCATCAGGGCTGGAGCGCTGCCGGCGCCGTTATCGGCACCTGCGCCCTGCAGGGAAAATCATTTTTCCGTATTGGTGACAGGGATGAATAATATATTGATCTGCAGTGATCTGGACCGGACCATTTTGCCGAATGGCTCCCAGCCGCATTCGCCCAGGGCTTTCCCAATACTTCATAAACTTGCCGGCATGGCTGAAATTACCCTTGTCTATGTCAGCGGACGCTCTCAATCTCTGCTCAAGGACGCTCTTGAAGAATATGATATCCCCTTGCCCGATTATGCTATCGGCGATGTGGGCACCACAATCTATAACCCTGCAGATAACTGGCGGCCCTGGAAGGACTGGGCTGCCGAGATAGCAGAGGACTGGCAGGGCAGAAGCCGCGATGATCTTGAAAAAATGTTCGCCGATATCACAATGCTCGAAGCCCAGGAGGCCGCAAAACAGAATACCTTCAAGTTAAGCTATTACACCGATACCGCCATCGACAAAGACGATCTCAAGGCAGAAATGGAGAAGCGCCTCGATGCAGCCCGCATACGCGCCAGCATCATCTGGAGCATCGATGAAGAAAAGAATGTCGGCCTGCTGGACGTCCTGCCCAAAAGGGCCACCAAGGTTCATGCCATCCGCTTCCTGATGAAGAAGATGGAATTTCCCGAAGAAAGGACGGTGTTCGCCGGCGACTCCGGCAATGACCTGCCGGCTTTGACCAGCGGCCTCAATGCCATTCTGGTCAAAAACGCCATGGAAGAGGTGAGGCAGGAGGCGGTAAGTACTATAAAGGAAAAGGGGCTGGAGCGTTGCCTCTATCTTGCCAAAGGCGACTTTCTCGGCATGAACGGCAACTACTGCGCCGGGGTGCTGGAGGGTGTGGCACACTTCTTTCCGGAGACGCAACAGCTGATGAATATCGATAATTTTGTCAAGGATGGAAAAAATTCACCGCATCACGGAGATTAACCGACACACTCCAGATCATACTATTCCATTGACTAAATATTGCTCCGTGTAATACACTTTCTTATAACAAATATTTTGAGTACTTCTATCCCTGCCGACACAAAGACAGGGATGAAAAACCGCGCGTCTTTGCCAGATAGCCCGGCCGCCTGATAACCTGGTTGCCTTTATTCTAAAGGTGTTCCGGTTTTTTGATGAACATACTACCGCCTGGTATATCGAGCGTTCTCGTAGTAGGAGTTTATGCCCGCACGGGTACTTATCGCAGAGTCAATTCTTTCTACTTTTTATACCATTTTTTAGGATACACCAATGACTTAAGAGAAAATAAACAGGGAGGTAAAGCTATGCGAAAATATTTGATCAGCACACTGCTTTTTGCAAGTATTCTATTTGTCGTTGCTCATGCCTTTGCCGCATCTGACGAGAGATCCGGTCCACCCGGAGCAGAATTGAATTATAAAGGAACAAAAACTCGGGGAATTACAGTATCAGGTCATACCATTCCTGCCGTCTCAAGATCTTCATCACATCGTTTTGTTCCCGACTCCGTCCTTGTCCGTTTTAAACCTGGCACCAAAGCAGCTGACAAAAGCATGGGCCGGCAGATGATAAGGGCTAAAATGCTCCGGACCTACTCTCTTGTGCCTAATCTCGAATATCTGCTCATCGATATACCCGGTCTGGAAGTCAAGGATGCCATCGAAATACTGGAGCGGTTGCCTTTTGTGGAATACGCCCAACCAAACCATATTATCTCCATTAGCCAGACCATCCCGGATGATGCCAATTTTTCAGAACAGTGGGCGCTTCACAACATTGGCCAATCAAGTGGGTGGGACAGTTTCTGGGGGCTAGGACCATTATGGGGTCCGGGTACCATCGATGCCGATCTCGACGCTCCAGAAGCCTGGGATACTCTTACCAGCAGCTCCCAGCCGGTGGCCATAATCGATACCGGCATCGCCTACGATCATCCGGATCTTGATGGCAATATCTGGATAAACATCCATGAAATTCCAGATAATGGCATAGATGACGATGGCAATGGTTATGTAGATGATGTATATGGCTGGGATTTTGTCAACGACGACAATGATCCGTATGACGGTCATGGTCATGGTTCTCATGTCGCAGGTATTGTGGCAGCGGAAGGCAATAATGGAGTATCGGTTCCTGAATACGATCTTGGCACCACTGGAGTACTGTGGCAGGGGAAGTTGATGGCTCTGAAAGCATTGGATGATGCGGGACAGGGCTGGCTGACTGACGCGATTGATGCTCTGCAATATGCTGTAGATATGGGTGCCAGGATATCCAACAACAGCTGGGGGTATTATGATGAACAGGAGTTGGGACACCAGGCTCTTTATGACGCCATTGCAGCCGTACGGACGAATAACCATCTCGTCATGGCCGCAGCAGGTAATGGAAACTCTTGGGGTCTTGGTGTAGATACAGACACAACCCCTCATTATCCGTCTGGCTTTGATCTGGATAATATCATTTCCGTGGCTGCTACGGATTATAACGATAATCTTGCCGTGTTTTCCAATTATGGATTTGAGTCTGTCGATCTGGCAGCACCTGGTGTACAGATTTTCAGTACCTGGAAATGGACAAATGGTTATCCTGATTATTCGTGGCTGGATGGGACATCAATGGCCACTCCTCATGTCAGCGGAGTGGCGGCTATGATAATTGAGCAGCATCCCGACTGGTCGTATGCTCAAGTCCGCAATCGAATTCTCGATACCGTTCGGCCGGTGTATGAACTTTCCACAAAAACTGTTACCGGGGGAATTATTAATGCTGCAAATGCTGTTGCGATTGCGACCGCTTACCCCACGGCGAATTTTTCGTATATTACAGACGGGCAGACAGTCACCTTTACCGATTTGAGTAATGACAGCGACGGTGACATCATGATTTGGGCCTGGAATTTCGGAGATGGAAACTCCTCGAGTTTGGAGGATCCCGCACACACCTATGCCGACCCGGGTACATATGTGGTCAGCCTTACGGTGACTGACAACGATGGCGCCTCGGATACAGCAAGTCAGGAAGTTACCGTGGCAGCACCCTCAAATGAACCACCAGTGGCTTTCTTTACCTATCAATGCACTGGTTTGACATGCAGTTTTTTCGGATCCGGCTCGGACGAAGATGGGAATATTGTCCAATATCAGTGGGATTTCGGGGATGGAAAAGCCTCGAGCGAGCAAAATCCTGTGTATTCATACACAAATAGCGGTGAGTACAGCGTGACTCTCATTGTTACAGACGATGAGGGGGCTACAGGCACAGCCAGTCAGCAAGTGAGCTTGAATGACCTCAGCGGAATCAATGCACCCGCAGATTTGGTCGCTATTGTCGAGGCTAATACCGTACACCTGCAATGGCGTGATACTTCAGGCAATGAAGATGGTTTTGTGGTTGAGCGGGCAGAGAAAATAAGAGGAAAATATCTTTTCGAAAGGCTCGGTGAGACTGGGGAGGGATATGATGGTACTGCCGGCTATAGCGACATGAATATATCTCCAGGCAACTACAAGTATCGTGTTTATGCCTATAATGCCACAATTTCTTCAGATTTCTCCAATGAAGTCCTTGTCAAGGTTGAGGAAATTTCATCATTTTGCGGTGATGGGTACTGTCATCCGGAGGAATATTGCAGTTGTCCTGATGACTGCGGAACACCACTATCTTCGGAGACAAACTGTAGTGACGGCATTGATGATGATTGTGACGGGTTCATCGATTGCCTGGATGCAGATTGCACCAATGAGCTGTCCTGTGGCGACTGTGGAACTAAAGGCTCGTTATGTGCGACTGCTGCTGACTGCTGTTCAGGTGATTGTCGCGGTATTAAGTGCAAATAATCACCCGTCCGGCTTTGCTTTAAACCATAATGCGTATTGCCCGCCTCCATGTGCCTGGTTGCGGCGCAAGTTTTTCCGGGCAATACGTTTTATTTGATTAATCGTGCTCCAAGGTCAATTCGTGATGCCATCTTTGTCTTCCCTTTCCTGCGGAAGCACAAGATTGAGGAAGAGACCCAGGATGCCGGCTAGGCCTATTTTCTCAATGGCAAAGCTGCCGGCGGTAAATTTCATGCCGCCGATGCCGGCCACCAGAATGACGGCGACAATTACCAGATTTCTGGGAGTGGAGAGATCTTTACCGGAGCGCACCAGGATATTGATGCCGATGACGGTGATCATGCCGAAGAGCAGGATCATGATTCCCCCCATTACCGGGGATGGAATTGTGGTCAGGAAGGCACCTATCTTACCGACAAAGGAGAGCAGGATGGCGAAAATAGCCGCCCAGGTCATGATCGCCGGGTTAAAGGCTTTGGTCAGGGCAACTGCACCGGTTACTTCCGAATAAGTGGTGTTTGGCGGTCCGCCCAGAAACGAGGCCAGGGAAGTGGCCAGCCCGTCGCCGAGCATGGTGTTCTTGATGCCCGGATCCTTGACGTAATCCTTACCGGTTATGCCGCCGACAGCAAGAACATCGCCAAAATGTTCAATGGCCGGAGCAAGTGCCACGGGAACAATGAAGAGAACAGCTTCCCAGCGCCATTCCGGCAAGGTGAAATTCGGTATCGCAAACCAGACCTTTTCAACCACCGGCTGCATGGATATGAGCGCAGGCGCCGTCCAGTTCGGCAAATCCCCCGGATCAAAAGATGCCTGCATGGATGCCGAAAAACCGACCAGATCAAGAACCAGGGAAACGCTATATCCGGCGATAATGCCGCAGAGAATGGGAATCAGCTTGAACCATCCCCGGCCCAGAAGTGAAACCAGTGCAGTGGTGACCAGAGCCACCGTGGCGATGATCGTCGCCGTGGTACCGGGCACCAGCCAGGCAGAGCCGTCACCGGTGCGTCCCATGGCCATATGCACCGCTACCGGTGCCAGCACCAGGCCTATGACCATAATAACAGGTCCGGTGACAATGGGAGGCAAGATCCTGTGAAGCATGTCCGAGCCGAATATGCGGACGACAAAGCTCAGAATTACATAAAACACACCGGCGGCGGCAAGGCCGCACATAGTCGAAGGTATGCCCCAGGTCTGGACGCCGTAAATAATAGGAGCGATAAAGGCAAAGGAGGAAGCCAGAAATACCGGAACCTTTCCCTTTGTCACCACCTGAAAGAGCAGGGTGCCTACTCCGGCGGTAAAAAGAGCGACATTGGAATCCAGGCCCGTCAGTATCGGCACCAGCACCAGGGCGCCGAAGGCCACGAACAACATCTGGGCGCCGACAAGGCCGTCGCTGATTCTGAATTTATACTCTGAATTCGGTAGATCTGCTGCCATGCATCCTCTCCTTACATTTCTGATTCGTAACTATTCAGCAGCACCCCATCTGCACGCGATCAGCCCGAAAAACATAGGCACACTATAGTTTTTTATAGGCTGCTTACGCACATCCGGAGTCTACGCTTACCTGGAGCACTGTTGAACAGTTACAGTTCAAGCTAAGCTGCTGTTTTTTTAGCTCTTTGCTAAATAGTTACTCTAATTCTTTCTATAAATTATCTTTTTACGAGTCCTTCTCGGCAACTTCGATGACTTTTAACGAGATCATCATCTTTCGTCGTTATTTCCGGGGATCCTGAACTACGTATTGCGGATCAGGCCCCGGGCTGATTTTTATATATCGCCGCTGCTATTTAGTCCCGAATATTTTATCTCCGGCATCGCCCAGACCAGGAAGAATATAGCCAACCTCGTTCAACCGTTCGTCCATTCCGGCAATATATATTTCAACATCGGGATGAGCTTCGGTTATTCTCTTTACTCCCTCGGGAGCGGCGACGACGAAAAGTCCCTTGATATTTTTACAGCCCGCCTTTTTCAAGGTTTCAATGGTGGCCAGCAGCGTGCCCCCGGTGGCCAGCATGGGATCGAGAATCAAGGCAATTCGCTTTTCCATCTCGCTGGCTGTCTTCACGTAATATTCGACGGGCTGCAATGTTTCTTCATCTCTGTAGTAGCCGACTACGCTCACTTTGGCCGAGGGGATAAGGTCTATAACGCCGTTCATCATTCCGAGACCGGCACGGAGAATTGGTACGATAGTGATCTTCTTGCCCTTAATTTTTTCCACTTCCACCGGCCCGGCCCAGCCTTCGATGGTTTCTTTTTCGGTGGGCAGATTTTTGGCTGCCTCATAAGTCAACAGCCGCGCCACCTCGGAGGATAAATCCCGAAAATCCTTTGTGGAGATATCTTTTTGCCGCATGAGGCCAAGCTTATGTTTGATCAGTGGATGATCCACCACATGTACGCTCATATTTTTTCTCCCTGTGGTATGATAAAGATCAGGATTGACTTCTTCACTGCAAAGTGAAGTTGTCACGATCTCAGATGGCTGGATAAAAAGTTCGATTTACAAGACGCAATGTTTTTGGCAGGCCTTTGACCATAGTATGTCGAAGTTCTGCCAAAAACCTGCAACGCCGGATATCGGGCTTTTTGCGAGGCCATCATCATTTATTGCAGCTGATGTAAGTTTTTCGTTATCTGTTGAGCAGATATTAAATATGGACGGAAAAAGCAAGTCTTTTCCAGAGAAAGGAGAGGATCGAGAGAGATGGTGCACCACCTTTTTCATAAACAGCCGTCGCTTTACGCACCTGCCGAAGAATATGAGGACAACGCCTGTGAAGCCTCCCTGGCCGAAATTTTGTGGTATTTATTGCAAATACCTTGCTCACAACAATCCGTGCAGGGACATAGAAGGGACCTGAACAATGTCAAAAGCCGGGAGCCATGCTCTTCTTCTGCTGAAATTCATCTCCCGCATGCTTTTTTCCTCTGCTTTTCTGCTCTGTCAGTTCATCATCACCGGCTGTGGTTTCACCGTCTATCCCCCATCCCGCCCCGATGACCCGGCGCCGGTCTTTCTTCTTGATCATGGGTACAGTCCCGACCTTGAGCTGAGGATTAGGAGTAATCAGGTTAAAATTTTCGGTTCTCCCGAAATTGCAGGTTCAACTTTTCTCGAAAAACAGGTAATGCACAGGTACTACAATGGCAAAGGAACTCCGTAATCTGGAGCAATTGCTTGATAGGATAAGTGAGATCGTCAACGAGCAGGATCGTATCTCTCTGGGGATTATAGTGGAGACGATTGGCAGCAGATCCTTCGGGCCTCTGCTGCTCCTGGCGGGCATTATCCTGGCTTCCCCCCTTAGTGGAATCCCGGGTATGCCGACAGCCATGGGGATCTTTGTTATACTGATCATCAGTCAACTGCCCTTGCACAAAAACGGATTCTGGCTGCCGCGCTGGCTGCTGAAGCGCTCGGTGAAAAAGAAAAAGGCCGATCAGGCCATACACTGGCTGCGCCCCTCGGCGCGCTTTATCGATCGCTGGCTGCGGCCGCGGTTGATGATTTTTGTCAAAGGTGTAAGCACACACCTTATCGCCTTGATTTGTATTATCATCTCTGTCTTTATGCCGGTGATGGAACTGCTCCCTTTTTCCGCTTCCGGAGCCGGTGCAGTTCTTGCCCTCTACGGACTTGCACTGATTGCCAATGATGGTTTTCTGGCTCTGATCGCCTTTGTCCTCACGGGTATTGTTTCGCTATTGATTATTTACAGCCTTTTATGATGGACTCGTAAAAAACCCGATCTACGTTTTCAGATACTACGCCTAGTATATCGGGCTTTCTCGAAGTCGGAGTTTATGCCCGTCCGGGTGCTTATCGCAGAGTCCATCCCGGAACTTCGATGACTTTTTACGGGATTATCTTCTATAACAATACTATCTGCCCTGTCTCGGACAAATAACCTCAGTTTTCTGCAAACCAATGCCTGGTGTTCAAACAGATTTTCACCAGCATCAGCATGACCGGTACCTCGATCAACACACCGACCACCGTCGCCAGCGCCGCCCCGGAAGAGAGGCCAAAGAGCATGACTGATGTGGCGATGGCCACCTCGAAGTGATTGGAGGCGCCTATCATGGCTGCCGGTGCGGCGTCTTCATATTTCAAGCGAAATACCCGGGCGAGCCAGTAGCCAAGCGCAAAAATCACCACCGTCTGGATAAAGAGCGGCACGGCAATCCAGACAATGGTCAGCGGATTGGAGAGGATGACCTCTCCCTTGAAGCTAAAGAGCAGCACCAGCGTAGTAAGCAGGGCGATTATGGTCACCGGGGTAAGAACATGGAGAAAACGTTCTTTAAACCATTTTTCCCCCTTGGCCCGCAGGATCATTTTTCTGGAGAAATAACCGGCTACCAGCGGCAAGGCGACATAGACGGAGATGGAGAGCAACAGCGCCTCCCAGGGAACCGGCAGACGTCCTACCCCGAGGAGAAAACCACCCAGAACACCGTAGAGAACCAGCATGGTGAGGGAATTAATGGCGACCATCACCAGGGTCAGGCCGTCGTTGCCGCGGGCCAGAAAACCCCAGACCAACACCATTGCCGTGCATGGCGCTATCCCCAGGAGTATGCAACCGGCCAGGTAACTGCGCCACAGCGGTATCTCCAGCATTTTTACACCCTCATGCAGGACTACGGTGCCTGCACCATGGGTGGCACCCACATCCAGGTCCAGGCCGAAGGGCATTTTGACCAGATCGACCGCCTCAACCCCTATAAATCCGCGAAAGAGTACGCCGAGGAAGAGGGCGGCAATGGCATACATGGTAAAAGGCTTGACGGCCCAGTTGATAAACATGGTAAGAAAAACCGGTTTACCGCTTTTGCCGGCCTGTATCACCGATCCGAAGTCTATCTTCACCATAATCGGATACATCATGAAAAACAGACAAACGGCAATGGGAATGGAGACAACCGGAGCTCCGCCGACATTCAGTGTCATGTCGTCCAGCGCCCTGGCGAATCCGGGAGCTATTTTGCCTAAGATAACGCCCAGGGCGATACACAAAAGTACCCAAAGGGTTAGATAACGCTCAAAAAGAGAGGACATTTTGCGGTCATCCCCGGGTTGTGCTGCTGTCATTTCTCTTTCTCCTCCAGAGGTAAGGATGCGGGAAAAGACTGAACATACGCCTGAATCTCATCCCTCACCCTTCGATAACATTGAAGTATATCTTCTTTCGATTGCAAATTCCGGGCAAGCCTCGGGGGGTCGTCGAATCCTTTATGGACCAGACGGCAGCCGGGCGGTACAAGCGGGCAGCTCTCATGGGCATGATCACAGAGAGTGATGATGACATCGAAGCTCTGCAGATCAAACTCATCGAGCTGTTTGGAGCGATGGCCGGAGAGGTCGATGCCTGCCTCATTCATCACTTCCACGCTATAGGGATTGAGTCCATGGGCCTTTATTCCGGCGGAATGGGCCTCAAGGGAATCGGCATGGAGATGACTGGTCCAGCCTTCCGCCATCTGGCTGCGACAGGAGTTGCCGGTACAGAGGAAGAGAATCTTTTTTTTGTTCGATTCTGCGCGCATACCCCGGCTGGGGTGGTGTCACCTCGCCGCTTTCTGCAGATGGCTTCAGGGTTCTCGGCGAGGACAGCTCTCATCCGCTCCATATTCTTTACAATGTCGCTATCCTGCAGAAGATGCTCTTTGAGCCAGTCCATGGGGAACTCATGCGGCAGATCGTCCCTGAGCCGGCAATAGACCCAGCGCCCCACCTTTCTGCTTTGCACCAGGTCCGCTTTCTGCAGTAGAGAAAGATGCCGTGAGGCGGTAGCGCCGGCAACCCCAAGGAGTTCCGTAAGTTGGCAGACACAGAGTTCGTCATGCTGCAGCAATGCCGCCACGATTCGCAGGCGGTTTTTATCCGCCAGCGCTTTGAACATTGACGATAATGTCTGCATAAGCATCTCTCCGGTTCTTCATTTAGCCGATTGACTAAATATATCCCGTTTTTCTTAGATTTTCCATCGCCTTTTTTGATGGGAGTGATAAAAAGCCTACTGAAGAAAAAACCATCCCTTGCAAGATGGCTCCAAAATACGTAGACTGTTTATACTAAATATCAGATGGTTACGGCGAAGCAAGCCAGAAAATCCAGGCAATTGGCAGAAAACCACACCAAGGGAGACAACTATGATCATAAAAAAGTATGATGTCATCATCATCGGCTCCGGAACAGCAGGGCAGACCGCAGCATATGAGCTCGCTGCAGAAGGGTTGAGTGTCGCCCTGGTCGAGCAGAGCGATTCCCCGGGTGGTGTCTGTGCCTTGCGTGGCTGTCAGGCCAAAAAATGGTTTTACGAGGTAACCGAAGTAGTAGCCCGCAGCCGCCATCTTCAACATATCGGCGTCACTGTACCGCCGCTGACGGACTGGCGGGAAATTCTCAATGAAAAAAACAGATTCACCTCAACCGTTCCCGAGAGTACGGTTAAAGCCCTGCGCGGCAACGGTGTTGAGTATCTGAAAGGTTCGGCACAATTTGTGGATGGCACCACCCTCCAGTTTGGTGAAACAAAGATTCAGGGACGGTATATCGTTGTGGCCACGGGAGCAAAACCCATGGATTTACCTTTCGAGGGTCAGGAATACATGGCTACCAGCAGTGATTTTCTCGAACTGCGAGAGGTGCCCCCGCGCATTGCCTTCATCGGCGGCGGATTCATATCTTTTGAATTTGCTCATTTTGTGGCCAGGCTGGGCGGTAAAAGCGGTGAGATTCATATTCTTGAAACAGAATCACGGCCGCTGGGCTCCTTTGACGGCGATATGGTTGACCAGCTGGTCGAGGCTTCGGAAGGTGAAGGAATTGTAATTCACACCGATATTACTGTCTCTTCCCTGCATAAGCAGGGTCCGTATTACCAGGTTGAACTGGCATCCGGCGATATTCTCGAAGTTGATCTGGTGGTCAACGGCGCCGGCAGGGCTCCCAACATCTCATCGCTCAACCTGGAGGCGGCCGGTGTTGAATTTTCAAAAAAAGGAATAACAACCGATCCGGCCATGAGAACCTCGAATCCCGCTGTCTTTTCCGCAGGCGACTGTACCGACAGTCCTCAACTTGCCCGGGTCAGCGATATGGAGGCCCGGATAGCCGTCAAAGCCATAATGGCAGCGGAAAAAGGCGGCGAGATGCCGCACATGGACTACAGCGCCGTTCCCGCGGTACTCTTCACCTACCCTCAACTGGGCATGGTAGGAAAAACCGAAGAGCAGCTGCGTCAGGAAAACATCAAATACTGGAAGAGCCACGATACCCATCTGGACTGGACAACATATCGTCGGGTCGGCATGAAGCATGCTGCCTACAAAATCCTTGTCGATGAAAACGACCAGGTTCTCGGAGCTCATTTTCTCGCCGACAATACTACCGGGCTGGTCAACACCTTCAAGCAGGCAATGTTGGATAAATCCCCCATTTCCAAGGTCCGGGACGACAACATCCTTTCCCCTTACCCGTCACGGGAGAGTGATATCCTCTACATGCTGGGCCCTCTTCTCGACTGATCCTCATGCCATATCCAACCGGAGAGAAACGATGATAAAGCATATCCTCTGGACCGGCCTTGCGGAGTGCTTCGACAGCGACGGCAAGACCGTGCCGTGCCGGGGATCGGGCCAGGATGGAGAATATCCTTGCGGATACCCATGGCCGGAGCCGCGCTTTGTGACGGAGAATGACGCGCTGGTTCATGACAGGGCCACCGGGCTTTACTGGATGATCGATGGCAATCTCTTCTCCTATCCGATGTCCTGGCAGGAGGGACTTGAACAGGTCCAACGGCTCAACGAAGCAAAAAAATGCAAGCGCAGCGACTGGAGGCTGCCTAACCGTCGTGAAATGAGAAGCATTATCAGTCATGGTGCCCGAAAACCCGCGCTGCCTCAGGGCCACCCCTTTAAAAATGTCTTTCTGGGCTGGTATTGGACCTCGACAACCTCGGCCAGGTCACCCGGCTATGCCTGGTATGTCCATATGGAAGGCGGGAGAATGTTTTACGGCCGTAAAGACAGCTATTATCTGATCTGGCCGGTGTGCGGAGAAAGTGGAATACTCCCCCGTACGGGACAGAATAACTGCTATGATGAACGGGGAGGGGAAATATCCTGCGATGCCGACGAAGCATACGGTCAGGATGGTGCCCTGCAGTATGGGGTTGCCTGGCCCCTGCCCCGGTTCAGACATATGCAAGAGGGTATAGCCGATGATCTCACCGGCCTTATCTGGCATCATTCGGCTGATCTTGAAAAGCTTTCAACCTGGAAAGAGGCTTTGGCAGCGGTGCGGCAGCTGGCCCTGCAGTCCCAGTTGCCGTGGCGTCTCCCCTCTATCAATGAACTGGAGAGCCTGGTGGATGCTTCCTCTCACTCGCCGGCCCTGCCTGCAGGACATCCTTTCTCCGGCGTCTGTGAGGCATACTGGTCATCAACCACAAGTTATTTTGAGCCGGACTGGGCATATGTGCTCTATTTGCACAAAGGGGCGGTGGGAGTCGGCTTCAAAAAGAACCGGGATTTTTCTCTGTGGCCGGTAATGGAGAAAGCTGCTGTTTAAACCGTGCTGCAATAATATTCCGTGACTACCCCTAATCCTCATTTCAAGGTCGGGACTGCTCTTTTCACGGGGCCTCTGCAGCCCGGACGGCTGCAGCGAAGCCCCCATGGATGGGTGGCCTGGGCCAGAAAATGCTGAGCTTCAGGGTAATTAAATTATGAGAGCAACCGGCAAGCGTCTTCGAAAGTGCCATTTATGGACGACAGCCACTATTTAAACCGTGCTGCAGCCGACCTTAGGGCATCATTCATCGTTTCCAGTGCCAGATCGACCCCGGCCTTTAGATCCCCCCAGGCTTCCTCGCCACTCTGCTGAATTTTTTCCAGCGTCTCCTCTATCTGCATGCGCTTGCTTTTCAACTCGGCAATCTGCTCATAGAATTCCACCCTGGAATCCTCCTCAACCTGAGCAGCCTTGATCGACATCCTGTCTATCTCCGCATCCCATTCATCAATTTTTTGATGCAGTTTCCTGATAAACTCTTCTTTCTTCTTCATAACCAACTCCTTCTAATACTCGGTTCAGATCTTGAACCCACCCAGGCAGCGGTCGGGCTCAGCTGAGTCCGTCATTATTTCCTTTTGCGTAATATGGTATAAATCAAATACATGCCCAGGATAACCGACAAGAGATAGCCAACGACACCAAGTGCCGGAAAACCAAAAAGATATGGGCCGACTCCAGTGGTAATAATCATGGATGATCCAATTATTATAGAACCGGTAATGATGCCTGCCGTTAACCGGTTGGAGGCATGTTCAAGTGTGCTGAGCAATCGTTCCAGTTTTTCCAGGCGAAAGGTAAAGCCCAGTTTTCCCCGCTCCAGCTTGTTGACAACCTGACCGATCTGATATGGTATTTGCCGTTGTGCAAATATTAAGCCTGCAAATGAATTCCTGATCTGACGCCAGAGGACATCGGGCCGGTAACGTCTCAATGCCAGTTTATGGATGTAGTCGCTGATCTCGGATATGATATCGAGATCGGGATAGACCAGGCGAGCAGAACCTTCCGCGGTTACCAGCGCCTTTATCATTACTATAAAATTTCTGGGCATCTGCAGATGATGGGCTCTGAGGAGATCGGTCAAGCTCAGCAGAAACTGCCCAACATCCATATCCTTGATCGGAAAGGCATGATAGTTGTCGAGAATTTCGAGCAGTTCACGTTCAAGATTGCCGGGATCGATCATTTCCCCTTTGGTATCGCACAATTTCAGAAAGCTTTTCAGCAAGGCATCGCTGTCCTTTTCAACTACCGCCTTGAGCAGATCGATGAGCAGAAAACGGTCCTTTTCCGTGAGCCTGCCCACCATTCCCCAGTCGATAAGGCAGAGTTTCATGTCTTCCATAAGCAGAAGATTCCCAGGATGGGGATCGGCATGAAAAAATCCGTCTTCGAGAATTTGTTTGACGCCGGCATTTAAGCCCATGATGGCGATCTTTTCGCGGTCATATCCCGAAGCCGTTGACAACTCTTTAAATTTAGCGCCCTCGATATGTTCCATGACCAGCAGCCGTTCATTGGAATATCTCCGGTATGTTTTCGGAATATAAAAATCTTTTTTGGAAGTATAGGAACGGGCGATTTCCATATTCTGCAATTCCTGTATGAAGTCCAGTTCCTTTATCAATGTACGCCTGATCACCTTGACCAGGCCCGGCAAATCATAATGCTGCACGTCCACAAACTGATGATTGAGAAAACCGGCTATGCCTTCGAGGATATCAAGATCCAGTTTGATGTTTTTAGCAATGTCGGGCCGCTGCACCTTGACGGCGACAAATTCTCCTCCCTCCCGCAGAACCGCCCGATGAACCTGAGACAAAGACGCCGCGGCAATCGGATCGACATGAAACATTGAGAACACTTCTCTGATTGGGCGGCCCAGGTTTTCTTCGACGGCGGCTGAGATCTCTTCAAAATCAACTTCAGGCACATTATCCTGAAGCTTTTCCAACTCGTTCAGCATTCCCCGCGGCAGCATATCGGGCCGCAGGCTCATAACCTGACCGAATTTGATGAATGTCGGACCCAGATCTTCTATGGCGGCACGAATTCGCTCATAGCTTTCCAGCTCGAGATTTGGCGGATGTATCCGGCGAAGAAGATCGGATCCCGGAGTATCGAGGTGCTGTACAATGTCGTCAAAGCCGTATTTTGCCAGAATGGCAACGATATCCTTGAAGCGCTTGAGTTTTCTCAAATCATTGATCTGCATGGTATCTCGCCTCGTCCTGGATGGCTATCATGTAAGAACACCGCTGCAACTTCATAAAGTCCTGCAACAGGCTTTCCTCTTCAAATGATTGCGGAGTAAACGACGTCATCGGTAAGAAATCCCTTAAAAAGTCTTTAAAGTTACCGTGATAGTGGTAATACCTCTAATCATTGAAACTAGTTGTGTCGAGTCCACTCTCCTGCGAGGGCGAGCCGGGTAAAAAGTCATCCGGGTTGTGGAGATGGTCCCTGGAGAATTATTTACCTTTTTCTTCCAGTGCAACATAACATCCACTCCTGAACGGAGGAGAGCAGACCGCATAAAAAATCAGGTCATCATCACCTGAGTTGGTAATTCTCTGCCTGGTGTTCTCCGGAATTCGCACTACATCTCCGGCTTCGACAACCTCAGGAGCTCTTTCTCCCACCTCAACCCTGCCGTTGCCGCTTGCTATGATGTACCTCTCCACGACACCGTCCAGCATATGCCAGGCAGTCGTGAAACCGGGTTTGACCCGCGCCCGGGCTATGGAGACCACAGAATCACTTTCATCGTTGGCGATTTCGGTTATGAAGCACCCTTCTCTGAACCAGTATTCTTCCTTCTCGGTTTTTCTTTTTACTTCCGCTTTCATCATATCAACTCCTTTCTTTAGTATCTATCCGGCTCCATCTTTTTGACCTGAATAAATCGATATGTGGGAACCGCAATTATTCATTCAAACCAGATTTTACCACTGAAAAGCTATGGAAACCAATACCAGAGAGAGGCATATCCGGCATCTGAGATGCTTGACAACGTTTTTATGAGATTCTGATTACCCTGAAGCTCGGCATTTCCTGGCCCAGTCCCGACCTTGAGCTGAGGATTAGGGGTAATCAGGTATGAGATAAAATAACCGGGAGGGGAAAGGATGGAGGGGTCAGTCGGTACAGCAGCATCTGGTGGATGGCGTTGTAAATCAATTTTTTACGACGTCATCAGAATGGTAATCCCTATTTCCTCTTGTGCATGTTGGCAATGATTTCTTCGGCATCTTTCTGCTTGCTTTTAAAGATCCTGGCCAATTCTATAGCGGTAGAAGGTATTTCCTTCTCCTTTTCATATATTTCAAGCAACTCGTTATAATACTTATAGAAAAAGAAGAAGAGATCCTGATAGCAGGACTCGGTAAAGGAATTGATGATTAGTTTGATAAGTTTGCCATCCTTATCGGCAACCATTTTGGTCTTCTGGAAGGGCTCTATGGTTTCCTGGAATAATTTGGTTATGAATTCAACATCCCTGACATCATGGACTCGATCAAACTCATTTTGAAAACGGGAAATCGTCGAATAAGCAAATCTGGTAATTTTGTTTTGGTCAAAGACCTTCTCCGCTTTCTGCAGGGCACTTTCCAAAAGTCCTCGCGAACTTGTACTCTCCCTGATGATTCTAGCTTCGGCCGCCGCCATGCGGGCGGCAATGGTTTTTTCGAGTTTGTCCTCTCTTCTTTTGAGATCTTTTTGACGTTCCTCAAGTTCTCTGACCTGCTGATGAAGTTCATCGCTGAAATTCTTAAAGGCCCTCTGGTGTACAGCTTTATCGAAATAGGCGTTGAGCTCTTCGCCGATTTTGGTAATCTCGACAATCTCGGCGGCCTGGGAAATCTGCAGGGAGCTAACGAAAACTCCATCCAGATGGTCCGTGGCGTCCGAGATGCGCTCCCGATTTTTTTCAATGGCCATCATGGCCTGATTGGCGGAGGCATGAACGGTCAGGGTAACTTTTTCGACGGCCTTCTTGAGGAGCTCGTTTTCGGCCTTCAGATATTTTGAAGTCGTATGGGCACCGGCAAGACGTGTGGTATTGGAAGTAGTAAAATTGTTCGTCATTAAAGAATATTTGCTTAAAAGTGTATAACCCAGCTGAGCTGGACTCTTTACCGATAATTCAAAATCCCCTGAGTCTGGTGTGCTGTTCTCTCCAAAACAGCACCTGTTTTAAATACAATATCCTTCAGCTTTATGGAAGTTTTTAATTTTAAAGCAGGCTCCTCTCCTGCCGCCCATTGTGCTGTGGAACGAAATGTTCTCACCATAAGAGCGACAGGCACTGCACTCATTTTTATCCAATTCAGCTTTCGTTTGAATCTATTTTTGATTTCACTTGAAATAATATATAAAACACTATAGAAATTGATGGAGGGGTGTTCAACATTTCCCCTGTCAGAACTGGGTTCCCGATGAAAAGAGCTGTCCAGGCCTGGGCCAGGATTGCTGAGTCTCAGGGGTAATCAGAAAATCTACAGCAGAGTGTTCGACAAAAGGAATGTCAACCTTGGAAACGGAAGTACTTATTATCGGAGGCGGTGTCACCGGGGCCGGAATCATGCGCGATCTTGCCCTGCGGGGAATCCACTGCATCCTTGTCGAGAAAAACGATCTCTGCGCCGGTGCCTCCGGGGGAAACCACGGTCTGCTTCACTCGGGAGCGCGGTATGTATCCAACGATCTGCAGTCCGCTGTCGAATGCCGCAACGAAGGATACATTCTCAAGAAAATTGCTCCTCACTGTATTGAGGAGACCGGCGGGTTGTTCGTCGGTATGGCTGGTGACGATGAAGAGTTCGCAGCCCGATTTCAGCCTCTCTGCCGCACCGCCGGCATTGCCTGTGAAGAGGTGTCTTCTCATGACGCCATGATCATGGAACCCGGCCTCTCCAATAAGCTGTTGCGGGCGTTCCATGTGCCTGATGCGACGATCGATCCCTTTCATCTGGCACTGGAAAACGTCGCTCATGCCGCCATGATCAACACCAGCCGCTATTTACCCCACTGCGGCATCGTCGGCCTTCAACAACGGCACGGGCGGATACATGAGGCATTGTGCCGCGACAACCTCACCGGCAAAACCCTTACTATCCGGGCACAGCAATTCGTCAATGCAGGCGGAGGATGGGCCATGGAAATCGCTGCTCTGGCGGGCTGCGATGACGTGCGGCTTCTCTGGTCGAAAGGCACCCTGCTCGTCACCCATAATCGCTTGACTGATCGTGTCATCAATCGCCTCAGGCCGCCCTCCGACGGCGATATTCTTGTCCCCGGCGGCACAGTATCCATCCTCGGCACCACCTCTTTAAGGACAGACACCATTGACAATGTACAACCGACCGTGGAAGAGGTAAACCATAACATCAGGGAAGGGATGGTCATGATTCCAGGACTCGAGCATACCCGGTTCATCAGGGCCTTCTCCCGGGTTCGCCCCCTGGTGCAGGAGGCGCAGCAGGATGATGACCGCAATATCGCGCGCAGCTTCTCGCTTTTTGAGCACAGTTCCTCCCTGGAGAATTTCTGCACCATCACCGGCGGCAAACTGACCACCTACCGGCTCATGGCTGAAAAAACAGCAGATCTCGTTGCCCTCAGACTCGGCAACACCCAATGCTGCACCACTCATCTCACGGCTCTTCCTGATTCAAGTGACTGCAGATGGACCGAACCCGGAGAATCTTCACACTATTGTTTTACCGCAAACGATGCTGAAGACTTGCTTCTATGCGAGTGCGAGATGGTGCCGCAGTCAGCGATCTCGCAAATAATCAATGAGACGCCCGGCGCCGAAAAGGAAATGAGCCTGACTGCCATCGCCCTGCGCAGCCGGGCCGGCAAGGGTTCCTGTCAGGGATCTTTTTGCGGTATGCGCATAGCCTCTTTCCTCTATGACTGCGGACATTATGCAGATTCCACCGGTCTCGATCACATGCGGGATTTCTTCAGCGAGCGCTTCAAGGGAATGCGCTGTGTTATCTGGGGGCAGCAGATGGCTCAGATGGAACTGGCCGAGGCACTGCACAAAGGCCTTCTCGGCCTGGACCTTCTCGATGCTGAAACTTCAGTCGGGTAAATAAATGGACTCTCGATACATAGAAACGGATCTGGCCATCATCGGCATGGGACTGGCCGGAACCGCAGGCGCGATTTTTGCCGGCAACAGAGGTATGTCCTGTACAGTCGCCGGCAATACCGGCGCCCTGACCTACACCACCGGCTATCTTGACCTTTTGGGCTTTCTTGATTCCCGGATTATCGGTAATCCCTGGGAAAGTCTTATCGGGCTGAGAAACATCAACCCCGGGCACCCCCTGGCCGGTATCTCCGCTACTGCCATCGAGTCTGCCTTTGCAGAATTTATCACCTTTGTCGAAGAACACGGCATCGGCTATTCAAGACCCGGCAAGAAAAATATCTGCGCGCTCACCCCTGCTGGAACGATCAAGCCCACACTCTGTGTCCCGAAAACCATGGAGAATGGCATCGAGGCCCTGAAAAACAAAGGTGAATGCACGATTTTCGGTTTTCATGGCCTCAAGGGATTCAGCGGTTCTCAAATAGTCGCCAACCTCCGTAAAAGCTGGCCGAAACTGCAGCAACGCAAAGTTACCTTCCCTGGCCATAGAGGCGGTGAGCTGTATCCCGAGGCGGCGGCCCGTTCTCTTGAAGTTGCTGAAAACAGAAAGCTGCTTGCCGAGATTATCAACAGGGAGGCAGGGGCATCCGCTTTCGTCGGTGTTCCCGCTCTGTTGGGGATGCACAGGCCGGACGTGGTTCTTGCCGAACTCCAGAGACTGACCGGACGTCTGCTTTTCGAAATTCCCACCATGCCGCCATCCATTCCAGGAATCCGCCTGCGCGAAATGTTTGAGCAGGCTCTCCCAGGCAAAAACAGGATGCTGGTGCCGCAGCAAAAAGTCGATGCCATAGATTTTTCACAGGAATCTCTTGAACTAAAACTCAGCGACAATCGTGGTTCTCTGGTTATTCGAGCCAAATCGGCCCTGCTGGCGACAGGCCGGTTTCTCAGCAGCGGACTGACCTCGCATTTTGATGGTATCAGCGAATCCCTGATCGGTCTGCCGGTATACCAGCCTCCCTGCAGGCGGGACTGGTACCGCAAAGAATATTTCGACAGCCGCGGACATGACATACATCTTGCCGGCATTGAAACGGACGGTTCTTTTCGCCCGCTCGGACACTCCGGCAAGCCCTTTGACCCGCGGTTATTCTGCGCAGGCACCGTCCTGGCCCACCAAGACTGGATCCGTCAGCGCTGCGGTGCCGGCCTGGCGATTGCCACTGCTTACAGGGCGGTTGAGGAGGCGCTGAAATACCTTAAAAGCGGCCGTGCTGCCCGGAGCGGCACCCGCTAGAGTTTTGTTCTCACTCACCATAGCACCTTACTCCTTTTGACCAACCTCCCGGCCCGCCAAAAAGACGCTTGACCCGTCGAACAACAATGCATACGATTGAGCAATAACCGCCATTCCTGACAAAAATGCCCCGCCTTGGACCGTGTATATTTCAAGACGGATGTCCGCATCCCCTCTTCTATCGCGTAGAGGTGTCCCATGAGTAGACTACCCGGATTATTATGGCTTGGTCTGATGCTCACTCTTGCAGGGTGCAATCATACGGCACAATTACCTGTTTCAGCAGGGACCGGTCCCGATCCGGTATTGCCGTCCCCGCCTGACAACATTATTCCCACCGTTAACATAGCCCCGGCCAAAGGCTGGCCCGAAGGTGGTCAACCCGTTTCCGCTCCAGGAACGACGGTACGGCCTTTTGCCGATAGCCTGGATCACCCTCGCTGGATCTATGTCCTACCTAACGGAGATGTCCTGGTGGCCGAAGCGAATGCTCCGGAAGAAGCGGGCAAAGAGGGCATCAAAGGCTGGTTGATGAAAATGATGAAAAAAATTGCCGGTGCCGGCGTACCCAGTGCCGACAGAATTACCCTGCTGCGCGATAAAGACGGTGACGGAGTGGTGGATGTACGCACCATTTTTCTGCAGAAACTCCATTCTCCCTTTGGCATGGCACTTATTGGAGATACCTTCTTTGTTGCCAATACCGATGCCCTGCTGAGTTTTCCCTACACGCCGGATACGACCCAAATCAAGGCCCCCGGTACCAAAATCCTGGATTTGCCGGCAGGAACCATCAACCGGCACTGGACTCGCAATATTCTTGCCGCCGGAGATGACCGCACGCTCTATGTTACCGTGGGCTCAAACAGCGACCATGGGGAAAATGGGATGGAAAGGGAAAGGGGACGTGCCGCAATCTGGGTTGTCGATACCGAAACAGGAGATCACCGCCTCTTTGCCACCGGCTTGCGTAACCCCAACGGCATGGCTATCGAGCCCCTCAGCGGTGTGCTCTGGACCTCGGTCAATGAGCGCGATCAGCTGGGCAGTGACCTGGTTCCCGACTATATGACCTCGGTGCGCGACGGTGGGTTTTATGGCTGGCCCTACAGCTACTTCGGACAGCATATCGATACACGCGTGCAGCCTCAGAGACCGGATCTGGTGAATCGTGCCATAATACCGGACTACGCTCTTGGACCGCATACCTCCAGCCTGGGCCTGGTTCACTCGGAAGGTGTCAGGCTGCCTGAGCCGTTTACCGAAGGCATGTTTGTCGGCCAGCATGGCTCCTGGAACCGCAAACCGCATAGCGGATATAAAGTAATCTTCGTCCCCTTTCATGAGGGCCGGCCGGATGGGCTGCCCATAGACCTTCTCACCGGCTTCCTCAGCGGGGATGGTGATGCCCTGGGACGACCGGTAGGCGTGGCCATTGACAAACAGGGTGCCCTGCTGGTAGCGGACGATGTCGGCAACATTATCTGGAGGGTAACCGCGGATCAATGACGTGCGCTCCCGATAACGTAGCGGCCTGATTTTCTGCACCCCACCCTTTTTTTCCAAACTGGGAGTCGATACATCAGCGGACTGTTGCAGTCTCTCAAGCAAGGGAGCAAAATGTCATGCCTGAAATCCCACCACCTAACAGACTAATCCTGTTGTTTTCTTTAATGCTGATTGTTCTTTCTTTTAACGAGGCACCCGCTGGAAAATATACATGTGATGGATTGCCTGCGATTACCGTTTTCGCAAAAGACCCCCATACGGCGAACACCATCTGCGATTATGCGGAAAAGTCACTATCGATTTTGAGCCGGTTCGGACTCATTCCTCTTCATCAGATCATCATAGAAATAGTTGAGGAAGAAATACAGAACCTTGGCTGCACTGCCTATGGCGCCTACGACAGTCGCACGGACAGGATCACCCTGATGTCATATCAATCGATCCTCCGCAATCAGGACCATCCACAGATGTATGGAGAATTTTTTGATCGGGTTTTTTACGGCAGTGTAATAGCACATGAAATAACCCATGCTGTTTTTCATCAATATTCTCCGCACATCTCTCCAGGAATCGTCCAGCAGGAGTATCTTGCTCATGCCATCCAGCTTGCAGTTCTTCCAGAAGACAGGAGAACCGGCATCGTCGCCCGGATGGAGGTCACTCCCTGGGAATCAGGAGATATCATAAGCGATACCTATTTGGGTTTGGACCCGGAACATTTTGCGGTAAAATCATATAGTCATCTGGTGACATGCGATGATCCTCAAGCCTTTATTGGAATCTTGCTGAATTCGAAATGGTTTTCCATTAATGTTCCCTGAGGCAGGAGGTGAAGCGGGCCGGGACTGAGAATCAGGGATAGTCACTCAACCCGCTTCTGAAATATTTGCACTGCCTTTCCAATTGTGATAAAGGAAGACAAAATGCTCCCTGATTCTCTCAAGGTCAACTGCCGCCTTGTCAGAGGAGTCGAACTGAATTGCAGCCACAGGAGAACAATGCCAATGAACCACCTCGATACCCTATCCCAGACGCTGCTCATGGGTCCTGGTCCCTCATGCGTCCCCGACCCGGTATATGCTGCCTTGTCCCGTTATACAATCGGTCATCTCGATCCTCGCTTTATCAGCATTATGGATGAGATAAAGAGGAGATTGCAGCTCCTCATGGAAACTGAAAACAGGCTGACCATTCCCATCTCCGGCACCGGATCAGCGGGAATGGAAACCTGCTTTGTCAATCTCATAGAGCCGGGGGATCCTGTTCTCGTTCTCAAAAACGGTGTCTTCGGCATGCGTATGGAGGATCTGGCCGGCCGGCTCGGAGCTGCCGTGGATGTCCTTGAATTCGAATGGGGTACCGCGGTAGAGCCTGAAGCAGTAAAGAAGAAGCTGCAGGAAAAATCATACAAAATTGTCGCTGTCGTCCATGCAGAAACATCTACCGGGGTAATGAACCCTGTTGATAAAATCGGGGAAATGGCCGCAGCAAGCAACGCCCTTTTTCTGGTCGACAGCGTCACCAGCCTTGGCGGATTACCGGTGAAGACTGACGATTGGAAGATCGATGCCATCTACAGCGGCACCCAGAAGTGCCTCTCCTGTCCGCCGGGGCTTGCACCGATCTCTTTTTCTGCAAAAGCGATTGAAACATTAAAAGCACGCAAGACCAAAGTTCCAAACTGGTATCTGGATCTCACCATGATCATCAACTACTGGGATGGAGACACACGGGCCTATCATCACACCGCTCCGGTGAATATGCTCTATGGTCTCTACGCGGCATTAGGCGTGATTCTGGAAGAAGGAAAGGAGCAGGTTTTTGCCCGTCACCGCCAAACGCATGATTACCTTGTTGAGGGCCTTGAGAAATTAGGGCTTGCCATGGCCGTGTCTCCGGAGAGCCGTCTGCCGATGCTCAATGCCGTGACCATTCCGGAAGGTACCGAGGATGCCCGGATACGCCAACAGCTGCTCAAAAAATATGATATAGAAATAGGTGCCGGCCTCGGTCCGCTGGCCGGTAAAATCTGGCGAGTTGGCCTTATGGGACATACCGCCAGAGAAAAAAACGTCGACAGGCTGCTCCAGGCACTTCAGGAAATACTGTAGATGATTTTACTTTCCGCTACGGCAGCAACGGCATGCAGAGGATCGTGTTCGTTTCGATCTTCTTCATGCCCGGCCTGGTCGTTACTCCATTCAATTATGTTGTTTCCACTTCATTATCCTCAAGGAAGAATAGCTGTTTTTCCCGGATTTACCTCTGCCTCACCATGAGTATTCTGCTTTTCCACTGGATCAGGTTTTTCGGAGCCATTGCGGCCTTACTCCTGGCCATACTTTATCTGGCCGAATTTGAACGATTCGCCCTGGCCGGTTTCCTGCTCATCGGTGTTTATGTGACCTATGTCTTTATCCGTATGAGAAAGGGTGGTTATCCGGCAAGATGCGATTTATGCGGCAGCCGGAGTAGGCTGACCGTAGAGCATGAAGGTTTTTCCAATGTCCGTCTGATCCTGGAGTGCCCCCGGTGCGGCAGGGTTGTCAATACTGCCGGGAACGGCATCATCCCTGGGCGGGAAGAAGATAACTGAACCTTTTTTTGCCTCAATAGGGAAGGAACAAGGAAACATCTGCAATGAAAATTATCACAACCCATAAAAATACCGACTTCGATGCTCTTGCCTCCGTCATTGCGGCAACCATTCTTTACCCCGGCGCAATTGGTGTAATTCCTAAAATGGTCAACAGGAATGTGGAAAAATTCCTCTCGACACATAAAACCGCCTTCAATATTGTTCTTCCCCATGAAATCGAGCATGAAGAAGTTGATACCCTGATCGTCGTCGACACGCACTGCTGGAAACGACTTGACCGTATGGAGAAACTGCGTCAACGGGATGATCTGGTGATTCACATCTGGGATCATCATGAGGAAGGAGACATCAACGCCTCCTGGCAATGTATCGAACCTGTCGGTGCAACCGTGACTCTGCTGGTCAGGGAGCTGCAACGCCGAAAAATTTGCCTGACGCCTCTGGACTCCACGGTTTTGCTCATTGGCCTCTATGAAGATACCGGCCACCTCTCCTATCCTTTGACCGGAAGGGAGGACGCCGCGGCCGCAGAATATCTGCTGGGCAACTGCGCCGATCTCAATGTTGCCTCGTTTTTTCTCAACCCTCCGTATGAGGAAGTGCAGAGAGATGTTCTCTTCAAGCTGATCGAAAACACCGAGAAGATCAGCCATCGCAAGATCCTGATAGGGATCAATATCGTCAAACTCGAAAAGAATGTGCCAATGCTGGCCTCCATCGTCAGCATGTACCGCAAGCTCATCAGCACCGAAGTCGTTTTCGCCATATTCGTCAATAATGAAACCTCCTGCACCGTTATTGCCCGCAGTGCCAATGAACGTGTTGATGTCGCAGCAGTATTGGGACATTTTGGCGGCGGCGGTCATCCCGGCGCTGCATCAGCGACCATAAAACTGGAACGCTATAGCCCCGAAAGCGTTAAAGAGAAGATCATCAGGGTTATCAGGGAGAATAGGATCAACAGGGCCACAATTGCAGATCTGATGTCCTATCCGGTTACCATGGTATCTCCGGACACGCCGATGGAAAAGATTCGCGAAATCATGGAAGAGAAAGGTATCAGGGGAATTCTGGTGGGTACCGAAGAGGATCTGGAAGGCATAATCGTACTGTGGGATTTAAAAAAAATCAAACAGGACCGCCAGTGGAAGGCGCCGGTCAAAGCTTTCATGGCGCGCAACGTGACTACCATTCCGCCAAACATTGATCCTGCCGAGGCCGCCCAGATAATGGTGCAGCGCAATATTGGCCATCTTCCGGTTGAACACCAGGGCAGAATAATAGGTATCCTGACCCGGACGGACATGTTGACGTTTTTTTATGACATGCTGCCTGATTAGTGCTTTACTCCTTAGAGAACAGCCTAAGAGCAGAAAAACGGAAGATATGTTAAAATCCGTGAATCCGCCTCTACAGCGAAAGCACTTATCCAGCTCTGCTGGGTTAGTGCTTTGCTCCTCACTCCTCACTCCTCACTCCTCACTCCTCACTCCTGAGAATCAGTCATAAAAAGCAGAAAAACGAAAACAACCCTAAAGGCTAATAACTTAAATATTACAGCCAAAGCACCTATACCCACAAATGGGGTACTGTAGGAGTTCAGCTCTGCTGGGATAGTGCCCCACTCCAGGTTTCCTGTCGATTTTTAGTTTTTTCAAACGCCATAGATAAAACAGGGCTCTTCCGGATTTAGCGTACTTTTGCTCTTCTGCTTGAAATAATCCCCTAAAGAATCAATGTTTCCATGATGTTGCAAAGACGCTGTAAATTGTTGGGGTTCGCTAGGCTCACCCCCAACCTTGCAAAAATTCGATTGCGACAATCCGCTAGGTTGGTGCTGACGCAAGGAAGCCCAACGTTTTTGCTGCAGGCCACCTTCAGCCTGTGAACCAAAAATACTTTATCGTTTCAGCAGACCCGCAATACGCTGCCGCGTTTCATCTTTTTCCAGGAGTTCACCAAAGACCAGCAGTTCATTGCTCACCACTTCTTCGACATCGGCCATCGATGCCCGCATGAGTTTCTTGGTGGCAATAAGGGAATCGAGAGGCTGGCGAAGAAGCTGTACTATATAGTGTTGCGCCGCCTCTGCTGCCTTGCCCGTTTCGAAAACAGAGTTGATCAATCCCCAGCGCAAGGCCTCTTCGGCACTGAAAAAACGTCCGGTCAGCAACACCTCCCGGGCCATTTTCTGGCCGATGGCCTGAGGCAGCAAGACACTCGAGCCGCCTTCCGGGCAGACCCCGAGATTGGCGAAGGGCAGACGGAATCTGGTTTTGCTGGAGGCAACGACGAGATCACAGTGCAGCAGGAGGGTTGTGCCGATACCTACTGCTACTCCTTCCACCACGCCTATCACTACCTTTTTCAGACCGGCGACACAGTTAAAAATCCCCTGTACTCCGTCCATTACCTGCTGCTTATCGGCTCCGACCAGGTCGGCAAGATCATTACCTGCCGTGAACTGACCGCCGCTCCCCTCCAAAACGATGAGATGACAATCCGGGGAATCGTCAGCCTCCTGCAGTGCAGAGATCAACTCTCTATAGGTTTTTATCCGAATGGCATTCAATTTGTCCGGCCGGTTAATGATAATATGCGCAACCTTGTCTTCATAGCGAACTTCTATATCGGTATAGGTTTCCATTCATCATCCTCTCAGATAGTGCCTGTCTGTAAATGGCATTTTAGTATAAGCAGCATTGCTCGGTGCCCATTGGTCTGCCCACAACCATATCATCAATTATAATAATATGGAATGATTGCTATTAATTTATGGATAAAAAAATGGCGGCATTTTATTTTGTTTGACAACTGTAGTACTACCATGAATAATGTTAGCCTGAGATGGCGCCGGACGATCCCGTTCTTTACATTCTAAATTTCACCGCCGCTTCGCTTTTCTATGGAAATTATATCCGAAAGACAGAAACATATTCTTCATACTGCCAAGAAAAAAGGCAGGGTCAATGTCGATCAGCTCGCCGCTTTTTTTCGTGTGTCGCCGCAGACGATCCGCAAGGATCTCAACGAGCTTTGCAACCGGCAGCTGCTCCAGCGAGTCCATGGCGGCGCCATCATCGGATCAAGCATCGAAAATGTCAGTTATGAGGCGCGCAAGCTGCTGGCGCCGCAAAGCAAAAAGGCCATCGGCAAACGGGCGGCTCAGCTTATTCCCGATAATTGTTCTCTTTTTATCAATATAGGAACCACCACCGAACAGGTGGCCATGGAACTCACCTCTCACCGCGGCCTGATGGCGATTACCAACAACATCAAAGCCATAGATATTCTCAGATCTTCCCCCGGCATCGAGTTGATTATAGCCGGAGGATTGGTGCGCCGTTCAGACGGCGGTATCGTCGGTGTAGCCGCTGTGGATTTTATCAACCAGTTCAAGGTAGATTATGCGATCATCGGCGTCTCGGGTATAGACGAGGATGGCCTCCTGCTCGACTACGACCTCAGCGAAGTACGGGTGGCCCAGGCTATAATAGCCAATTCGAGGCATGTAATCATGGTAGCCGATATGATGAAGTTCAATCGTAATGCCCCGGTTCGTATTGGACACATTTCCCAGATCGACACGCTGGTCATCGACGGAATACCTTCTAAAAAATTCCGTGATCTCTGCCAAGAGCATGAGGTTGTCCTCGAGATTGCCGAACCCGGATGATGCCATCCGTCCTTTCCTGAATTATTTCTTCCTCCAGTTTCAACATCCCCCGTACGATCCCTTATTTATAGCATAAATTTCACTTGCAAATGATTTCCATTTCGTTTAGCCTTATTTTTAGATGCACTCGAAACTGTTTTGCGTATTTTCCGAAACCAATTTGTTGTTTCCGAAGCGAGGTATTTTCATGGAGCGCCCTCTGATATGAAGACTCCACTGTATGACCTGGCAGTTATTGGAGGCGGCATCAATGGCTGCGGGATAGCCAGAGACGCCGCAGGCAGGGGTTTGTCCGTCTTCCTGAGCGAACAGAACGATCTAGCCGGCGGCACCTCATCGGCCAGCACCAAGCTTATCCACGGCGGCTTACGCTATCTGGAATATTATCAGTTCCGCCTCGTTCGCGAGGCGCTGCGGGAACGTGAGGTTCTCTTGAGAGCCGCTCCCCACATTATCTGGCCGCTACGTTTTATCCTTCCTCATCATCAAGGACTACGGCCATACTGGCTTGTCCGTCTAGGGCTTTTTCTCTACGATCACCTCGGTGGCCGACGCCTTCTTCCCGGGACCTCGACGGTTGACCTTACCCGCGACGAAGCCGGGGCTCCGCTGAAAAAACTCTTCACCAAAGGTTTTGAATATTCGGATTGCTGGGTTATGGACAGCCGTCTGGTAATTCTCAATGCCATGGATGCTTCAGCCGCTGGAGCCCATATTCTCCCCCGGACCAAATGCATCCAGGCCGTCCGCGTTAACGGCATCTGGCAGCTCAAGCTGGAAAACACTGAAAACGGCACTCATTCAGAGATAAATGCTCTTGCCGTCATCAACGCAACAGGACCCTGGCTCGATGATTTTCTCACCCATGCCGACCATGAGGACCACGGAGAGCACATCAGAATGGTCAAAGGCAGCCATATCATCGTCAAGAAGCTCTTCTCCCATAAGCGCAGCTATATATTCCAGAACGCCGACGGCCGTATCATTTTTGCGATTCCCTATGAGAATGAATTTACGCTCATAGGCACCACCGATGTCGACTTCCAGGGCGACCCGGGCAAGGTTGAGATCAGCGATGAAGAGATTCAATACCTCTGTGATGCCGCCAGCGAATATTTTATCACCCCGGTTACCCGGGAGAGTGTCATCAGCAGCTACTCTGGTGTCCGCCCGCTTTTCGACGACGGCAAAAATGAGGCTAAAGCAGCGACACGTGATTATGTCCTGAAAATCGATGATGATAACGGTTCAGCTCCATTGCTTTCGATCTATGGCGGTAAGATCACTACATACCGCAAGCTTGCAGAGGCCGTTTTGCAGAAGCTCAGACCTTACATTCCTTCCATGGGAGAGGAATGGACCGAGGGAGCACCTCTCCCCGGTGGGGATTTTCATCCTTTCGAGTTTGAAGCGCAGGTCGAAAAGCTCCGCTCAGCCTGCAGCTGCCTCGAAGAAAAACATGCAACCAGACTGATGCGCGCCTATGGCAGCAAAGCATTTGAAATTGTAAAAGGGGTAAGGACAGCGTCCGATCTCGGCCGATGCTTCGGTGCTGATCTCTATGAAGTGGAAGTATCTTATCTGATGACACACGAATGGGCCATGACTGCGGAGGATGTGTTGCGGCGCCGATCGAATATGGGTCTTTTTTTGGACAGAGAAGAATGTTGTGGCCTTGAAGACTGGATGAAAAGCCATCGAAATCAATAAATTCCTTGCTTATGTTCACAAATGACTGCTAACATGAGGAAATTCCGATAGCACCATATAAAAACATGACCTCCTGCAGAGGCTGATTTTGCGCAGGCCGACAACCGCCGCCCAGGATTTCTCCGCAGCATTGTGGAAGATCGCGATAAATAGAGAGATTACTTTTTCCGGTGGTTCAATTCATCACCCTTGCCAAACGAGGAAATGATGCAGCTTGAGTTACAAAACATCTCCAAAATGGTCGGCAAAGAACTGCACATCGCCGACGTAACCCTCACATTTGAATCGGGCTCGCTGAATATCCTTCTGGGGCCGACACTCTCCGGCAAGACCAGCCTGATGCGACTGATGGCCGGACTTGATAAGCCATCTTCGGGTAAACTGCTTATCGACGGCCGGGATGTTACCGGGATCCCGGTGCAGAAACGCAATGTCGCCATGGTCTATCAGCAGTTCATCAATTATCCTAATCTGAGCGTTTACGAGAATATCGCCTCCCCGCTGAAAATAGCCGGGACCGCCAAAAAAGAGGTAAAGACAAGGGTTCACGAAATAGCCGAACTCCTTAAATTGTCCGATATGCTTGGACGCATGCCGATGGAACTATCAGGAGGCCAACAGCAGCGTACCGCGCTGGCAAGAGCCCTGGTCAAGGGAGCAAACCTGGTACTGCTCGACGAACCCCTGGCTAATCTCGACTATAAACTGCGCGAAGAACTGCGCGAGGAACTTCCCCGTATCTTTTCAGCAACCGGCGCCATATTCGTCTACGCCACCACCGAACCTTCCGAGGCACTGCTGCTTGGCGGTAATACCGCGGCGCTTCATGAGGGCCGGGTGTATCAGTTCGGGCCGACACTGGAGATTTTCCATCGGCCTGAAAACCTCCTTACGGCACAGACCTTTTCCGACCCGCCGCTGAATCTGCTGCCGGTGACCAAACTGAACAACCGCATGCTCTTCAAGCATGTCGAAATCCCCCTGATCGGCGAGTTGCCGCGGCTTGCCGATGCCGACTATACCATCGCCTTCCGTCCTCATCATCTTTATCTTGAGCCGACATCGGCGCAGGCCATCGGCGTCAAGGCCAGGGTGATTGTCACCGAGATCACCGGATCCGACAGTTATATTCATGTAGATATCGCCGGGTTGCGCTGGGTTGTGCTGGCACATTCCATCCATTCATTCGAAATTGAGGAAACCATTGAAGTCTTTCTTGATCCTGACAGATTCTATGTATTTGATGATAACGATGACCTGGTAGTGGCACCTGCCCACCTGTCGCCTGCTTGAGAAAAAAGATGGCCAATATCACTCTAAAAGAAATTGCACACTCTTATTCGGGTCCTTCAACAAATCCCGATGATTTTGCCCTGAAAAGCCTTGACCTCACCTGGAGGGACGGCAACTGCTACGCTCTTCTCGGCCCATCAGGCTGTGGCAAAACAACACTTCTCAACATTATTTCCGGTTTACTGACACCTACTCTTGGCGATGTTCTTTTCGATGACAGGGTCGTCACTACCCTGGCGACTGAACAGCGTAATATTGCCCAGATATTCCAATTTCCGGTAATTTACGACACTATGACGGTTTTTGAGAATCTGGCCTTTCCCCTGAAAAACAGAGGGCGCAGCCGCAAGGAGATAGAGCCGAGGGTTATAGAACTTGCCCGAATACTGGATCTGGATAAGGAGCTCTACAGCAAAGCGCAACACCTCACCGCGGATGCCAAACAGAAAATATCCCTGGGCAGGGGACTGATTCGTCAAAGCGTCAATGCTATCCTTTTCGACGAGCCTCTGACCGTGATCGATCCCCACCTGAAATGGGAGCTGCGCTCGCAGCTTAAACGGCTTCACAAAAAGTTCGGCTTCACCATGATCTATGTGACCCATGACCAGACGGAAGCGCTCACCTTTGCCGACGAGGTGGTGGTGATGTATGAAGGTAAAATCGTGCAGGTGGGCACACCTGAAGCTCTTTTCGAAAACCCTGAACACACCTTTGTCGGTTATTTCATCGGTTCACCCGGCATGAACATAATCGCCTGTGAAGTTTCGGGCAACAGGATGAGGGTGGAAGGACACGATATCGCCTTGAAGCGGAAATATGGCGATCTCTCTAATTTCCGTAAGATTGAACTCGGTGTGCGCCCGGAATACATGAGTCTTAAGCCTCCGGGATCGGAAGGCTTGGCGGTAAGAATACATAAAATTGACGATATCGGACCATATAAGATTGCCAGGGTCAGTTTCAACAGCAGTGTCTTCAATGTTATCGTCCCCGAGTTTATGGAAGTCGCCGGGGATACGGGCACTATCGTTTTTGACCTTGATCATATCAATATCTATGGAGATGACAATTTAATAACGGGAGAGGAGCTGTGATCAAAAAACAGGTTAATCAGAAGGCATGGTTTATGGTCCTGCCGGTTTTTCTTCTGGTGGCCTTCAGTGCCATCATTCCCCTGATGACGGTGGTCAATTATTCGGTGCAGGATACCTTCGGCAACAATGTCTTCTTCTGGGCGGGACTCGACTGGTTCAGGGATTTACTGCATTCCGAACGCTTTCACGACTCTTTTCTCAGGCAGCTGCTTTTTTCAGGCATCATTCTTGCCATCGAAATACCTTTGGGGATAATCATCGCCCTGTCCATGCCCAGGAAAGGCTGGGGTGTACCGGTCTGCCTGGTTACCATGGCCCTGCCGCTCCTCATTCCCTGGAATGTGGTGGGTACCATCTGGCAGATCTTTGCCAGGGTCGATATCGGACTACTCGGCCATACCCTGGCCGCACTGGGTATTGACTACAACTACACCCAGGATCCGCTGGCGGCCTGGATCACCGTCGTTATCATGGATGTCTGGCACTGGACCAGCCTGGTGGTGCTGCTCTGCTATGCCGGACTCTGCTCGATTCCCGAAGCCTACTATCAGGCAGCCAAAATCGACGGCGCTTCCCGGCTTGCCGTTTTCCGCTATATCCAGCTTCCCAAAATGCAGCGGGTGCTGCTGATCGCCGTGCTGCTGCGCTTCATGGACAGTTTTATGATCTATACCGAACCCTTTGTCGTCACCGGCGGCGGCCCCGGCAACTCCACCACCTTTCTCTCCATCGACCTGGTCAAAATGGCGATCGGACAGTTTGACCTGGGACCCGCTGCAGCAATGTCGTTAATCTACTTTCTGGTCATCCTGCTGCTCTCCTATGTCTTCTATACGGTGATGAGCAATGTCGGCGTCGAAAGCGGCCAGAAAAGTGGCCCGAAAGGAGGAAATTAAACATGAAACTCAAGTGGCTGATCCCCTTCGTCTATATCATCTTTCTGCTGCTTCCCATCTATTGGCTGCTCAACATGAGCCTGAAAACAAACTCGGAAATTCTCTCGGTCTTCAGCATCTGGCCCCGGAATCTGACCTTTGCCAACTATGCAGTGATCTTCAATGATTCCTCCTGGTATTCAGGATATATCAATTCGATGATCTATGTCTCCATCAACGTCGTTATTTCCGTGACCTTTGCTCTGCCGGCAGCGTATGCCTTCTCCCGCTACTCCTTTGTCGGCGACAAGCATCTTTTTTTCTGGCTGCTGACCAACAGGATGGCGCCGCCCGCAGTTTTCGCCCTGCCCTTTTTTCAGCTCTACTCCTCCATTGGACTCTTTGATACCCATATCGCCGTGGCCCTGGCCCATTGTCTGTTCAATCTGCCTCTTGCCGTCTGGATTCTTGAGGGCTTCATGTCCGGCGTTCCCAAGGAAATTGACGAAACAGCCTTTATCGACGGCTACTCCTGGCCTCGGTTTTTTCTTAAGATATTCGTGCCCAATATCGCCTCGGGCATCGGAGTCACCGCCTTTTTCTGTTTTATGTTTTCCTGGGTCGAACTTCTTCTCGCCAGAACACTCACCGCCGTCGAGGCCAAACCTATTTCTGCGATCATGACCAGAACGGTTTCCGCCTCTGGTCTCGACTGGGGAGTTCTTGCCGCAGCCGGTGTGCTCACCATCGTTCCGGGGACGCTGGTGATCTGGTTTGTCCGCAATCATATTGCCAAGGGATTTGCCCTTGGCCGGGTCTAGAGGAGGAATATCATGAACCTGAACTGGATGGCCTGGACCAAACCCACGGCCACTTTTTTCCTGATAATTCTTACCCTGCTTGTCTGCATGACTATCTGGGAAATGAAATCTCCCGGCGGTGCTCCCCGCCACGGTGTACTGGGGTTTGAAACCACACGCGGAGACCGCCTTTTTATTTCATTGTTGGGTTCTGCCTATATCCACATTTTCTGGCTGGGACTTCTCAGCATCAATCTGTGGTGGGCCATGGTGCTGTCACTCATTTACGCCCTGTGCGTATTTAAGTGGGTATAAAAGTGGCATTTCCCTTTACCGGATTCTCTTGCCGGGAAGGGCAATATCACCGATTCGTTGTTGGTATTTTGCTCCATTACCTTAAACCTTGAGCGAATGGGAAATGGGGAATGGAAAAATTCAAAGAACAACAGAGGAGAAGGACAATGATTAAACAATTGGCAACAGCTGCTGCAATGGTTGCTCTCCTGGCCGGACCTGGAAGTTTGCAGGCCGGCACCGAGGAGGCACAGAAGTGGGTAGACACTGAGTTTCAGCCGTCGACTCTGTCCAAGGCTGAGCAGATGAAAGAGATGGAATGGTTTATCAAGGCGGCAGAACCCTTTAAAGGTATGAATATCAATGTCGTCTCGGAAACCATTACCACCCATGAATATGAATCCAAAACCCTTGCCAAGGCTTTTACGGAAATAACCGGCATAAATCTGACTCATGACCTGATCGGTGAAGGCGATGTTATCGAGAAACTGCAGACCCAGATGCAGTCCAACAAGAATATCTATGACGCCTACATCAACGACTCTGATTTGATCGGTACCCACTTCCGCTATCAGCAGGCTGTGCCGCTGACCGACTGGATGGAAGGCGAGGGCAAGGATGTAACCAATCCCATGCTTGATATCGATGATTTCATGGGTATATCATTTACCACCGGGCCGGACGGTAAGCTCTATCAGCTCCCCGACCAGCAGTTCGCCAATCTCTACTGGTTCCGCTATGACTGGTTCAAGCGTCCGGATCTGCAGAAACAATTCAAGGATGCCTACGGCTATGAGCTGGGCGTTCCCGTCAACTGGTCGGCCTATGAAGATATTGCCGAATTTTTTACTGAGACAGTCAAGGAAATAGACGGCAAAAAGGTCTATGGCCATATGGATTATGGCAAGAAAGATCCATCACTCGGCTGGCGTTTTACCGATGCATGGCTCTCCATGGCCGGTGCCGGCGATGAGGGAATTCCCAACGGCCTGCCCGTCGATGAGTGGGGGATCCGCGTGGATGGCTGCCGGCCTGTCGGCTCGACCGTTGCCCGCGGCGGTGCCACGAATGGTCCGGCGGCAGTATATTCACTGACCAAATATATCGACTGGTTGAAAAAGTATGCACCCCCCGAAGCTGCCGGAATGACTTTCTCGGAAGCAGGTCCTATTCCTGCCCAGGGTGAGATTGCCCAGCAAATTTTCTGGTATACCGCCTTTACCGCCGATATGGCGCAACCGGGTACCCCCGTCGTCGATGAAAACAACAATCCTAAATGGCGCATGGCACCTTCTCCCCACGGACCATACTGGAGCGAAGGCATGAAGCTTGGCTATCAGGATGCGGGTTCCTGGACCCTGATGAAATCGACTCCGGTTGACCGCCGCAAGGCCGCCTGGCTCTATGCCCAGTTCGTCGTCTCCAAATCCGTCAGCCTGAAGAAAACCCATGTAGGACTTACCCCGATCCGGGATAGTGACATCTGGCATGAATCTTTTACCGAACGAGCTCCGAAATTGGGCGGTCTCGTGGAATTTTACCGCAGTCCGGCCCGTGTGCAGTGGACACCAACAGGCACCAATGTTCCCGACTACCCCAAACTTGCTCAACTCTGGTGGCAGAATGTTGCCGATGCGGTTACAGGCTCGAAAACTCCCCAGGAGGCCATGGATTCTCTTGCTATGCAGCAGGACAAGGTAATGCAGCGTCTGGAACGCGCCGGTATCCAGGGTGAATGTGGACCCAAACTGAATGAAGCCAAGGATCCTTCTTATTGGTTCAATATGCCGGGTGCCCCCAAGCCGAAGCTGGCCAATGAAAAACCTCAGGGCATGACCATTGATTATGACGAGCTGGTCAAAAGCTGGGAAGCGGCAAAGAAAGAATAGCACAACGATATAGAAAATATCATATGCTGCCGCAATAAAAACCAGGAGGCCGGCTTGCGATATGGCCGGCCTCTTCTATGTTGTAAATCGTTACCTGATTACCCCTTATCCTCAGCTCCTCAGGCCGAGCCGGAAAATTCCTGAGTTTCAGGGGTAATCAGAAATAGTTATTACAGAAAAAGGTATTTGTTGTCAAAAAAGGACCCGGCTGCCCGCCGGATTTATTTTACTCGAAGGAGAAGGCGATGTCCCCCCATGTTCTTGCCATTGATCAGGGTACAACCTCCAGCAGGGCTATCATTTTTGATGACCGTTTTGAGATTATCGCTGTTGCCCAGCAGGAGTTTGAGCAGTTTTTCCCGCAATCCGGCTGGGTCGAGCATGATCCGGAAGAGATCTGGCAGACCTGTCTGACCACCTGTCATCAGGCGTTGCACCAGGCCGGTTTGAGTGCTGGAGACATCGCCACCATCGGCATAACCAATCAACGCGAAACCGTCATCATCTGGGACCGCGCAACAGGCCGGCCAATCCACAAGGCTATCGTCTGGCAGGATAGAAGAACGGCAGGGTTTTGCAATGAGCTGATGGAAAAAGGTCATACCAGGATGTTTGCCGATAAAACCGGACTGCTGATCGATGCCTATTTTTCCGCAACCAAGGTTCGCTGGCTCCTCGATAATGTCGAAGGAGCACAGGCCAGAGCGGAAGCCGGGGAGCTGGCATTCGGCACGATCGACTCTTTCCTCATCTGGCGGTTGACCGGGGGCAAAACCCATGTCACCGATGCCACCAATGCTTCCCGTACCCTGCTTTATAATATCCACGATAATTGCTGGGATACCGCTATCCTCGAGTTGCTGAATATACCGGCAACGCTTCTTCCCGAAGTCCTGGATTCTTCCGATGATTTCGGAGTGACGGCGCCGGGGATTTTTGATGTCCCTCTTAAAATACAAGGTGTTGCCGGCGATCAACAGGCCGCTCTGGTGGGCCAGGCCTGTTTTGAGCCGGGAATGATAAAATCCACCTACGGCACCGGTTGTTTTGCGGTCCTCAATACAGGTGAGGATCCGGTCATCTCAAACAATCGACTGCTGACTACCATAGCTTACCGTCTTAATGGCAGGACAACCTATGCTATAGAAGGTTCGATATTCATCGCCGGGGCTGCGGTCCAGTGGATGCGCGACGCTCTCGGGGTTATTGAAGAGGCATCGATGACTGCTGAACTGGCAGCCAAGGCCGATCCTGCTCAGGATGTCTACCTTGTCCCGGCCTTCACCGGGCTTGGAGCCCCCTATTGGGATCCCGATGCCCGCGGCGCCATCTTCGGGATAACCCGCGGTACCACTCCTGCCGAGCTTTCCCGGGCGGCATTGGAGTCGGTATGCTACCAGACCAGGGATCTGCTTGAGGCAATGAAGGGCGACTGGCCCGATCTCGCCGCCAATACCGTCTTACGCGTAGACGGTGGCATGGTCGCCAATGACTGGACCATGCAGTTTTTAGCCGACATTCTCGATGCTCCTGTAGATCGGCCCGTCATCCTCGAAACCACCGCGGTAGGGGCAGCATATCTGGCCGGTCTGCGAGCCGGCATCTATCCTTCCCCCGAGGAATTTTCCTCCACCTGGAGACTGGACAGACAATTTCTGCCGCATCTCTCCAGTGAAATACGGCAACGCAAATACAAAGGTTGGAAGGATGCCGTCAGGCGGACGCTGACAAATTACTAACCCAACAGAGCTGTACTCTTCACAGAACCCCTTTGAGGGATATCAGTGCCTTGGCAGTATGCTTAACGGGCCTACTTTTTATGTACTTTCCATTTTCTTGTTTTCATGAACAGCTTCATGGGAGTAAGGCACTAATATATCACGTTATTTGCAGTACGTGATTCTTTAACGTCCTGAGGTGGAATATGACGAGCGATACCTTTGGACGAGAAAGCAACAACGTCGTCCTTTCAGGACTTGGAGAATGGGGGGCTGTCCGGTGGTTTTAAGAATCCCGAAGGGATTGGGGCGTATAGCCGGTGTTTTCAACCACCGGAAACATTGCGCACACACCATGAGTCCTGAAAGGACGACGTTAAGGAGCAACGACAGTCATGGGAAGCACATTGACCAATTATTTTTGGATCATCATATCGATTTCCGACTTGAGCGTTTTATTTACCGGACATTTCTCGGCGATTTCATGGAGACGCTGCTTTTGTTCGTCGCTCAGCGGACCTGAAAGTGAAATAGTCTTATAGATCCTGTCGATCTTTCCATTGGAAGTTTCGCAGTTTGCACAGTCTTTCGCATGAATTTTCTCATGCTGGAGCTTAACCTCGACCTCTTCCAGAGGCATACCCTTGCGCTCGGCATACATTGCCAGGGTCATTGAGGTGCAGGCGCCGAGTGCCGCCAGAAGCAGCTCATAAGGATTCATTCCCAGATTGTCCCCCCTGGCTGATGTCGGCTCATCCGCCACAAGCTGATGATCGAGAGTGGCAATATCCTGGGTGTATTTTGCCCCTTTTCTTGAGCGGACCCGAACCGTTCCCTTTTCCGCCCTTACCTTCTCTTCGGGTACTGAGGAAATGTATCTGTCAACCCAGGCTGCTATAACAGCGGCGGCATATCTGCCATCTCTTTTATTGGAAAGCAGATGGTCGGCACTGTCCAGCGTCACAAAACTCTTAGGATGTTTTGCAGCCTTAAAAATTGCGGAAGCATGATCAATGGAAACTATTTTATCCAGAGGTGCGTGCATCACCAGCAATGCTTTCCGGAATTTTCTTATCCCTTCCAGCAGCTCGGTTTCATTGACGTCGTCGAGGAATTGTTTCCTGACGGTAAAACTGCGCCCGGCCAGTTGAACGTCTGCCTTTCCCTCTTCTTCGATTGTGCCGATATCCGTTTGCAGCAGATGGTGTACATGACGGACATCGCTGGGAGCCGCGATGGTGACCACCGCCCTGGCATATTTTATTTTGGTAGCCGCCTTTAAGACAGCAGCCCCTCCAAGACTATGTCCGATGAGAAGCTCGGGAAATTCATATTTTTCCCCTAAATAGTCACAGGCACTCAACAGATCCTCGACATTTGAGGAAAAATTGGTATTTGAAAAGTCGCCCTGACTGTTTCCCAGTCCGGTAAAATCAAAACGTAAAACGCCAATACCGGCGGCGGCTAGAGTTTTGGAGATAACATGGGCGGCAATAATATCTTTTGAACAGGTAAAGCAGTGGGCAAACAAGGCAAATGCACGCGGAGACGACGGTGGGAGTTCCAACTTTCCTGACAATATCTCACCGTTTCTGTTGGGAAAATCAAATCGCATCATATCCTCCAGTATCTGACTTGAACGGCTGATCTGTATCCACCTTCAGGTTATCGTATTTCCACATGAAGATCCAGCAGTATCGGGCTCCGGTTATAATCATCAAAGCGTCTCCCTGTTCCCCTCTTTATAAGTGCGGAGAGACGATTACTGGATTTATGGCAAAAGGATATTGGAGAAGAGATGAGCCGCAGCGAGATCTCCGCTGCGACTCCTTCGGGGAGAGAGGATAAAGAAGGGAGGTGACAACTATCTTGAGTACACCTCTGCCAGTGCTTTTTTCCGGGGCAGTACGCCGGCGGCGAAAATCATCATTTCCGGATCCGTCTCTTCTATGTATTTTTTCATTTTTCTGAGCATATTACTCTCGATCTGACGGATACGTTCTCTGGAGATACCAAATATTTCGGAGATCTTCTGCAAGGTCAGGGGATCGTCCGTGAGAAGCCTCTTCTCAAGTATCATTTTTTCTTTTTCGTTGTGGCTCCCCTCGAGATCCTGAACCAGTGAATGGACTCTTTTTTTCATATCGCGGCTGCAAAGTATGTCTTCAATTCCAGGGTCATTACTGGCAATGAAGTCCTTTTTTTCGGTTTCGGAGTCCGAACCGATTGGACTTTCCAGCGATACCTCCTCATTATCCAGACGGCAGCCCATTTCCTCGATATCCGATGTTTTCACATTGAGCCGCTCGGCCAATAGCCGCGGTTCCGCCACATAACCCTTTATTTCAAGTGCCTTTTTTTCCTTGTTCAGGCTGAAAAACAGCTTGCGCTGGGCCTGAGTCGTGCCGAGTTTGACCAGCCTCCTGTTATTCATCAGGAATTTTAGAATATAGGCTCGTATCCAATAGGTGGCATAGTAGGAAAACCTTACCCCTTTATGTGGATCAAATTTTCTGACCGCCTTGATCAGGCCAATATTGCCCTCCTGGACAAGATCCATGAAATTCTGCATCCAAAATTTTTGAAAATCCATGGCCACTTTCACCACAAGGCGCAAATTTGCGGATATCAAACGGTAGGCTGCCTCCTGATCATTATCCTCAATGACCCTGATTGCCATTTTCTCCATCTCCTCGCGGGAGAGAAGCTCATATTGCCCGATCTCTTTGAGATACCGATTAAATTCCTGATTTTTGCTATTTAAAGCCGTCCCCTGCCGGGTTGTCGAAACCAGTGGAAAAATGAACTGTTCGATCGACCTGGAGTGCTTTTTAGTAAATGCCATATCCATATTCTCTATAATCCTTCTTCAAATACCGTTTCGTTGAAATAAAGAGCCGCTCCCTTCAAAGCGAACTATTAATTGAGTTCCCTTTGGAAAGCTGATTCAGACCCGGGATGGAATTCTTCCTCGAGATGCGAAAACAATTATCCAACCATGTGACACACGTAAGCACAATTCATGCCACTTCGTGTTCTATAGATATAGTACGAAATCAGGATATTGCCGGGGGAATGAAGTGCAAGGCTTGTAACTTCCGGTACAGTTGAAGCGAAAAAAATACCCACTACCGCTCAGGCAGCGGCAGTGGGTATGAAAAAGCGGAATCGGCTATTGCCGCTACATAAGAGGTTTCATGGCGCTCATATATGAACGCAGCTCCTCGCCCACGGCCTCGATGCTGGTATATCTGATAGCTTCGTTTACCTCGATCAGCTCGAGGTTATCCACACTGTAGTCTTTGACATCAAGCCCTTTGCCGATAACTTTGGTATCGATTTTCTTCATAAAATCGACGAGCAATGGTATAGCGGCATTGGCAAAAAGATAGTTCCCATATTCTGCGGTATCTGAAATGACGACATTCATCTCATAAAGTTTTTTCCGGGCAATGGTATTGGCAATGAGCGGTGTTTCATGAAGAGACTCATAATACGCGGACTCTTCCTTGATGCCTGCCGATACCATGACATCATAAGCAAGTTCGACCCCGGCTTTGATCATGGCCACCATAAGGATTCCATTGTCATAATACTCCTGCTCACTGATTTCCTTATCCGTAGTTACGGATTGTTCGAAGGCAGTTTCACCGGAGGCCTTGCGCCACCTGAGCAGATCGGCGTCATCGTTGGCCCAGTCTTTCATCATTGTCCTGGAAAAATGACCTGACATGATGTCGTCCATATGTTTTTCAAAGAGTGGGGTCAGAATTTCCTTGAGCTCCTCGGCGAGATAAAATGCCTCTATCTTGGCCGGGTTGGAAAGTCTGTCCATCATATTGGTAATGCCGCCATGCTTCATGGATTCGGTAATGGTTTCCCAGCCATACTGCACCAGCTTCGAGGCATATCCCGGATCGATGCCTTCCTCCACCATTTTGTCGTAGCAGAGAATGGAGCCGACCTGGAGCATGCCGCAGAGGATGGTCTGTTCACCCATGAGATCGGACTTAACCTCAGCTATAAAAGATGACTGCAATGCCCCGGCCTTGTCACCACCGGTGCCGCAGCAATAGGCCTTGGCAATCTCCCAGCCCTTTTCCTGAGGATCATTCTCGCGATGCACCGCCAGCAGCGTAGGTACGCCGAAACCACGTTTGAACTCTTCCCGAACCTCTGTTCCGGGCGATTTCGGCGCGACCATGATTACCGTCAGATCCTTACGGATCTCCATGCCGACCTCGACTATATTGAAACCATGCGAATAGGAAAGACAGGCACCCTGCTTCATAAACGGCATAACCTTGGAAACCACGTCTGAATGCTGTTTGTCCGGGGCCAGGTTTATGACCAGATCGGCTGATGGGATAACTTCCTCATAAGTGCCGACGGTAAAATTGTTCTCCGTCGCATTTTTCCAGGATTGCCTCTTTTCGGTTATAGCGCCCTGGCGCAGAGCATAAGAGACATCAAGGCCAGAATCCCGCAGGTTTAACCCCTGGTGCAAACCCTGCGCTCCACAACCGACAATGACGATCTTTTTCCCTTTCAACGCCTCCACACCATCAAATTCAGCAGGCTCCATTAAACGGCACTGGGAAAGCTCCTCAAGCTGCAGACGCAGCGGCAGTCTGTTAAAATAGTTGTTTTCCATTTGTATCTCCTTGTTTATCTGAGTGAGTAATATGATCTCTTCATATATTGGTATTTCTATATTGCGTCAAGTGATTTATTCGTTATATTATGTTGCATAATATGCAATACATTCCTTCATAAAATTCCCTGCACCGGCGTGAATATTGAATATCAGAGATTTGAAACTGTTTAAGCATTTAACCGGGACACTCCATTTCGGTCAAACCAGTCAGGCCTGCAACATCACTCCTTCAGGACTGACCCGAACCATCCAGCGGCTGGAGAACGAACTCGGCAAGAAGCTTTTCACCAGAAATCAGCGCACCGTCACCCTTACCGGCTCCGGCAGGATCTTTGCTTCCTACGCTGACGAGGTTCTGCAGAGCTGGAACAAACTGCAAAACGATTTGAACCGTGATGGTATACTGCGCGGTGAACTTACTCTATACTGCTCCGTCACCGCAATTCTGAGCATTCTTCCCTCCATTCTGGAGCGATTCAGGAACACTCATCCCCGGGTACACATCAACCTGCAGACAGGCGATGCGGCCATGGCCCTTGGCAGACTCGAAAGCGGAGAGGCCGACATCAGCATTGCCGCTTTACCTGATGATCTTCCTGCGAGCCTGACCTTTAAAAAAATCATCGAGACACCTCTTATCTTTATCGCACCCAAAGATGCCGGCAAAACCGTAGCTTACAGGAACGGCAGCATTGACTGGCAAAAAACCCCTCTTATTTTAGCAGAAAGAGGTCTGAGCAGAAGCCGGACAGAGGCATGGTTTCGCAAGAAGCGGGTGGTACCCAATGTTTATTCCCAGGTTGCCGGAAATGAAGCTATTATTACCCTGGTCAGTATGGGCTGCGGAGTCGGCATCATCCCCGAACTGGTCCTTCTGAAAAGCCCCATGAAGGAGGAGGTCAAAATTCTGCAGATTAGTCCCGCACTGCAGACTTTCTCCGTGGGAGTCTGTACCACAATCAAAAATATGCACAATCCCATCGTCAGTGAATTCTGGCACAATGCAGGGAATGAACCGGAGCATGAAACATGACCACAATCCTTCTTACCAATGACGATGGTTTCACCAGTGATGGTATACGGGCACTCTTCCAGGCACTGCAACAGATCGGCAGAGTGATGATGGTGGCGCCGGACCGTGATAAATCGGCGGTCTCCCACTCGCTGACCATGCACCGTCCGCTTCGGGTAAAACATATGGAAACCGATATAATCGCCATTGACGGCACCCCTACCGACTGCGTCGCCCTGGCCCTCCAGAAGATTTTGAAAACGGTTCCTGATCTGCTTGTTTCAGGTATCAACAATGGCCCTAATCTGGGTGATGACATCTCCTACTCGGGAACTGTCTCCGCAGCACTTGAAGGCACAATGCATGCCGTGCCTTCGCTGGCCGTCTCCATGACGGAGAAAACCACGGACTACCGTTATGCCGCCGCAATTGCAGCAGAGCTGGCAAAGTTGACTCTCAGCAAAGGACTTCCGGAAAATACCCTTCTCAACATCAACATACCTGCAGAAGCCGCAATCAAGGGCGTACGAGTCACCAGACAGGGAAGGAGGATGTGGCGCAACGCTATCCAGGAAACTACCGATCCCTGGGGGCGCAAACTCTTCTGGATTGGAGGAGGATCTCCCTATACCGATTCAGCCACCGACACAGATATCCATGCCGTCAAGGAGGGATATGTCTCGGTGACGCCGATCCATATCGACAAAACCAATCACGAGGGGATATTTCAGCTGCGGGATGACTGGCAGCTGGAGAAAAACGGCCTGCAGAGCGGCTAGCTCAGGGGAGAAATTCTGTCGGCACCGTTAGAGCAGAGAGCTATAGTTTGAATAAAGACTTAGATGTCAACGACAATTATCTCCTTTTCCGGAAGATTTACACTTGCAATACTCTACCGCCTTTTTACATTTCCTGCAGACTGACGCTTGACAAATAGCTGTCTTTTGATAGGCAGTTTCTGGTGAAACGTAATTGCCGCATTGAGGACAGATCTTAAACCTCCCATATCCTGATTCTTCAAACATAATTAAACTTTCACATTTATAGGTAGACGGCATCTATTATTCCTTCGATCTTTCGCGTTTTTTATCAGTTTTAAGGAAGTCGTCAGGGTACTTTTATCCTGGTGAAAAAATGGAGGGGTAAGGGAGATTACCCCTCCACAGCCGGGAAAACAGAAGTTGATATGGCAGTCTCTTTTTATTTTCCAGCTGGTTCTTTAGGATTTCACCTATTCCATTCAGTATATTGAATCTCACTGTAGCTCAGCTGGAATCACGAGCTGGCAAGAAAACCAAGCGGCTTACACTCCCGCATCACATTTTTAAGAATTTATAATTAAGCTTTATAGATCAATTCCTTCGTTAGTGTTTAATGAATGACGACAAATATTGCTATAGGCTAAATCCTGATTTGATCTCAGGAAAACACTTAGAACAATATCATTTAATTTATATTTGTTGACAAAACGATGCAGTTTTGATCAGTTGCATATTGCCTAACGAATAAACACTCCCGTGCAGTTTGAATAATTTACCTCAAAGAGACCTTCGACAAGATAGTCCTCATTATTCGACTTAGCCAGACCTGTACCTCGGACACCTTACTAATGAATATCAAAATAGCATTGGCAGATGATCATAATCTTGTACGCAGAGGGCTTGTAGCACTTCTTCAGGCCTGTCCTGATATCACGGTAATTGGTGAGGCTGAAGATGGTTTTGCGGCCTTTGATCTTGCCAAAAAGCTGGCACCTGATATCCTCATAATAGACATTGGCATGCCCCAACTAAATGGCATTAACGCTATCGAATTAATAAGCGGCCATAGTCCGGAAATTGCCCTGATTGTCCTCACAGTGCATAGTGAAGAACGCTATGTGTCCAGTGCCCTTCAAGCAGGCGCAAGGGGATATCTTCTTAAGACATGTTCAGTGGATGAACTCATTAGGGCAATACATACGGTCTACAGAGGTCACTACTACCTTTGCCCAGAAGTCGCTGATCTAGTAATCCATTGTTACAAAGACGGGATATCGCCACCCGATTTCAAGAGACCGACCTCACTGCTTACCTCAAGGGAGCGGGAAGTGCTGCAGCTTTTGGCAGAGGGAATGAAAATACCAATAATCGCCCAGCGCCTTAATATCAGCGCCAAAACAGTCGAATCTCACCGGCGCAACATCATGGAAAAATTAGGCTTGAAGCAGCAGGTTGATCTGATAAAATATGCGCTGCGGCAAGGGGTTGTCCAGTTCGATAGCTGGATAACTAAAAAGAAAAACGGGTCGTGAGAGGCATCAGGAGTAAGCAGATAAATTACCAGAGAAGGGCGTTGTGGAAGAATAGAAGAAACTTATGAAAAAGTTTCCCTTGGAAGTCCGGCCGTCTCTTTTGCCACTCATTCCTTTGTTTCTGGAAAAAATGTTCACTGAGCACGAAAAATTGATAACCGCGATTAAATCAAGTGATGTCGATCAACTGGTTTTTCTTTGCCATGCCAATAAGGGTGCTGCTGCAATTTATGGGTGCCACACACTAGGCCAAATGTTTCAAGATCTGGAGGATTGTGCCCGCCTGGCAAACTGGGAGCAATCAATATCTCTTGTCAAGGAGATAGACATATATCTTACCAGTCTTTCTGATAACTGCCGGTGTACAGGGATCAAGAATAAGGATTGAACTCCAAAGGGAAGTTGTGGGATTTTTTCATTCCTGAATGGCAATAGATCTCCAACGTGCTATGCTTAAAAAAATAATAGCAATTTCTGAAACGGACCACTATAGAATTCATAAATTTTCTCTATTCACAATGTATTCTTATGAAAATAATTTTTTATACAGCCGGCGGCACCATTGATAAGATTTATTTTGATGCCAAGAGTCAATATCAGGTAGGGGAACCGGTTCTTGAGGAAATCCTGCGCGACGGCAATGTCACCTTCGAGTTTGAAAGCAAGGTCATTCTACAAAAAGACAGTCTCGATCTGACCGATGAGGACCGTGACCGTATTTATACTGCCATCGACAATGACCCCGGTCGCCATATCATCCTGACCCATGGCACGGATACCATGGTTACTACTGCCAGACACCTACAAACCATCAAGGGCAAGGTTGTGGTGCTCACCGGCTCCATGTCCCCGGCTCGCTTTAAATCCAGTGATGCATCTTTCAATATAGCCTGCGCCGTCGGGGCGGTCCAGACACTTGGAGAGGGTATTTATATCGTCATGAACGGCAGGGTATTCCATCCTGATAATGTGGTAAAAAACGTAGAGAAATCAATATTTGAAGAGATCCACTGAATATCGCCCTTGCGAACGAATCACATCAGAGTGGAACTGAATTCCTCAAAAACCTTCTCGATAGGTATGGCAAAACCGATTCCCTCGGTGTCCCTGAGAATCATAGTGTTGACTCCATGCACAAAACCGTTTTCATCGATAAGCGGGCCACCGCTGTTGCCTGGGTTTATGGCCGCATCAGTCTGCAGAAATACCTGATCATCCATCTCTCTTTGACGATATCCGCTAAAGACTCCAGCCGTCACTGTATGTCGCAAACCCACGGGGCTGCCCACCGTATAAACCTTATCTCCCTGCCGGATGGACATGCCGCTGGGCGGCCTCTTCAATTGATGACCGTCGTGAGCAAACAGCGCCAGCAAAGCAAGATCATACTTCGAACTGGACAGCATGTAGCCGGCCTGGTGTTCATCTCCATTGGAAAGTATGATTTTTATCTGCGGGGCGGCGGAATCTTTTTCCAGCTTGGCCAGACGTTCTTCGCCTTCCTGCTGCTGCTGTATAACTTCAGCAAGATACTTTTCCCGTTCTCTGATAAGTATTTCAAGCTGGCTTTTTCCCGGACCGGCAGGCATTTTTTTCATTCGCCTGCGAAACTCGGCAAGTTTCTGCTCCTCTAGATCGATTATTTTTCTGCTTGTCTGTAACTTTTCCTGTATTTCCCTGAACTCATCCTCATTGAATTGCACCACATGTTTATTGGTGACAATGTAATTTTTCGCTATAAAGAAGCCCGATCCTGTTCCCCACGGTGTTTCAATGGATACTGTGGCCTCGCGGGCATATTCAACGGGTGATCTTCCATTCGGCTGCGAGGATGGCTGCTGCATCACTGCCGCTTGCGAAGAAGCCTGCTGCTCCACTGCCGTTTTCTGCGTGCTCTGCTGCTCTGCTGTTAGCGGACTCTGCAGCCTTACACCTTCACTCTGAACCGCGCCCGTGTCCGGTCTGGTGAAATAATATGTAGTTGCTGCCACAACAACGATCAGACCCAGTATTTGCGTGTATTTACCAATCCCGGACCTATCCGCCGCTTTTTTCTCCGTCAGTTCCTGCTTGCGTTTTTGGAAGGTTTTATACTTGGCAAAGATCAGACCGCATTGGCGACATTCGGATGCTTTTGCTTGAATGTGATTACATTTCGGGCACCGCATGTTTTTTTCCCTTCTATTAGAATTAACCTCCCTGCAGTCTCTGCTTGAGGTTGGCTGAACAGAACTTCCCAGGAGTGTGTCGGAGAATTGCAATTTTTTCTCAGATCAGGTCAGTACATGATATCGGAGTCTTCGCTACCTGCGAGCATTGATTTTCTGAAAACAATGCCGAGATGGGCGGTAAGTGAAGACTCCGAGAAAGTGCTTTCTCCGACAGGCCCCTAGAGAATCTGGCTGAGAAAGAGCTTGGTTCGCTCGTGCTGCGGATTATCAAAAAAGGCATTGGGTTCATTCTCTTCCACAATTTCTCCGTAATCCATAAAAATTACTCTGTCGGCCACAGTCTTGGCAAAACCCATCTCATGAGTGACGACGATCATGGTCATTCCCTCATCCGCCAGATCAACCATAACATCTAAAACTTCTTTGATCATTTCCGGATCAAGTGCAGAAGTCGGTTCATCAAAGAGCATGATTTTCGGCTTCATGCAAAGGCTTCGAGCTATGGCCACACGCTGCTGCTGACCGCCGGAGACCTGCCCTGGATACTTATTGGCCTGCTCGGGAATATGAACCATCTCCAGATAATGCATGGCCAGCTCTTCGGCTTCTCTTTTCGGGGTCTTTCTCACCCAGATAGGACCGAGGGTAAGATTCTCCAGGATAGTCAGGTGAGGAAAGAGGTTAAAGTGTTGAAAAACCATGCCCACTTCAGCCCGCACCTTTTCGATGTCCTTTAAATCTCTGGTCAACTCAGTACCGTTGACGATAATACGGCCACGCTGATGCTCTTCCAGCCGGTTGATACACCTGATCATCGTTGATTTCCCGGACCCGGAAGGACCGCAAACCACGATTCTCTCCTGAGGCTGCACCTGAAGATTAATGTTTTTGAGGACATGGAACTCATCAAACCATTTGTGCATCTCAACTATTTCAATGATGGCCCCGCCATCACTGGATGCGTCTGCATGCTGCCTGTTTTTCATGGATCTTTTCCTTGATGGCGTCGTAAAAACTCTTTATCTGCGTCGTTGCTGCAGAATTTACATTATTTCGATGTACTCTAGTACGCCGAAATAATGTAAATTTTGCGCGCCTAGCATATGAAGTTTTTTACTTAGCCATCCCTATTTTTTGGTTTTTACGAGTTTATCTTCTTTAAAGGCGTCTAAAATAATTTCCGTCCGTTGTACAGGCGCTAATTTCCCAGCTTCCAGCATTTGACGTCTGAAATTTTTTCAGCCATATATCAAATTTTAGTTTTCAAAGTATCTATTTCCGTTTTTCGAACTCACTTATTTTGCGGCAACATTTTTATACTCAAGCTCCCTTTCGATCCTTCTGCTGTATGTAGACATCGAGAAACAGCATAAATAATAAATAGCGGCCACAAAAATGTATGCTTCGGTACTGAAACCGGTCCATTCAGGTACATTAAGAATGGATTTGGTGGTGTTAAGTATATCGTAGAGAGCGATGATCACCACGAGCGAAGTATCTTTAAATGCAGAAATTAAAATCCCCACGGATGGCGGAATCACGATCTTCAAGGCCTGGGGCAGAATGACCAGGCGCATTTTCTGCCAGTAATTCAGACCAAGCGATTCGGCAGCCTCGTATTGCCCCTTATTGAGAGACTGCAACCCACCGCGAACAACTTCGGCTATATACGCTGCGGTAAACATGATTATGGCAACCTGAGCTCGCAGAACCTTGTCAATGGTAACCCCTTCCGGCAAAAACAGGGGAAACATCACCGACGACATAAACAGCAGAGTAATAAGCGGAACACCTCTGATCAATTCGATATAGACAACACAGAATGCTTTAATCACCGGCAAGGTGGATTGCCTGCCAAGGGCCAGAACGACCCCCAGTGGGTATGAGGCCAGGATACCAAAAAAGGAGAGCAGCAGAGTCAGCGGCAGTCCGCTCCATTTTGTAGTTTCGACTGAAACCAGGCCGAAGAGGCCGCCTTTCATCAGGAGGCCCATGACGAATAAAGCCACAAGCCAGAAATAGCCGAGCGTTTTGCTCCATTTTTTCCAGTCCCTGCTGTAGATCAGCATGGAAACAAGAATGATCATGGCCAACAATGGACGCCACTGGTGCTCATATGGATAATACCCGAAGATATTAAACCTGATATTCTGAGTTACCACCGACCAGCAGGCCCCTTCGGCCTGATGACATTCCTGTCCCGAGGTGAACCAGACACTGTCGATAAAGGCCCACTGCACAAACTGCGGTACTACTTTAACCAGAGCAAGAAATATCAGTATGGTTGCCAGGGAATTAAAAAATCCGCCAAAAAGGTTTTTTCTGACCCAGCCCAGAGCACCTATGTTGGTCAGGGGCGGCTTGATTGTTTCAACTTCAGGATGTGTGCTCATATTTACCGTTCAACAATTGCAATTTTCTTGTTGTACCAGTTCATGAATGCCGAAGTCAGCAGACTCAGGGTCAGGTACACCAGCATCATCAAGGCAACTCCTTCCACTGCCTGTCCGGTCTGGTTAATTGTGGTTCCGGCAACCTGGACGAAATCAGGATAGCCGATTGCCACCGCCAGAGAGCTGTTTTTCGTCAAATTGAGAAGCTGGCTGGTCAGTGGCGGTACGATTACCCGCAATGCCTGGGGAAAAATGACCCGGAACATAACATGTTTCGGTTTCAGGCCAATGGACATAGCCGCTTCCGTCTGCCCGCTGCTGATCGACTGTATTCCGGCCCGGACAATCTGCGCCACAAATGCCGCGGTGTAGAGCACCAGGCCGACAAGCAGCGCGGCAAATTCAGGACTGACATTCAACCCGCCTTGGATATTAAATCCTTTCATTACCGGCATATCCATCTCAGTTGGGGCACCTCCGATAATCCAGACCAGAAGGGGAATCCCGAGTATAATACCGGCTCCTGTCAGACCTGCGGGAAATTGCTGTCCGGTCATCTCCTGGCGCTTTCTGGCCCAGCGGGTGATAAAGATCACCAGGACAACCGCCACCAGAAGGCCGATCACCATATATGACCAGACCGGATTGTCCATCGGGACCGCCAAATCGATTCCGCGGTTGGAAATAAGCACCCCCGGAATTGGATTCAGTGCCTGGCGAGGACCTGGAAACGCTTCATAAAAAAGGGCATAGAAAAAAAACAGCTGAAGCAGTACCGGAATGTTCTGGAATAATTCAACATAATACGTCCCCAGCTTCGCCAGAAGCCAGTTCTTGGAAAGGGAGAAGACGCCGACAAGAGTTCCCAGCACCGTAGTCAGCAGCATGCCGACCACCGATACTTTCAGCGTATTGAGAAGACCGACCACCAGAGCTCTGCCATACGAGTCCGCAGCCGAATATTCGATGGGACTCTCGCCTATTTCGAAGGCAGCTTCACGCTCCACAAAACCAAAACCACTGGCGATGGATTGCCTCGCCATATTCTCCTGGACATTGGAAATAAGATAATAGCCGACGAAGGCCACTATCATCGCTGTAATAATCTGATAAAGGATGCCTCTGGTTTTTTCATCATTCCAGAAATAAACCTTCTTCAAAGGAGTAATATTCGTTTCAGCCATTGAGCCACACAGATTTTTTTTGCTGAGAAAAGATCATTTGAGCCTGAAAAACGGCACAGGCTCCGGTCAAACGACACACCGGCTGAGGCGGAGAAAATAACTTTTCCCAGCAGCGCCGGTACTTCTGCTTTAGTACCTTACTCCTTAAAAACTGTCAGAAAAAACAAGAAAAGGAATAAGTATTTGATAACTGCGAATTGCCCTCTATATCCAAGGTACTTATCCAGCTCAGCTGGGTTAGTAACTTACAGGTTGTTTTCTTGTTTTTTGCAAGAAAATATTCTGTCTAAAGGTTCTTATACCCCTCAGGGGGTACTGTAAAGAGTCCAGCTCAGCTGGGTTAGAGACAAATGTATCGAAATTACAAAAAAAAACCCATTCCGAATGAAACACCTGCAGTGGTTCAGAATGGGTTTTTTTTCTTTACCTCATGTTACCCTCGATAGGTTCAAACTTCTTACTTGATAATATCGTAAAAAGTGATCTAAATTAACTGGATGGACTCTGGAGAAACGGGTCCATCTTACTTGAAAGGAGGAGAGTACATAAGCCCACCATTTGTCCAGAGTGCGTTTAGACCGCGCTCAATTCCAAGAGGTGTGTTTACTCCGACATTGCGCTCAAAGACTTCACCATAGTTGCCGACTTTTTTGATGATATTGTAGGCGAACTTTTCATCGAGACCAAGGGCTTCACCGTTTCCCGGGGTAACTCCGAGAAAGCGCTGAATTTTAGGATTGTTGCTCTTCAGCATTTCATCGACATTTTCAGAATTGATGCCCAGCTCTTCGGCATTGATCATCGCCAAGACGGCGTAATTGACGATATCTTTCCACTGGTTATCGCCATGGCGGACAGCCGGAGCGAGAGGTTCCTTGGAAATGATTTCGGGCAGAATCGTATATTGATCAGGTTGCGGAGCACTGGCCCTGATCCCGGCGAGCTGAGAGGCATCCGAGGTCATCACGTCGCAACGGCCGGCGAAGAATGCCTGAGAAAGCTCGGCTGTTGATTCAATCGTTACGGTCTTCCACTCCATATCGTTGGAGCGGAAAAAATCAGCGGCATTCTGTTCAGTTGTGGTCCCGGGAAGAACACAGACCGTGGCGCCGTCCAGCTCATGAGCACTTTTCACACCCAGGGCTTTGGGTATCATGAAGCCTTGCCCGTCATAGTAGTTCACCTGGACAAAATCCAAACCCAGAGCAGTGTCCCGGCTTAATGTCTGCGTGGCGTTACGGGTTAAAAGATCTATTTCTTTGGACTGCAGTGCGGTAAATCTGGTTTTTGCGGTCAGCGGAGTGTAACGAACTTTATCTTTATAATCTCCAAAGATCGCCACGGCTACAGCCCGTGCCGTATCGACATCGAGTCCTTTCCATTCACCTTTCTGATCCGCCTTGCCGAAGCCGAAAAGATCTCCGTTAACTCCAACCTGAATATACCCTTTGGACTTGACGTCCTTCAAGGTATCACCGGTATCTGCAAATACCAGGGTTGTTGAAGATAAAAGCAGGGTACAGCCGAACATAAATCCTTTAAGATAGCGCATTATTCCCTCCACTTTGTAATTAACCTTTGGGATCTCTCCCCCGAACAATCCATTGTAACGACGGTAAGAATTCAACAATGACGACATGGTAAAAAAGAACTCTTTATTTAGTAGCATACAAACCTTGCATCCCGCAACAAGTTATTCTATTGATGTCTTCCATTGAAATTTCGCATTATTCAGAATGAGCACCTCAACTTGGAGCTTCACCAACTGTCATTCCGGCACAGATAATGCAGTGCGTGACATGTCGATAATTTAACCAGGAGAAGACAATGAGCTCAACCATGACCAGGTTTTCGGATGCAGTTTATCACAGAAAAGACAAATATGACTTCGGCATGACTGTCTTTACCCGAAGGGACCTGAAAGTACTGCTTTTAATCGATGGAAAAAAGACGGTTGCCGAGATTTCCGGCATCCTCGCCTCTGATACCTCTTCGCTGACGCCCCATTTTGTAAGACTTGTTCAATTAGGGCTGATCCAAACAGAAGACGGCAGCGTTTCGGCAGAAGTCGACGATCTCATCTTCAGCGAACGCCCCGAACCTCGGCTGGATTTACCATTACCGCTCCGATATGATTCCTTTGGCCTCTTTCTCTCCACCTGGCAGCCTTCAACTCTGCCGGATCAATGAAGTTCGACACCGTACCTCTTTATCTTCTTGAGGAGCCCCTGCCGGGTTATTTTCAATAGCCCGGCAGCCTTCGATTTATTACCCGCTGCCTTTTTCATGGCCCTTTCGATTAGCTCTACCTCTAACATTTTCACTTGATCGGGTATGCTCAGTTCCAAGCCCTTCTCCACCGCCCCAAAAGCTCCGGATGTATAAAACGATGCCAGCTCTCGTGAGCAATTATCGGGGACGATAAGCTCTCCGTCAGTAGTCAGGGCTACCAGCCTCTCTACTTCCTTGCGCAACTGACGGACATTGCCAGGCCAGCTGTATTTCTCGAAAAGATCAAGTATCTCCTGGGAAAAGCCACTGATATTCTTACTGAAAAGTTTATTGGTTTCTTCCAGAAAGTGAATAGCCAGGGGCAAAATATCTTCCTTCCGCTCCCGCAGCGGCGGAACCAGGATTTCCACGGAAAACAAACGGAAGAAGAGATCTTCACGAAAATTTCCGCTCTTCACTTCCGCCGACAGATCCTTATTGGTGGCACTTATCAGCCGAAAATTGTATTTGACAACTTTGCTGCTGCCGAGCCTGGTTCCCTCCCCCTCCTGGATGGCCCGCAGAAACTTCGGTTGAATCTGCAGAGGCATCTCGGCGATTTCGTCCAGAAAAAGAGTGCCTTCTTCGGCCTCTTCAAAACGTCCTTTCCTGGGGCTGTCCGCTCCGGTAAAGGCGCCCTTTTCATGACCAAAAAATTCCGTTTCCACGAGATTTTCCGGGATACAGGCGCAATTGACGGCGACAAACGGCTGCTTGCGAAGGCCGGCTTTTTCATGAACCATTCTGGCAATAAGTTCCTTGCCCGTCCCATTCTCTCCCTGAATAACCACATTTATCGGGGTGGCGCCGACGACGCGCACGAGATCCAGGACCTCTCGCATTGCCGGGCTCTCCGCGATAAAGACGGAACCGCGCACAGAATACTGATCCAGCCGATCCACCTCCTGATCAAGATAATCTGCAATTCTCAGTATCTCTTTATTAAGAACTATGGCCTCGATCGAGATCGACAGATAATGGGCCACCTCTTCAAGCTGAGCAAGATCGTCTTCACCAAAGCCGCTGTTATCATTTTTATTCAGGAGCTGAATCGCACCGGAAACACCGTTACCACTCATGCTCTTGATGGGTGAACAGATCATATTCCTGCTGATATAACCAGTCTGTTCGGCTATATATTCATGGAAGCCGCTATGAGCTTCAAGATTATTCTCAATAAGGCTTCTCCCGGTACTTATAACCCGGCCCACCAGACTGCCATCCAGAGGGGCTTCAATCTGCGTCTCACTCAAGCCGGTTCCGTATATGGAACAAATGCGGTTGCTGCCGATATCAATAATGTAGATCGTGCATCTTTCAACATTCATCAGCTTGGGCAGCATCCGCGTATGAAAGGTGACAAAGGCTCTGTAGTCTTCCATAGCCCAGGAAGAAGCGAGCTGAAGGTACTGCTGCCTCAGAACCGCCAGGCTTTTTCTGGAAGACAGGGAATACGGAGAGTGATCAAAGGACATATGTAAACCCTATTTACAGTAGTTGATGAGCATCGGAGACACGCGGGTATCCGACGTAAAGATTTGAGATGCCCTACTTTATGTGGAGGCATCATAATGGAGTACGGTACAATTGTCAAAAGGCAATTTTGATAAAATTGTCTTTATTTACAGTATAATCAACCACAATTCAGAGAAACGGACAAAAGATGCCGCCAGTTTTGCGGAGTACATTGCCGGCAGGATACTTTTTTGGCGAAGAGGACCCGGCCTCTTTGTTTATATATTCGTTAAGGAAACTACGTTTACGTTTTTCGCCGGCTGGGTCTTCAAAGGAAGATTGATATCCAGAATTGGAACAGTCATTCTTAACAATATAAATGTTTGTTATTTTAGATTCTTATCAAACATACACAGGATTTCCGGTCAAAAATCATCTTCTCAAGACGAAATATTGCCATCTGGTATATTTACTGCAACAACCTTTCTGACAGGTAATTGTTCAAACATGTTTTTAGATTGTATCGACAGTAAGGAAATATGAAGAATCAGCAAAAGCAGAATTTTCGGCCGATAGGTCGTGGTTTTATAGTCAATACTCCCTTCCCGGGAGGGCCGGCAGGAAGATCATTGGCAATGGCCTATATAGATCAGAATAACAAAAGGTATGTCGAGGTTAACGGCAATATCGAACCTTTGGAAGAAAAACACAGTTTTCTGGCGGTTGATTAAGCCGGTGCTGTCTGTATTGAGAGGACTTTAATAATTTAACGGGTATCACTAATCCCCTGAAGCTAAAATCTCTTATCCGGAGAATTATTGAAGTTCTTTCAATGCAGACAGTTCCCTCCTCTTTTATCATCAGTGATGAACTCGTAAAAAGCCCGATCTGCGTTGTTGTAGATCGGGCTTTCTCGGTCTGCGCTTATCACAAAGTCCATTTAGGCAGTTTCGATGACTTTTTATAAGAGTATCGTCAGTGAATTTTAACCACATCAGATCCCATTGAAACTACCGGCGAGATCGGCTCCTCAAGGAGATAGTCCGTCTCCACCTCATAGACATTGACCAGAGAAGAATCGAGTTTCTTCAGTCCATAAGGACGGGTCCGCACAACACTCTTTACCTGATGATAAGTCGCCTCGCCGATCAGGATTGAGTTTGCCTTGTTACGGGTTAGATCCTGCAGCCTGAAGGTCTCGTTCACTACATCGCCGATAACCGTATATTCCATCTTTTTGGAAAAACCGATATTCCCGACAATCGCCTCACCGGTGTTGATGCTGATACCGATTTTGAGCGGCACACCGCATCTGTCTACCGAGAGAATACTCAGTTTTTCCATAGCCTGTATCATTTCCTGGGCCGCCAGCACCGCATCGAGAGCAGGATTGGCCGTTGAGGCCGGAGCTCCGAATATGGCCAGCATTCCGTCGCCAAGATATTTGTCGAGCAACCCCTTATGCTTGATTATGATATTTCCCAGCCGACAGAAGAAATGATTGAGGATATGAACAACGTCTTCAGTCGAGGCCTCCTTAGACATCTTGGTATATCCTCGTATATCGACATTAAAGACAGTAACGATCTTCCGCTCGCTTACCGCCATCTGATCGGCTTCACCTCTTTCGAGAATCTTCAACACAATCTCTTCGGGAACATATTTTTGAAAGATCGTTCTGATAAACTTCTCTTTCTTGGCAATATGACTCGATTCGCTGTACAACCGGGTATTCTCCAGGGCGATAGCCGTCGAGGCGGCCACTGCCTTGACCGTCTGCATATCATCCTGTGAGAACGGTTTGCCGATCCTGTTGAGCAATTCAATTACACCTATGACCCTTCCTCCCGATATTAACGGGACAGAGAGCAGGCTGCGGGTTTCAAAGCCGGTTTTTTCATCGACAATGGATAAAAAATGGGGGTTGTCCCGGGTATCATCGACAATGACGGGTTCTCCGGTTGCCACCACATATCCGGCTACACCATGATTAAGAGTGAATTTTTGTTTCTTCAACTCCTTGCTGAACGCGCCTATTGCAGCCTCCACAACCAGAGCGTCAAACTCCAGCAGCATGATACTGCCTGCTTCAACATTTATCAGATCGGCTATTCTCTCCAGTATGTAGGTCAATACTTTGTTGGCCCTGATGGTATGTGATGTCAGAGCTCCACCGATTTTGTTGAAAATTTCCAGCTCTGCTCTTTTTGCCCTTTCTCTTGCGAAAATCTTTGACTGCTCTATGGCTATGGCGACGGCCATGGCAATCATAGAAAAAATGCGCTTTTCCCTTTGTCCGAATCCGGATTTTTTTTCACTGCCGAGACAAATAGAACCTATTGTCCTGCCGCTGCTGTTGAGTCCCGCCAGCACACATGACTTCAAAGCCAGATGCTGAAATAATTTCTTCTCACAGAACTCCCGCCGTGTCATGAGATTATCTATCGATATAATCTGGTCCGAATGCGCCGCGAGGTGGAAAAGTGACTTTTTGGTCTGGATTCGCTTCCCCGTTTTAACTTCGGGGGCGTATTTACTGAAGGAATGTGAAAGGTAGAGATGCTTTCCGGAGTCGTCCTTCAAGGCAAGACCAATCCAGTGATGAGGAAGTATCTCTCCGATCTTCTGAGCGATAATTGCCAGAAGATCATTTTTCCCTGGGTTGGAGCTCAGGACCTTGATAATGGAAAGGATTACCTTCAATTCCTGGTCGGTTTCCTTTTTTCTGGAATCGATTTCCTTCATTTTCAAAGCATTACCGATACTCAGAAAATAAGTACTCAAAAATTCGAGGGTTCTCTCATCCCAGTTTTGCTGCGCCCCCGAGGCCAGCAGTGCAACAGCCGTAGTGGAACCGAACCGGCAAAAGGGAATTATTGCAGCTGAGCTGCATTCCGCAGCAAAGTAATTTCTCCACTCCGCGCTATCTTCTTCCTGGAGGATCATCGGAATATTCTGCTGAATCGTTTTTCGCCAGGGGAAGGAGCTGAAGCTGAAGGATTGATTTTTCTGCAGAGTAAGACCTGCACCTCGCTTCAAATTGCAGACCCCATGATTACCGGAGATAAAAAGGATAACGCCCCCTGCCGCTTCCGCCACCTCAATGGAACGCTCCAACGCAGTCAAGGCAAGCGACTGAGGCGTGACCTGGAGGGCGGAGAGCCCGCCGAGCTCCCGCAGGGCGTGAATCTCGTTCATTCTTCTGCTTAGAGAATCTCCTGTTATTTTTATATTCTCACTCATCTTGTCGGCGAAGGCCGAAATATTCTCCAGCTCATCCTCACCAATCTTTCCGAACCGATCAAAGGTCTTCAGCGTGTCGGCCATCCGGTTTTCCACTCTGACAATGCCATTGGAAATCTGACGCATTATCAGATAGCCGAAAAAGGTGGAAATCAGCAGGCCCAGAAGGCTGTACAGCAACTCATTGGTACCAAAGAGATCTGTTTTGACGCTCAAAAAAAAGAGGCCCAGCAAGGGACCCAAAAAGAAGAGCCCAAAGGCCATCGTCAGCCGATAGAGAACGCTATTGGAGCGAAAAGAGAGAAATTTTTTCACCTCTTTGTTATGTAAAATACCAGCCAGGTCTCGCATTCTCGACAATCCGTGAAAGCTTGAGGTTATAGATCAGGTTCGGAGACCCCGGGAACGGGGCTTCTCGTAGTCTGCTCTTATCAAGACGCCATCATGTTTTTACTTTTTTGGTAACTATTCAGCAAAGAGCAGGAAACCAGCAGCTTAGCTAGATCTGTAACTGTTCAACGCAGTCCGGGTAAGCACCTTGACGGGCATAAACTCCGACTCCGGATGTGCGCAGGTAAGCGCAGATGGGGTGCTGCTGAATAGTTAGTTTTTTGAAGCTATGCTGCTCCTGTTGTTGATAGTGACATTATATTAGTTGCAAATCAAGTGATATGTTAAAGAGATACGAACAAAATCAGGCAAGCTGGCTAGATAAAAAGCCCGATCTCCTGCGCCTTGTATATCGAGCTTTTTATCTAGCCATCTGTAATCTTTGTGGCAACTTTTTCTTTTTACGAGGTTATCAAGATAATCTCGTAACAAATCCTACCCGCGGTCTTTCCCAGTTCAGCTGAATATAAAAAAACAGCTGCCAGTTCACTAAAGTTTTTACAGCGCGGTACCGATAAAAAATGTCAGACCAAGGTGTTGTGGTTATTCGGAATACAGGGCCGATTAAGCACCGGCCTCTTTAATAGAAGCGTCTTTTTTATCTGCATAGAATCAATGAAGCATAGAGTGACTCCACAGGAATCCCCAGTAAGCTCAAACACCAGTGACGCCGGCGAATTGACCCGCCTGCAAAGCCTGCTTCATCAACAGCATCTCAATATCATTGATCTTCTTCGCACGGCACCTTCCACTCTTTCTTTTGCAGAGAGGGTAAAAAAGATTGGTTTGAGTCCATCGCTTGAGAAGAAAATTCTTTCCACCCAGAGTTATGGTACCGATAGCTGGTCTCCGGGTAAACACCGCCTCAATGAAAATAATGAGAAGGAGTTAGCCGGCGAAGTCCTCCTGGCCCGGCATGCCTTTACCCGCCTTGTCTTTGAAAATAAAGTCTTCCGACAAGCTGCTCTCACCATTATTCAGAATATATATCTCTTCAGGCAGCGGAAAATTTTCTTCGGCAGCTCTGATATTTCTGGAGAAAAGGAGCGGCAGGAAGCCCTGCTGCTGTTCAGCGGTTCTCCGGCGAGAAACTCCATACCGCTGGGAAAAACCTTCCAGCATCTGATTCTCGCCCGGGTATGGGATCGGATAATCAGTCAGGCCAGCAATAGTTTTCTCGACAGCAAACCGTTCGCGGAACTTCATGAAGTGGTGGAACGACTCAATACCCTGCGAAATATTTACATGCTGTTGTCAATGGGCCTGGTCCGAAAGCTGACAAGGAATATCGGTTCGATATACCGGCAATCGATCGGCCCCGAAGATGCACACCAGATCGGAAGTTTCGGCGTAGCCCGAGCGGCCTACCGTTATCATCCCTCCTCCGGGCTTCGTTTTTCAACCTACGCCTCTCACTGGATCCTCAAAGAGATACAGAGGCAGGCCCTGGAGGGTCGCTTGATTCGCATTTCCTCAAATCTGGTGGAAAAAATATCCCGCCAGGCAAGGGCAGAGGAAGACAGCGAAAACGATAGTGCTTTCCATCAGCTTTGCCGGGCAACCGCCCAGCTGCACCTCTCTCCTGAACATGCCGACCTCCACCGGCAGCCTGATCCGTTTGACTGCCCGGACGACCGGCTGGAAAATGAAGAAACACACCGCCTTCTTCTGGAGGCTGTCGAAACCGTACTCTCCGGCAAAAGTGCTGATGTGATCATGCGGCGCTATGGACTCGGATCATACCGGGGCCGGGAACAGTCGGTCATCGACATCGGAAAGATGTATGGTGTCACCAGAGGCAGCATCTATCAGCTTGAACTGACTGCCCTGAAAAAGCTGCGAAGCTATATTTCCTCTCGCGTCTGAAAGAAAATCTGTTTGGGTTTAGCGATGCTTTACTCCGCAATGGTCTTTTCAATTTCCATCTGCATCTGTTCGATTACCGCAACAGGATCCGCTGCCTGAGTTATCGGCCGCCCCACTACAACATGATCGGCACCATCGCCGATCGCTCTTTCAGCGGTGACGATTCTTTTCTGATCATCGCCGCCATCCGTTACATTGGCGCCCGGTCTAATTCCGGGTGTGACGATCAAAAGCTTCTCTCCCAAATCCCGGCGCAGCCTACCGGCCTCAAGCCCTGAGGAGACAACACCATCACAGCCAAGCTCCAAAGCCCTTTGAGCTCGATAGAAAACCAGCTCTTCAACCGTCTGCGTCATCCCCATGGCCCGCATATCCTCTTCACCGAAGCTGGTCAGCACGGTAACGGCAAGAAGCTGCATATCTCCCTTTGCCTGGAGAGCTGCCCTGATAATAGGATCATTGCCGTGTATCGTCGCCAGGCTGACTCCACGGTTGTTGACCTGCTCAACGGCAAGCTTTACCGTTTCCGGAATATCAAAAAATTTCAAATCAAGCATTACCTTGTGCCCCCGGTCGAGGATCCAGTCCACGCTATTGAACCAGTTGGCCATAAACAGCTGGAGACCGACCTTGAAATAGCCGACATGCGACTCGCAGCGTTTTACCACATCCCGTGCTTTTTCATCGGAATCGACATCAAGGGCCACAATGATCCGTTCATTCAAAGGTATTTTTTTGTAATTCATATTATAATGACCTCGTAAAAAGTGTTTCAGATGACTCCATGCCTTCCTCACGCTGAAGACATTAAGGATGGGATGTGTCCCTACAGAGATATTTTTAAGACAGTGTCTGTCCAGGAATAAGTAATTTTGTGTATAATCTACCATTATTCCACAGAAAAAAAAGTGATTTTCTTTAAAACACAATCTCGTAAAAATTCGTCTAAGTTGCCGAAATCGACCTCTGCGCTTATCGCGAGGGCATCAACTTTGACATTCTGTTATTTGCTCATAATGTTGTAGTTTTACTTCACCTAAAATTCGGTTCAGCTATTTTACAGCCATCAGGAGGAGAGACATGACGACCTATACAATCCATCCCATTGTCATGGGAACAAAAGTTTTTGATAAGGGCATGATGACCTATCAGCATGATTATGGAACTCCGTTTACCATTCCCATTTTCTGCTGGTATGTTGAGGGCGGTGACAAAAAAATCCTGATCGATACCGGCGAGATGCACCCCGTCCAGTCCCGGGAAAGGGAAGAAGCCATCGGCGGAAAAATCTATACCTTCGAGGACGGACTTGCCCTTTATGATCTGCGCCCCGAGGATATCGATATCGTCATCCATACCCACCTGCACAACGACCACTGTGAAAATGACTACAAATGCACCAATGCCAGGTTTTACATTCATGAACAGGAACTCGAGACCATCAGGAGATACCACCCCCTCGATTTTAGATATGTCGAAGATTACATTTATGAAATCGAAGAAAATAAGCAGATTGAGATAGTTCGTGAAGATGGTGAGATACTACCCGGCATACGTCTGATGCACACTCCCATCCATACTCCCGGAGGAATGACGGTGTTCATCGACACACCAAAGGGAAAAGCGGCGATAACCGGATTTTGTGTGATTAAGGAAAACTTCGAACCTCCGCTGCAGATCAGGGCCATGGAGATGGAGGTCATTCCACCCGGTACCAATATCAATAGCTACGAGGCCTATGATACCATGATCAGGATCAAGGAAATGGCCGATATTATCATTCCGCTCCATGAGCCTGAATTCGCGGCTGTCACAACTATTGGATAAACAGCTCGCCAGACAGCTCTTCGCAGTCCGGGCTATCTCCAACCCGGCGCTGCGATTTACTTCTGAGCACCTCGCACCTCCTCCTGATCCATTCTTCCGCTCTCACTTAGCTGTCTCACTTCACTGTATATGGCGGGACGGCAAATCGTCGTGTCAGACCTACCACGACATAGTTTGAGCTTTTTGCCAGTCAATCAAAAAATAATTTCCTGATTCGCCAAAAAATCCCAAAGATCCTATGGAGGATTTTACGAGCTCAGATAATTTTTTTTTGAGTCGCCGTTAATTATTACTAATCAATCAAAAACCGTTAATAATTGACTTGTCGTTGTTATTTCTATATAGACAGAGGTATATTTTTTAGACCCCATTGACGAATGCTTTTATTCGGCTCATTTTTTTTAATGCAGCATTCGGATAGTATTCCTTCAGCAATCCATTTAGGGTTTCCCTTCAAAAAGGAGATAATCATGTCAGTTAAAATCTTTATTAAAAGAAAAGTATCGGACAACAACGTCATAGAATTGACCATTCTTTTAAAGAAATTACGCAGCCTGACGATCAGCCGGCCCGGGTATATTTCCGGAGAAACCTTAAAAAGGATTGATAAACAGGGTGAATGTATGGTTATCAGTACCTGGCGTTCCGTTGATGACTGGTATGACTGGGTTAAAAATGAGCAACGCGTAGCTATTCAACAGGAAATCGATAACCTGCTGGGCCAGGAAACGGAATACGCCATTTATGAGTCTTAGAATTATATAAGTCACGATAAAAGCGCTGCCATCATTTCCTGCGCAGCGCATACCATCTACACTCGAGGAATGTCAATATGATACTTGAAGGATTCAAGTTAATGTTCGTCGGAATGGGAACCGTCCTCCTGTTTCTCAGTCTTATGATCTTCCTGCTTACTCTGGTTTCCAGACTTACCAAAGAACATACCATAAGGGAATTTGAAGCAATCGAGCTGGAGCGCAAATTGCTCGCCGAGGCCGCTAAAGCTAGAAAGAAAAGGGAACTTGAGGCAAAAACAATTTCACGCAGTGCCGACGACGAGGACGACATTGCCGTCATTGCCGCAGCGATTGCCGCCTTTCAATCAGACAGAAGATTACCGGTCTGACAACAGAACACGTTATTGATAGATTCCTATTTCAGATTTCTATCTCTGCAATGATAGAAGCAACTCTAAAGGAGAAAAACTGTGGGTAAAAAAGTAATTAAATTCATGGACACGTCTTTCAGGGACGGTTTTCAATCTGTATTTGGTGCACGGGTATTGTCAGACGATTTCATGCCTGCTCTGCAAGCAACCGTAGACGCGGGAATTACCCACATTGAAGCAGGCGGTGGAGCACGATTCCAGAGTCTGTTCTTTTATTGCGGTGAGTCCGCCTTTGATATGATGGATCGTTTCCGCGCCGAGGTGGGACCGGACTGCGATCTGCAGACACTGGCCCGGGGTATAAATGTTGTCGCCTTAAGCCAGGCGCCCCGCGACATCATTGACCTGCATGCCAAGATGTTCAAGAAACACGGCATGACTACCATCCGTAACTTTGACGCCTTGAATGACGTTCGCAACCTGATGTATTCCGGTGAGCGTATCGCTCATCACGGTCTCAATCATCAGGTAGTGGTTTCCATGATGGAACTTCCGCCGGGCTGTTCCGGCGCTCATGATCCTGCGTTTTATATGGATAGGCTCCAGCAGATCCTCGATGCCGACATTCCTTTCCACTCCATCTGCTTTAAGGACGCCTCAGGCACCTCCAATCCCAGAAAGGTTTATGAAACCCTGAAGCAGGCCCGCAAGATTGTTCCCGAAGACACCATACTCTGGTTTCATACCCATGATACCGCAGGCCTGGGCATTTCCCAGAATCTTGCGGCTATCGAGGGCGGCGCCACCGGTGTGGATCTTGCCAAAAGCCCGGTAAGCGGCGGCACCTGCCAGCCTGATATTCTCTCCATGATCCATGCGCTCAAGGGAACCGATTATACCCTTGATCTCGATTATGAAAAGGTACTGCTCGCTTCCGAGTCATTTGAAAGAGCGATGAAGGACTATTTTTTCCCGCCCGAGGCAAAAATGATCTCGCCCACCGTCACTCTCTCTCCGATGCCCGGCGGCGCCCTGACTGCCAACACCATGATGATGCGTGATACCGGAACCCTTCACCTCTATGCCGACGTCATCAAGGCGATGTCGGAGGTAGTGGCGCGTGGCGGTTTCGGAACCTCCGTAACACCGGTATCCCAGTTCTATTTTCAACAGGCCTACCTGAACGTCACCCAGGGCAAATGGAAGAAAATCAATCCAAGCTACGGTAATATGGTTCTTGGGTATTTCGGCCGGACTCCGGTACCGCCGGATGAAGAAATAGTCAGGATCGCCTCTGAACAGCTGGGCAAACCGGTTTTTACCGATGATCCTCTCGATATTCTCGAGCCCGGCATTCCCAAGGCAACCAAGATTCTGGAAGAAAACAACCTGCCTGTCAACGATGAGAATATTTTTATCATCGCCAGCTGCGAGCAGAAAGGTCTGGATTTTCTCCTCGGCAATGCAGTAGTCAATGTCCGTAAGATTACAGACGAAAAACCGGAAGAGAAAAAGAAGAAAAAAACTTCGGCGGCGGCTGCCGCACCTGCCACTGGTCCCCGAAGCTATACAATCACGGTGAACAACAGACCATATAACGTTGTGGTCGCCGAGGGCGCAGGCGGCGGTTTCCAGGCCGTACCGGCAGCCGGAGCGGCTCCTGTACCTGCACCTGCAGAGGCTGAAGGTACCGATGTTGATGCCCCGACACCTGGAAACATCGTCAAGGTGCTGGTCGAGGTGGGAGATGAGGTGGCCAAAGACGCAACGCTCGTTGTCATGGAAGCCATGAAAATGGAATCCGAAGTCAAGGCACCGCAGGCCGGTAAAATAACGGCTGTTCATGTCAGCGCAGGTGACACCGTGCAGGCTACGGAACCACTGGTTACTATCGCATAAATCGTCCACGCCGTTCGGCAGCAGCCCGGACGGTGTGTTTTCCTTTCTTCGTTGCAATCGGGAAAGCATTATGAAAATGAGAATGTTCTTACTCACCATGCTTGGCTTTTGCCTGGCCGCGCTGTCATCCGCCTGGGCGGCGGATGACGCCGTGGAGATTATTTCTCCAGCCAACGGCAAAATACTGAGTATTGAAGTATCACCAGGGAGCCTGGTGTACAGTGGGGACAAAATAGCCACTGTGAAAAGGGAGGATGGTACCAATATTGTCCTTCATGCGGGTGTGGCTGGAAAGGTCCTCGATGTAAAGTATCAATCGTACAGTAAAATACAAAAAGGCGCCCTTATCGGCACCATCGCCAGCTCGACAATCGTTGCCGATATCCCCGTCAGTGGCGAGAGCCGCCAGCTGCCGGCTCTTGGCGAGCTGTTCATCAAACTCTTTAAAACAACCGGGATCGCCGGTATCATTAGCGATCAGATGAACAAAGACTGGACACTCGGTATCGGTAGAATCCTGATGATCGCTGTCGGTCTGGTCCTTATTTGTCTGGGTATTTTCAAAAAGTTCGAACCGCTGCTGCTTATTCCCATCGGTTATGGCGCCATCCTCTCCAATATACCCATTGCCGGTATTGCTGATCCGGGAGGAATTCTCTATTATATCTATGAGGTAGGTATCGTCACCGGTATTTTTCCTCTGCTGATCTTCATGGGTGTCGGGGCATTGACCGATTTCGGCCCCATGATCGCCAATCCCAAGACCATACTCCTGGGTGGAGCCGCCCAGTTCGGTATCTTTACTACCCTGCTTGGAGCCCTGCTGCTCTCGGATTTTGTACCGGGGATAGATTTTTCCCTACGCGACGCCGCCTCCATCGGCATCATCGGCGGTGCCGATGGTCCAACGGCCATCTTCCTCTCGAGCCAGCTCTCACCGCGACTGCTCGGTTCAATCGCCATCGCCGCCTATTCCTATATGGCGCTGGTGCCGCTGATTCAGCCGCCGATTATGAGATGGCTGACCACCAAGGAAGAGAGGCAGATTAAAATGGTGCAGCTGCGCCATGTTTCCAAAATAGAGAAAATCATCCTGCCTCTGCTTGTTTTGGGAATTTGTGCCACGTTGCTGCCCTCGGCCGCTCCGCTTATCGGTATGTTCATGCTCGGCAACCTGGCCAAAGAATGCGGGGTCGTCGACAGACTGTCCGACACCATCAAGAACTCGTTAATGTATACCGTTACTATCTTTCTCGGTCTGGGAGTAGGCAGTAAACTTTCCGCGGATAAGTTTCTTAACCTGGAGACCCTTGGCATCCTTGCCCTGGGTATGATAGCTTTTGCCATTGGCACTGCTTCGGGATTACTGCTGGCCAAGCTGATGAATAAGCTGTCGAAAAATCCAATCAACCCATTAATTGGAGCAGCAGGAGTTTCTGCGGTACCGATGGCTGCCAGAGTGGTCAACAAGGTTGGTCTTGAGGCTAACCCGCAAAATCACCTGATCATGCATGCCATGGGAGCGAATGTTGCCGGAGTTATTGGATCGGCAGTTGCCGCCGGTGTTCTGCTTGCCTTGCTTTAACTTAGGGCATTACCCTTGAAAAACGTCCTGTAAATCCATCTGCCCTGGTTCGATTCCTGGTCCAGGGCATCTATGCTACAAAATTTAAGCCCTTATGGTTGCAGTACCGTAAGGGCTTTTGTCATTTTAGTTCCTTATATAACTCCTGAGATCCTGGATTATTCCGGAGGGTTCTCACACTCCAACGTTCAACTGCCACATCTCTGGCATAGAAAGTCTCAACAATTTTCCGGCAGTCAGAGACAGCAGGTTGCTGTAGTAAGAGCCATTCATTTAGTCTGATCAGTCACAATAAGACCTTAACAGTCTATATACATAATAGATCCAGTTTTTTCCTTTTAGATTGATGTATTAACTATACACTATTTTCGTTCATCCTTACGCCTGATGTCAAGACCATTCAACTGAAGAAAGCTTCAATTTGGGAACGAAGCACGAATCATAGATTTGTGCTGGCTATTGCATATTTACTTTACATGAAACAGACCTGTTAAGGACTGTGCGACAAGAATCACAGCCATGACCAGAAGCAATTTCCGAAGCCATTTTCTATATATATTCTCGTCCAGCCTCTTACGTAAGCTCATTCCCAAAAACATAACGCTCAGACTTAGCATGGCTAGCGGTATCGAAATTCGTAAAATATTCAGTGAAAAAAATCCTGCGTCCATAAACACTGCCCCTTGAATCAATTTTCCGAATAAAAAGCAAAAATTAAATACCTGGATCATTACGGTCTTTTCCATTTTGCTCTCAAGTGAAAAGATTACCAAGGCAGGGAGCATGACATTTACCGTTCCACCGAGAACCCCAGCGCTTGCTCCAAAAACGGCCATTGCGATTTGTGGGTGATTTTTAACCCAGTTGAGGCCAACCCCGATTCTTTCTGCACTCAGATACAACAGAATGGTGCCGGCAAGTAAAGGCCGGAAGGTTTCAGGTGGGACTATAATGAGCAAGTGGGTTCCAAGGAAGCTGCCAATAGCTCCATAAAAGGCCAAGGGCCAATAAATGGCAATGCTCTTGCTCCAGGCTCCGCCTTTCACAATGTTGGCGATATTTAGAGCTATGGTGGGGATCACAAGGACAAGAATGGCAGTTCTGACATCCGTGATCATTGCTATTAATGGTGTGGCAATCAAAGGGAAACCAATACCAACTATGCCGTGTACCGAGGCGGCAAACCCACAGATTATGATAAAGAGGAAAGGTAATATAGATGAGAGGGTCATAAGCGATTCAAATATTTTTGCACCTTTATCTCTCTTACAGATGATCGCAGCTCTCTTATCATCTGATGTCCACGGTTTCATTTGCCATGTTGTCTGGAATCTCTGAATTCAGAGCGAATGTTTTTAGATCCATTAGGATTGGAAGCTCATAGCGTGGAATGGGATGATGTGTCGTGATGAACTTAGCCCTCCTCTGGAGTTATCTTAATACTTGATTTCATTTTAACTTTTTCTTTTTGGAAAATCCCAAAAACTATTTTATAAAGCGGATATGTTTTGAAATCTCTTCAATAACAGGGCCTTTTTTCGCGTTAAACTCAGCCCTGTTTTTATTGAAGAGATTGTTGCCCCTTGTGTCGATTGAGATGATCAACGGGCCGAAATTCTTAACCCTGGATATCCACAATGCCTCGGGCATTCCCAAATCCAGCCACTCAACTCTCTCTATTTCTTCAACCCTGCTTGCTGCAAGAACCGCACAACCACCTGGGAATACCGCATGAACTGCTTTGTGGGTGGCGCACCCTTCCGCCGTTTCCGGCCCCATTCCACCTTTGCCGATGATTAGTTTTACACCGGTTTGCCTGATAAACTCTTTTTCATGAACTTCCATTCTCATGCTGGTTGTCGGTCCGATAGAAATAATTCTCCAGCCATCTCCTTCTTTGGCAACAATCGGTCCTGCGTGCAAGATTGCCAGACCATCGAGATCGACTGGAAGCTTCATCCCCATATCGATCAACCGCCTGTGCGCCATATCCCGGCAGGTAATAAGAGAACCATCCAAAAAGACAATATCTCCAATATTCAGCTGTTCGACGTCTTGACTTGTAATTGGTGTTTTCAGGACTTTTTTCACAGCGTAACCCCCTTGTGGGAAAGAATTTCATAGCTCATATCCTCATTGATATGGATCGTGCCTCGGCGATGTGCCCAACAGCCGACTGATACTGCAACACTTATTGTCGAAGGATGTCGTGCCGCTTTTTCGATATGAACTCCCATAACAGAGCTTTTACCGGACAGCCCTTGAGGGCCTATGCCGATATCATTCAGCCCTTTTTCGATGAGTCTTTCCATTACTGCACCCTTTGGGTCGGGATTGCGGGAGCCGATGGAGCGAAACAGTGCCTTTTTGGAAAGGTTTGCAGCAACTTCAATGGAACCGCCTATGCCGATGCCAACCAGCAGCGGAGGGCATGCGTTTACGCCATATGTTGTCATGACATCGAAAACAAACTGCGTCACCCCTTCATATCCGGCAGCGGGCATGAGTGTTTTTCCCTGCCCCGGTAAACTGCAACCACCCCCGGCCATATAGACCTCAAGTGTAATACCGGAATCGTGTGGAACTATCTCCCAGTCAATCCAGGGAATGCGATCACCGGTGTTGTCACCGGTATTTTTCTCGATAAAAATCTCGACTGCATTGTGCCGTAACGGTGCCTGCCGGGTGGCGGTTCGTACAGCTTCATCGAGAATGGGCCTGACATCAGATAGCAATGGGAAGTCTGCCCCGGCTTTAATGAAAAACTGTATAACGCCTGTATCCTGACAACATGGCCGATTCAACTCATCTGCTTTGGCGAGGTTGTCGAACATGGAATCATATACCACCTTAGCCAACGGACTGTCTTCCATAGAGCGCAATTCGCTCAACTTAGCGACAATATCATCAGGAAGATGTTTGCCGATATAATCAGTAAACTTCGCCATGATATCGGTCATGGTTGCGACAGCTTGAGCATGCTGCATATATTACTCCTTATGATCCTTTACAACGTCGTATCGTTTCTGAACCCAAATCAGGATATCTCTTGCATCTCCTTGTAGAGGTCGGCCTTTCCCTCAAACCCTATCCCCGGCAATTCAGGTAGTATAATATGGCCATTCTCGACCTCCACACCATCCGGAAACCCACCATAGGGCTGAAAAAGGTCGGGATAGGATTCATTGCCGCCCAAGCCGAGCCCGGCAGCAATGTTTAAAGACATCTGGTGACCGCCATGGGGGATGCAACGCTGAGGAGACCAGCTGTATTTTTTAATCATCTCGAGAATTCTGAGATATTCGACGAGCCCATAACTTAAGGCACAATCGAACTGCAACCAGTCCCGGTCCGGTCGCATGCCGCCGTATCTGATGAGGTTGCGCGCATCCTGCATCGAAAAGAGGTTCTCACCAGTAGCCATGCTGCCAGAATAATGATTTGCGAGTTCAGCCTGGAGTTCGAAATCCAGCGGATCGCCGGGTTCCTCGTACCAGAACAGCTCATAGCCGGAAAGGGCTCTGGCGTAATCGACAGCTGTCTGCAAATCAAAACGGCCATTGGCATCCACAGCCAACTGCTCCCCGGAACCGAGTACTTTAAGAACATCTTCGATACGCTTCAGGTCTTCGGTTAAAGAAGCACCTCCAATCTTCATTTTAACAACGGTATAGCCACGATCGGTATAACTCCTCATCTCCTCCTGTAGCTGGATGTTATCCTTTCCGGGATAGTAATATCCTCCTGCAGCATAAACAAAAACCTTGCGCATCGGTCTGCCGTTGCCGTAACGCTCTGCAAGGAGCTGGTATAGCGGCTTTTCTTCAATTTTTGCCACAGCATCCCAGATTGCCATGTCAATAGTGCCCACGGCAACAGATCGTTCTCCATGTCCGCCGGGCTTCTCGTTTTTCATCATGCAATCCCAGATACGATGCGGGTCCAGATTATCCCGCTTGGTATCCAACAGTGTTTGCGGGTCGGCATCCATTATCCTTGGGCGGAAACGTTCCCTGATCAAGGGTCCTTGACCGTAACGTCCATTGGAGTTGAAGCCGTAACCGATGACCGGCCGTCCGTCGCGGACTTCATCAGTAATTACCGCCACCAGACTCAGCGTCATTTTGCTGAAATCGATATAAGCGTTCCGGATCGGTGAGGAAATCGGTTTGGTAACTTCTCGAATATCTATAATTTTCATAGCTTATAAGTCCATTAAAAGTAGTATTTAGCAGGAGAAGCCGATGTTTTTGCTCGTAAAAGCACAGAACAATCTGGTTGGGGCTGATTTCCATAGAAAAAAGCCGGGCCTTGAAAAGTACGTGAATTTCAGCCGACTAAGCAAATTCTCCGATGTGAAAGTACTCCGTTAAAAAGGCGGCAGACTCTATCTAGTAGACAGGTTTGTTCTGGCCTCTTCATGCTGCTTCTATCCGCTCAAAGTTTAAACCAGCTGTTTTATCCTCTCGCAAATCGCCTCCGTGACCTCCCTGGTCGTGGATGTACCTCCGATATCAGCAGTTGTAATCCCCGAGGCTAGTGTGTCCGTCAGTGGTTTCATCAGAAGCTCGCCACAGTCCTGAAAACCAAGATGACCAAGCATCATCGAGCCGCACCATATTGTCCCATCGGATTGGCAGCAATATCAGGAGCAGAACCATGAACCTGCTCAACATGGATGGAAATTCCTTGTTTGAAATTTTTGCATGGTACTCTCCTTATGAATCCGGACTGGCAGAAGTTGTTAAAAGAACATTCCCGTTGGCAATGGCACGTATAAAACCTTGGTGAAAATAAGATAGAACAAGGTTACTTCCCCTATCACGACGGGTATCCAGACCATGAACTTGCCTATAGTCAGCTGCGTACGTGCCTGTGCCAGATACCCGACGATAATGGTCATGAACACTACGGTGCTCACGAAAAAACCAAATACGGGCATGATAAGTACCCAGGTGAAGAAAAGAATACCGGTCACGATCCATCTCACATTGGAGCCTACGTTGAAAACAGGATTGCGAGAAGGTTTGACTGCACCTTTTAGGACAAGGATACAGGCAATAATGCCAAGGACATAGACCATGGTTTTCGGAAAGACGAGGCTCATCCACAGGACATCTTCAAGAGCAAAGAAAAAAACCGCCGTCAGGATCAATCCTATCATTCCGCTTACTATTTCAGTATTGATTTCTCTTTTCATGATGGCCCTCCTTTGCTGCTCAATCGTCGCTTCAACGCGGAAAAATATGGCCATACAACTGAAAAGAGGATCATACCGATAAGGATATGAGACAAGCCGTTCTCAAAAAGCTTCAACACAGGATATTGTGATGCCTGCCCTCCTAAAATCGTCTGCACATAGCCCATTTCAGCGATATTTCCTAAAATGAGTCCTAAAACGATAGGGGCCGGGGCTACCCCCAGCTGCTTGAACAGAAAACCCAGGGTGCCCAGAACAAGCATGATGATCACGTCGGTGTGGCTGTTTCGCACAGCATATGTCCCCAGGATGGTGGCCATCGCTATGGTGGGTACCAGGAAATACACCGGCGTTTTAAAAATTACTTTGTAGATCAAGCGGCTCCCCAACAGACCAACGGGAACCATGGCGACGGCCGCCATCCCCATTGAAATAATAAAACCGTAGGTTAAATGCCCACTCGTGGTGAATAGTTCAATACCAGGTCTGAGACCGTGAAGCATCATGACCCCCAGGATAACGGCATCAGGAGGCGCTCCCGGTATGCCCAGGGTCAGCAGAGGCACCATGCTTCCGGCCACGGTGACGTTGTTGCTCGACTCTGACGCCACCAGTCCTTCCGGCAAACCCGTACCAAATTTTTCGGGGTGTTTTGAGGCTCTTTTGGCTTCATTGTAGGCTACCAGGTTGGCGACATTGCCCCCTGCGCCAGGGATGATGGCGATGATTTCTCCAATAATACAGGAGCGGATGAGATTTCCGGGCATTGAAAAAACTGTTTTGGTCACTTGCCAGAACGAGCTTCGGGCCTTCGAGTCAATTTCTATTGCTTTGAGCGAAGTTTTGCCTTTGGCTGCCATAGTGTAGAGTTCAGGAAGGACGAAAAGTCCGATCAGGGCGACAATCATAGCAACACCGCCCTGAAGTACAGGCATTCCGAAAGTAAACCGCGTTTCGCCACCGATGGGGGCCACACCGATTGTGCCGATGATCATGCCAAGGGCGCCTCCCATCATACCTTTTATGCTCGATCCTTCGGAAAGGCTGGCAATCAGGGTTAAGCCGAGAATAGCAACCCAGAAATATTCTGCAGGTCCAAAACGAAGGGACAGTTTTGCCAGAGGGGGAGATAACAGCAGCAGGAAAAGACTTCCGGCGATACCGCCAACGGCTGAAGCGATGGTCGCTATGTTGAGGGCTTCTATCGCACGGCCTTGTTTAGCCATGGGATATCCTTCAAAAGCCGTGGCGATCGAGGAAGGTGTCCCCGGCGTATTAACGAGGATAGCTGCAAAGGAACCGCCGTAGATGGCTCCCATATATACGGCTCCCAGCGCCACTAATCCGTGGAGCGGAGGAAGTGTGAAAGTGAATGGCAGCAGAACGGCCAGAGCCATGGTAGCGGTAAGACCCGGCATCGCTCCGACGAAGAGGCCGGCAGACACACCTGCGAAAATGGACAGGAGGATCACCGGGTCGAGCAGCATAATGAACGTTTCTAGTAGCATAATAGTATCAGGCTCTTAGTATCAGCTTTTTCGAGCCTGCTCCCGAGGAGGCGAATGTGCGGCTCGTTTCAATTCGCCCCATCGGTGGCAGGAACTGTTGTGGTTTTAAAAGAAGATAGGCGTAATACTATTTCTTCTTGATATCGGCCAGCACGTCACCGTATGCAGCGCGCATCTGGTCAACCAGGGCCAGTGCCTCTTCGCCTGTGGCATATTTCATTACAAAGCCCAGATCCACCTGTTTTTGGCTGATTTTCTTGTTTGCTTCGGAAAAGGCCTTGGCCAATCGATCAACAACAGGCTGGGGAGTTCCCAAAGGTGCTGCAACACCGCGAAAAGCACCGCCAACGATATCATAGCCCAATTCTTTGAAGGTTGGAACATCAGGCAGGGCGGGGACGCGTTCGTCGGCGGCAACGGCCAGAGTCCTGAATTTGTCTTTATAATTGACACTAACGGGCGTATAGGTCATTGCAGCCTTTAAGTGCCCGCCCATCAGCGCTGGGATCACCGGTCCGGTTCCGGTATAAGGGACATACGTCAAGTCGATACCGGCCTCTTTCATGAATCTGATCGTTTCCAGGTGATTCGCGCTGTATGTGCCGCTTCCGCCTACAGTGCCGACGAATGGTTTTTCCTTGGCGAATTGAATGAAGTCGTCCAGCGTTTGAAAAGGACTATCCTTGCTGACCACCAGGGCGTTGGGTGTGAAATGGAACCACATGATTATTTTAAAGCCATCTGTCTCGTATCCCGCCTCCTTTCGGATAAGCGGCTGGCCGATGATGTGGGGAATATTAACTCCGACGATGCTGTAGCCGTCTGGTTTTGCCGTTCGCTGAAAATCACTCCACGCTACTGCACCTCCGCCACCAGGTTTATGGGTAACATTAACGGCCACGCCGAGATCTTCTTCCAATACGGGCTCTTGAAGGCGTGCCGTAATATCCGACTCTCCACCAGGATTAAAAGGTATCGTGTATGTAATAGGTTTTTCGGGAAATTCGGCAAATGCGACAGCCGGGATTATCAGGGTCGCAGCAACTACTGCCAGAAACGAGCGTTTGAGAGTAACTTTCATTTTTTTCTCCTTTACCTAAAGTTTTTGTGAGAGACAACAACGATCGTACCTCTAGTCAGTGTCTGTACTGGAATGAACAATCTTGTTCTAAATCCAGGCGCTCGATGAATTTAACCCACAGGCATATGCTTGATATTCCGCCGATTGAATTCTACAAGCAACCGGTAAGCGCAGACTCCGACGAGTTAGAGCAGATAGCGCAGACTTCGAAAGTGCCATTTATGGACAGACACTGGTTAGACCTTCAAATCAGGCCACAGTACCCGCAAGCATTCGGATTCGACTACAGACCGCTTCGGTGACCTCACGGGTATTCGAACGGCCGCCGACATCGGCTGTGGTCATTCCGGCTGCGAGTGTTTCTGTAAGGGCTTGCATGACCAGTTCTCCGCAATCGGCAAAACCGAGATGATCAAGCATCATTGCGCCGCACCATATCTGTCCCATGGGGTTGGCGATTCCTTTGCCGGCGATGTCGGGGGCAGAGCCATGAACCGGTTCGAACATTGAAGGATACTCTTTGGTCGGGTCAATGTTAGCCGAGGGAGCAATTCCGATACTGCCGGCTATTGCTGGGCCAAGATCGGTGAGAATGTCCCCGAACAGGTTGCTGCCGACAACGACATCAAAATCCTGGGGATGGGTGACAAAACGGGCGCACAACGCATCGATATGATACTGGTTTCTCGTGATAGCGGGATACGTTTTGCCGACTTCTGCAAACACCTCATCCCAGAAGGGCATGGTAAAATTGATTCCGTTGGATTTCGTTGCCGAAGTCACTTGCTGCCGGCCTGTTTTCACTGCCAGGTCGAAGGCGTAACGTATCACCCGCTCAACTCCGTATCGGGTGAACACCGTATTCTGGACGACGATTTCCTGGTCGGTTCCCTGATAGAGACGTCCTCCCATATTGGAATATTCCCCTTCATTATTTTCACGCACAACCAGAAAATCGATATCTTCGGGCTTTCGATTGGCCAAAGGGGTTATAACACCGGGGAGCAGTTTCACCGGTCGGAGATTAATGTACTGCCTGAATGTCCGTCGAATCGGCAACAGTAGTCCCCACAGCGAGACATGATCCGGAACTCCGGGAAAACCGACAGCACCAAGAAAGATGGCATCGCAGGAGCGCAAAACTTCCAGGCCATCCTCAGGCATCATCCGGCCGTTTTTGAGATAATACTCGCAACTCCAGTCCAGATCGAGATATTCCATTCGTAACCCGTCGTGGACATCGCAGACAGTATTGAGTACCTGACGCCCGGCAGACACCGTCTCCTTACCTATGCCATCTCCGGGGATGGACGCGATGTTAAATGTTTTCATCTTATCACCCTTTCCTGAACAATGAGAAACCTCATAATGATAGTATATCAGCTTATTGATTTTGAACAAAGCTATTGCCAAAAGCGTGCCAATATAAAAATGCACATAATTCAGTGTGGTTACTTGTTTTTAATTGAAAAAAAATCGTTTATGTTGCATAATTGTTTCAATTAATATCATTTCTGTTTCAAATGGAGAGCACCTTGCCTATAATCGCCTGTATTCTTCCCGATCCATACCTCATGGACCAAACGCGTCTTGCATTTCATGGCGAACACGACGACATCCGCCTCGAAGTCGGCTTGATGAAAAAAGGCATACTACAGGCGGAGAAGCTGGCAGGAGAAGGTTTTGAGGTATTTATCAGCCGGGGGATGACTGCTTATCTGATCAAGAACGCCAATCCCGAGTGGTCTGTTGTAGAGATCCCCTTCACGGTCATGGATGTGTTCCAGACTATCGGAAGGGCCAATCTTTACGGCAAAAGTATTGGTGTCGTAGCCTTTGCCCCCTTGATATCCGGACTTGACTATTTTGGCACTGTAATGGACACCTCCATCCGGTTTTATCCCCTGAAAAGTGAGAACGAGGTTGAGGCGAAAGTGCTGGAGGCTGTTGAGGATAATGTCGATATAATCGTCGGAGGAGCAATAACAGGCAATGTGGTAAACAAACGCAACATTCCATTTGCCGTTATCGAAAGCAGTCCGGAAAGCCTGAGGCAGGCCGCCCAGGAGGCGAAGAACATCGCCCTGGCTAAGCAAAGAGAAAAGACCAAGGGAAATCTTTTTCGAGTGGTTGTAGACTATGCCTACGATGGCATTATTTCTGTTGATACCAAGGGATTAATAACCATATTCAATCCCGTAGCAGAAAAGATCACCCAAATCCCCTCCCAAAAAGCTATAGGGCGAAATATCCGGGAGGTTTTGCCCGATTTCGAGCTTCATGAAGTGTTATCAACCAGCAGAGAAGACCTGGCCCAGTTGTTGAGCATCAATAATGATCAGGTTGTCTGCAATAAGGTGCCAATCAACGTCAACGATAAGGTCGTTGGCGCTGTCATTAATTTCCAGGATGTGACCAAGCTTCAACGGATGGAAGCCAAAGTCAGGAGACGGTTGTTCTCAACTGGTCATGTTGCCCACAAGTGCTTTGACGACATCATCGGCACCAGCCACCAGATACAAAAATCGATCTCTCTGGCCAGGGATTTTGCCCGCACCGATTCAGCCATTCTGATTCTAGGGGAAACAGGGACGGGCAAGGAGGTCTTTGCTCAAAGCATCCATAACGGCAGCCGCCGAAGCCATGGCCCGTTCGTGGCACTGAACTGTGCGGCTTTGCCGGAGCAGATTCTTGAAAGCGAACTGTTCGGCTACGTTGGCGGCGCTTTTACCGGTGCCAGCCAGAAAGGCAAGGCAGGACTCTTCGAGGTGGCCCATGGTGGAACGCTTTTTCTAGATGAAATCGGCGAAATGTCATCAATGACACAGGGAAAGCTGTTGCGCGTTTTACAAGAGAAACAGGTCATGCGTCTGGGAAGTGACCGCGTCACACCAATAGACGTAAGGATCATTTCCGCCACAAACAGGCCACTTAAGCAACTTGTCAACCAGAAAGAATTTCGGGCTGACCTATACTATCGCCTCGATGTATTGCAGTTGAGGCTTTATCCCCTGCGGGATCGTAACGAAGACGTTATCGCTCTGGCCGGATTTTTTCTCGGAAAGCATGCTGCAAAAATGAACCGCAAACTGAGATTTACGCCAAATGCCCTCAAAGAACTGACCAGACACAACTGGCCCGGAAACATCCGGGAACTCCAAAATGTCGTGGAGAGAGTCCTGGCGACGTTGAAAGGTTCAAAGATTGATACGAAAATAGTCCGATTACATCTGGAAGACCAATTTGAGAGTGAGATTAACATGCAACTGCGAGATGCGGAAGTGGAAGATATCAGGCGGGCTTTGGTATTAGGCAGGGGAAAGCATGCCGAAGCCGCAAAGATTCTCGGCATCAGTCGGTCAACTTTGTGGCGCAGGCTTAAAAAAATCAAAATATAGAAAAATGGTTGTCGTTCTTATGCGTTTAACAAATGCGGGGGTGTAAGTCTCAATCCCCTCTGATCGGGGCATTCCTTCAACATCAGCGACACTTCGTGCATCTACTCTGACGAAGTCAGAGAACAGCCGGATCGGATAAATCTTTTCTCCTTGGCATTACCTTTACTGGAGCAAGGGCAGGCATAATGGCCGATGGGATTGGTTTTAAGAATAAATATGGGGTGAGTGGTCTTGTCTTGACGCAGAGTGGCGGGAAACGATCCTGTCAGATCAAGAAGATCCTCATCGGGCGCGCCCAAAAACAGCATATTCTCCGCCCACTGGGCAACCGGAAGGGAAGATATACTCTCGCCGAGGATACTCAGATCAGGCGTCCGCAACATGTGAGCAACCTGTTGAATACTCGTGGATTTTCTTGATTTTTGTGACATTATTAACTGGTATCTATCCAGGAATGGGTAATTTCGGAGTCTACGCTTCCCTGGTTTAAATCGAGGCGCGCAATAAAATAGCGCAATTTATGGACAGGCACTAACTATGCACAAAATTCCATATCCAATCAAGGCCTAAGCGATTAAATAATTAGTAAAATATAACAAATTCCTTACTGCCAGGACTTTAAAGTGCCTGTTCAATCACTTCGCTCTCAAGCATCTCCGGCCTTTGACATTTTTTTATCTGCTTATCTCACCCTCATCCCACGGCCTTGCCGACAATTTCCTTGTCAAAATAGTTTACCGCCATGCCGCCGTCCACCACGATTGTCTGAGCGGTTATTGCCGAAGCACGATCAGAGAGAAGAAAAACGGCGGCATCTGCTGCTTCCTGGGTGGAAATGGCCTTTTTACGCAGAATAGCCTTTTCGGCATAGAGGTAACTGTCGATATATCCGGGAATGCCGGCTGAGGCCGAGGTCTTCAGCAAACCGGGGGCTACGGCGTTGAAGCGGATATTGGAAAAGGCGGAGAAACTTTTAGCGAGAAAACAAAGCGATGAGTCAAGGGCTGCCTTGATTGGAGCCATATAGCCGTAGTTTTCCGCAGCCATGGTGGTCGTCGAGATCGAGATTGTCACGACCGAGGCATCGGAGTGGAGAAGATCCTTAAAATGATTGGCAATACTGATAAAAGAGAAACAGGAGATATTGACAGCCTGCAGGAAATCGTCTTTCCTGGTTTGATGAAAGGGTTTGAATCCTTCAGAATAGTTGGCGAAAGCGATGGAATGTACTATGCCGTGCAGCAATTTTCCATCAAGCTCCTCCCGGATCTCATCTCTGACCCGGATGATGTTCTCTTCATCCTCAACATCACAGATAAATACCGAACATTGCGGAAAGAGCTTGTGGGCTGTTTTTTTTCGCTCCTCGGAGCGCACCACATGAATCACTTCGGCACCTGAGGCAATCAGTTCCCTGGCTATAAAAAAGGCCACCGACTTTTTATTGGCCAGTCCGAAGACGGCAATGCGTTTGTTGTCAAAGGTAATAAAGCTCATTTTTTCGAGTATCGGTATTTGTTTACAGTTTGCTTTCGTACAAGTTAATTGTTTATTTCGGGCAGCATACCTTGGAGTGCCCGCTCACACAAGAAACAATGTTTACCAGCACATCCTGTTCGCCAAAAATCTTCTGAAAATGCAGTAAGATTGCTGCTATTTATGCGGTTCCGGTAAAATCGAAACTCAATTTTTGCTGGAACTTCTTGATCCGTTTAAATGCCTTTTTCAGTATAACCCGATCCAGGGAAGAGAGTCTGGCCGGATAGATGAGATTATCCGGTTCCTTTTCCTCATCTATTATTACCGTGATCTGTCTTAAAAATCTCAGGCGCATCAGATAATTGTAGATCTGTACCAGATCCCTGTATTCCTCGTCATCCAGCACCCGCATCTTATGGAGCCTGAACAGGCGCCGCAGTGTATTGGTATCGGTAATATTATTCTGCAGGGAATATATTCTGGCCAGATCAATGATGGGCAGCAGGGCAAGCTTGATATCGAAGCTCCCCTTATTCTCTCCCTTTTTTTCCACGACAAATTTTCCCAGCAGAGTGATGGGCGGTTTGAAAAAAAGGGTGTTTTCCGTCATATTTCGCAAAAATCCCGGCCACTTGTCGATGAGACGCAGCAGGTATTTCTTCAGTTGATCCGCAAGGGATGTATCTCCGCCAACGCCTCTGAAATCAAAGAAAATACTGGAATGCAGCAAATCTTCGGGTTTGGCCACATGGGTCCATTTATAAAAGTACTCTTTCCAGACGGACAGAGGTTGACACCAGTCCGGATTTTTGGCCATATTGTTACCCACACAGAGACTGTATCCGGCAGTGTTCAGCTGGTTGCAGATACGTTCGGCCAGCGGACCGAAATAGTTCTGGGCCTGTTCCCTTTGCGATGCATCCTCTAAATCTTCATAGATAATGGCATTGTCCTGGTCCGAGATGAAGGTCTGCTCCTCACGGCCTTCCGAGCCCATAATCATAAACACAAATTTACACGGCGGAGGTCCAAGTTCTTCAACGGAGAAAGCGATGATTTTTTCAATAATGGCATCGGAGAAGGCCGTAATCAATTTGGTTATATATTCGGTGCTGGAACCATTTTGTATAGGATTCAGGAGCATTCTTGTCAGTCTTGCATGAATGTTTTCAAGCTGATCGATATTTTTGGAGGATTTGACTGTTTTTATCAACAGATACGTTGAGTTTGCCTGGGCGGTAATGAGATCTTTCTCGGTAATAATGCCGGTGATCTCTCCGATATGATTGATAAGCACTAGATGCCGTACATCTTTCTCAAGCATCTCCAGAAATACCTCATATACCTGCGAATCATCGCTGATCGAAATTACCGGCGACGACAATATCTTCTCAACAGGGGCCGATACCTCCAGTCCCATGGCAATTGCCCTTTTACGAAGATCGGCATCGGTTACGATTCCCTCGATCCCGGTGTCGCTTCTGACCAAAAGAGCACTGCTGTTGGTCTCGGCCATTTTCTGCGCGGCTGTTTTTATAGAGGCATAGCGGTGACATTCTGCCAGGACCGGCCTGTACATCGCCGAAATCGGTTGATTGAAGAAGGGTAGATTGAGCTCCTTGTCCTTGATCTGGCGGGAGATAATCCCGGCATAGGTCCGGTTTATCATGCTTTTGCCGAAGGCGGTGGTAAAGAATTCGGTGAAGCGGTCGTTTTTTTCGCACAGGGTCAGGAAATGACCGGAATCGAGGGTAAGGAATACTGAGTCCTCAAGCACCCTGAGAGTCTTGGTTGCTATTCCCTCATTGAGCAGAATGGAGATTCCACCAAAACTGTCCCCTTTCTGCATATGTCTTTTCAGGGTCTCGACAAAATTGAATTCAAAGTAAAACCTGGCAGAACCTGAGATGATGACCCGGAATTTATCGACAACTGTAATCTCCTGGATAAGAAGAACCGTATCGGCGGCCACGGACTCATAAGAAAGATGCGTGCTGATGGCATCAAATTCCTCTCTGGAAAGTAGCGAAAAAGGCGCATACGAATATTCTTCACTCATCTACTACCTCTTGTATTGATGGCGTCGCGATAAGCGCAGACACTCCGCCCTGTTTATGGAACTTTTATCTAACCATCTCACATCATGGAAATTTTTCTAAGTTGTCGAGATGGACTTAGTATTCAGTATTCCGGCAGGTGCTGTCTCAGTAACGTAATCGTAGGAAAAATGTCCGTTTCGATGCTTCAATGGCATCTTTTAAGGTGAAAATTCCCTTACTCTGCAGGATCGGCAGAAGCTTGAGAAATATCTCCGCCGCGGCAAGTGCATCACCAAGTGCGGTATGGCGGCCGATAATACTGACACCAAGTCTTTTGGCCACGTTCTCAATATTGTGCTGCTTGTGGATCGGATGCAGCATGGCCGAGAGCAACAGGGTATCGAGAACAGGATTGGCCAACACCACACCGCTGCTTTTTTCCTTCATCTTTATCATCTTCAAATCGAAACCAACATCATGTCCGACGATAACGCTATCGGCAATATAGCTTTTCAATGCCGGCAGAATGTCTTCGATGGTTGGCTTGTCCTTCACCATATCCGGTTCGATGCCGTGAATTTTATAGGATTCAAAAGGAATGTCACGTGCGGGGTTGACCAGCTGCTCGAACTGGTCCTGATAGACAATGCGGTTGTGGACGATCCTTACCGCCCCGATGGAGATGATCTCATCACCTCCTCCGGGATCAAGCCCGGTCGTTTCGGTATCGATAACACTGTAGGTAAGTGAAGTGAGGTTGGAATCAAGCATATCCCGGTTCTCTTCATCTACGGTGAAAAGGTTAAAATCATAATATTCAGGCCTGGAGCCGGTGATGACCGGGCCTCGTTTGGCATATGAGGGAGAAGCCAGTTCCGATTTCGCTGTTATTCTCACCAGCGAACATTTCTGTTCTCTGTCGGCAATGGGTTCGAGGGTGGCTCTGTTTTGTTTAAGGACATAGCCTAAGTTGGTGAGCGGCGTAATTTTCTCCGAGATGATGTTGTCGATTTCCCGGCAGCTTACCGGAGGGCTGCCCCAGGAGATCTCGAAGACCACCTGTTTCTCCTGGGCTGTGGCCAGCATGTCGAACTCATCCAGAAAGGTGAGTGCACTGAGCTTCTCCACAATATAGACAAAGGCCGCAGCAAAGGAGAAGGTATCGCCCAAAATTCTTTTGCCTTGACTGGTGGTGGTGATATTTACCCTGATATTTTTTTCTCCCGCAGTCTTTTGAATCAGGAAGAGGAACCGCTGCAGATCTATCCTGGTCAGAGGCATGGTCTCAAAGGCCCTGTCCAGCACGGATACACAGGTGGAATCAAATTTTTTCCCCAGATCCGCAAGACACTCCTGCACCACCTTGACGTCGTCATCCCGGTGATGCATTTCCGGTGTTACTAACTCCTCGATTCGGGAAAGGCTTTTCTGCAGATCCCGGCCAAAAGATAACAGACTCCGGTTTATCGATTCATATCTCTCTATGTTGCCGGAAATATCCTGGAGGCTTAAAATAAACCCGGTTATCCGTCGCTCCTCGCTGAGGACCGGAATGGTTTCGGCGTTGACCAGGACATCTTCTTCAAGCTGAGTAATAAAGGAGGAAGCAACCCGACTTTTGCCAGCGGCCAGCCGTTCCTCGATTTCATCTAGCGCGTGTATGATGAGTGACTTGTCGATTATATGGAAAATCGACCTGCCCAGGCCTAAGAAGTATTCCGACCTTCTCGTCGATCTGTTTCGGGTAAATACCATCCTAGCCTGCGAATTAAAGAGCAGTATCCTGCCGTTGATATTGCATATTATCAACCCTACCGGCAACTCCGCCATAATCGAGGCAAGTAGATTGCGCTCCTTCTCCGTTTCGCTCCTGGCTGCACCTATTTCCCGGGCAATATGTTTGATGAGATTCTCATGAACCTCTGCAAAGCCGTTAATGGCTTCGGATAATTCATTAATATTATGGTTTCCGTTAAATTGAAGACGATGAGACGGGTTTGTTCTGTAGATAACGGAGGTTTCGGCAGGAATTTTTTTAAGCGGCAGGTAGAATTTGGTATAGCATATTTCGAAGATCACCCATAAGGCCACGGGGACAACAGTGATCAAGGCCAGCAGATAATAAATGTTTTGATGGACTATCCGGCGAAGAAAAAGGGTTTCTTCAACAGCGAGTTGCTGCCAGACCAGAAAGAGAAGAAAAAAGATGTAGCAGAGAGTCAGAGCTAAGGCCAGAAAGACAAATTGCCAGAATGCATTCGTCTGTTTCATAACGATTCATCCGTTCCCAAGGACTCTTTGCAGCTGTCTGTCTAAATGGTGAACATCCGGCAATACCGCCAATGGGTCTCGGGAATGTTTCAATTTAGACTCAATTTCATGGTACACGTACTGCAAGGCTATCCAAGTACCACCAATTTTGCAAGTCTCTTTGTCGGGATGATTCGAATAAATCACCTGAATAGAGTAATTTGACGGGACCGAATTGAAAAATGGGGTCCTGATTACCCCTGATCCTCAGCTCAAATCCGGGACTGCTTCTTTCACGGATCTCTGCAGCCAGAACGGCTGCAGTTTGGATGGGGTTATGGATTCCCGATGAAAAGAGCAGTCCCGGCCTGGGCCAGAAAATGCTGAGTTTCAGAGGTAACCAGAATATCCTCGTTTCTCATGAGGGCAATTATTCCCCCAGTGTCGTTCTCGTTTCAAGAAGCCCTTCCTCTTCCATCAGTTCAAGACCATATTCTATGGCAACGGCATAGGAGATATTGGTATTGGTTTCGACGGTACGACTGTCGTCGGTAATATCACGTGCCGCCTCTCGAGGATCAAAGCGACCGCTTATGATGCCTACCACAACTCCCTCACTTACACCTACCAGCGGCCCTCCCCGGTCCCCATCGTGCATCATCGAGTCAAACAGCAGCAGTCTGCTGTTGTTGGGGGAAATCATCCTGGCGCTGACCACGGCATTCATGGCGACAAGGGTGTGCAGCGACTGATGGCCAAAGGCATAGCCCATGGCCATTACACTGGAGCCTATAGGGATATTTTCCGCACTGCCGAGGAAAAAATCGGGCAGCGACATATCAATCTCAACCTCCATTTTTAGCAGGGCGACATCTCGTTCCCGGTTGCGTCTCACTATACTGACAGGAATAGAGGCTACCATCTCCTGGCTGATTGGGGTGAATTCATTGCTCATCGTTTCACCACTCACCACCATCAGCTGACCTTCGCTGGGCAGGATATGGGAGACTGTGAGCAGGTAACCGCCGGAATGGACCAGAAATGCCGAACCGAGAAACAATACCGTGTCGGTATCACGGCGAAACACCATCAGGCAACCATTATGAAACTTCTTAAAAACCGTTTCGAGCATATTTCCTCCAGCACCCTTTGTGGTTATTGAGATGGCATTCGGTTCACGTTGTTTTTTTTCAGCCAGAGGGCTACTGATCATCGAGCCACTGCCGAACCCGCTCCGGATGGACCCGCATCCAGCGCAGCGCCGTTTCGTAGGAATAAAGTCCCTGATCAGCCTGGTTCCAGATCATAAACTGCGACGCTTCTTCCGGAGTCCAGGAAAAGCGAGCGAGGAAGGCATACGCTTTGGGGAGATCCTGGCGCAGGCCGGACCGCACCATTGTATGTATTTCCTCGGCTCCACCGAATACATCCTGCTGATCAGCGAGGAATTTCAGATTCCAGCGAGCGAACATCCAGTGCGGCGTCCAGCCGGTTACCACAATCCAGCGCTTGTGGCGAATGGCGTTGGAAAGTTCGGCAGTCATCGAGATTTCGCTGCCGTCTATCAGCCTGTAGTCGAGATTATAGACCTCCAGAGCCTTCAATGTCCGCTTCATGATTCCGGCCTCGGGATCGATACCGATTATCCGGCCCCGGAACTCTTCGGCATACTCCCGCAGATCGCTGATCGATTCTGCGGCAATGTATGACGGCGCCCGCCAGCCCTGCCCTCCCACCTGGCGTCCGGCACTGACATCGGGGACAACAAGGCCGATCCGGGCTCCGCTGAGGTTCGGTCCGAGATCTTCCAGTTGCTCTCCGTATCGTTGATAATACTGCTGGTGTGTCGTGGGCAGCCAGGCGGAAAGCATGGCGTCCACCTTTCCCGTTGCCACCGCCTCCCACATCTGATCGGCATCCAGCCTTACCAGCTCCACCCGATACCCCAGTTCCTCCTGGAGCACGGCCTGTGCCAGAGAGCTGCCGGCAATGGATGAGGACCAGTTGGTATAGGCAAGTTTCACCGTTTCCCGTGCCTCTGCGACGTCTCTCCCTGCTGTTGTCCATATCGCTGTAAGGATAAGGATATACAGAAAACATTTTCCGGGCTTATCCATCAATCGCCTCCCGAGCGTAAAATAATTTCTTTTTCCGCTACCAGAACCGACGCCGTCCGAAAGTCGGCAGTTTAATCGAAGGACGGTGCCGGAGTTCCTTGGTTTTTGAGTCTCCGATAGACAGCTCGAAGGTCTGACCCTCCTTATACTCGGCAAGTCCTTTATGCAGGGAATAGCACATCCCCAGCAAAATGAGGGCAAAGGGCAGTCCGGTTGTGATCGCCGCGGTCTGCAGCGCCACCAGACCGCCGCCTATAAGTAGCACCGCGGCCACAACACCCTCCATCACGGCCCAGAACAGACGCTGCAGGACAGGCGGGTCGGGATTGCCTCCGGCGGTGATGATGTCGATCACCAGCGAACCGGAGTCAGACGAGGTAACGAAAAAGGTGATTACCACAACGATCGCCAGCATTGAGGTCAGGGACTGCAACGGATAATGCTCAAGCAGCTTGAATAACGACACCGGGACATTTTCCTGAACCGCCCGGGCGATATCTCCTGCTCCGAACATCTCAATGTTTATGGCGCTGTTGCCGAAAACGGTAATCCAGGCAAAGGTAATAAAGGTGGGCACAAACAGAACTCCTTTGATAAACTCACCGATGGTACGGCCATAGGAGACACGGGCAATGAACATGCCGACAAAGGGCGACCAGGAAATCCACCAGCCCCAATAGAAAATTGTCCAGGCCAGCTGCCAGTCCGTCGCTTCGTAGGTTTCATTCCAGGTAGCCAGCTGGGGAAGATTTTGAAAGTAAAAGCCGATATTTTCCATCAGCGCCTTCATGATAAACAGGGTCGGCCCCAGCAGCAGCACAAAAAGCATCAATCCTGCGGCAAGATAAACATTAATCTGGCTGAGCAATTTGATGCCGGCACTGATGCCCCTGACCACCGACCAGGCGGCAATACAAGTAATACCGACAATCAAGAGGACCTGAATAAAAGTTGACTGCGGTATCCCAAAGAGGTGATTAAGGCCGGCATTAACCTGCTGAACTCCCAATCCCAAGGAGGTGGCGACGCCGAACATAGTCGCTACTGTCGCCATAATATCGATCATGTTGCCGATGGGACCGTAAATCCTTTCCTTGAGCAACGGATAAAACGCCGAGCGGATCGATAAAGGCAATCCTTTGTTAAAAGAAAAAAATGCCAGCGATAAACCAACAATGGCATACACTGCCCAGGGATGCAGCCCCCAGTGCAGAAAGGTCAGGTCCATACCGATTCTGGCGGCCTCTGCAGTGCCGGGTTCAACAAGGGGGGAGGCAACATAATGAAACATCGGTTCGGCGACGCCGTAAAAAAGAAGACCAATTCCCATACCTGCAGAAAAAAGCATGGAAAACCAGCCAAGTGTGGTAAATTCCGGTTCTGCTTCCACTCCACCCAGTCTTATGCTGGAGAAACGACCGAGCAACAGCGAAATGACATAGACCAGAATGATATTCATGGTCCAGACGAAGAACCAGCCGGCATATTTGCCGATCAGAGCTTGGAGGTTAGAGAAAAAATTATCGACATTGGCCTGAAAAACCAGGGTCAGGGCAACAAATGTGAGAATGAGCCCGGCGGAAATGAAGAAAACATAAGGATGGACATCGAGATGAAACCAACCTTTTTCCCCCGACGGAGAATGCTCACTGCTTTCCATGCGGAACCTCCCAATTATGATGGCGTCGTAAAAACTCTTCATCCGAAGTCTTCGCTTATCTGCGTCGTTGCTACAAAATTTCTATCATTACGACGTACCTTAGTACGCCGAAATAATAGAAATTTTGCGCGCCTAGCATATGAAGTTTTTTACTTAGCCATCCGAAAATTCAGGTTTTCACGAGGTTATCAATTATAAGAAAGAGCAAAAGAACAACTCATGAGAGGGGGAAAAAAGCGTACGGATAATGAGGTGACGTGCTTTTGCAAGTGCCTCTCATAGCCATTCGAATCATCATTCAAGCACTGAAATGATAGCATATCGTTTGCTCCTTTACAATGTCTGCACAATTAGATGGTCCGGCAACTCCCAGCTTTTCGCTCGAAGAAAAAGAGGGCATCTTCTTGGCTTTTGGCGTCGATGCATTACAATAGGGCTATGAAAAAGGTATGCGATATATGCGGGGGTTCTGGCCAGGTCGGCTACTTTGGTGGAGTAAGCAGGTTTATCATAACCTGGGATGAATGCCCCGAATGTCTGGGCACCGGTATATATTGCGGAGCCGAACCTGAATCGGCTTCTGTTGACGAGCCATCCCCCTCAACACCCGACAATACCGAAAAAAACTCATCGGATTAATAATTTTGTAAAGGAACGGCAGATGGTTGTTTCACCTCCAATGTACAGTGCCAGGGAAGAGCTCGCCAATGCGGCTACACATGCGCTGGGTGTCCTTCTCTCCATTAAGGGACTCATTTTCCTGGTAGTCTTCTCCGTTCTCAATGGTAATGGCTACCATATTGTCAGTAGTTCCATATTTGGGGCAAGCCTGGTCCTCCTCTATTCCATGTCGACTTTTTATCATCTGGTGAAAACAGCAAAGATGAAAAAGCTCTTCAGGGCACTTGATCATTCATCAATATTTATATTAATTGCAGGAACATACACTCCATTCACCTTGGTGACCCTGCATGGCAGCTGGGGCTGGACACTCTTTGGCATAGTATGGGGCCTCGCCGTTGCGGGAATTATTCTGGAAACAGTCACCGGTCAGAGATTTGAAAAGCTTTCTCTCAGTTTATATATCGCCATGGGTTGGCTTATCATTGTAGCTATCAAGCCCCTTTTCCTCGGTATTGCCCCGGGCGGCATAGCACTTGTTGCCGGAGGCGGCCTCTGTTACACCCTGGGAGTGGTTTTTTATATCTGGAATGCACTCGTCTTCAATCATGCGATCTGGCATCTCTTTGTGCTGGGCGGCAGTGTTCTTCATTTCTTTGCTGTTTTTTTCTATGTCATTCCCTAGGACTGGGCCTCCTTTCTGCCGGATCATCCGCCAATGAAAGTTACGATTCTTGATACAATTTATGCGGTCTTTGCCGAATGGTCTCCATCCGAACAATTTTGCTGTGCTCCGGGTTGTGCCTCATGCTGTACCCGCAATGTCACTATCACCGCTCTTGAGGGCAGGCAAATCCTCAACTACTGTCGCGAAATGAAAGGCAGAGAATGGCTGGTGCGATTATTCGACGGCCTTCATCCGGCAGATCCGGCCCTGCAGACTACAAACGAATACGTCGAAGATATTCTGCATAATCGTCAGAACAGCGAAAACCAGGCGAAATCTTCAGAGAGCTGCCCTTTCCTGGAAGGAGGCAGATGCAGTATCTACCCGGTACGGCCCTTCAGCTGCCGATGTTTTTTTTCAACAATCCTCTGTGGCAGCAGTGGTGCCGCGACTATCCCCGATGTCCATCTGTACGGATCCATGGCGATGATGCAGCTCATCGAACATCTCGGACAGTTTGACCATTGGGGTAATATGGTCGATGTCCTTGTCATTCTGGTGAATTCGCCGGAGTATGCTGGCAGCTTTGAACCATTGGACAATCAGGAACTGCTGCAGCACGCCCGCACCCAGGTGCACCGAGCCCTCCCGCTGCCCGGATTTATTCTTCCTCCGGCGGAAAAGGCCGGGTTGGACCAGCTCCTGCGCACCATCTTTGAGACGCGGTTGGGTCGCACAACCATCGAACAGATCCTCAACGGCCGGTAATGGATTCGAAAAAGAACAACACACGTAAACGCTACCACATGACCGTCACATCAGGTCTTATTACTACGCCTGGTATATCAAACTTTATCGATGTCGGGGTTTATGTCCGTACGTCACAGAGCCCATCTCGGCATATTTAATGACTTTTTATCAGATCACAATAAATGAATTGAAATACAAAGAGATAAATGTAAAATTAAACCTAACTGAGCTGGATAAGCACCTTGAGGGTAATTAAAATTACCGGCCTTTAAATATGCTTTCCGTTTTCTGGTTTTTATGACAGACTCTCAGAGGTACGCTCCAAGGTGTCTTGGCTATAGAGATGAATTCACAGATTTAAATTAAAATTTTTTATTTTTTTGTTTTTGTGGCAGTTTTTCAGGAGGAAGGCATTAAACTATATATCAATGTTTTTCAAATGTATTTAACCACCTACTTAAATTCCAGGTATGCCTGTATATATGTCGAAGATCAATAAAAGAGATCTGTTGTCTCTTTTTTCCCCCAAGAATATTCTGCTCTTCACTCTTACGACATTCGGCGTTGTACTCCTCACCATTTTAATCACCCTCCGCGTTGGGCACCAGCAGGCCTTGCGGGAACAAAGACAGCTTACTTCCAGTCTGCGCGAGGACATAAACAGACACCTGGAGACAAACTTCAGCGAAAGCAGCCGGGCTCTCACCGGACAGCAAGCGATACTTGAACTTTTTCTCAATCCGGATCCATCTGCAACCCGGCAGGCCACCGCTCTTCTCAACTCGACCAGAGAGATTCTCGGAGCCAGCCTGGTATATATTCAGGATCATACTGGCACGGTAATAGCCTCTTCCTTCTCTGAAAGCGGAGAAACCCTCTATGGCTACAACTATAAATTCCGGCCATATTTCACAGAATCGATGCAGGGAAGAGATTTTATCTACCCGGCTCTGGGAGTAACTACCGATCAGAGGGGTATATATTTCAGCAGTCCGATCAAAGACCAGGAACAGCGGGTTCACGGTGTAGCCATAATCAAAAGCGGCCTGAAGAGCATCGATAAGATATTATCCAAATCGGCAAACAAAGGACCGGCAGCCATTCTCACAGGCGACGGCATCGTTTTCGCCTCCTCGGAAGAATCCTGGCTCTTTCATGCCATTAAACCATTGTCTCCGCAGAGACTCACAGCCCTTAAGGAGTCAAGTCAGTTTGCCGGCCAACCTCTTACCCCCCTCCCTTTTCAGGTGCAGAACGGTGAAGCTTTCCTTGAAGGAAAAAGATATGGCGTACAAATGCAGGGAATTGCTCTGTCCGACTGGACCGTTATTACGCTGCTACCCCGAAAGTCCGCATTTTTCACCATTGCTCTGGTCTGTCTGGCCTTCACCATACCGGCCTTCTTCTTTTTCCTGAAAGTTAATCAATACATCAATGAAGTCAGATACAAAAGCAAAATCCGCGATCAAAATGTTTACCTGAAGAAACTGAACAGGGAGATGAAAAAAGAGATCGAGGAGAGAAAGGAAACAGAACGGCAACTTAAACGGGTAAGCCGCCAGGAGCTCCAATACAGGATGCTGTTTGAGCAGTCCAGGGATGCCATTAGCATCGTTTCGGCGGACGGTCGATTCCTGGAGGCAAATCAGGCTTTTTTATCGATGATGGAGTGCACCAAAGAAGAATTGAAGGCCACCGACCCCAAAGATTTCTGGATCGACCAGGAGGAAAGAAGGGACTGGCTCAAGCTTCTCCAGGAGCAGGGTTCCATCATCGACTATCAGAGTAAGCAGCAAACGAAAACCGGAGCAATCATCGACCTCACCCTGACCACCAATGCCACAATCAGTCGTGACGGAGCGACGGTTTACCTTACCATACTCCGCAACATTACCGACAAACTTGAAGATCAACGCAAACTGATTGCCGCCAAAACCGAAGCTGAACAGGCCAACCGCGCCAAAAGCAATTTCCTCGCCAACATGAGCCATGAGATACGAACGCCAATGAACGGTATCATGGGAATGACCAATATCGTCCTCGACAGCCACCTGCAGCCGGAACAGCGCAATTATCTCGAGATGGTCCGCTCTTCGGCCGACCGTCTTCTCGATATTATCAATAACATTCTTGACTTTTCCAAAATCGAGGCCGGACGCCTGGAGCTTGAAGAGCTGGAGTTTTCGCTCCGGGATAAACTGAATGAGCTCGTTTCTCTGATGTCGATCAAGGCCCGTAACAACAAGGTCACTCTCTCTGCTGAGGTTGCCGACAACGTTCCCGACCGTGTTATAGGTGATCCCACCCGGCTTATGCAGATCCTTATTAATCTGACCAACAACGCCATCAAGTTTTCTGCAAACGGATCCGTCCTGATCCGGGCAGGTGAGAAAAAAATGGTCTCAGCTACTCGGACTCTCCTCTGTTTCAGCGTCAGGGATACCGGCATTGGGGTGCCGCAGGAAAAACAGAGGGCCATTTTTGATTCTTTCTCTCAGGCCGACACCTCGACGACACGGCAATATGGAGGGACAGGTTTGGGGTTGACCATCTCTTCCCAGCTCTGCCGCCTGATGGGAGGTGAAATTGGCCTGGAAAGTGAAGAGAGCAAAGGATCACTGTTCTGGTTTACTGCCGTTTTTACTCTGCCCGAGAACATACATCGGGAGCAGGAAAAAGGGCAGGGGCTTATCATTGGCAGCAAACTCAGCCGTACGGAAATATTCAGCGGCATCAGAATTCTGCTGGCCGAGGATGATCACATCAACAGAACGCTTGCGCTGGCCATCCTGAAAAAGGCCGGACTCAAGGCCACCGCGGTAAATACCGGTGTTGAAGCCGTTGAGGAGTCGGCAAGAACAGAATACAATTTGATTCTTATGGACATTCAGATGCCTGAAATGGATGGCTACAAGGCCACCGCGGCAATCCGGCGGCGACAGGCAAAGAGTGGACGGCATACACCGATTATCGCCATGACCGCCCATGCAATAAAGGGCGACCGGGAAAAGTGCCTGGCCGCCGGCATGGATGATTACGTGACCAAACCTATTAATACAACCGAGCTGTATGCCACCATTGAACGGCATCTGCTCCGCCGGGTGCTGATAGCTGACGATCACCTCTCAAGCCTGAAACAGGCAGGCCGTATTTTCACCGAAGCCGGCTGGCGGGTAACCCTTGCAGAAAATATCGACCAATGTCTGTGGGAGTGCGAAAACTTCAGTTTTGACCTCATCATCGTCGATTTTTTTATGGCGGAGAGCAACCTGGCAGCCATCGCCGAACGGGTGGACAGAAAAAAAAGAATGACCGGAAAATTCAGCCAGATACTCGCCACTGCCGGACATGTAGATGAAAATCTGCAGAAGAGATGCGCCGCAGTGGGAATACAAAAGATCATCACCAAGCCACTGACGCCGGAGAAGGTGGCAATCCCGACCGCCAATTAACCATTACCATGGCAGCATATCCTGTTGCACCGAGATGACGGTTCCCTGAGTGAGTTATTTCGAAAAGTGATCCGCGAATTCAGCGTATCCCTCTTTCTCCAGATCTTCGGCGGGGATAAAACGCAATGCTGCGGAATTGAGACAATATCGCAGACCGGTAGGTTCGGGACCATCCGGAAAGACATGGCCGAGATGTGAATTACCGTGCCTGCTGCGGACTTCAATTCTTTCGGTGAACAACTCCCGGTCCACCCTTTCGACTATATTATCTGGGACCAGCGGTCTGATAAAACTTGGCCACCCGGTCCCGGATTCATATTTGTCCTCTGAGCTGAAAAGCGGTTCACCGGAAACGATATCCACATAAATTCCACTTTCCTCATTATCCCAGTAACTGTTATTGAAAGGCGGCTCGGTGGCGTTTTTCCGGGTAACTTCGTACTGCAACGGAGTGAGCTTTCTGCAAAGTTCCTCATCCGGTGGTTTTTCATATTTGCCGGCTGCCCCAGGCAAGTCTTTTTCTTTCCAGACCTTTTCGATAAAGGCTTCTCTTCCCGAACCCTTTTTATAGGAGGAATAATGCAGGACATTCTTGAGATGATAGTTCTGATGGTATTCCTCTGCGGGATAAAAAGCTGTCGCCGGAAGTATCATTGTTGCAATCGGTTGTGAAAAAAGGCGGGACTCCTGCAGGTTTGTTTTTGAGCGCTCGGCAACTCTCCTTTGTTCCTCGGTTGTATAAAATATTGCGGTTCGGTAATGATTGCCCCGATCGGCAAACTGCCCGCCGTCATCGGTCGGGTCAATCTGACGCCAGAATATCTCAAGAAGTTCCGCAAAGCTGATCTTCTCCCGATCATAGGTGACCCTGACAGATTCATAGTGGTCCGTCTGACCATGAGCCACTGCCTGATAATCGGGATCTTTGGTTGTTCCACCCGAGTAGCCGGCCACTGCCTCAATCACACCATCCCGATCGGAAAAGGGGGGCACCATGCACCAAAAACAGCCGCCGGCAAATATAGCAATTTCTGTTTTCTTTTGCGCTTCCTCAACCTCGCTCATCACCGCTCCCTCCCCCGTTGAATTAAATTCAAGATCCAGCCAGATAATTCCTGCAGTTCATTGATCCAATAAATAAATAGTAGGCATTTAGCGCCAGCCTTACAAGATAGTGCCCTTTCCCAATCGGTATTTTTGAAGCAAAGGTTTAACTCCCCTGATTCGTCAGAGTCCGTTACTTCACCTCCCGCTTACTTTCAAAAACAACCATTGTGATATCGGTTATATAACTGCAGGTATATTCATCGAAACGCTTGGATTCATAACAGATTGCGCAGATTTCGAAATTGGATTCCCGGATTGACACAAGATAGTTGGAGATTTTCCAGCCATTATGGTCTACACTCAGTCTCTGATTTTCATTTCAAAGAAGGAACTGGGGATCAGAAAATTCCAAATTTTCTGTTTCAAAATCTCACCTCCATTACTATAGTGGCCTGCATGAATACATCAAAACACACCCAACGTACGAAGTTTATATTTGTCACCGGAGGGGTTCTCTCTTCACTGGGCAAAGGACTGGCGGCGGCAGCTATCGGCGCTCTTCTTGAAAGCCGCGGTCTCACTGTGACTTTTCAAAAACTGGATCCCTATATCAATGTTGATCCGGGAACCATGAATCCTTTTCAGCACGGAGAGGTTTTTGTTACTGACGACGGCGCCGAAACAGATCTGGATATGGGGCAT